>NZ_JBWKRC010000008.1:0-319153 GCF_059419085.1 Mesorhizobium sp. GW821-FHT07A06
ATCATTCCGCTCCTGGTCCCCAAGTCGGGCGGCTGAAAATCGGGCGGCTGATCCCGGGCGGCTAAAGCCGCCTTCGGCTCAAACGCTCTTCATCCACTTCGCCAGCCGGTGCGCCGCTTCCTCGATCTGATCGAGGCGGCGGTGGAAGCACAGTCTGAGGAAGGCCTCGCCGCCGGGACCAAAGGCCGTGCCCGGCGCCAGGCCGACATTGGCCTTGTCGACGATCTCGAAAGCGGCCGCGCGCGAATCGGTGATGCCGTCGACGGCGAAGAACAGATAGAAAGCGCCCTGCGGCACGGTGAACCGGGCCCGGCCGGTGGCTCCGAGAATGCCGCAGACCAGGTCGCGTGCCTTCCTCGCCCGCTCCACCTGTTCGGCGACGAAGCCATCGCCCTCGTCGAGCGCGGCGATCGCACCGCGCTGCATGAATTGGGCAACACCCGAGTTCGAATACTGGATCAGGTTCTCGAACACCTGCTGCAGGCTCGGATGCGTCTTGATCCAACCGACACGCCAGCCGGTCATGGCCCAGTTCTTGGAAAAGGAGTTGACGAACAGGATGCGGTCCTCCGCCGTCGCGATGTCGAGGAAGGACGGCGCACGGCCATGGCCATAGTGGAACAGCGAATAGATCTCGTCGGCGATGATCCAGAGGTTCTTCGCCCGCGCAAGATCGAGAATCGCCTGCAAGGTCTCGCGATCGGCGGTCCAGCCGGTTGGGTTCGAGGGCGTGTTGATGAACAGCGCCCTGGTGCGCGGCGTGATCGCCGCCGCTATCTTCTCGACGTCGCAGGACCAGCCATTGCCGGAGTTGTCGAGCGTGACCGGCACCGGAACGGCTCCCGATATCGCCGCTGCGGCATCGAAATTCGGCCAGGCCGGCGACAGATAGATAACCTCGTCGCCGGCTCCGGCCAGCGCGTCGAGCGCCAGCTGGATGGCATGCATGCCGGAGCCGGTGACGATGAACTGCTCCTCGGGGAACGTCCTGGCGAAATGCCTGGCATAATAGCGGGCGAGCGCCTGCCTGAGGTCAGGAATACCTTTCTGCCAGGTGTAGAAGGTCTCACCATTGGACAATCCCCGAGCAGCGGCGTCGGAAATGAAGGCCGGCGTCGGCAGGTCGCCCTCACCCGCCCAAAGCGGGATCAACCCCTCGCGCAGGCGGCCGTAGTTGACGACGGCAACAATGCCGCTTTCAGGTGCCGCGCGGGCTTCGGCGCGCAAGCTGTCGATCAAGGTCATGGCGGGTCTGTTCCGGTCTCAAGCGTTGGTCAGCGCTCCTTACCAGATGCGAAAACAGAAAACCCCGGCCGCGAGCGACCGGGGTTTTGGTCCAGCAATGGCAGGCCGAGTTATTTCCTGGCGAGCAGATCGCGGATCTCGGTCAGCAGGGCGACATCGGCGGGGGGCGGCGCGGCGGCTGGCGCGGGCTTCTCGGCCTCAAGCCGACGGCGCAGATTGTTCACCGCCTTGACCATCAGGAAGATGATGAAGGCGAGGATGATGAAGTTCAGCACCACGGTGATGAAACTGCCATATGCAAAAACAGCACCTTGCTTTTTGGCGTCCGCAAGCGAGGTGGCGTTGACGGCCGAGGAAAGGCCGAAGAAATAGTTGTTGAAGTCCAGACCACCGAAAATCGCGCCGACGATCGGCATGATGATGTCGTTGACCAGCGAAGTGACGATCGTGCTGAAAGCGCCGCCGATGATGACACCGACGGCCAAGTCCATCACGTTACCCTTGGAAATGAATTCCTGGAATTCTTTCAGCATTTCGACCCTCCTTGTCATGACCGGTCGCGCTGCCGTTCCGTCCTTCGGCATCGACCGTGGGCACAATAACAAAAACCTGAAGTTGCAACATGGGTAAAAGGGAGAAAGCAACCGCTTTCTCCTTCCCTCACGTCAACCTCCGGAAGTCGCGCCCTTCATGCGCCCAAAGCCGCGATGGACTTGGGGCCCAAGCTGTGATTGCGTTCGGACAAGCCGGATAAAAAAGGCGGCGAAGGAGGAAATTCCAGGCGTGCAGGGCTTGTTCATCGTCATCATCGCGATCGCCTATGTGACGCTGCTGTTCGCCATCGCCAGCCTGGGCGATCGTCGCTCGGCCATTTCAGGGCCGGGCCGGGCAAGGCCGCTCATCTACGCGCTCAGCCTGGCGATCTACTGCACCTCGTGGACCTTTTTCGGCTCCGTCGGCCTCTCGTCCGAACGCGGCCTCGAATTCCTCGGCATCTACACCGGTCCGGTGCTGGTGTTCGTGTTCGGCTTTCCCCTGCTCAACCGCATCGTACGGCTGGCCAAGACCGAGAAGATCACTTCGATCGCGGACTTCCTCGGCGCGCGCTACGGCAAGAGCTTCACCGTCGCGGCGATCGCCACGCTGATCGCCACCATCGGCGCGGTACCCTATATCGCGCTTCAATTGAAGGCGATTTCCGGCTCGGTCAGCCTGATGGTCGAGCACTATACGGGATCGCCACCCTCCTTCGATCCGTTCGTCAGCGACATCTCGCTGGTCGTGGCGATGCTTCTGGCGCTGTTTGCCGTGCTGTTCGGCACCCGCCACGCCGACGCCACCGAACATCAGGACGGGCTGGTGCTGGCGGTGGCGGTCGAAACCGTGGTCAAGCTCGCCGCCTTCCTGGCGATCGGCCTGATGGTCACCTTCCTGATCTTCGGCGGCCCGGGCGACATGTTCGCCAAGCTGGCGCAAAACGGGCAGGTGCGGCAGGCGATGGGCTACAACACCTCGCTTGCCACCTGGCTGGTGCTGACGGGCCTCAGCGGCTGTGCCATCATCATGCTGCCGCGGCAATTCTACGTCACCATCGTCGAGAACCGCGGCGAGGCCGAGCTGCGCACAGCGACCTGGGTGTTTCCGCTCTATCTCGTGGCGATCAACCTATTCGTGCTGCCGATCGCGTTTGCCGGCCTGTCGCTGGTCGGCACCGGCACCAGCAGCGATCTCTACGTGCTGTCGCTGCCGCTGTTCAGCGGCCACGACCTGCTGGCCATGGCGGCCTTCATCGGTGGGTTGTCCGCGGCAACGGCCATGGTGATCGTCGAAAGCGTGGCGCTGTCGATCATGATCTCCAATGACCTCGTCATTCCGCTGTTCGTGCGCCGCCTGCTCAAGACCTCGACCTTGGAGACCGAAGACTGGTCGACGCTCATCCTCAACGTGCGGCGCGGAGCGATCTTCATCCTTCTGTTCATCGCCTTCCTCTACTATCGCGAGAGCACCAACAGCGCGCGGCTGTCGTCGATCGGCCTGATGTCGTTCGCGGCCATCGCGCAATTCGCGCCGGCGCTGATCGGCGGGCTGATCTGGCGCGGCGCCAACGGCAGGGGTGCCGCGCTCGGCATGGTCGCCGGCATCCTTGTCTGGAGCTATACGCTGCTCTTGCCCTCGCTTGTCGCTCCCGACACCGACATCGTCGTGCATGGGCTGTTCGGCTTCGAGGCACTGCGCCCGCAAGCCCTGTTCGGTACGGTGGCCGAGCCGCTGAACCACGGCGTGCTGTGGAGCCTGTCGATCAACGCGGTGTTCTTCGTGCTCGGCTCGCTGTCGCGCGCGTCGGTGCCGCTGGAGCGCATCCAGGCATCGATCTTCGTGCCGCGCGACGCCGGCCCGATGCCGAGCCTGCGCCGCTTCCGCACCGCCATCACCGTCAATGACCTCAAGGACACGATCGGCCGCTATCTCGGCGTCGAGCGCACCGAGCGCTCTTTCCAGTCGTTCGAGAGGACCAACGGCACCTCGCTGCACGGCAAGGAGCAGGCGAGCATGGACGTCATCCGCTTCTCCGAGCAGCTTTTGGCCAGCGCCGTCGGCTCCTCCTCGGCGCGGCTGATCCTGTCGCTGCTGTTCAGGCGGCATGACCGCGAGTCCCGGGATGCTTTCCGCCTGCTCGACGACGCCACCGAGGCGCTGCAGCACAACCGCGACCTGCTGCAGATCGCGCTCGACCAGATGGAGCAAGGCATCACTGTCTTCGACAAGGACTTTCGCCTGATCTGCTGGAACCGCCAGTACCGGGCGCTGTTCGATCTGCCTGACGAAATGGGCCAGGTCGGCGTCTCGCTCGACCAGATCTTGCGCCACCTCGCCGAGCGAGGCGACATCCCCGCCGACCAGCGCGTGATGACGCTCAACCGTCTGACCAGTTTCGTCAGCCCCTGGCAGATGGAGCTGAAGACCAGCGGCCGCATTCTCGAACTGCGCTCCAACCCGATGCCGGACGGCGGTATCGTCGCCACCTATGCCGACATTTCCGGCCGCGTCGAGCAGGATCTGGCGCTGAAGCGCGCCAATGAATCGCTGGAGCAGCGCGTCAAGACCCGCACCATCGAGCTGACCCGGGTCAACGAGGAACTGGCGCAGGCGCAAATGCTGGCAGAGGAGGCCAATCTGGGCAAGACGCGCTTCCTCGCCGCCGCCGGCCATGACATCCTGCAGCCGTTGAACGCTGCCCGGCTCTATTGCTCCTCGCTGATCGAGAAAGCCGGCAAGGGTCCGGCCGGCAAGGCTGCGGTCAACATCGAATCCTCGCTGGAATCGGTCGAGACGATTCTCGGCGCCGTGCTCGACATCTCCCGCCTCGATGCCGGCGCGATGAAGCCGGACGATACCGCCTTCAACCTCGACGGATTGCTGCGACAGATCGGCAATGATTTTCGACCGATGGCTGCGGAGAAAAAGCTCGGCCTGACGATCATGCCGTCTTCGCTGACGGTGGTGACCGACCGCAATCTGTTGCGCCGCCTGATCCAGAACCTTGTCTCCAATGCCATCAAATATACGCGCCAGGGCCGCATCCTGGTCGGCGTGCGGCGACGCGGCGAACTGGCGGAGATCCAGGTGATCGACACCGGTATCGGCATTGCCGGCGACAAGCTGAACACGGTCTTCCATGAGTTCACCCGGCTGGACGAAGGCGCGCGCGAGGCCGAAGGCCTCGGTCTCGGCCTCTCCATCGTCGACCGCATCGCCCGGGTGCTGCGCCTGGAAATCCGTATTTTCTCCAATCCGGGCAAGGGCACGCGTTTCTCGGTCATACTGCCGGTGGCGGCTGTGGCGGCGCCGCGGCGCGAGATCGAGAAAGCACCAGCCCATGCCGCTTCCTCGCTTGCTGGGCTGACAGTACTTTGCATCGACAATGACGCGCGCATCCTCGACGGCATGCGTCTTCTGCTCGAAGGCTGGGGGTGCACCGTCGACACCGCTTCCGGATCAGGAGAGCTCCCGCGGCCTGGCGCGCGCAGGCCCGACATCGTGCTTGCCGACTATCATCTCGACGGCGTCACCGGGCTCGACGTGATCAGGACCCTGCGCGCGACCTGCGGCCAGGATCTTGCGTGTATACTGGTGACCGCCGACCGTTCCAACGAGGTGCGCGCGGCGGCCAGCGAACTCGACGTTCCGATGATCAACAAGCCGCTGAAACCGGCGGTGCTGCGCTCGATGATGGCCAGGGTCAGGCCGATGGCGTCGGCCGAGTAAGATCAGGTCTTACTCATACGCACCGCCTGGTAAGCACTATGCCAGGGCCTTCGAGATATCGTTCGCGGTCTGGATTGCCAGCGGAGCAAGACCTTTCGCCGCGGCAGGCGGGGCCGACGCCACCGCCTCGATGTCGCCGCGTCTTGGCAGGGCGAGCTATCTCGGCGAGCGGGCAGTCGGAGCGCCGGACGGCAGCGCCGCGGCCGTTGCGATCTGGGCGCGCGATCGCACAGGCGATAGCCAAGCAAGGGTGACAGACAAGGCTGAACAATAACCTGGAGCGCATCGCCTGAATCCGTTGCCACGCCGTCACTCAGTGCGCCGGCTGCAACGGATCGCTGCCGATCTTGGACAGCAAGATAACCGCCTGGGTGCGGCTGTCGACGCCGAGCTTCTGCAGGATGGCAGAGACATGCGCCTTGACCGTCGCCTCGGAGACGCCGAGTTCGTAGGCGATCTGCTTGTTGAGCAGGCCCTCGGCCAGCATGCCGAGCACGCGGGTCTGCTGCGGGGTCAGCGCCTGCAATCTTTTGATCAGGTCCGATATTTCGGGGTCGCGCTCGACGCCGAGATCGACGCCAACCGGAGCCGCTATGTCGCCGGCCAGCACCGACTGCACGGCGTTGCGGATCTCTTCCATGCTCGCCGATTTGGAGATGAACCCGGAGGCGCCAAGATCGAGCGCACGCCTTATGGTCGCCGGATCGTCATGCGCAGAGACAACGATCAGCGGCACCGCCGGATGGATACCGCGCAGCGAGATCAGGCCGGAAAGGCCGCTGGCGCCCGGCATCGACAGGTCGAGCAGCACAAGGTCGACATCCTCATTGGCCACGACCAGCGCCTTGGCACTTTCGAAATCGCCGGCCTCGTGGATGGCGGCGACATTGCCGATGCCGGCAAGTGCCTCACGCAGCGCGCCGCGAAACAGCGGGTGATCGTCGGCGATGACGAAAGAATAGCCTGACGGCAAATGTTCCTCCCCGAATCCCGTCGATGATTTTTAGCTTTTCGGGACCAGTCGGACGATTATGAGGGGCCGCGCGCTGTTTTCAAGCGGCAAAGCCGGCACGTCCCATTTTCCTGGTTTGGATGCTCAGGTTTTCTGCGAGTTGAGCTGGGCGCCGTCGCCGCTGTCCTTGTCCATATCCTTGACGATGCCCATGAAGCCTTTCAGGAAGCGCTCCATGTAGCTCATCGTCTTGTTGAAATCCTCCTCGCTCGGGAGCTTCGATTCGAGACGGGCGGAGAGCGAATTCTCCAGCTTGGTGACGCGCTCATCCATTGCCTTCATCGAGGTCTGCAGGCGGTCGACCTCATCCTGGAAGGCGGCGCGTTCATCGGCCGCCATCTTGCAGACGAGCTGGCCCGAGCGCTCCTCGCAGAGCGACATCGCGCCGGTCTGGGTGTCCATGCGGACATAGCCGTTGCCGGATTTTTCCAGCCGGTAGCGATCGGTTTCTTCCGAATAGGCTGATACCGCGATCAGTGAACCGAGTGCGGCGGGGATCAAAATGTGATGCAGACGCATGTTGTCCTCCATGGCCAAGGCCTGAAATATCGCATGTTTGCGCCGGAAATGGGGAAGACCCTTGGCGTGGCCTTCCCCGCACGACTGGTTCGGATTATAGCGCAACCATGTCTCAGTTTATCTACAAGATAACCCCGCAAGCGCTTTGGCGCGAGGCCGAAGCCAATGGCCGCTTTACCGGGGCGCCGATCGATCTCACCGACGGCTTCATCCATTTCTCGACGGCGGCGCAGGTCCGGGAAACGGCGGCAAAGCATTTTTCCGGCCAGTCGGACCTTCTGCTCGTCGCCATCGACGGCGCCGGCCTGGGGCCTGCCCTGAAATATGAGGTGTCGCGCGGCGGTGCGCTGTTTCCGCATCTTTACGGCGTGTTGGAGCTGAAAGCCGTCAAGTGGGTGCGACCGCTGCCGCTTGGTCCCGACGGTACCCACCTCTTCCCGGCGCTGGAGGCCGAATGAGCGTGCTCGACCGGCTCGGCCAGAGGCTGCTGTTCACCTTCGATCCGGAAACCGCGCACGGCCTGTCGATCGCGGCGCTGCGCTGCGGGCTGCCGGTCGGCGCGCGGACGGCGCACGATACCAGGTTGAAGGTCAGCCTTTGCGGCCTCGATTTCCCCAACCCGCTCGGCATGGCGGCCGGCTATGACAAGAACGCCGAGGTGCCTGACGCGCTGCTTGGCCTCGGCTTCGGCTTTGCCGAGGTCGGCACGGTCACGCCGCTGCCGCAGGCCGGCAACCCGAAGCCGCGCATCTTCCGGCTGACGGCGGATGAAGCGGTGATCAACCGGCTGGGCTTCAACAATGAGGGCCATGCGGCGGCCGAAAGACACCTTGCCGCCCGCAAGGGGCATTCCGGCATTGTCGGCGTCAACATCGGCGCCAACAAGGACAGCACCGACCGCATCAGTGACTATGAGCGCGGCGTCGTCCGCTTCGCCCCCTATGCCAGCTATCTGACGGTCAACATCTCCTCGCCCAACACCCCGGGCCTGCGCAACATGCAGGCGCGCGAACAGCTCGGCGAGCTTCTGTCGCGGGTCATGGCCGCACGCGCCATGGCGTCCGCGCAGCCGCCGGTCTTCCTGAAGATCGCGCCGGATCTGGTCGAGGCCGAGTTGGAAGACATCGCCGCCGAGGTCACCGAGAAGAAAATCGACGGCGTCATCGTCTCCAACACCACGATTTCGCGGCCGCCGCTGCGCAGCATCGGCACGACAAGCGAAACAGGCGGACTTTCCGGCAAGCCGCTGTTCGAACGCTCGACCATCGTAATGGCCAGGATGCGCAAACTGCTCGGGTCGGATATCGCCATCATCGGCGTCGGCGGCGTCGATAGCACGGATGCGGCGCTGGAAAAGATCCGCGCGGGCGCCGATCTCGTCCAGCTCTACACCAGCATGATCTATGCAGGGCCGGCACTGCCGGGCCGTATCGTCGCCGGCATGGCGCGCTTTTGCGAGACGGAGAGCCTGAACTCCATCCGCGCGTTGCGCGACAGCCATCTCGATCGGTGGGCGTCAAAGCCGCTCAGCTGAACGCCGTCCGCAGCCGCAGCCGCAGAATCGCCAGCAGGCTGAAGCCACGCGTCAGCAGGAAGACGTGAAGTGCCGCCCACAGGCCATGATTGCCGAAGGCAGGCGCGAGCGTCAGCAGCGCGACGGTAAAGACGAGAAATGACAGCAGCATCATGTTGCGCATGTCGCGCGACCATGTCGCGCCGATGAAGACGCCATCCATCTGGAACGCCAGAACGCCGCTCAGCGCGGTGAATGCCGCCCAGGGCAAATAGATGTCGGCTACCGAGCGGACCTCCTGCGATGTCGTGACGACGGCGACCAGATTGGCACCAGCCGAGAGCAGCACCAGCGTCGCGGCGCCGGCAAGCCCGAAACCCCAGAACAAGGTCAGACGCACCGCCCGCCGGAAGGGCTGCTCTGCACGTGCGCCGACGGCACGGCCCGCGAGCTGTTCGGCGGCGGTGGCAAAACCGTCGAGGAAATAACCGGCGACGAGGAAGAAGTTCATCAAGACCGCGTTGGCGGCCAGCGTCACCGTGCCGAACTGCGCACCTTGACGCGTGAACAGCGCGAAGGCGGCGAGCAGCGAGAACGACCGGATCATGATGTCGCGGTTGAGCGACAGCATGATCCGGAAGGCGCTCATGTCGAGCAGACGATGGCGCGGCAGGGACGGGGTCGAGCGGAAGCGGAGCACCACGATGGCGAGACCCAGCAGCATGGCCAGGAATTCGCCGGTGACGGTCGCCCAGGCGACGCCGGCAACGCCCCAGCCGAGCTTCAGGCCAAGCAGGAAGCAAAGCGCGATGTTGATGCCATTGAGCACCAGCTGCAGCACAAGGCCGAGCCCCCCCTCGCCGCGCCCCAGCACATAACCAAGGATCGCATAGTTGATCAGCGAGAAGGGTGCGGCAAGCAACCTGATCCTGATGTAGACGCCCATCGCCTCGCTGACGCGCGGCTCGGCGCCCATGAACCACTGCCCACCGACCGCGATCAGCGGTGAAAGCGCTGCCAGCACGATGCCGGCGACGACCGCGATCAGCACGGCGCGCCAAAACACCGCCTGTTCCTCCAGCGCGTCGCCGCGCCCGAAAGCCTGGGCGACGAGACCGGTGGTGCCGGAGCGCAGGAAATTGAAGGTGGTGAAGACGACACTGAACACCAGAGATCCCGCGGCCAGGCCGCCGAGAAGGGCCGCGTCGCCGAACTGCCCGACAACCGCCGTGTCGACCAGGCCGAGCATTGGCGTGGTCAGATAGGCCAGCGTCATCGGCACCGCTATGGCGAGCACGGAACGGTTGGTGACGACAAAAGGTCTGGCGTCGGCTGGGATTGCACCCTTGTCCAAGGGATTGCTGCCTTGCTGATTGATGCTTGATCGAGGAGCCGATGTGCCCCATTTTCCGACCACCGCGCAATCATTCTTCCCGCGATGGCCAACCGAAATCCCGGTCTGGCGCGAGCCCGCCGGATTCCGTTCATGCCCCTGCAGATCGTCCACCATCCTGACTACGACGCCGGCTTCGCTGCCAACCATCGCTTCCCGATGAGCAAGTATCCGCTCCTGATGGAGGCCTTGCGGGCACGCGGCCTGGCCGGACCCGACGCGCTCAACACAGCGGCCCCCGCACCAGCGTCATGGCTGAAGCTTGCCCATGCGGCCGACTATGTCGATCAGGTCATCGGCTGTTCGGTGCCGGAAAAAATCGAGCGTGAGATCGGTTTTCCGGTCGGCCCCCGCGTTTCGCTCCGCGCACGGCTTGCCACCGGCGGCACGGTGTTGGCTGCGCGACTTGCCTTGCGCCACGGCATTGCCTGCAACACCGCCGGCGGCAGCCATCATGCGCGGCGCGCGCAAGGTGCCGGCTTCTGCACCTTCAACGACGTCGCCGTCGCCTCGCTGGTGCTGCTCACAGAGGGTGCGGCACAAAACATCCTGGTCGTCGACCTCGATGTGCATCAGGGCGACGGCACCGCGGATATTCTGGGCAACGAGCCACGCGTGTTCACCTTTTCCATGCATGGCGAGCGCAACTACCCCGTGCGCAAGATCGCTTCCGATCTCGACATTGCACTGCCCGACGGCACGGGCGATACCGCCTATCTCGAAAGGCTGGGCACGATCCTGCCGGAGCTCTCGGCCCAACTGCGCTGGGACATCGTTTTCTACAATGCCGGTGTCGACGTCCATGTCGAGGACCGGCTCGGCAGGCTGGCGCTTTCCAACGACGGCCTGCGCGCTCGCGACGAGATGGTCATCGGCCATTTTCGCGCGCAAGGCATTCCGGTCTGCGGCGTCATCGGCGGCGGCTATTCCACGGACGTGCCGGCACTTGCCGCACGGCATGCCCTGCTGTTCGAGGTCGCCTCGGGTTACGCCTAGCCGTCTGTCTTAATGCAATTCCGAACGGAAAACCGTTTCACACTGTTCCTGGAATTGCTCCAGAGTCACTTCCGATAGTTGGCGATCCTTAGCAGGATGAAGGCCGGCACGACGATCGCGGCACCGAGCAGGATGTAGCCGAGGAAGCGGTCGATGGCATGGAAGCCCAGGTTCCAGAGGTCAATGAAGAATTTCTGGATGCCGTAGAACACATCCATCGGCGACCAGCCGAAGGCATTCATGACAAGGCCGACGAGGAACGACACCACCAGCAGCTTCAGGATCACCCTGAGCGGCGAGTCGCCGAGAAAACGCGTCAGTGCGGACAAGGCCGTCTCCCGATTGAGATGCCCAGACTCACGGGCACCGCCCAGAGATACGTGCTTGCCGGTAATCCATCAAGCCGGCGGGCTCTGTCCGCGGAATCCGATTGACCGCTGCTGGATGCTGCTGGATATTGGCCGCCGAGTTAACCTGCATATCCACCTTACTTATCTGTTTTCTAACCAATTGCCGCTATTGCCATTACAAGAGCGGGAGCCAGGCTTTGGTGGGAACGGGAAAAATCGGCGCGCGCCGCGCGGTCATGCTGTCGGTTGTCGTGCCATGCTATAACGAACGCGATGGCGTGGCCGAGCTTCACCGACGCGTCAGCGCCGCATGCCTTGAGCAAAACGCTTCCTACGAGATCGTGCTCGTCATCGACGGCGCGACCGACGGCACCCGCGAAGCCATTTTCGAACTGGCCGAAAAGGACGACCATGTCGTCGCCATCGACCTTGCCCGCAATTACGGCCATCAGATCGCGCTCAGCGCCGGGCTGGAATTCTGTCGCGGCGAGCGCATTCTCATTCTCGACGCCGACCTTCAGGATCCGCCCGAACTGCTCAGCGCGATGATGGCCAAGATGGATGAAGGCTTCGACGTCGTCTACGGCCAAAGGGTGAAGCGCGACGGCGAAAGCTGGTTCAAGCGGGCTTCGGCCTCGATGTTCTACCGATTGCTCGGCCGGATGGTCGATGTCGAGATCGCTTCGGACTCCGGAGACTTCCGGCTGATGAGCCGCCGTGCGCTCGATCATCTGAACGCGATGCCCGAACGCTACAGGTTCATTCGCGGCATGGTGAGTTGGATCGGCCTGAACCAGGTCGCCTTTCCATACGAGCGGCACCGGCGTTTTGCCGGCACCACCCACTACCCGCTGAAGAAGATGGTACTTCTTGCGGTCGACGCGATGACCAGCTTTTCGATCCTGCCTTTGCGGTTTGCCTCGCTGCTGGGAATGATGTTCGGCCTGCTCGGCATGGTCGTGCTTGGCTATACGCTGTTCGAATGGTCCAGGGGTAACGTGGTTCCCGGCTGGACGAGCCTTGCCGCGATCACGCTGATCATGGGCAGCGTCCAGCTTCTGGTGCTTGGCATCTTCGGCGAATATCTCGGCCGCATGTACATGGAGACAAAGCGGCGGCCGCTGTACTTCGTCAATGAGGTCGTTTCGCGCGACCAGCCGACCAAGGATAGCGACCTGCCCATCCATCGCCTGCAGGAGATGGCGAAAGGGTCGCGCCTGGCTGAGGCGAAGGTCGACAGGATGCAACCGAAACGGCGTGGGCGGCATGCGGTCGGCTCTTCCATCTGATGTCTCGCGGGTGCTGCGCTTTGGAGCTGTCGGGCTTCTCAACACGGCGCTTGGATATACGCTGATCCTGGCCGGGCTGGCGCTGGGCCTTGGCGATATCGTTTCCAATGCGGCAGGTTATACCGCTGGCCTCACCCTTGGTTTCTTTCTCAATCGCCGCTGGACGTTCGGACGTGCAGGCTGCCCCGGCGCGGTTGCCCGATACGCGATGACCTTCGTCGTTGCCTATGGCGCCAATCTGGGCATCGTCATTGCCGCCATGTCAGCCGGCTTCATCGAGAACCCGTTCGTCCACCTGGCGAGAAACTGCCTCTATTCGGTCATCTTCTATCTCGGCTCGGCCCGGTTCGTCTTCGCCGGCGGCGCGGATGATCCTGACGCCTTCGCCGCAACGAATACGAGATGGCCCGGAGCCGTGACATGAACCAGGCCGCAGCAGTAGTGACGGCGACGCCGTCACCCGGAGCCGCAACATGAGCCAGGCCGCCGCAATCGCCATGGCAACGCCTTCGCTGGGCGACGCGCAACGCATCAGGCTGATATTCTGCCTTCTGTGCGCCTGCATGGTTGCTTGTGTGCTTAGCGCCATTGCCAGCGCGATCCTGCAGGATCCCGACAATTGGTGGCAGGTGAAAGTTGGCCTGGACTTCCTGGAACACCGGACGTTTCCGCTTGTGGACCCTTATTCCCATACGTTCGGCGGCCAGCCCTGGATCGCCAAGGAGTGGCTGGGGCAGGTCTTTCTGGCACTTGCCTACCGCGCGGGCGGCTGGAATGGCGTCGTCGCACTGATCATCGCCACCGTCGGTCTGACGGTCTTCCTGATGGGATGGTTCCTCAGCACATGGCTGAAGCCCATACTGGCGATAGGGCTTACCTTCGTGGTGGCTTTCCTGATCGCCCCGATCTATACGGCACGCCCCCACGTCTTCACCTTGCCGATCATCGTCGTCTGGACGGCAATGCTGTTTCGCGCCGCGCGGGAAGAGAGGGCTCCGCCCCTGTGGCTGCTCATACTCGTCGTCTTGTGGGCCAACCTGCACGCCACCTTCACCCTGAGCTTCGTCATCGCCGCCTTTGCCGGGCTTGGTCTGCTGACGCGCTCGGGCTTGTCGAAACCCGTTCTCCTGGCGAAATGGGTGGCTTTCGGCCTACTCTGCCCAGTCGTGAGCCTGATGCACCCCTATGGCGTGAAAGCCATCCTGGCGACATTCACCGTGGCCTATGGCAACGAGGCGGTGCCACTCATCCTGGAGTGGCGGCCGTTCAATGCCCAGGAGCAGATCTTCGAGGAAGCGGTGATGCTGCTGGCGCTTTTCGGGCTTCTGGTGTCCAGGCTGCGGATCGGCTGGGCCAAGGCGTTGTTCGTCATCTTCACCTTGCATGTCTATCTCACCCATCTGCGATTTGTATATCTGCCCTTCCTGCTGATTCCCTTGGTGATCGCCGTCGAGGTCGCACAGCAATACCCTTCGCTCTCAACCACGACCTGGCTGATGGAAAAGCGTGACGGGCTGGAAAAATTCTTCGCCAGCCGGTTCTACGCGGTCTGCGGCGCCATGGCCGTCTTTCTGGTCGCGGCGGCCGCAATCCTCGGCAGTGCCTACCAGGTGACACCGAGCCCGAAGACATCCGCCAGTGGTGCCCTCGCATTCGCCGGGGATCACCACCTGTCGGGCAACGTGCTGAATTCCTATAATTTCGGCGGCACACTGATCTTTCATGGCATCAAGACTTACATCGACGGCAGGACGGACCAATTGTTCCTGAGCGGTTTCACGAAAACCGACGACGCAACGGGACGCAGCGACGGAAAACCGCTGCTCGAGGCCCAACTGAAGAAATACGCCATTGGCTGGGCGCTGCTTACAGCCGACGACACCCGCATCCCCTTCTTCGCGGAGTTGGGGTGGAAGCGGGCATATGCGGACGATTATGCGGTGATCTACCTGCCCGGCACCTGATTTGCAGCGTCCCGAGGGGCCGGTGCAGCCGGCGCCCAAACCCCGGCATCCGGCTTGACATGGATATTGCAGTGCAGCAAACTTATGTTGCAGGGCACAGTCCATAAAACCATGGGCCACGTTTTCTTGTACGACGGGGACATCGCAGCATGAGGAGCATGTCAGGTTCCGCCGCACGAACCACGGCGTACGGACCGGCCGAATGAACTACAGGCGCGATATCGATGGCCTGCGGGCCGTTGCGGTGCTTCCCGTCGTGCTCTTCCATTTCGGCGTCTCCGCCATTCCCGGCGGCTTCACCGGCGTCGACATCTTCTTCGTGATATCGGGCTATCTGATCAGCGGCAGCCTGCTCGACGATCTCGAGCGCGGCCAGTTCTCGATCGGCCGCTTCTACTGGCGCCGCGCACGACGCATCCTGCCGGCACTGACCTTCGTCATCGTGCTCGCAAGCATTGCCGCCTGGTTCATCCTTCTGCCGTCCGACCTTCACGAGTACAGCCTCAGTGTGATCGCGGCCTCGACCTTCTGGTCGAACATCTATTTCTGGAAGACGACCAACTATTTCTCCATTGACGCGGAACTGCGGCCCCTGCTGCACACATGGTCGCTTTCGGTCGAGGAGCAGTATTATATCTTCGCGCCGGTCCTTGTGTATCTGATCTACCGATACGCCGCGAAGCGCTGGCTGACGATATTGCTGCCGATTGCCATCGGCAGTTTCGCCCTGGCGGTGATGGCAACCACGCTGGCGCCGACCGCCGGCTTCTACTTGCTGCCGACGCGTATCTGGGAACTGGCGCTGGGCGCCATGCTGATGCTGAGAAAGCCGCCGGCACTTGCCAGCCGCCCGGTGACGGAACTGATCGGCCTCGCCGGTTTTGGCCTGCTCACATTCGGCTTCCTGACGATTTCGGAGAGCGACCCGTTTCCGGGCTACAACGCCCTGTATCCCTGTATCGGGACGGCGCTGCTGATCTATGCGGGCCAGATGCACCCGGACAGACCCGTCCCTGTCGCCACCCGCGTGCTTCAGCTCGCTCCGCTGGTCTGGGTCGGCCTCATCTCCTATTCGCTCTATCTCGTTCACTGGCCGATCAATTCGTTCGTCCACTATCTCTCGCTGAAAGCCATCGGCGTGCCGACGATCCTCGCAATGATCGTGGCGAGCGTCGCCCTGGCGACGTTCTCCTGGAAATATGTCGAGCAGCCGTTCCGCCGGAAAAGCACCTTCACGGCGCCGCTGCCCATCTTCGCCTTTTCGGCGACAGCGATCGCCCTTTTGTGCGTCGGCGGCTTGGCCGGTGCGCTCGGCAAGGGGTTTCCGCAACGGTTCCCGGACTTCTCGACGGAGCGGGTGCTGGTGGGTGACTGGCGCAATGGCGTCTGCTTCAACGAGGGCGCGAGCCGGATCGAGAACTGGAACCTAGCCGACTGCACCCGAACGCATGGCTTTCCAGTCAATGTGCTGTTGTGGGGCGATTCCTTCGCCGCTCACTACGTATCGGGGCTGGAGGCCAACGCGCAGAAAATCCAGGCCAATGTCATCCAGTACACCTATGCCGGCTGCCCGCCAAACCTGAGCTACTTCTCCTATGCCCGGCCGGCCTGCACGCGCTTCAACGAACGGGCACTGTCGATCATCCGCGATGCCAACATCCAGGCCGTGATCCTGAGTGGACGATGGACCGACTACCAGGCCAGGGGCTTCGACGGCCTGCAGAAGACCATCGACCGGCTCAACGGGATGGGCGTCAAGGTCTATGTCATCGGGCAATCTCCGGAGTTCATCGCCGACGTGCAGAAAATCGCCTTCTTCGCCCGGCGAGAGCACCTGGCGAACACATCCTGGCCGATGGCCATGAATCCGGACATCAACAAGCAGGTGCTGCCTTTCGTCAAAGGGGCAACTTTCATCGACCCGCTGGCCTATCTGTGCGACGCGGCCGGCTGCTCCTACGCAGACGCCGGCACCAGGCAATTTCTCTACTTCGACTACGGTCATTTCTCTTCGGCAGGCGCGATACTCGCCATCTCGAAATACTGGCCGAGCTTTGCCGCCGGCGACAAGGTCGCGAAGGCAAAATAAAAACCCAGGCCCGCGCCGAGGGAACTTCTGGAGAGTGCGTTTCGAGAGCCGCTTTGCGATTGCCCGAAGGCCGAACCTCATGGTAACGAGGGCACGCGCGGGTATGATGTAATGGTAGCCTGTCAGCTTCCCAAGCTGAACGCGCGGGTTCGATTCCCGCTACCCGCTCCAAGCTTTCGGCGCACCATCCAGACAACAGGCGGATAAGGCGACACTTTTTAGAGCCGCCGCCCAATCAAACAAAGGACGACACCTGTGAGCGAACCGACCGTGGCCGAGGCGACTGAAACTATCTATGCGTCGCTGCGGGCGGACAATGCCGACATCGACGCACATATCGCGACGCTTAAGGCAGCCCTGACACGAGAGGGTATAAAAGAGGCTGTGTTCGATCCGACCAAGTTGGCGCAGAACAACCGCTCGGGCCGCAAACTGATGCAGGCTTATTTTCGGCAGCGCGGGGTGAGCGTGAGGTTTTCGGACCAGTAGGCCGCGCGGACGATCTCAAACGCGCCTTGGGGTGCTCGGCCCGGTCCGGCGGTTCGGTACGGGATTGGTCAGGCCCATCTAAGCCTGGCCGATGCGCATCTGCTTCTTGAGCAGGAATCGGGCAAGGTTGTTGATATTTCGCGGCGCCACCTTCTTGGGGAGATGGGCCAGCAGGCCCTTGGACTTGGCGTCGCTCTGGAACCGCTCGGCCCACTCTTCGGTGCAGCTGTCCCGCTGCAACCGCAGATTTGTCCTGAACTCGCAGTTCGGCACTTCAATCGACAACTGCCGGGCCACCGACGCGACGTAGGGACGAGGGTCGTCCAGCAGATCTTCATAAAACAAATGGTCGTAAGGCAGGTCGGCCATGCGCAGATAAGCCTCCCAGAAAGCATAGCTCTGCCCGATCATGAAATAGGCCTGGCAGATTCCGGCGAAGTCGTATTGCGGAACCCGATCCGCGCCGCCCATCGTGCTTCTCCAGCGACCCGACGCCTTCGCCCGGCAATAGGAGATCGCTTGGCGAAGGCGGTCCCGCCGCTCCAGAAAGACCACACCCATGGCATGGCGCCGGATGCATTCGGCAAGGAAGTCGGCTTCATATTTCGCTTGCGACCAGTGAAGGTGGCGTGGAAACAGCTTGACGGCAAACCGGCCATTTTCGGTCCCGCCACGATCAATGACGGCGGACAGGAGTTCGTCGAAGGATTTCGGCCTGACGCCCAACGTGTCCGAATCGAGCCATTCGGCTGACCGGCCCAATATTCCCGTGCTGTTTGCCAGACTGCCGAGCCATTCGGAGCCGCTGCGGGCTTCGGTCACTATCGCCACGCCCTTCATGCGTGCGGATTGCCTCTGGCCTGTGGACCTGTGATCAAAATTGCGGAATACGATTCTTTTCGATGGCCGTCTGGCATGGTCACAATTCCCGATAAACAGCGCCCCAACGGGTAACGGCTGATTTGGTTCCACCGATTCTTAGATTAAGCTAAAATACGCGTTAGATTAAGCTAAAATACGTGAGTGGATCCGTAACGATCGGCTGACCGGTACCTGGGTACCGATTTGCAAACGCATACATTGGCCCTGCACGGTTGTGCATCCCGACGACACCGGCCACGCTGTTGGTGGCCGGCTTGCGTCAGCGAGAATCCAATTGCTACCAGAGCCATACCCGCTCGCGCCAGCAACGGACGTGGCGACGACCATGGCGCCAGTAACTGCGGCACACCCGTCTCCAGCCGCGGCGCCTGCCGCCATGCCGGCGACGATAGCGGTAATGCCCGCGACGATGGGAAACCTGTTCCAGTTCGACCTCTTCACCGCCTTCGAAGACAGCCGGATCCGGCTTATCCAGCTTGTCGAGAATTCCGTTGCCTTGGGGAATACCGGCAACAGCCCGGCCGGGCCCGGCTACGCTCGCAACCGCCACCGCGCCGACGACGCCCAGCATTCCAGTGAGAAACAACCGACGTTCCATCAAAAACCTCCAGAGTTGTGACTATCGGCACCTCGTTCCCTCGCCCAAAACAGGCTCCAGCGACATGTCGATTGGATCGAACGCGCGACTGCGCTTCTTGTTCCATCACCCCCTTCGCGCAGGATGAATCGTGCAGCATCTTGGCGGCCGGCGACAGAACGCGACGCCGGCGCCCTCAGAATTTCACGCCGAGATCGACCTTGGCGCCCTGGTCAACGCCGCCGCCGAACTGGCCAGTATAGGACAGGCCGAGCTTGGCGTTGGGGGCGAGCAGCAGGTCGAGACCCGCCTCGATGAGCGCGCTGTCCCTGCCGATCGGCACGCCAGCGATGGTGAAGCGATCGCCGCCGGCGAAAGTGACGGTCGACAGCGGCGTGATATCGCCGAGGGCATGACGCCAGCCGAGCATGCCACGCGCTGTGACGTTGACGCCGCCAAGCGCGAATTCGGTGGAACCGCGCAAGCCGAGGGTGGTGAAGGTGGCATCGGTGGTCGAAGCGGCGCTGGCCAGCGCCGCTGGGCCACCTTGCTCGGTAAACCCGTTTGTGTGCACGCTGACATAAGCAAGATTGGCGAAAGGCTCCAAGTTGAATTGTCCGGCATCGGCCTTGTAGGCGAACTCCCCGAAGATTTGCGCGGTGCCAGCACCATAGTCGGCCGAGAGCGCGTCGGCAAAACCGTCGAAGGCTACCGAGCGCCTGGTCGATATGCTGCTCCAACTGTAGGCGGCGCCGGTGCGGAAGGCGATGGCGCGCCAATTGGTACCGCCATAGAGGCCGAGATGATAGTTGTCGCTCTTACCGTTCGAATTGCGATCATCGGCACCGAAGCTCGAATGACTGTAGCCGCCAAGCAGACCGAGACGCCAGCGGCCGACCGACGCATCGGCGCCGGCCAGCAGGCCGCCAGTCGAGCGATCAAAGGCGGCGGCGTTGCCATCGGAGTCCGTGCTGCCCCAAGACCCAAAAGCCTGACCCCAGACGGCGAAACGATCGGTGTCGGCGGCGACCATTTCGGGACCACCCTCGCCATAGGCCATGATCGGTAGAGCGGCCATGCTGTCGTCGCCGAAGGCGGCAGAGATGCGGCTGGTGGCGGCATCACGGACGAAATGGCCATCTCCCAGCAGCATGCCCTTGGCCGAGGCATGAATCTCGCCCGACAATTGGTCGAGGGCATCTCGAGCGGCAGCCGTGGCGGGTAGCCCCAGGATGGCGTCGTAGAGCGGATTGCCGCTGTCTAGGCTCTCGGCGCCGCCACCGGTGGCCATCTGGTTGGCGCCCAGGCCAACCGAGGCAAAACTGATGTTATTGCGGTGCAGCCGCAGATAGACGTTGTCCGCGTCGTAGCTGAGCGAAGGATCGAGGAAGGCAAAATTGCTGATCACATTGGCGAACGTACCGCTGACGCCGCCGGTCGCCGACAGGATCGTGTAGTCGGTCTGAGGTCCGTAATTGCCCGCGCCAGCCAGCACGCTGACCGTCCCGCCGTTGATCGTGGCCGGCCCGGTCACGTCGAGACGGGAGGCTTGTCCGGCCGCGTTCGCGGCGACCTGATAGGTCGAGCCGGCATTGAAGGTGACGGCACCCACGTTCATCGTGCCGATGCCGACGCCAGATGCGACCGGGCCAGTGAAGAGGCGGCCGGAGACCGTGACCGTGCCCGTGATCGTGCCGGTGCCGCCGAGCGCAGCACCCGATGCAACCGCGACCTGGGTATTGTTCAAGGCCCCTTCGATGAGCAGCGTTCCACCGGTCACGTTGGTATTTCCGGTATAGGTATTGCCACCGCTCAAGGTGAGCGTGCCCGTGCCCGATTTTGTCAGCCCAACGACCGTCGGCACGAGAATCGCCGGGAGGGTGCTGCTGCCGGGACTGACGAGTTGCATGCCATTCCTGATGACGCCACTAAAGGTGGTGTCAGTGGCTTGATCCACGGTGAGCAAGCTGGGGGATCCCATCGCCACCGTGCTGGTGATATCGCCCGCGCCCGACAGCGAACCAACGGTCTGCGACGTGATGCCGAGATCGAGAGTGGCGCCGCTTGCGACGAAAAGCGATCCGGTCGGGGCGCCGAGCGTGCCGCCATCTCCAAGGAACAGCCTCCCCGCCTCGATATTGGTGCCGCCTTCGTACGTATTGGCTCCGATCACGTACAGTTCGCCCGCGCCCTGTTTGGTCAGCGCCCCGACGCCGCCCAGCGGGGAAGAGATCTCGACGTCATAACCGTTGCTGTCGATGAAGGCGCCGCCCGCCTTGATCGTCACATCGCCGGCAGCGAAATGCCCGAGCAGATCGGTGTCGGCACTCGTGGCGCGCAAAATGCCGCCATCGAAATTGACCCTCGCGCCATCGTGACCTTTCCAGACACCGCCGGTTTCCAGAACCCCGCGTGCTCCGGCCGTGCCGTCCAGATTCAGCGTGCCACTGGCGGAGCTTGTGCGCACCATATCGACCGTGCCGACGCCGGTGCTGACTCTGCCACCATCCGCGACGGTAAGCGTGCCCGCACCCTGATAGCCGAGGCGCAGATAATCCGTCGTCCACACTGACCCGATGCCGGTAACGAGCATCGTGCCATTGCTGCCGGCCACTTCGCCGATATAGCTGGTCAGGTTCGCGACCGTACCGCCATGTGCGATCGCCAGCGTGCCGCCATCGACGGTGGTGAACGAAAACGCACTGTTGCCGGTCAGGGTCAGCGTGCCCGCACCATCCTTGATGAGCCACACGGCGCCGTCCCCAGCGCCCGTCATGAATCCGTCCGTGATCGCACCGCTGAAACTGGTGTTGGTCGCCTGATTGACCGTGAGCGGGCTTTGCCGGCCGCCATACACCGTAGTGGTAATGCTGCCGGCGCCGGACAGCGCGCCGACCGTCTGGTTGGTACCGGTAAGATCAAACGTGCCACCGCCGGCGATCGCAAGCGCACCAGTCGGTGCGCCAAGCGTGCCGCCCAGGTCGACGTCGAACTTCAGCGTGCCCGCCGAGATCGTGGTTCCACCCGTGTACGTGTTGAATCCGGAAAGAATGAGCGTTCCGAGGTCGGTCTTGTCGATGCCACCGCTGCCGGTGAGCGCAGACAAGATGGTCGCGGACATGCCCGCGCCGTCCGTGGTGCCGTTGCCCACGCGGATCGGAACGCTGGATCCGGTGAGATTGAGCGCATCGCCGGACATTTGATAGCCATCGACGAAGAACTGCATCCCGCCGCCCAAATCCATCGCGCCACCGCCCGCACTGACCGTGACCACGCCCGGCGCGCCCTGGAAGATCATCATGGCCGCTGGATCGTAGACGCCGCTCGCGCTGCCGCCCGCGTTCGTCCAGTTGGTTCCGGCAGCGCTCCAGGTGCCTGTGCCGCCGTTGACCATATTGTTAGGCACGGTCTGCGCGCCGTTCCAGAAGCTGTAGGAGCCGGGCGCTACCGCCCCGACCAGCAGGTTGACCTGGTTAGCCACTGAAGTCTGCACGGCCAGATCGCCGCCAGCATAACCGGCTGGCGTCGCGCCAATGGTCATCCCGTTGTCGGTCAGCGCCCCGCCATAGTCGAACAGGCGATAGAGACCGTCGCCGAAACCGCCGGCGTCGCTGACATTGAGCGTGCCGGCAAGCGTCAGGTTGCCAGCGACGTTGAACAGGCGCGTGTTGCCCGGTGCGCCGAGAGAGACATCGATAACCGAGCCAGCGTTCAGCGCCAGCGATCCCATCGACAGGGTCTGGCCGGTGCGGCCCAGGAGGATGCCGCCGGACGCCACGGAAACGTCGCCGGCGATCGATCCGGCACCGCCGAGACTGCCGCCGGACGCAATCGCAACCGTCGACGTGCCCAACAGAATGGGCCCCCACATCACATTGCCCAGGGATCCATCGACGAGCAGCGTGCCGCCCGTCACATTGGTGGTGCCGGTATAGGTGTTGCTGCCGCTCAGGGTGAGCGTGCCGGTACCGGACTTGGTCAGCCCGGTCATGGTGGTTACGCCGTTGATTTCGTCGAAGTAATCCGCGATGGCGCCACTGAAAGTGGTGTTGGTGGCTTGATTGACGGTGAGCAGGCCGGGGTTGAAGTCCGAACGGGTGACGGTGCCCGCACCCGACAGCGAGCCGATCGTCAGGGCCGTTGTATCAAGAAGGAGCGTGGCGCCGCTGCCGATGTAGAGCTCCCCCGTTGGCGCACCGAGCGTGCCGTTGCCCTTGAGGTCCAGGGTGCCCGCTTCGATCCGCGTCCCGCCGGTATATGTGTTGGAGCCCGAAAGCGTTTGCGCGCCCGACCCGCGCTTGACCAAAGCGAGCGTGCCGCCACCGGCGCCGTCGGCGATGACGCCACCGAAAGAAGAATCTCCAAGTGCCGAACCATCGATCGTCAGCACGGCATCCGTCGCGCCGCCGTTTACGATCTGCCCGCTGGGGATGTAGTTCGTGATCCGACCGATTGTCGTGCTGTAGCCGTTGAGGTTGAGGAGACCTCCCGCGGCCACTGCCTGACTGCCGAACTCCAAGTCGGTATTCACTGTCGTTGCGTTGGCGGCCCATATGTTGACGACGCCGTCTCCACCGAGCCTCAACCAAGCGCCATCGATGGCGCCGGTGGCCAGTGCGTTCACGGTGCCGTTGATTGTCAGCGTGCCACCGGTGATGGCGTTGGCGACGTTCGCATTCACGACGGCATCGAAGGTCGGCAATTGCACGAGGCCGCCGCTGACGGCGCCGGCCGCGTTCGCATTGAGGACGGCGCCATTGCGGAAGGTTGCGGCCACGGTGCCGCTAAAAGTATCGGCTGTATCGGCGTCGACTTTGCAACCATTGGTGGGGCCGCCGTTAAAAACCGGGAAACCGCCGGTGTACGGTCCCCCTCCCGGGTCACAAGCCTGTTGCGCATGGCCCGTCGAAGGCGCGCACGCGATGGCGAGGAGCGCGAGGGTCGAGGTCGTGACCGACAGCCTGCCGAGCGAAATGGTCCTCGAACGATTGCCGCGCCCTGCCTTCATTGCCATGCTCCCCCACGGCAGCCGTCCGCGCGTCGGCGCAAGGGAGCGCGGGCATACGCCCTCCCCCGCGCCGCCATCGGCGGCACCGCGGTTTCATTGATTTGCTCCCCGATCCCGGACGGGAGTCGTTGATGATCTTTTCCGCCGGGGCGGCGGATACATCAATCCCGCGTTCGAGGGGGTACCGGCAGAATATCACGGCAGATTTCGGCATTTGGCCCGGCGGCCAGGCAACTCGCTTACCGGCATCCGGTCGGCCGTCATCTTAAGCCGGACCGCCGAGCGCTCGAGCCCCGCTCAGACCACCTCTGACGCAGCGATCAGGCCTTTCGTCCCGCAGCATGGGTCGGAATGGCCAAGGTCAGTTGCGTGCCGCGCCCAGGCGCGCTTTCGATTGCTATTCGTCCGCCCATCTGGTCAGCCCGACGACGTATGTTCGCAAGGCCCCGTCCTTCGCCGGCAGCGCCTGAGGCTCTCTCGGGCTCGAACCCCATTCCGTTGTCCGACAGTATGACGAGAATGACGCCATCGTCACCGGGGTTCATCGCGAGTTCGATCCTTGTGGCGGAAGCATGGCGCAAGCTGTTGGCGATACCCTCCTGCAACAGCCGATAGAGGCTGAGCAGCCGCCGCACGTCGAGGCTCGGCGCCGGGGTCGGGAGCGTGCAGCGATAGTCCAGCGTGATGCCGGATCGGGCAAGACGGCCTGCCATGCGCTCCTGGAACATCGCCAGCGCCTCGTCGATCGGTTCGTTGCCCGCATCGATCGCACTGGCCATGTTGCGCAGGTCATCGACCGAAGACTGCAATCCCTGCTCGATTTCCCGTGAGGTCAGTCGATTCTCGCGGACATCGAGGAGAAGATGCGTCAGCACACCTCCGACCCCATCGTGCATGTCGCGCAGCAGACGCTGACGCTCTGCGTCGATTGCCAGCAACCGTTCCTGATGGCGCAACAATCGCGAGGAGCGCAGCAGGCTCGCATCCTGCTCCAGCACCTGACGTTCCAGGTCGCTACGCGCCTCCTCCGCCTCCTGGTTGAGCCTGTGCCCCTGCAGAGCGATCTCGAACAGGATGCCGAACATCGTCAATGGCGGTGCCAGGACCGACGCCTGTAGCGCGAAGCCGTTGGGCGGCGGCAGGACAAACAGGTCGAAGCCAATCGAGGCAAGAGCGACCAGCAATATCGCCAGAACCCGGATCGCCGGCCCGGGAGCTGTCCGTCCCATCCGCAGCAAGGCCAAAACGCCATATCCCAACAGCAGGGTCAGCGCCACCGCATCGAGCCAGGGCACAATTGTCGCAAAGCCGACGCCTGCGGCCACGGTCCCAAGCAATATGGCGAAGGCGACGCCAAAGCAGCCGCAGGCTGCCCACGCCTCGCGCGACCGCCAGTCGGCAAAGGCGTTCACGGCAAGCGCTGCTAACGTCAGCATCAGATATTCCACGCCGTAGCGCAGCAACGGAAACCAGACATAGGGCAGGCTCTCCGCCCCGAAGGTGGTGAGCCAGGCGTCGATGCCCACCGATATGAGCAGCAGGCCAGTGATGCACTGGAGCCGCGAAAAGCCGTTGACCGGCAACAGGACGAGCAGCGCTGCGCCCATCATCAGTTCCGTCACAACGACCAGCCATACCATGTCGAAACGCTGGAACTTCTCCCGACCGGCGGCCTCATCCATACGGTCGAAAGGCCCTGCATAAGCTGTCGCGGCCTCCGGACAAGGATTTCCCCGGCAGGTGAGCGACCACTCATTCCCGGCCGACGTCTCCGCGCGCGACAACAGACTCGCCTGCGCCGGCCGCAGGACCACGGGCTGCCAGCCTGGGATACGCAGCATGGCCGGCCCTGAAAGCCCGGCAGCATAGGCGCCCACCTCGGCCGGCTCGGACGCCAGCAGCGCCCGCGCCGCCGGCAACCGATATTCCTCTAGTGTGCCCACAGGCTGAAAACCGGCGATGATGAGCGTATAAGCGCACCAGAACAGCAGTTGCGCGCCGAGAATGATAGCCAGCGCGCGGCGCCATCCCGTCAGCCGGGGCATGATGGTCACAGGCGCAGCAGCCCGCTGCGAAAAGCGCGTACCATGGCCTCGCCCCGATTGCTCACCCTGAGCTTCCTGTAGATCGATTTCACGTGATCGCCGATCGTGTACGGCGATATTTCCAGTTCGGCCGCCGCCTGCCGGTTGCTGTACCCCCGCGCCAGAAGCTGGAGCAGTTCGATTTCGCGCGGTGACAGCGGCGGATCGGCATCATCCGATTTCGAATCTTCCCGTTGCCGGCGCAGATGACGCAGCACATAAGCGGCGATGCTGGGCGACAATGGCGCACCACCGGTCAACGCATCGGCGGCCTGCTGACCGATGTCGAGACTGTCGATATCTTTCAGCAGATAGCCGTCCGCTCCCGCCAGCACAGCCGCCAGCACCGTATCCTGATCGCCCAGCACCGAGAGGACGAGTATTTTCGGCTCAAGACCGCCTCGTGCACGGATTTCCTCGATCAGTTCGATCCCGCTTCCATCGGGAAGGCCAAGATCGAGAATAAACAGGTCCACCTTCTCCTCGAGCAGAGCACGCGCACCGGCCAGCGTGCCCGCGATGCCCGCCAGCGACAAGCCGTCATGCGCCGCCACGCCGCGTCCGACATGAGCGGCGACGAGCGGATCATCCTCGACAACGACGACGTTCGCTTTCACGTCCCCTACCCGCCTGTCCTGCAATGGATCTGCAGGGTCATTGTAAACCGATCAATACACCAGATGGCAACCTCCGCACCCGCCGACAATCATGTGGCCACGCATCAACCGACCTCCCGCAGGATGAAATCGTGCAGCATCTTGGCGGCCGGCGACAGCACGCGATTCCTGACCGTGATCAGGCTGTAGGGCCTGACCTCGATGTCGAATTCGGTCTGGACGACGTCAATGGCGCCGGCGAGCCCGTCGGGATTCTGGATGAATTTCGCCACCTGCACCGACACCGGTGCGATGGCGTCGGATTGCGCGACCATGACCAGCGTGAGCAGCAGCGAACTGGTGTTGAGGATTCGGTCCGGCAGGGCGATGTTGCGGTTCAGGAAATTGCTCTCCATCGCCTGGCGCAAGGGCGAACCGCCCGACTGGAAGACCCAGTCATAGGCGGCGGTGTCTTCCAGCCGCACCACGCCGCCGCTGGTGAGCGGGTGGCCACGGCGCACGATAAGGCAGGCTTTCTCGACGCCGATGACACGCGATTCGAACAGCCGCGGATTGAGGTCGTCGGGGATGCGGGCGATGATGAAATCGTGGCGTGTGGCGATCAGTTCGCGCGCCAGCACATTCGAGGTCTCGACCTGCATGGTGATCTCGATGCGCGGGTAGATGCGGCGGATTTCGCGGATCGCCGGTACCGCCAGTTCGATCGCGGGCGCCGTCACAGCGCCGAGGAACACCGATCCGCCCTTGCCCGCCTTGAGCTCGGAAATCTCGCGGTCGACCTCGCGCATCTCCAGCAGGATCGACCGCGCACGCCTGGCCAGCGCCTTGCCGTAGGGTGTCAGCGTGATGCCGCGAGGCAGCCTTTCGCACAGCTTGACCTCGAGCACCGCCTCCATCTCGGCGATCATGCGCGAGGCCGCGGGCTGCGAGATGTTCATGACCTGCGCCGCCGCGCTCACCCGGCCATGATCGTCGAGGGCGACGATCATGCGCATGTGGCGCAGGCTGAGACCGCTGCGCAGCAGGGTTTCGCCGTCGCCCGGTACGTCACTGTAAACGTTTGAAACCGCGACCGGATTCGGCAACGTCGCCATGGCTTTCCTTACCTCCGCTCGCGGCCCGTTGGTATCTGCCAGCGATCCATCACGCATCATAACACATACCACTTGCGGTATAGCAATCATCAAAGATCGCATTTGACAGTTATGGCAAAAGGGCGGCAACGTCAGCGCGTCCCGAGACGCGACGGTCGCCGACGATAAAATCGTATCGATTGAAATCAGCGTTTCGGGGCCATGGGAGGATACCGGAGATCGATATGACGGCAGCAGTGCCTTGGCGCTTCTGCACGATTGCGCGGCCCGCGACCCCCGGGGTGCCGCGTCCATCAACCAGGGAGAGTTAAGTGAAAATCATCAAGACACTGGCCGCAGTCGCGGCGCTTGGCATCGCTGCCATGACCTACTCGGCGCACGCGGCCGACAAGGGTCTTGTCGGCGTGCTGATGCCGACCAAGACCTCGCAGCGCTGGATCAATGACGGCGATGCCGTCAAGTCCCAGCTCGAGGCTCTCGGCTACACCGTTGACCTGCAGTACGCGCAGGACGACATCCCCAACCAGCTCAGCCAGCTGGAAAACGAAATCACCAAAGGCCCGAAGGCGCTGATCATCGCTTCGATCGACGGCACCACCCTGTCGGATGCGCTGCAGAAGGCCGCTGACGCCGGCGTCGTCGTCGTCGCCTATGACCGCCTGATCAAGAAGACCGCCAATGTCGACTACTACACCACCTTCGACAATTTCGGCGTCGGCGTGATCCAGGCCAATTCGCTGGTCAAGGGCCTCAAGGAGCGCTTCCCGAACACCAAGCCCTGGAACGTCGAGCTGTTCGGCGGCTCGCCCGACGACAACAACGCGTTCTTCTTCTACAATGGTGCGATTTCCGTCCTGCAGCCGCTGATCGACGACGGCTCGATCAAGATCAAGTCCGGCCAGATGGGTATGGACAAGGTCGGCACGCTGCGCTGGCTGGCGGCGACCGCCCAGGCCCGCATGGACAACCTGCTGTCGGCCAACTATTCGGATGGCAGCCGCGTCGATGGCGTCCTGTCGCCCTATGACGGCCTGTCGCGCGGCATCACCGCCTCGCTGCGCGCCGTTGGCTACGGCACGGCCGCTCAGCCCTGGCCGATCGTGACCGGCCAGGATGCCGAGACCGCCTCGGTCAAGCTGATCATCACGGGCGAACAGTACTCGACCGTGTTCAAGGACACCCGCGATCTGGCCAAGGCCACCGTCGAACTCGTCGACAAGGTGCTCTCGGGCGGCAAGCCTGATGGCCTCGACACCAAGACCTACAACAACGACATCAAGGTCGTTCCCTCGATCCTGCTGACGCCGCATGAGGTCGACAAGTCGAACTACCAGAAGCTGGTCGTCGACTCGGGCTACATCAAGGCCGAAGACCTGAAGTAATTTCGGTTGTAAAGTCAGGGGTCCTGCGCAACGCAGGGCCCCTTTTCGTTCACAAGCGACCCCGGTATTGTTTCTGCCGGCCTCGGAGGAGCTTGCGCCAATGACCTCGACGATTTTGGAGATGCGCGACATCACCAAGACGTTCCCCGGCGTGAAGGCGCTGTCGAATGTCAACCTGCGTGTCGAGGAAGGCGAGATTCACGCCGTGGTCGGCGAGAACGGCGCCGGCAAGTCAACGCTGATGAAGGTGCTTTCGGGCGTCTATCCCGCGGGGACCTACGACGGCCAGATCATCTTTCAAGGCCAGGAATGCCAGTTCAAAGGCATCCATGACAGCGAACACAAGGGCATCGTCATCATCCACCAGGAGCTTGCGCTGGTGCCGATGCTGTCGATTGCCGAAAACATCTTCCTCGGCAACGAACACGCCAGATACGGTGTGATCGACTGGGATGCCAACGAGGAGCGCACCAGCGCCCTGTTGAAGAAGGTGGGTCTCAAGGAGGACCCCAAGACACTGATCACCAATATCGGCGTCGGCAAGCAGCAGCTGGTCGAGATCGCCAAGGCGCTGAGCAAGGAAGTCAAGCTGCTGATCCTCGACGAGCCGACGGCATCGCTCAGCGAAAAGGACAGTCAGGCGCTGCTCGATCTTTTGCTCGAGTTCAAGCGGCAAGGCATGACCTCGATCCTGATCTCGCACAAGCTCAACGAGGTGAACCGGGTCGCCGACAAGGTTACCGTCATCCGCGACGGGCGCACCATCGAGACGTTGGCCAAGAAGGACATTTCGGAAGACCGCATCATCACCTCGATGGTCGGCCGTTCGCTCGACGACCGCTACCCGCCGCGCGAGCCCAAGATCGGCGAGGTCGTGTTCGAAGTGAAGAACTGGTCGGTCTACCACCCGCTCCATGCCGAACGGCAGGTGATCAAGGGCATCGACATCAACGTGCGCAAGGGCGAGGTGGTCGGCATTGCCGGGCTGATGGGCGCTGGCCGAACCGAATTCGCAATGAGCCTGTTCGGCCGCTCGTATGGCCGCCGCATCACCGGCGAGGTGCTGCTCAAGGGCAAGCAGATCGATGTCTCGTCGGTGAGCAAGGCGGTCGAACACGGCATCGCCTATGTCACCGAGGACCGCAAGACCTACGGTCTCAACCTCATCGACCACATCAAGCACAACATAACACTCGCCAATCTCGGCGGCGTGTCGCGCCACAGCGTCATCGATGATCTGCGCGAGCTCGCCATCGCCAACGACTATCGCAAGAAGACGAACATCCGTGCATCGAGCGTCTATCAGATGACCGGCAATCTCTCGGGCGGCAACCAGCAGAAGGTGGTGCTGTCGAAATGGCTGTTCGCCGACCCGGACGTGCTGATCCTCGACGAGCCGACACGCGGCATCGATGTCGGCGCCAAGTACGAAATCTATACGATCATCGCGCGTCTTGCCTCGGAAGGTAAGGCGATCGTGGTCATCTCGTCGGAGATGCCGGAATTGCTCGGCATCACCGACCGCATCTACGTCATGAACGAAGGGCGCATCGTGGGCGAAATGCCCGCGGCGGACGCAAGCCAGGAAAAAATAATGCGCGCCATCGTTCGGGGAGAAGGAAAAGCAGCATGAGCACCGAAAGCGCCCCCGCCCCGCAGGGCAACGTCGCCGAAGAACAACGTCCACGCATCGCCGTCTCGGCGCTGACGGCGAACCTGCGCGAATACGGTCTGATCATCGCGCTGATCGTCATCATGCTGTTCTTTCAGTTCACCACGTCGGGAACGCTGTTCAAGCCGGTGAACCTCAGCAATCTGGTGCAGCAGAACTCCTTCATCATCGTGATGGCGCTGGGCATGCTGCTGGTTATCGTTTCCGGCTATATCGACCTCAGCGTCGGATCGGTCGCGGGCTTCATCGGAGCGCTGGCGGCAAACATGATGGTCATCTGGCAGCTCGGGCCCCTCAGCAATCCGCTGGTGGTGTCCATCGTCTGCCTGATCGTGGGCGGCCTTATCGGCGCGGCGCAAGGCTACTGGATCGCCTATCACCGAATACCGAGCTTCATCGTGACGCTGGCTGGCATGCTGATCTTCCGCGGCATCTGCCAGGCGCTGCTGGGCGGCGGATCCTCGGTGGGGCCACTTCCAGACGAATTCAAGGCGCTGAGCTCCGGCTTCATACCGGACGTGATCGGCCCGCTGACGCTGATCCCACCGACGGTGAATGCCGCCGGCAAGACCATCATGGGCAGCGGCCTGACGCTGCATATGACGACGATCGTGCTGGGCGTGATCGCCGTGCTGGCCTATGCCTATTTCGGGCTGCGCACCCGGCGCAAGCGCGAGCGCCATGGCTATGAGGCCGAACCCTTCCCCCTGTTCGTCGTCAAGACGCTGGTCGCCAGCGCGCTGGCGCTGTTCCTGGTCTATGAGTTCGCCAGTTACAGGGGACTGCCGGTGGTACTCCTCGTCATGGGCGTGCTGATCTCGCTGTTCGTCTTCGTCACCAAGCGTATGACCATCGGCCGTCGCATCTACGCAATGGGTGGCAACGCCAAGGCGGCGCAGCTGTCGGGCATCAACACCGAGCGGCTGACGCTTTACGTGTTCATCAACATGGGCGTGCTGTCGGCGCTCGGCGGCCTGATCATCGCTGCCCGCCTCGGCCAGGCCGTGCCGGCGGCGGGTCTGGGCTCGGAGCTCGACGTCATCGCCGCCGTCTTCATCGGTGGCGCCTCGGCGATGGGCGGCGTCGGCCAGGTCATCGGCGCCGTGGTCGGCGGCTTCATCATGGGCGTGATGAACAACGGCATGTCGATCATGGGCGTCAACGTCGACTGGCAGCAAGTGGTCAAAGGCCTGGTTCTGCTCGGCGCCGTGATCTTCGACGTCTACAACAAGAACAAGGCCTGACAGGTTTAGGCGAGGCAAGCAGGAGGCATACGATCGCGGCGCGGCCGGCAAGTTGTCGGCATCAGGAGATCCCCCGGGGGATCAAGCCCGCGAGCGCAATCCGGACGAAGAGTTCAACCCGTGGCGCGGCTAGGTCCGAGCCGCGCAGGTCAAGGTTTGCCAGGAGGCAGCCGGGCCAAGACACATGAGAGAGGACTGACCATGCTGATCTCGCAGATTCTCGACGACGCCGACACCATTCGTGTCGTTGCCCGCAGCGGCGGCAAGACCCGGATCATCAACGGCGCCCGCAGCGTCTATTCGCTGGCCATGGAAGCTGCCCGCACCGGCGTCGGCCTTGCCACGCTGATCGAGCGCAAGGGGCTTGGCGAGACGATCGATCTCGACTTGGCCTACAAGAAGGGGCGGCTGTTGTCGCCGATCAACCATCCCGATCCGGCTCACCTGCATCTCACCGGTACGGGCTTGACGCATCTCGGCTCGGCGGCGACGCGCGATTCCATGCACAAGAAGCTCAGCACCGATGGCGAGGAGCAGCTCACCGATTCCATGAAGATGTTCCGAATGGGCCTGGAGGGCGGCAAGCCCGCCAAAGGCCAGGTCGGCGTGCAGCCGGAATGGTTCTACAAGGGCAACGGCACCATGGCCGTGGCGCCAGGTGCGGCGCTCCTGTCACCGGCCTTCGCCAAGGACGCCGGGGAAGAGCCAGAGGTGGCCGGCATCTATGTCATCGGCGACGACGGCGCGCCCTTCCGTGTCGGCTTCACGCTGTCGAACGAATTTTCCGACCACGTGACCGAGCGCGTGAACTATCTCTTCCTCGCCCATTCCAAGCTGCGCAATGCCTCGTTCGGGCCGGAGATCCTGATCGGCGACCTGCCTTCCGATATCAGGGGCACGTCGCGCATCGTGCGCGACGGCGAGACACTGTGGGAAAAGCCGTTCCTGTCAGGCGAAGCGAACATGTCGCACACCATCGCCAATCTCGAACACCATCATTTCAAATATTCGGCGTTCCGCCAGCCGGGCGACGTGCATGTGCACATGTTCGGCACAGCGACGCTGTCCTTCGCCGATGGCGTCAAGACCGAGGCCGGCGATGTATTCGAGATCGAGGCTGGGGATTTCGGCCTGCCGCTGCGCAATCCGCTGGAGATCGAAAAGCCTGTGAAGGTCGCGGTGAAGGCTCTGTAAGGCGCTCGTTACTGGAGTGCGTCGAGAAGGGCAATGCTTGGCCCCAAAGCCTTTTCCGCCGGGGCGACGCCGGTCGTGTCAACGCCGTCGACCTGCGTCAACCGAGAAATGATATGGTCGCTCAGCGCCCTGACGGCTGGGCGCATGAACCGGATGGATGGGTAAGCGATGAACAATTCGCTTGGCCGTACCTCGTAGTCGGGCAAGATTCGAACGAGCCGCCCAGCCTTCAAATCCTCGGACACGAGAAGAAGCTGAACCGGTCCAGCGGCATGGCCGCTCAGGACCGTATTTGCGATCACGCTCGCATCGTTCGTACGCAGGATCGAATGAACCGCCACTTCCGTCTGCTCAAAACCTTTGATGAGCGCGAGCATGTTGCGGGAGGACAGTACGGCCGGAGTAACGACAAGATCAGCCACGGCCAGTTGATCGAGCGTGTCTATAGGTCCGACCCTTCGCAGGAAAGACGGACTGGCAACCAAAATTCGACGAACCTGACCGATGCGCCGAACAATAACTTCTTGCGCCTCCGGGCGCCCATAGCGGATTGCAAGGTCGAAATTTTCATAGACCAGATCGACCATCCTGTTTTCGAGAACAAGCTCCACCGTCACCTTCGGATGCCTGCGTTGAAACTCCATCACGATTGGATGCAGATTTTTCGCCCCGATGCATGAGGGAGTATGAACACGAATACCGCCCTCGATCACACCGGCGTCCGATCGCACACCTTCCAAAGCGGCGTCGATCTGGGCCAAGGGAGTCCGGCTCGCATCATATAGTGCCCTGCCTTCCGGCGTGGGTCTGACGTGGCGCGCCGAACGCTCCAGGAGCCGGGCCTGGAGATGTTTCTCCAGGTTCGAGACAAGCTTTGATACCGCAGGCTGGGAAATGGCCAAGTCTCGCGCGGCGCCTGTTATCGACCCTCTCTCGACGGTCCGCAAGAAGGCCCTCAAGGCTGCAGCGACGTCCATAGTATTCCAATCAGTTATTGAAGCTATAAATCAATTCTCATTGCTTATGCCAAGGAGGCTGGTCATATCAAGACGAAATTTGCCAAGGAGATTATGACCTTGAATCGTAGAGGGTTTCTGATCGCCACGCCGTTGGTGCTTGCCGGCTGCGCCACCAACGCCACCGTGCCTTTGCTTCCGGCCACCGCCCCGCCGACGGCGGATCCACATTATCTTTCGATGTACGCCGCCGTACCTGGCGAGCCGTTCCCGGTCGACGCGATCGACCTGTCGCGGATCGTCGACCCAAAGTATCTACGCCGCGAAGTGGCCTATGCAGGAAGCGAGCGTCCCGGGACGGTAGTTGTCGATCCCAATGAAAAATTCGCGTATCTGGTTCTGGAACAGGGCCGGGCCATACGCTATGGCGTTGGTGTGGGAAAGGTGGAATCTTTCAATTTTCAAGGCGAGGCGGTGATCGCCTGGAAGCAGAAATGGCCACGCTGGACCCCGACGCAGGACATGATAGGCCGCGATCCCGAGCGCTACGGCCCCTTGCGCAACGGTCTTGCGGGAGGACCGCGAAATCCTCTCGGCCCTCGCGCACTCTACCTTCATCGCAACGGGCGCGACACGCTTTACCGGCTCCATGGCACAATCGAGCCATGGACGATCGGCACAAAGGTTTCCTCGGGGTGCATCCGTCTGCTCAATCAGGATATTATAGACCTGTACGACCGGGTTCCCGAAGGCAGCAAAGCTGTTGTCCTGCCGATCAAGTCTCAAGCGGTAGCTTAGACCAACCATCATCTATCGATCGGCCTCATGGCACCGCGCGGCCTTCTGGACGCGCAAGGTAGGCCCGAGACTTGATCCCAGCGAAGTCAGGCAGACCGGGCTGTAAAGATCACCGCGCGGCGCGGAAGTGCTTGGACAGCTTCAGGCCTTGCGCCTGGTAGTTGGAGCCCAGATCGGTGCCGTAGAGCGCCTGCGGTCGCTTCAGCATGTGCTCGTAGACCAGCCGGCCGACGATCTGGCCGTGGTCGAGGATGAAAGGTACCTCGTGGCTGCGCACTTCGAGCACGGCACGGCTGCCGGTACCGCCGGCCGCCGAATGGCCGAAGCCTGGGTCGAAGAAGCCGGCATAATGCACGCGGAATTCGCCGACCAGCGGGTCGAATGGCGTCATCTCGGCTGCGTAGAGCGGCGGCACATGTACCGCCTCCTGGCTGACGAGGATGTAGAATTCGTCAGGATCGAGCACCAGCTCGCCGGCGCCGCTCTTGTGGATCGGCTCCCAGAAATCGACGACATCCTGCGCCGCGCGCTTGTCGACATCGACAAGGCCGGTGTGATGCTTGCCGCGATAACCGACCAGCCCGTCACTGTCGCCCTTGAGATCGATCGACAGCGCGATGCCGCCGCCCGAAATATTCGGCGGCTCGGTGGCGACCAGCATTTGCGCGCGGTGCAGTTCATGCAGTTCGGCTTCCGCGAGCAGCGCGTTGCCGGTGCGAAAGCGGATCTGCGACAGGCGCGAACCGGTGCGCACGACGATCGGGAAAGTGCGTGGGCTGACTTCCAGATAGAGCGGACCGCTGTAGCCGGCCGCGATCTTGTCGAACTCGTGGCCACGGTCCGTCATGACGCGGGTGAAGATGTCGAGCCGCCCCGTCGAACTTTTCGGATTGGCCGAGGCGGAAATTTCCGCCGGCAATGCCAGGCTTTCAAGCAAGGGCACGATGTAGACGCAGCCGGTTTCCAGCACCGCGCCGTCGGCAAGATTGATCTCGTGCAGCTTCAGCCGGTCGAGCTTCTCCGAAACCTTGTGATTGGGGCCGGGCAGGAAGGAGGCCCGCACTCGCCAGGCCTTGTCGCCGAGTCTCAGATCGAGACTGGCCGGCTGGATCTGGTCGGCATCGAGCGCGCGCGTCGACTTCAGCGCCCCAGACTGGAACAGCGCCGAAATGTCCTGATCGGGAAGAATGCCCGTCTCTCGCAAGGCTTCGCTCCTAGAGGGCAGGCTGTGTCGAACCCGCCTGGTACAAACCTCTTAATGAAGCCGGCAATTGACGCAAGCGTGGGACGGGTCTAAAGGGTCTTTATCCCGTGGTGATTTGGCCGGTCGGCTTGCAGCCACGTTAAACAAGTCGCTAAAGGACCGTCGGGCCGCAAGGCCGTATGGACCGGTTGCGACTTTCGCGGCCGGTTTTTTTGTGTCTGGAATAAAGCGATGAGCACCAAGAAGCGCAACTGGAAGCCTCAGACAGCCCTCGTGCATGGCGGAACCCTGCGGTCCGGCTTCGGCGAAACCTCCGAGGCGATGTATCTGACGCAGGGCTATGTCTACAAGACGGCGCAGGCGGCAGAAGCCCGTTTCAAGGGCGAGGAACCAGGTTTCATCTATTCCCGCTACGCCAATCCGACCGTCGACATGTTCGAAAAGCGCATGTGCGCGCTCGAAGGCGCGGAGGATGCGCGCGCCACGGCATCGGGCATGGCCGCGGTCACAGCGGCCCTTCTGTGCAGCGTCAAGGCCGGCGACCATATCGTGGCGGCGCGCGCGCTGTTCGGCTCCTGCCGCTGGGTGGTCGAGACGCTGGCGCCGCGATACGGCATCGAGGCCACGCTGGTCGACGGCACCGACATCGCCAATTGGGAAAAGGCGGTCAGGCCCAACACCAAGCTCTTCTTCCTGGAAAGCCCGACCAACCCGACACTGGAAGTGGTCGACATATCAGCCGTCGCCGCACTGGCCAATTCAATCGGCGCGCGGCTTGTCGTCGACAATGTCTTCGCCACGCCCTTGCAGCAAAAGCCGTTGCAGCTTGGCGCGCATATCGTCGTCTATTCGGCGACCAAGCACATTGACGGCCAGGGCCGCTGTCTCGGCGGCGTGATCCTGTCGGACAAGAAGTGGATCGACGAGAACCTGCACGACTATTTCCGCCATACCGGCCCCAGCCTGTCGCCCTTCAATGCCTGGACGCTGCTGAAGGGCCTGGAGACGCTGCCGCTGCGCGTGCGCCAGCAGACCGAGAGCGCTGGCAGGATCGCCGATTTTCTCGCCGAGCAGCCGCAGATCGCGCGTGTCATCTATCCCGGCCGCGCCGACCACCCGCAGGCCGATATCGTCAAGAAGCAGATGTCGGGTGGCTCGACGCTGATCTGCCTCGATGTCAAGGGCGGCAAGCAGGCAGCCTTCGCCCTGCAGAATGCACTCGACATCGTGCTGATCTCGAACAACCTTGGCGACGCCAAGAGCCTGATCACCCATCCGGCGACGACGACGCACAAGAATTTGAGCGACGAAGCCCGCGCCGAACTCGGCATCGGGCCCGGTACGTTGAGATTGTCGGCCGGCCTGGAAGACACCGACGACCTTCTGGAGGACATCGCACAGGCGTTGAAAGCCGCCCAATAGCAGGCCGTCCAGACGGCGTCGACCGCGGCGGGTTCAAGCGCGCGACGGCGTCTCTTCAAGTTCGGCGGCCTTGGTGCCGATGGTCATCGCGTTGCCGCGCCAGTCGACAGCGCCGCCGAGCCAGCCGCGCGCCCACATGGCTGGAAGCATCAAGTCCCGCACAATCATCGCCGCGACCATACGCGGCGACAGGTACCAGCCGTTGGACCAGGCCAGTGCGCATTCCGGAAGGTAGAAGGCCGCAAGCACGGCGACGGCTGTCAGCGGCAGGCTGAAGCCGGCGCTTGCCGCCGCACCCAGCGCAAGCACCAGCGGCACCCCCGCGCCGGTCAGGATTTCAGGCGCGAAGAACAGAGGAAAGGTAACGCGGCGCAGGCGCGCCCAGCGAGCCTGGCGGGACCAGATCTCGCCAAGCGTGCGGCGGCCAAGCGGCTGTTCGAAGGGCGAAGCGACGAGATTGACGCGCAGGCCGACCCCATTGACCAGCTTGGTCGCGGCGGCGTCCTCGGCGATTTCGGCTGCCAGCGCGCGGATGCCGCCATTGGCATCCAGCATCGGCTTGTTCCAAAGCATGCTCTTGCCCTGGGCAAAGCCAAGGCCGAGCGCCTCACCGGCATACTGCCAGCGCGCCTGCAGCGTGTTGAGGAAGGCGCATTCGACCTCGGCCCAGAAGCCATCCGGCCGTGAGCCTATCGGCGTCGAGCAGACAAGGCCTGTGTTTGGCCGCCACGCCGCAATCAGATGCTGGATGTAATCTCTGGGCATCAGCACGTTGGAATCGGCCAGGACGACCCAGTTGTGCCGCGCCGCCTCCCAGCCCTTGACGCAATTGTTGAGCTTGGGATTGGCGCTGACGCGATCGTCACCGATCAACAGCCGGGCCGGCACCTCGGGGAAATGGGCGATGGCCTGTCTGATCAAACCGACCACCGGATCATCGGCGTGGGCAACGCAGAAGATCAACTCATAGCGCGGCCAGTCGAGCGAGAAGGCGCGTTCCAGCGTCTCGTGCGTGAACGGCTCGACACCACGCGACGGCACGACAATCGACACCGGCGGCAACTTGCCGGCAGGCCGTGCGATCGTGGTGCGCCGTTTCAGCCGCGAAGCGGCCAGCGCGATGCTGGCAGCGTTGGAAAGGATAAGAGCAGTCGAAAGCGAGGTGGCTATGAGAGTGAGTTCCATCGAGGTCTGGGCACTCCGGAAGAGACGGCCCGCGGTGTGGCCGCTTTCAACAGTTCGACAGAGCGCCGAGTCGCTCGGTTCGCGCACACCACCATTGTCATGTGTCACTTAAATGACATTCTTTGCCGGCACCTGCCTTTCGAGGACGAGCGCGTCAAGACGCGCACGTTGACCTCCTCGCCTGGAGGGCCGAGAGTTTTATTTTGTTTGAGCATGGCCTTTGAACAAACGGGAAGCGTTTGACCGAGAAAACCGGTTCCACTTTTCGCGATCATGCTCGATATCGTTTTGGAGCCGCTTATGTACCGCGCCGTAACGCGCAATATCGAAGTGCAGGTCAGGCCGTTCTATCTCGAGGACCGTTCGGATCCTTCCGAGAACCGCTACGTCTGGGGCTACCAGATAACGATCGACAACCAGTCGGACGAATTCGTGCAGCTTCTGTCGCGCTATTGGCACATCACCGACGGCGCCGGCCGGGTCGAGGAAGTGCGCGGCCCCGGCGTTGTCGGCGACCAGCCCGAACTCAATCCCGGCGACAGCTATCAATACACGTCGGGCTGCCCGCTCTCGACACCGTCAGGGATCATGGTCGGACGCTATACGATGCGCAACCAGCGCGGCGAGACATTCGACATCGCCATCCCGGCCTTTTCGCTGGATCTGCCGGGAACGAGACGGACGGTGAATTAGCGTCCTTCTCCCCGTTGCACGGGGAGAAGGCTCGACTCACTGCGCAGCGAATTCCGCAGGGTCGAAGTCATATTGCTTCGAGCAGAATTCGCAGGCGACGTGGATGCCGCCATCCTCGGTCGAGTCCTTGATCTCCTGCGCGGAGAAGCCCTCGAGGATGCCGCGGATCTTGTCCCTGGAGCATGAGCACTGGTCGGCGACGGGGACGCCGCCGAAAACGCGCACGCCATGCTCATGGAACAGGCGATAGAGCAGCCGTTCGGCGCCGATCGTCGGATCGATCAGCTCTGTCGGTTCGATGGTGCCGAGCAGCGCCAGCAATTCCTGCCAGGAATTGTCGGCCGGATCGTGGATCTCCTCGCGTGGATCGCCGTCGCCGCCGGGCAGGTCCGGAACGCGCATACGCTCGGGGGACTGCGGCAGGAACTGCGCCAGGATGCCGCCGGCACGCCACTGTTCGCGCGCGCCACCAGGGCCCGGCGTCAAAAGCTTGGCCACAGACAGCCTGATATCCGTCGGAATCTGTTCCGACTGGCGGAAATAGGTACGCGCCGCGTCCTCCAGCGTCTCGCCGTCGAGTTGCACGATACCCTGATAGCGCTGCATGTGGGCACCCTGGTCGATGGTCAGCGCCAGCACGCCGCTGCCGAGCAGCGTCTGCTGGGACGTCTCTCCTGCCGCGACCAGCGCCTCGAGCCGATCCGCATCGAAGCGCGCATAGGCGCGCAGCGCCGAAGGCGTCGTGAAATCCGCCACCAGCATGTCGACCGGCCCGTCGGTGCGGGTCTGCAGGATGAACTTGCCCTCGAATTTGAGCGAGGTGCCGAGCAGCACCGTCAGCACGCAGGCTTCCGCCAGCAGGCGGGCGACCGGCTCGGGATAGTCGTGGCGGCTGAGGATGGCGTCGAGCATCGGCCCGAGCTGGACCGTGCGACCGCGCACGTCGAGCGGGCCGACCTCGAAAGGCACGACATGGTCGTCGCCGGCATAGCCGAACTCGCCGAGTTTGGGGTGATGTTCAGTCACTTGATGCGTTTCCAACATGACAAAGCTCCAGGGCGCGGCCATGCCGCCCGCTGGGGTGCATGCGTCCAAACGCGCTTGATTTGCGTGATGCGGCGCAGATAGGCATCGCGCCCCCGCAGATCAAGCGCCCGGACACTTCATCTCAAGCACCAAGACACCAGGCGAGCACCGCCTTCTGGGCGTGGAGCCGGTTCTCGGCCTCGTCGAAGACCACCGAATGGGGTCCGTCGATAACCTCGTCGGTCACTTCCTCGCCGCGATGCGCCGGCAGGCAGTGCATGAACAGCGCGTCCGGCTTGGCATGCGCCATCAGCTTCGCGTTGACCTGGTAGGGCGAGAAGACGTTGTGGCCACGGGCGCGATGCTCCTGGCCCATCGACACCCAGCAATCGGTGACGACGCAGTCGGCCTGGTCGACGGCTTCCTCGGGCGAGCGGGTGAAATGGAGCTTGCCGCCATGCGCCCTGGACCAGTCGACGTGCTTCTGCGCCGGCTCGCTGCCTTCGGGAACGGCGACATTGAGGTTGAAGCGGAACCGTGCAGACGCTTCGAGCAGCGAATGCAGCACATTGTTGCCGTCGCCGGTCCAGGCGATGGTCTTGCCGGCAACCGGACCGCGATGCTCCTCGAAGGTCATGATGTCGGCCATCAGCTGGCAGGGATGGGTGTCGTCGGTCAGCCCGTTGATCACCGGCACAGTGGCGTTCTCGGTCAGTTCCAGCAACCGGTCATGCGAGGTGGTGCGGATCATGATCGCGTCGACATAGCGCGACAGGACCTTGGCGGTGTCGGCGATGGTTTCCGAGCGGCCGAGCTGCATCTCGGTACCGGTCAGCATGATGGTCTCGCCGCCAAGCTGGCGCATGCCCACGTCGAAGGAAACGCGTGTGCGCGTCGACGGCTTGTCGAAGATCATCGCCAGCACCTTGCCTTCGAGCGGCTTGGTCCGCTCACCAGCCTTGAGGCGCGCCTTTCGCACCACCGCATCGTCCAGCATGAAACGCAGGTCGCCCTCGGAAACGGTGGAAAGATCGGTAAAATGGCGAACTGACATCAGCAATATTCCGGAATTACTTCGCGGCGGCCACGGCGATGGCGTCCGCCAGGCCTTTGGCACCAGCGCGGATGCGGTTGAGCGCTTCGTGGATCTCGGCGTCGGTGACGGTGAGCGGCGGCAGCAGGCGGATGACGTTGTCACCGGCCGGAACCGCCAGCAAATGCTGGTCGCGCAGCGCCATGTTCACCTTGGTGTTGGGCATGGCGCATTTGAGGCCAAGCATCAGGCCGGTGCCCCTGATGCCTTCGATGACATCGGGAAACTCGTCCGCGACCGCCGCCAGGCCTTGCTTCAACAGCAATGCCTTGCGCTGCACATCCTCGAGGAAGCCGTCTTCGAGCACCACATCGAGGACTGCATTGCCGACAGCCATGGCCAGCGGATTTCCGCCGAAGGTGGTGCCGTGCACGCCCGACGTCATGCCAACCACGGCCTCGTCGGTGGCCAGGCACGCGCCCATGGGGAAGCCGCCGCCAATACCCTTGGCGATCGCCATGATGTCGGGCGTCACGCCCGTCCACTCATGCGCGAACAGCTTGCCGGTGCGGCCGATGCCACACTGGACCTCGTCGAAGATCAAGAGCAGGCCGTGCTGGTCGCAGAGCTGGCGCAGCCGCTTCAACGATTGTGTGGGCACCGGGCGAATACCGCCCTCGCCTTGCACCGGTTCGATGAGGATCGCGGCGGTTTCCGGCGTGATCGCCTTCTCGGCGGCATCGATGTCGTCGAAGCCGACCTGGTCAAAACCTTCGACCTTGGGGCCGAAGCCTTCGAGGTATTTGTACTGGCCGCCGGCGGCGATGGTCGCAAGCGTGCGGCCATGGAAGGCGCCTTCGAAGGTGATGACGCGGAAGCGCTCGGGATGACCCTTGACGAAGTGGTAGCGCCGCGCCGTCTTGATCGCGCATTCCAGCGCCTCGGCGCCGGAGTTGGTGAAAAACACCTTGTCGGCGAAGGTGGCATCAGCCAGGCGCTCGCCAAGCCGGCTCTGTCCCGGGATCTCATAGAGGTTGGAGACGTGCCAGAGCTTGCCGGCCTGCTCGGTCAGCGCCGCGACCAAATGCGGATGGCCGTGGCCAAGCGAATTGACCGCGATACCGCCGGCGAAATCGAGATATCGCTCGCCCTTGTCGGTAACCAGCCAGGTGCCTTCCCCGTAGTCGAAAGCCAGGGGTGCGCGAGCAAAGGTCTCGTAAAGCGCCGAACCGCTCATTATATGCGTCTCCGGTACCGGAAAATCAAAAAAGCCGCCAAAGCGGCGGCCTTGTGCGGCTTATCGTGTTTTTCGGCCATGAAGTCAACGAAAACGTCGCGTAGTGCGCGCGGCAAGCCCTCCAACGCGATGCCGGCTCATAAGCGACCGGGCAAGTTGGGGAAAACCGAAAAAACCGATTCGTGTTGCACTTGGGACTCTTGTCACCGAGTCAGCGCATAAGGTAATTGTAGTCGAGAAATAACTAGATTTCGTGCGGCGGACCTAATCACCAGATATATGTGGTGTCTGCCCCAGCAGTGGTGCTGGGTCGGGAGTGGATTCCGATTGCCGCACGCTTAGCAGGAGCGCGGTCTCATGAACTGGACTGACGAGCGGGTCGAACTTCTCAGAAAACTGTGGTCGGAGGGTCTGAGCGCAAGCCAGATTGCCGCTCAGCTTGGAGGGGTGAGCCGCAATGCCGTCATCGGCAAGGTGCATCGGCTGAAGCTGTCGGGCCGCGGCCGCGCAACGGCGACGCCGGCACGCCAGAAGAAGGCGACACAGGGCTCGACCGTCCAGAAATCGGTGGCGCGCGCCGCAACCACGGCTCGCCATGTCACGGCATCGATCGGCGCGACCGCCCTTCAGACGCAATTCGACGCCGAGCCGGTGGCGCGACACTATATCCGCCCGGTCGAGAATGTGGTGGTACCGATCTCTCGGCATCTGCAACTCGTCGAACTGACCGAGCGCACCTGCAAATGGCCGAACGGCGATCCGTTGTCGGAGGACTTCAATTTCTGCGGCAACGAAGCCGCAGAAACCGGTCCATATTGCAAATACCACGCCCGCGTGGCCTTCCAGCCGGCGGCGGAGCGCAGGCGCAATCGCTGAGCGCCAAGTAGTGAGTAGTGAATTTCACTACTTACTAATTTCTACTGACTTACCTTACAGCCAGCCATTCTTGCGAAACCGCCAGTAGAGAACCGCGCAGATCGCCGCGATGGTCGCCAGCACCATCGGGTAGCCATATTCCATCTTCAGTTCCGGCATGTCGGTGAAGTTCATGCCGTAGATGCCGGCGAATGCCGTCGGCACGGCCAGAATGGCCGCCCAGGAGGCAAGTTTCTTCGAGATCGCCGTTTCCTGGCTCTGACCGACCAGCAGGCTTGCCTCGAACGCGAACGCCAGCACCTCGCGCAAACTGTCGATCTTTTCCTGGACAGTGCGGATGTGGTCGGTCACGTCGCGAAACAGCGGGTGCATGGCTGAATGGATTTGCGGCAGGTCGGCGCTGGTCAGCCGGCGGCAGACTTCCACCAGCGGCAGCGCCGCGTTGCGCAGGCGCAGGAGATCGCGGCGCAGCATATAGAGCCGCTCGATGTCGGGACCGGTCATCGGCTTCAGCAGGACCTTGTCTTCGATCGCCTCGACCTCGTCCTCGATCTGCTCGAGAACGGGCATGTAGTTGTCGACGATGAAATCGAGAATGGCATAGAGGACGAAATCCTCGCCCTTGGCCAATGAATGCGGGCAGCTTTCCCAATGCTGGCGAACGGCGGCGTAGGAGGTCGACGGGCCATGCCTGACGCTGACGATATAGCCCGAGCCAACGAACAGATGCGTCTCGCCGAAGGTCACCCGTCCTTCGATCAGCTGCGCGGTGCGGGCGACGATGAACAGCGCGTCACCATATTGCTCGAGCTTCGGCCGCTGGTGCGGATGCTCGGCATCCTCGATCGCCAGTTCGTGCAGATGGAATTGTGCCTGGACGCGCAGCAGAAGGTCACGGTCCGGTTCGAGCAGCCCGATCCAGACGACGTGTCCCGATTTCTTGGCCCAGTCGCCGGCTTCCTCGATCGGAATATCGGCAATACGCCGCCCGGCGGTGTAGACACTGGAGGCGATGATGCCTGACGTTGGTATGGCAGGCTTGAACTCTCGCACATATTCCATCGCAGCCTCCTGAAGGCAGGACCTTTATCAAGGCCTGAGAAGCTTAACGCGAGGATAGTTTAGCGCAATATGATCTAGCGTTCGAGAGGAAGAGCGTTCATTTCGCCGTCAGCGTCGCGGAAAGACTTATCTTATCGGTCTTGTCGCCTTTCGGGCGCTCGGCCGGCATCTGGTCGCCAGTGACGATGTAATAGATGGTTTCGGCGATGTTGGTGGCGTGATCGCCGATGCGCTCGATGTTTTTGGCGCAGAACAGAAGATGCGTGCAGGGTGTGATGTTGCGCGGATCCTCCATCATGTAGGTCAGCAATTCACGGAACAGCGACGTGTACATGGCATCGATCTGGTCGTCGCGGTCACGCACGAAGCCGATCTTGTCGACCGAGCGCGAGGCATAGACGTCGAGCACTTCCTTGAGCTGCGTCAGCGCCAGGTTGGCCAGCGCCTCCAGGCCACGAAACAGGCTGGTTGGCTGACGGCCGTCGGTGACGGCGACCACCCGCTTGGCGACATTCTTGCCGAGGTCGCCGACCCGTTCGAGATCGGCGGAGATGCGGATGGCGCCGACGATCTCGCGCAGGTCCGTCGCCATCGGCTGGCGTTTGGCGATGATGATGATCGCCTTGTCGTCGATCTCGCGCTGCCCTTCATCGAGCACGGCGTCATCGCGAATGACTTTCTGGGCCAGTCCCGGATCGGCATTGACGAGAGCGGCGACCGCCTGCTCGACCATGCGCTCTGCATGGCCGCCCATAGCGGCGATGCGCTTCGACAGATATTTCAGCTCCTCGTCATAGGCGCTCATGATGTGCACGGACTGCATGAATGAAATGCCTTCCCACGGGTTCTTTACTTTGAGTCGTTTCCTCGAATCCCCGCTGATACGCTAGCGGGATGACAGAAAAAAGAAACGGTCCAGGGGAAAACTAGGGCGAGATCAGTGCGTCGGCAAATGAACCGAGAAGGCGGCGCCCTTGCCGACCTCGGATTTGATCGTCAGCCTGGCGTTATGGCGCGTCAGAATATGCTTGACGATCGACAGGCCGAGGCCGGTGCCTTTCTGGGTCCGGCTGGTCTCGACGTCGATGCGATAGAAGCGCTCGGTGATGCGAGGAATGTGTTCCTCGGGAATGCCGGGGCCGAAATCCCGGATCGTCACGTCGATGCCGGGTTCGGAATCGAGGTCGCCGCGCGCGATCGACACCAGGACACGGCCGCCCGACTGGCCGTATTTGCAGGCGTTTTCCAGGAGATTCTCGAAAACCTGGAACAACTCGTCGCGATCGCCCGGCACATTGAGAGGCCCCTTGGCGAAATCACGCTCGATGGCAACGCTGTTTTCGCGGGCAAGCGGGGCCAGCGAATCGATGACGCTGTCGACGGTCTGGCGCAGGTCGACCTCCGTCCCGGGCTTCAGATACGGCTTCATCTCAAGCCGGGACAATGACAGGAGATCATCGATCAGCCGCGCCATGCGGCCGGTCTGGTTCTGCATGATCTGCAGAAATTGCTCGCGCGCCGCCGGATCGTTGCGGGCCGGTCCGCGCAGCGTCTCGATGAAACCGGCGATCGAGGCCAGCGGAGTGCGCAATTCGTGGCTGGCATTGGCGATGAAGTCGGCGCGCATGCGGTCGATCCGCCGCGTCTCGCTCTGATCCTTGAACACCAGCACATAGAGATCGGTGCCGTGCCCGACCGAGGACGCGCTGACCCGGTAGGCCCGCTCGACCGGCAGCTTCTCGGTATAGTCGACGACATCCGAGGCGAGAGTACCCGACAACACGCTGTCGAGCAGGGTCTGCATTTCCGGCGCCCGGAATTTCAGCGGCAGCGATATGCCCGGTGCGATCCCGCCAAAGGCGGCAAACGCGGCGGCGTTGGCATGCACGATGGTGGCGGCATGGTCGAAGATGATGAGCGGGTCGGCGACGGCCGCCGCCAGATATTCGCCCGACAGGCGCTGCAGGCCGATCGCCTCGATCGCGGCGGCACCATCGGCGGACTGGCCGAGTCCCGCGGCCGGCAGCATCGCCGCCGCAAGCAACAGGAGCAGCGCCGGTACCAGCGCGTAGGCGGACACGCCCGCGAAGGCAAAAGCGATCAGAACCGCGGCGACACCGGCAGCAAGCAGCCAGCGGCTGTTCCACAGCCGGGCGGCCAGGATTTGCGCCATGCCCTTCTGCCCTGCGTCCAGATCAGTCATTCGCTCGCGCGCCCGCGCCCCATCGGTCGTGCGGCAGCGGAAACTTCCGCTGGACCGCTCCGCGCATGATCCCGTAAATCGGGAATCGATTCTCGGAAAGGATCATGCGCAAAATCAAAAGTCCTGCAGCGTCGTTTGCGCGTCCAGACGGACGCGCGGTCTGTAGTGGCTCCCAATAGCATGAGTCCGAAAGCTGGAAAGGGTTCGTCAGCATGAAAAATGCCAAGGAAAGTTCCGCCGCGCCGGCTTCGGGTCCGCTGAAGATCAGGATCGACGGCAAGGAACGGGAATTCGACATCGAGAATCCCGAGCTTCCGGAGTGGGTCGAGGCCAAAAAGCTGACCGCGGGAGGCTACCCCTACGACAAGAAGATGAAAAGCGACGAGTATGACGAGACGCTCGAAAAGTTGCAGATCGAGCTCGTCAAGGCGCAGGCATGGCTGCAGGCGACCGGCAAGCGGGTGATGGCCCTGTTCGAGGGCCGTGACGCCGCCGGCAAGGGCGGCACGATCTTCGTGGTGCATCAGTATCTCAACCCGCGCACGGCACGCAACGTGGCGCTGACCAAGCCGACCCAGCCCGAGCTGGGACAATGGTACTACCAGCGCTATGTCGACCACTTCCCGACATCGGGCGAGTTCGTCACTTTCGACCGCTCCTGGTACAACCGCGCCGGCGTTGAGCCGGTGATGGGCTTCTGCACGCCCGAACAGCACGAGAAGTTTCTCGACGAGACGCCCCATTTCGAACGGATGATCGTCAATGACGATATCCATTTCTTCAAGTTCTGGCTGAACATCGGCCGGGAAACGCAGCTCGAGCGTTTTCATGACCGTCGCTACAGTCCGCTGAAGAGCTGGAAGTTCTCGCCGATCGATGTCGCCGGCATCACCAAATGGGATGATTACACCAAGATGCGCGACACCATGTTCGAGCGGACCCACAAGGCGTTCGCGCCATGGATCATCGTGCGGGCCAACGACAAGCGCCGCGCGCGGCTGGCGGTGATGCGGCGCATCCTGTTGTCGCTGCCCTATGAGGGGCGCGATCTCGATATCATCGGCAAGGAAGACAAGAAGATCATCGGCGAAGGACCGTCATTCCTGGGCAAGGAGGGCTGAATTCGCCGTGCCGCGTGGCCTCCACGCGGCACGGCATTCTTCGCGATCCTCAGGCCGCCAGCCTTGCAATGCGCTGCAGGCGCCGCAGCGTGGTGTCGTCCTGCAATGCCTGCTGGAACAGCGATATCTCCTGGTCGATGCGATCGCACAGCGCGCCGGTGTTCCCCTTGAGCAGCCCACGGGTCTGCAGAAGGGCAGCGACCGGCTTCTTGGCCAGCTGCCTGGCCCGTCCGAGCGTCGCCTCCTCCACGCCGTCATGCACGATCTCGGCGACGAGACCGAGCGCCCTGGCATCCTCGGCGTGGAGCGTGTCGCCGAGGCAAAAGAAGCGGAAGGCGCCGGCATAGCCGAGCTTCTGCGGCGCCAGGATGCTGGTCGCCGCGTCCGGCACAAGGCCGAAATCGACGAACGGCACCCGGAACGTGCTTTCATTGGAGGCGATCACCATGTCGCAATGGAACAGGATCGTGCAGCCGACGCCGACGGCATCGCCGTCGACGCAGGCGAGGATAGGCTTCGGGAACGTCGCCAGCGTGCGGAACATGTCGGTGACGGCGGCGATGAGCTTCTGATGCTTGGTGGCGTCGAGGAATTCGGAGAAGTCGCCACCGAGGCAGAAACAGCCCGCCAGGCCACGCAGCACGACGACACGAACCTCATCATTGTCGGCGGCTTCGTGGAACGTCCTGGCAAGGCTTTCATAGGCCCTTCTGTCGAGCACCGGCCGGCCGTCATTCGACGACACGGTGACGATGAGCGTGTGGTTGCGCAGTTCCGGTTGCGGGTGCATGGCCATCTCCGATCTCATGACGCCCTCCTTTGGCCGAACATGTCTGGATATCCCCTGGCCAGAACGGGAGCATGATGATTGCGGCGCGAACGCACCACATCCAGCGTGTGCTCGGTGAAGGAGAGCAGTGTCGCCACGACCTGCTGATTTCCGTAGGTGCGCTGGTAGCCTAGCGGCGTCGCCAGGAAATGCAGTTGCAAGGCGCGCAATACCCACATCGGCTCGAACTCGATGATCACCTTGTCGACGCCGCGCTTCAGCCCCCACTCGACGAAGCCGGCGATCAATTCGGTGCCGACCGTCGAAACGCCGCGACGGCCATCGCGGAAGCCTGGAGCCACCGCATAGCGGGTCAATTCCCAGATGTTTGGGCCCGATGGCGGCGTTCCCTCGGAAAGGTCGGTCAGGACTTCGGTCAGCAGATGGGGCCGCGTGGTCGGCAACATCCTTTGATAGCCTGCGATTTCGTTGCCTCTGATGACGATCTGATGCACCGCCTCGTCATGGTCGAACTGGTCGACCTCGAATCCGTCCGGGCGCCGCAGGTCCTCCCACCCCATTTCTTCGACAAATATCTGATAGCGCAGCCGATGGGCGGCCTCCCAAAGGTCGGGACGTTCCATCAATTCCTGAGTTGTAAGACAAAAAAGCATGCCGTCGTCTCCTGGGTTTAAGAGGAAGATACGGCCGTGCTTCAGTGAGAAAATTGCGTGATCACGTAGGCAAGAATTTCTAGGTCGGCACGGCCGACCTAACTAATGTAGCCGCGCCTTATCGCTTCGGCGACAGCCTGAACCCGGTTGACGGCACCGAGTTTGCTTTTGGCGTTAAGAAGATGTTTCTCCGAGGTGTGCTCCGAGATGCCGAGGATTTGCGAAATCTCCCATTCGGACTTGCCGACAGCCGCCCATTGCAGGCATTCGCGCTCGCGCGGAGTCAACTCGATATGGTCGATGGTCTTGGCCGCCATGGTGTGGAGCTGCATGGCGCGGCCAACGGCATAGGTGGAGACCAGCGACACCAGGCCGAACTCTTCCGCCGACAGCTGCACGGCCTCGCCACCCAGCGACACCATGACGATCTGGCCGTCGAGTGTGATCAGCGGGAAAGCCAAGCCGTCGCGCAGCTTGAAGGCGCCGGCATCGCCCATCACTTCGCCGCTGCTCTTGTCGAAGCGAATGCCCTCGGCGGCTTCCCGCCACTGGAACGGCGCCTGCAGTTGTTTCATGTGGCTGACCACGGGATCGTGATCGACATAATTGCGCGACACGTAGCGCTCCAGCCATTCGACAGGCCAGTCGCACAGCAGCACATGCTGCTTTTGCTGCCCGGCCGGCGTGCCCGGCTGCGGAACGGTTCCGGCCATAAGCGCGGTCAGACCGAAATCCGACGTTATGCCCAACAGCTTCTCGCAAACCACCGCCGCCGTTCCGGCGTGCTGCAGTTGGTCTATGTATTCCAGCGTACGATCGAATTGACCCATCGCAACATCAACCCCATGTTGCCTCATGCATTGAGACCGATGGTCCATGCCTTGCCTGCACTTTGCCACCGACCACGGATTGCAATCGCACTTTTCCGGTTGTGGTTCTCGACCCTGGTCCCCCAACCAAGGCAGCCACCGCTGTTTGCAAACGCGCTAAATCATATCCTGAAATCGGCGCGTTGAAATCAAAAACCATTGTGCCTGTATCATTTTCGTACCAAAACCAGTGCGAAAACGAGTGCGGCGGAGTTCTATCGTGGCGTTCCAATGGCGGTTCCTGGTCCTGGCGTCGCTGCTGATGGCGGCACTGCCGGCGGCTTCTGGCGCGCGCGCGGCGGAGCCGCAGGTGCCGGTGCTGTGGGACGCCAAGGAACGGTTGCCCAAGCCAGATCTTTCGGCCCTGCCAAGGCTGCGGTTCCTGACGACCACGGATTTTCCACCCTTCAATTTCCTCGACGGCTCGGGAAAGCTGTCCGGTTTCCACATCGACCTGGCACGCGCCATCTGCGCCGAACTCGGCATCATCGACAAATGCCAGATCCAGGCATTGCCCTGGGCCGAGCTCGAAGGGGCGCTTGAGAAAGGCGAGGGCGAAGCCATCATCGCCGGCATCGCCGCAACGCCACAGGCACGCCAGACATATGCCTTCTCACGCTCCTATCTGCAGTTTCCGGCGCGTTTCATCATGCCGAAGGGCAAGGCGTTGACGGAACCGGTCTTCGACAAATTGCACGGCAAGCGCGTTGGCGTGATCGCCGGCTCGGCGCATGAGCGCATGCTGCGCGACTATTTCAACACGGTCCAGATCGTCTCCTTCGACGGACCGGAAGCCCTTTACGCCGACCTCAAGGCGGGCAAGATCGATGCGGCCTTTGGCGACGGCATGCGCTTCGCCTTCTGGCTGGGCGGCTCGGACGCCGCAGGCTGCTGCCGCTTTGCCGGCGGTCCCTATCTGGCGCCAGAATATCTGGGCACGGGCATGGCCATCGCCACACGGGCGGACAATCCGGCCCTGGCCGCCGCGATCGACTACGCGCTGCAGGAGATTTCGATGAAAGGTACCTTCGCCGAATTCTACCTGCGCTATTTCCCGGTCAGTTTTTTCTGATCCGGTCCCGGTCAGTTTTTTCCGATCCGGTTCCGGTTTTCTGATCCGCCCGTAACGCAGTCAGGTCAGAGTGCGCAGCCGCGCCTTGGCCGCGCGGCCGATGGCGGCGACGGTCAGTGTGTCGAGATCGAGCTGCCGGCGGATCAACTGCAGCACGCGCACTTCCTCCATGCGCATTTCGAGATCGACGGCGGCCACTTCGAAGGCAGCGGCATAGGCGGTGTCGCGCAGGCGCTCCGGCAGGGCTTCGGCGACTTGTGCCAGGACACCCTCCAGGCCGTCCTTTTCATGCAGCAGCTTCTGGCAAGCCTGGGCGACGGGAACCAGCCTATCCTGCTTGAAATCCTCGAACACCGGCCATGAGCGGACAACATCGCCGATCCGGGCCAGTTCGACATCGGTCATGTCCCGATCGGAGGCCGAGGTGATGACCATCAGGTAGATCAGGGCTTCATGCGGCGTCGGCGATGGCATTCGGTACTCCTTGAACGGGCTTCGAAGGTAGGAACGGCGCTCGGAGGCCGCAAGGAAAAAGCGCCGCAATCGTTGACGCTCCGGCCCCGCGCGCCTAGAGACCGGTTGAAAATCGACACCGCGGCCAAACCAGCGAAAATAGTCTGGCCGGCGAATAATTTGGAAACAGCACCATGGCGGGATCAAACATCCTCGATCTCAACCCCGAACTGCTGGCGGCCGCCGCCGAGAGCAAGGCGTGGCCGTTCGAGGAGGCCAAAAAGATCATCGAGCGCTACAAAGGCGCCGACTTTCCCGAAACGGTCCTGTTCGAGACCGGATATGGCCCGTCCGGCCTGCCGCATATCGGCACGTTCGGCGAGGTGGCGCGCACCTCGATGGTGCGCCATGCGTTCCGTGTGCTGACGCAAGACAAGGTCGCCACGAAGCTGCTGTGCTTTTCCGACGACATGGATGGCATGCGCAAGATACCCGATAACGTGCCGGACCGCGCAGCGCTTGAGCCGCATCTGCACAAGCCGCTCTCTTCGGTTCCCAATCCGTTCGGCGGCGACTATGCGAGCTTCGCCGACCACAACAACGCGATGCTCTGCCGCTTCCTGGACACGTTCGGCTTCGACTACGAATTCGCCAGTGCGACGCAGTACTACAAGTCCGGCCGTTTCGACGCGATGCTGCTTCGCGCCGCCGAGCGCTACGACAAGATCATGGCAGTGATGCTGCCGACGCTCGGACCGGAGCGGCAGGCGACCTACAGCCCGTTCCTGCCGATTTCTCCGAAGAGCGGCCGCGTGCTTTACGTGCCGATGAAGCATGTCGATGCCAAGGCCGGCACCATCACCTTCGACGACGAAGGCACCGAGACCACGCTTTCGATCACCGGCGGCCGGGTGAAGCTGCAATGGAAGCCGGATTTCGGCATGCGCTGGGCGGCGCTGGGCGTCGATTTCGAAATGTTCGGCAAGGACCACCAGACCAACGCGGTCGTTTATGACCGCATCTGCGACATCCTGGGCGGACGCGCGCCGGAGCATTTCGTATACGAACTGTTCCTGGACGAGAACGGCCAGAAGATCTCGAAGTCGAAGGGCAACGGCCTGACCATCGACGAATGGCTGACCTACGCGCCGACCGAGAGCCTCGGGCTCTACATGTATCAACGGCCGCGGCAGGCCAAGAAGCTCTATTTCGACGTCATCCCACGGGCCGTGGATGAATATTACACCTTCCTTGCCGCCTACCCACGGCAGGACTGGAAGGAGGGGCTGGGCAACCCGGTCTGGCATATGCATGACGGCAATCCGCCGGCCATCGACATGCCGGTGCCGTTCTCGCTGCTGCTCAATCTGGTCAGCGCTTCCAATGCGCAGAACAAGGATGTGCTGTGGGGCTTCATCTCACGCCACGCCGCCGGCGTGACGCCGGCCACCCATCCCGAACTCGACAGGCTGACGGGCTATGCGATCCGCTATTTCGACGACTTCGTAAAGCCGACGAAAACGTTCCGCGCCGCCGACGATGTCGAGCGCGAGGCGCTGCAGGCGCTGGACGCGGCGCTTGGCACGCTGCCGACGGATGCCAGCGGCGAAGCGATCCAGAACGCTTCACTCAACGTGGCGCGCAAGATCGAACGCTATCAGGATCATTCCAAGCAGAGCCCGGAAGGCGGCCCAGGCGTTTCTGGCGCCTTCTTCCAGATGATCTACCAGGTGCTCATCGGGCAGGAGCGCGGCCCGCGCTTCGGATCGTTCGCCGCGCTCTACGGCGTCGCCGAGACCCGTGCGCTCATTCAGCAGGCGCTGGCTGGTCAACTGGCTTGAGGGCGCCGCCCTCCTCTTTCAGGATCGAGCCCTCTTCCAGGATCGAGCCCGGCGCCTGAGGCGCCGGGGCGGGCGCGGCGGGCATCGCCGAGATGCCGGCAAGATCCGGCGCCGGCCCGAAAATGCCCTTCTTGCCGCTTTGCGCCTTTTCGCCGGCCTCGACATAGGGCCCGCCCTTGGCGGCACGCGCCCAGCCGTTTTCGACCAGCCACTGGCCGACGTCCTGCTTGCCGATCCGGCATTCGGCCGCGATCCGGTCGCGGCCGCCTTCAGGCGGGACCGTGCAAATCACCGCGCGGCCGCGCAGAAAGGCCCTGAAGGCGCTGCGCGCGCGAATGCCGCACGGCCAGGATTTGCCGTCCGTGGTGCAGGCCTCGTCCTGCGCGACGACATCGATGCCGGAAACCGCGACGGAATAGCCTTTCGCCTCGATAAGGCCGGCGGCCGGCGCGACCGGCTGGAACAGCTTCGTGCCGTTCCAGTCGTCGGGCATCTTCGGCTTTGGCGGCATGGCCAGCGCCAGCTTGCTCAGCGGTTCGCGCGGCTCGATCCGCTCGATTTCTCCGGCGGGCAGGTCCGGCGGCGCGACGACCTCCGGATCAATCGCCCGCGAATGCACCGCCGGCTTTGCCGGTGGCGGAGCGGCAGGCGCTGGAATGGCTGACGTGGCCGGCTCTTCCGGCCCGGCATCGGTGCCTGCCTGAGAGATCGTATCAACGCCAGGATCGATCTGGTCCACCGCGACGGTGCTTTCGCTTCCTTTCAGCGTACGGCCGCCGGCGACGACCAGGGCCGCCATCACCGGAACCATCACAACCGCCAGGGCAAGATGAGGAAGCCGCACCAGCTCGGACCTACTGACTCGCCCAGACAATCCGCGCCACCCATTCGACATCGCGCATGGGAATGTCGCGGTCGGGATGATCGGGATTGAGGGAGACCAGCGCGATCGACTTGACGGTCTGGCGCTCGAGCACCTTTGCCATCACCTCGCCTGACGTGGTCTTGACGACGACGCGATCACCCTTGCGGGTGGCCGCGCCCGGCTCGACGATGAGGACGTCGCCATTGCGGTAGAGCGGCAGCATGGAGTCGCCTTGCACCTGCAGCGCATAGGAGCTTTCGGTCGACTGCGCCGGCAGTTCGACCAGATCCCAGCCCTGCCCTGCAGGAAAACCGGCATCGTCGAAAAAACCGCCGGCGCCGGCCTGGGCAAAGCCAAGCAAGGGCACCGATCGCCGGTAGGCGGGCGCGGCGCCCATGCGGCCTTCGATAAGCCCGGTGAATTCGTCGAGTGAAGCACCCGTCGCCTCGATGATCTTGGCCAGCGATTCGGTCGAAGGCCAGCGTGGCCGGCCGTCGGACGACAGGCGTTTCGATTTGTTGAAAGCAGTCGAATCGAGCCCCGCGCGCCTTGCCAGACCTGAAGCCGACAGCGAATAGCGCTCGGCGAGAGCATCGATGGCGGCCCAGACGCGGTCGTGCGAGAGCATGTCGTGCTCTCCTTCGAAACAGGAAAAAATGCCTGTTCGTTCTAGTCCGCGAAGGCCGCTTTGTCCACCAGCACCGCTCACCCGACACACATTCGTGTCGACCCTGGACATTGGGATTCCCGGGATCAACTGGCCGCCTTGGCGAGGCTACGCAAACCCTGGTGCGAAGCCATGAAAATCCGTTCCGCCTCCGTTGGCTGTCGTGGATCGGCTGTGCGACCAAGGGCTGCAACAACCTCGGCAATGTCGAGGAAGCGGCGAGCCTTGCGGTCATAGACGCCGGCGGTCGTCAGGATCAAAGCAGCCGTCTCGCCATTGTCGAGGACGAAACGGTGCTTGCCGATGACCTGGCTGCCTTCCCAGGTTTCGATCGACGACACCACTTCGAACCGGCGCCACAGCCGGATCTCGCGTGCGTAGACCGCCTGCAGCCCGCCCATCATCGGCGCCCAGCCATTCTTTCGCGCCAGCGTGATCAGCCCGGCGCGGACAAAGAGGTCAATGCGGCCGAGATCGGCCAGCATCATGTAGCGCGCATTGTTGAGATGGATGTTGAAATCGATGTCGGTCGGCAGGCAGCGAAAAGCCAGCCGGCTTTCACCGCCCATCACATAGGGGCCACGGCTTCGCGCCGTGGCCAGCATGCGCGCCATACGCGCCCAGACATACATTACAGCGCCGCGCGTCCTGTTGGACGCGCAAAGGACGCTGTAACACTTTCGACTCTACCCATGCGTCAGGCGGCTTGCTTCACGTCACCCTTGGCATAGGGGTCGAAGCGTTCGTAGAAGGTCTCGCCCTTCTCGGCCATGTCAATGAGAAGCCTGGGCGCCTTGAATTCGGCGCCGTATTTCTTCTGCAGCCCCTTGGCGATCTTGACGAAGCGCTTGGCGCCGATGCCGTCGATATAGGACAGCGCACCGCCGGTATAGGGCGCGAAGCCGAAGGCCAGGATCGACCCAACATCGGCCTCGCGCGGATCGGTGACGATGCCCTCTTCCATCACCCGTGCCGCCTCCAGGGCGATGGTGACGAGCAACCGCTGCTGGAGTTCCTCGTAATCGACTGTCTCGGGCTCTAGCTGCGGATAGAGGTCCTTCAACCCCGGCCACAGCTTCTTCTTGGCGGGCTTGGCCGGATAGTCATAAAAGCCCTTGCCATTCTTGCGGCCGAAACGGCCATGGTCGTCGACCATGGTGTTGATCAGCGCCATCTGCCTGGGGTCGACGGCCTTGTCGCCGAGATCCCTGATGGTCTGCTTCATGATCTTCTGGGCAAGGTCGACGGCCGTCTCGTCGGTCAGTGCAAGCGGCCCGACCGGCATGCCGGCGGCCTTTGCCGCATTCTCGATCATCGGCGCCGGAACACCTTCGATCAGCATTTTGTAGGCTTCCGACATGTAGCGCAGCACGCAGCGGTTGACGTAGAAGCCGCGCGTGTCGTTGACGACGATCGGCGTCTTCTTGATGGCGCGCACGAAGTCGAAGGCGACAGCCAAAGCCTTGTCGCCGGTCTTCTTGCCGAGGATGATCTCGACCAGCATCATCTTGTCGACCGGCGAGAAGAAGTGGATGCCGATGAAATTCTTCGGCCGCGTCGAATTCTTCGCCAGCCCCGTGATCGGAATCGTCGAGGTGTTGGACGCGAAGATCGCCGAAGACTTCAGCACCGCTTCGGCTTTCTCGGTGGCTTCCTTCTTGACGTTTGAATCCTCGAACACCGCCTCGACGACGAGGTCGCAGCCGGCCAGATCGGCATAGTCGGCGGTCGGCGTGATCAGCGAGAGAACCTTGTCGTTTTCAAGCTGAACTGCTTGGCGCGCTGCCTCGGCCCGCTTGGCCTGTTCCTCTGATGGGCCGCCGTGGCCGCCCCCAGAGCCCGCTTTTCGCAGTTTTTCCGACAGCAACTTTTCGGAATGCGCCTTGCCTTTCTGCGCTGACTCCGGGTCCCGGTCGAGCAGCACCACCGGGATACCGGCCTTGGCCGTGACATAAGCGATGCCGGCGCCCATGAAACCGGCGCCGAGAATGCCGATCTTCTTGAATTTGGTTTCCGGCACGCCGGCCGGGCGGCGCGCGCCCTTGTTCAATTCCTGCAGCGATACGAACAGCGAGCGGATCATCGCCGCCGCTTCCCTGGTCCGCATGATCTCGGTGAAATAGCGCTGCTCGATCCTGAGCGCGGTGTCGAACGGCACCAGCAGGCCTTCATAGACGCATTTCAGGATGGCGGCGGCGGCCGGGTAATTTCCATAGGTCTCCCGACGCAGGATGGCGATGGCCGGCGGCCAGAGATTGAAGCCGGCCGGCGAATAGATCTGGCCGCCGGGCAGCCTGAAGCCCTTCTCGTCCCAGGGCTGGACGGCCTTCAGGCCGTTCTTGATCATGGCCTTTGCCGTCTCGATCAGCTTGGCTGGCTCGGCTATCTCGTGGATAAGGCCCATGGCCTTGGCCTTCTGCGGCGACAGGTTCTGGCCCGAGGTCAGCATCTGCAGCGCCTGCTGCTGATCGGTCAGCCGCGGCACGCGCTGGGTGCCGCCGGCGCCGGGGAAGATACCGACCTTGACTTCCGGCAGGGCCATCTTGACCTTGTCCGAGTCAGCCGCGACGCGGCCGTGGCAGGCCAGCGACAGTTCGAAGGCACCGCCCATGCAGGTGCCGTTGATCGCCGACACCCAAGGCTTGCCGGACGTTTCGAGCTTGCGCCACAGGCCGCCCATGCGGCCGGCATTGTCGAACAGCAGCTTTGCCGCCTTCTCCGGATCCTTGTCTTTCTCCATGGCAAAGACCGCCAGCATCTTCTGGAGCATGGTGAGATCGGCGCCGCCGGAGAAGCTGTCCTTGCCCGAGGTGATCACCGCACCCTTGATGCCGGCATCGGCCACCACCTGGTCGATGATCTTGTCCAACTCGCCCATCACCTCCTCGGTGAACACGTTCATCGAGCGGTCGGGCATGTTCCAGGTGACGAGCGCAATGCCGTCAGCGTCGGTGTCGAGGGTGAAATTGATGTAGCTCATTGTTCTCTCCCCGTCAGACGCGTTCGATGATCGTTGCGGTGCCCATGCCGGCGCCGATGCAGAGCGTCACCAGCGCGGTGTTGAGGTCGCGGCGCTCGAGTTCGTCCAGCACCGTGCCGAAGATCATCGCGCCGGTGGCGCCGAGCGGGTGGCCCATGGCGATGGCGCCGCCATTGACGTTGATCCTGTCGTGCGGGATGTCGAAGGCCTGCATGTAGCGCAACACCACCGAGGCGAAGGCCTCGTTGAGCTCGAACAGATCGATGTCGGACAGCTTCATCTTGGCGCGCTTCAACAGCTTCTCGGTGACGTCGACCGGACCGGTCAGCATCAGCACCGGCTCCGAACCGATATTGGCGAAGGCGCGGATGCGCGCGCGCGGCTTGATGCCCATCGCCTTGCCGGCCTTCTTGGAACCGAGCAGCACGGCGGCGGCGCCATCGACGATGCCCGACGAGTTGCCGGCATGGTGGACGTGGTTGACCTCTTCCACCTCGGGATGCTTCTGGACGGCAACCGCGTCGAAGCCGCCCATTTCGCCCGGCATGACGAAGGACGGGTTGAGCGAGGCGAGCGACTGCATGTCGGTCGAAGGCCGCATATGCTCGTCATGGTCGAGGATCGTCAGGCCGTTCTGGTCCTTGATCGGAATGACCGAATTCTTGAAGCGGCCATCCGCCCAGGATTTTGCGGCGCGCTTCTGGCTCTCGACCGCATAGGCGTCGACATCGTCGCGGGAAAAGCCGTATTTGGTGGCGATCAGGTCGGCCGAAATGCCTTGCGGCACGAACCAGCCGGGCAGGCCGACCGAGGGATCCATGAACCAGGCGCCACCCGAGGCGCCCATGCCGACGCGCGACATGGATTCGACGCCACCGGCGATGACGATCTCATCGGCGCCCTGCGCGATCTTGGCGGCGCCGAAATTGATGGCGTCGAGACCCGAGGCGCAGAAGCGCGAGATTTGCATGCCAGGTGCCTTGGTGTCGTAGCCGGCCTCGAAGGCGGCGGCGCGCGGAATGACCGAACCCGCCTCGCCGACCGGATCGACGCAGCCGAAGATGATGTCGTCGACTGTACCGGTGTCGAGCCCATTGCGGTCGCGCAATGCCTCGAGCGTCTTGGCGGCAAGCCGCACCGCCGGCACTTCGTGCAGCGATCCGTCCTTCTTGCCCTTGCCGCGCGGCGTGCGCACGGCGTCGTAGACGTAAGCCTCAGCCATTTCCTTGCTCCTTGGGTTTGCCGGCCGCCACTCTCAGAGAGAGCGTCCGATCAGCAATTTCATGATCTCGTTGGTGCCGCCGTAAATGCGCTGGACGCGAGCGTCGCGGAACATGCGGGCGATCGGATATTCATTCATGTAGCCATAGCCGCCATGCAATTGAAGGCATTCGTCGACGACTTTTCCCTGCAGGTCGGAGAGCCAGTATTTGGCCATCGAGGCCGTCACCGGATCGAGGCCGCCATTGATGTGGCGGGTGACGCAATCATTGTAGAAGACGCGGCCGATGGTGGCCTCGGTCTTGAGCTCGGCCAGCTTGAACTGGGTGTTCTGGAAGTCGATGATCGCCTTGCCGAAGGCCTTGCGTTCCTTCACGTAATCGATGGTCAGCGCCAGCGCCCGCTCGATCATGGCGATGGCGCCGGTGCCGATCTGCAACCGCTCCTGCGGCAGCTGCTGCATCAGCTGGATGAAGCCCTGCCCTTCCTCGTGGCCAAGCAGATTGGCGGTCGGCACGCGCACGTCGTTGAAGAACAGTTCCGACGTGTCGTTGGCCTTTAGACCGATCTTGTCGAGGTTGCGGCCGCGCTCGAAACCGTCGACCTCGTCGGTCTCGACGACGATCAGCGAGGTGCCCTTGGCGCCCTTTTCCGGATCGGTCTTGGTGACGACGATGATGAAGTTGGCGAGCTGGCCGTTGGTAATGAAGGTCTTGGAGCCGTTGATCCGGTACTGGTTGCCGTCTTTCTCGGCCCGCGTCTTGACGCCCTGCAGGTCGGAGCCGGCGCCTGGTTCGGTCATGGCGATGGCGCCGATCAGCTCGCCGGTCGCGAGCTTCGGCAGCCACTTCTTCTTCTGCTCCTCGGAGCCGTAGTGAAGGATGTAGGGCGCGACGATCGAATTGTGCAGGCCGATGCCGAAACCGTCGACGCCGACATGGCCGATCGCCTCGATGATGGCGCTCTCATGCGCGAAGGTGCCGCCGGAGCCGCCATATTCCTCCGGCATCGAGGCGCAGAGCAGGCCGGCGGCACCGGCCTTCAGCCAGCTCTCGCGATCGACCATCTCGTTCTTCTCGAACTCGTCGTAGCGCGGCGCGATCTCCTCCGCCATGAAGCGGGTTGCCATGTCATAGAGCATGCCGACCTCGTCCGCCGCCCAGGCGGGCTTGGGAAGGCCAAGAATTTCGGCGGGGTTGGTCATGTGGATATGGTACTCCTCCCAGAGCGCATCGTCAGAGTTGAGGTCGGCGCACGTCACGCGGGCCTCAACCGACCCTCCCCTCGAGGGAGAGGGCAACCATCTTTAGAACGCTTCCGCGGGCAGGGCCATCAGCGTGTCCGCGCCACTCGAAATACGGGCGAGATGGGCCGACGTCTCCGGCATGATCCGCTCCATGAAGAAGCGCGCCGTCACCACCTTGTTGTCGTAGAAGGACTGGGTGCCGTTGGCGCCGGTCTTGCCCTGTGCCACCTTGGCCATCTGCGCCCACATGTAGCCCAGCGCCACAAGGCCGAAGAGGTGCATATAGTCTGTCGAGGCCGCACCGGCATTGTCGGGCTTGGCCATGCCGTTCTGCACCAGCCACATGGTCGCCGCCTGCAGATCGTTGAGACCCTTCTTCAATCCCTTGGTGAACGGCGCCATCTTTTCGTCCGAACGGTTTTCCTCGCAGAATTCGCCGACCTCCTTGAAGAAGGCCTGGATGGCGCGGCCGCCGTTCAGGCCGAGCTTGCGGCCGACGAGGTCGAGCGCCTGGATGCCGTTGGCGCCTTCATAGATCATGGCGATGCGGGCATCGCGCACGAACTGGCTCATGCCATGTTCTTCGATATAGCCGTGGCCGCCGAAAACCTGCTGGGCCATCACCGCATGGTCGAAACCCTTGTCGGTGAGCACGCCCTTGACCACCGGCGTCATCAGGCCGGTGTAATCGTCGGCGGCCTGGCGGTCCTTGTCGTCGGCGGAGCGATGCGCGATGTCGGACTTGATCGCCGTCCACAGCGCCAGCGCGCGGCCGGCCTCGTTGAAGGCCTTCATGGTCATCAGCGAACGGCGGATGTCGGGATGGACGATGATCGGGTCGGCCTTCTTGTCCGGCGCCTTGGCGCCTGACAGCGAACGGCCCTGCAAGCGGTCCTTTGCGTAGGCGACGGCGTTCTGGTAGGCAATCTCCGACAGCGACAGCCCTTGCAGGCCGACGCCAAGGCGGGCCTCGTTCATCATCGTGAACATCGCCTTGAGGCCACCATTCTCCTCGCCGAGCAGCGTGCCTTCGGCCTCGTCATAGTTCATGACGCAGGTCGAATTGCCGTGGATGCCCATCTTCTCCTCGATCGAGCCGCAGGAGAGCGTGTTCTTCTCGCCCGGATTGCCCGACGCATCGAGCTTGAGCTTCGGCACGATGAACAGCGATATGCCCTTCACACCTTCCGGCGCGCCCTCGATGCGGGCCAGCACCAGATGGACGATGTTGTCCGACATGTCGTGCTCGCCGGCCGAGATGAAGATCTTCTGGCCTGAAATCCTGTAGGTGCCGTTGCCATTCGGCACCGCCTTGGTGCGCAGCAGGCCGAGATCGGTGCCGCAATGCGGCTCGGTGAGGTTCATGGTGCCGGTCCAGGAGCCCTCGACCATCCTGGGCAGCCAGGTCGCCTTCTGCTCATCGGTGCCGTGGGTGATGATCGCCGCGATCGCGCCCTGCGTCAGGCCCGGATACATCATCAGCGACATGTTGGCCGAGACCATGTATTCGGCGACAGCGGTGTGGACGGCATAGGGCAAGCCCTGGCCGCCGAACTCGACCGGTGCGGCCAGCCCCATCCAGCCGCCCTCGCGATACTGGTCGAAGGCCTCCTTGAAGCCTTTCGGCGTCGTCACCGAGCCGTCGTCGTGACGCACACAGCCTTCCATGTCGCCGACGCGGTTGAGCGGATGCATGACATTTTCGGCGAGCCTGGCGCCCTCGGCGAGGATCGCTTCCAGAACGTCGGGCGTGGCGTCGGCAAATCCGGGAAGGTTGGAATAGCGCTGATAGCCCAGCACCTCGGTGAGTACGAACAGCGTATCCTGAACCGGAGCCCTGTATGTCGGCATGCTTTTTCTCCACCCTGCGGACCTGGTCCGAAAGCCCCCGAATTCATGTCAGGGCAGCATGCGGACCCGTATTGGAGCCGAGATAGCAAAAATTGACGTTTGCGTAAACGTCAATTTTTTCGATGCGACAAGATTTCCCCCTGCCCCAAGCCTGGTGAGCCTAGCGGCGCAACGTCGTGCGGGCCAGAGCCGAGGGATCGGAGAGAGGCAGATGCACAAAGCGAAAAAGCCGCGTGGCAGAGCCACGCGGCTTGATCGTGCCGGAACCGGCGGTTTGCTTAGCTTGCGACGCTCGCCTGCGGCGCCGTGCGCTCGGCCAGCATCTGGCGAACCGCCGACATCGAGCCGGAAAGTTCGTTGATGGCGTCGTCGATCAGCGCTCGCTGCTTCTGCAGGCGGGCAAGCTGCTTCTCCGACTTGTCCAGCGCCAGCCGCAGCTGCTTGGTGTTGGAACCGGTCGGATCGTAGAGATCCATCATCTGCTTGACGTCGCGCAGCGAGAACCCGACCTTGCGGCCAAGCAGGATCAGCTTCAGCCGGGCCTTGTCGCGGCGTGTGTAGAGACGGGTCGAACCGTCGCGCTGCGGGTTGAGCAGGCCCTTGTCTTCGTAGAAACGCAGCGTACGCAGCGTCACGCCGTATTTCTTGGCCATTTCGCCGATGCGGACGAGGTCCTCACCGGCTTCGACAGATACATTATTGGTATTGGCGGCGGTCTCGCCGGCCGAGATAAGCTTCATGGTCACTGGCTTTCCCCGTCTGGTGGCGTCGCGGTCCTGGACCATGCGTCGCCTGACTGGAAGCGGGGGCGTGCTTCCGGCCGTGGTTTCGACAAACAAAATCGCAAACAGCACACTCAAATGCGCCTTTTACGTTTACGTCAATTCTATACCGATAGCCGCCTCATGACGCAAGGGGCGTTCTATGAAGGCGCTTTATGCCGCACCGCGGGCAGCGGCAGCCAACTTCTTGCAACTTCTTAAGCTTGGTTAACGCGTTGTTTACCACGTTGAGGGAAATGTGGGCGCGTCGGCTACCCGTGTTTATCCTGTATCGAATTTTTCACGGTTTTTCGGAGCGCGGGTGAACCCCCGGGAAGCTTGTCTTCCACCGTGGCATGGAAGCGCGGTCGCCTTCGTTCCGGCAGGGACTTGGGGAGCTGGCCGCAAGCCGGCCAATCTGAAAGACGGACGCACCGATGAACAGCAAGCGGTCCTACCTCGACACACTCAACGCCGGCAGGCAGCGCAGGCCGCAGACCACGCTCGAGCAGCTGAACCGTTCGCTGGAGACGCTGGAGCAGCGATTGGGGCAGACCCGCGAGGAGGTGACGGCACGTCCGGCCCAGCTCCAATACGGCGCCGACCCGCGTTATCCCGCCATGGAGCCGCGCTACCCCGCCGCGCAGCCAACCGGCCAGCAGCGCTGGTACGAGGATCCGCAACCGGCACCACGCCCGCAGAGCCCGGCGCCAGCCCCTTCATTCGACCAGAATTACCAAGCCATCGCCCGCGACATCGACCGTGTGCGCGGCCAGGAAGACAGTGTCGCCATGGTCGGCAAGATCGCCGGCGAGCTGCGCGGCATGCGCGAGGAACTGCGCCACCAGATGACGGCAGGCCTGCAGCGCGAATTCGATGCGCTGCGCAAGGATATCGACCGCGCCTTCCAGGCGAACGCCAAGCCCGGCGCGGCAGGCAAGGGCAGCGCCGAACTCGGCGTCGAGTTCGAACGGCTTTCCGGCGCCATCAAGTCGCTGTCGGAGAAGAGCGACGACAGAAGCGTCAATCTGCTGCGGCTGGAGCTCGAGCAGGTCAAGGCCGCGCTCGACACGCTGGCGCGCGAGGAGAGCGTGCAGAAGGTCGACCGCCGCTGGGACGAATTCGACCGCCGCTGGACGGCTTTCGAAGACCGCGTCGACGCCGACCAGCGCAAACGCTCCGACGATCCCGCCCTTGCGGCGCTGACCGACCGGCTGGAGCAGATCAGCAACGCCGTCAACAACCTGCCGGAATCGCTGTCGCTGCGCTCGCTCGAGGAAAAGGTCCGTACCCTGGCCGGCGCTGTCGATCACTTCGCCAGCCAGCAGCAGGACAATCGCGGCGGTGACACGCTTGCCATGATCGACGAGCGGCTGGACGAGATCTCCCGCGCCATCGTGGCCTCGACGGTCGCGGCACAGGCCAATTCGGTCGACCACGAAGCCTTCGACCGCATCGAGAAGCGCATCGACTCGCTCGCCCGGCAGATCGAGGAAGTGGCACAGGATCGCCCAGGCGACGCTGTCATGGATCGGCTGAGCACGCTATCGAGCCGGGTCGACGAACTCGCCGGCCGCGCCAACCTTCCCGAACAGGCGATGGAACGGCTGGCCAAGCAGATCACGCTCATCGCCGACAAGATCGACCAGGCGCCGGCCATGCCCGACGCCGACTATATCTTCCAGGGGCTCGAGCAGCGCTTCGATGTGCTGTCCGGCATGATGGAACGCCGGCAGGGCGACGCCATCGAACAGGGCAACATGCTGTTTCGCGATCTCGAGCGCCGCCTGGACGAGGTTGCCGACCGGCTCGACCAGCGCATCGTGCCGCAAGTGGACAGCGCCGGCATCATGGAAGCCATCGACGCACGCTTCACCGCGCTCGCGACGCGCATGGAGACGCGCGTTCCCGATCCGGCCGGCGAAGCGGCGATCCGTGGCCTGGAAAGCCGGCTCGAGGACATTTCCAGCCGGCTCGACGCATCGGCGGCCCAGGTGGCCGGCATCGACCCGGCGCTGATCCGCAGCCTGGAAGCGCAGGTCGCCGGCCTGTCCGCCCATCTTTCCAGGCCGAGCACCCCACTTCCGGAATTCGAGGACATCAGCCCGCGCCTCGACGAAATCGAGAAGGCGCTGGCCGGCACCCGCGATTCCATCCTCGGCGCGGCACGCGAAGCGGCCGAGAACGCGGTGCGTTCGCTGGCCGGGTCGAGCGCCAACACGACGGCCGTTTCCGGCCTCGCCCAGGACCTGAAGACGCTGGAAACGCTGACGCGGCGTTCCGACGAACGCAATTCGAGAACGTTTGAGGCCATCCACGACACATTGCTCAAGATCGTCGACAGGCTTGGTTCGCTGGAGACCAGCGAACCGTCCGAAGCGGTGAGCGAGCTTCTGGACACGCGATCGGACGAAGCGGCCGGCAAGCGCCGCACGCGGATCGCCAAGATGGCTGTCGAGGCACCGTCCCTGGATATCGACGCGCCTATGCCGCTGACCGGCGACATGGCCGATCTCGACGGCCGCGCCGCCGCCATACTGCGCAACGAGCACGGCGCACGTGGCGACCTGGGCACGCGTGGCGACCTGGGCACGCGCACGCCGGCGGAAGCAGCCGCGGCTGCCGCCATCGCAGCCCTCGGGTCCGACACCATCGCCGAGAAGGACCAGCCGGCAGGCCGCAAATCGATGTTCGGCGGGCTGGCACGCGCCTTCAAGGGCAAGAAGGCGGCTGATATTCCGCCACTGGCCGGCTCGGCGCCGAGCAGCGATGTCCCGAATGTCGATCTCGACGAGCCCCTCGACCCGAAAGTGGCCAATCGCCCGCTGGAGCCCGGCTCCGGTGCGCCGGACCTCAACGCCATCATGAAGCGGGTGCGCGACGAGCGTGGTCAGCCGGCCAAGCTCAGCGAAGGCGACGCCGCGAAGTCCGACTTCATCGCCGCCGCTCGGCGCGCGGCCCAGGCCGCCGCGGCCGAGGCCGACGCCTTGAAGCGCCAGTCGACGATGAAGGGACCGGTGAAGGCGCTCAGGATCGGCGACCTGCTCAAGGCGCGGCGCAAGCCGATCCTGATGGCGGCGGCGGCGATCATGCTTGCGCTTGCCGGCCTGCAGCTCGGCAAGGCGTTTTTCTCGGATCCCGCCCAGGTGGCAAACAATGACGCGGCACCGATCGTCGCCGCGAAGCCTGTGCAAACCGCGTCCGTCGACACGACGAGCCAGCCGAAGGCGGAAGCCCAGTCGGCCGCAACGGACAGTGCGCCGTCCCGCGCCGTCAGGCAGGCGGAACCATCCCCGTCCGCGACCAAGGACGACATGGTGACGCAGACCGCCCTGGCGATGCCGTCGGACATGGATGCAATGGCGGATACAGCACCGGTTGCGGCGCCCGCGGCTTCGGCTTCCTCCGGCCCGAGCGCAGCAGCCTCCGACGCGATGGCTCCGGCACCAGCCGCGTCCGTTGCCGTGACCCCGGATGCGACGGCGTCAGTGCCGGCCGCGGTCGACGGCAGCGCGCAAGCGGCGGATACCGATGCCCAGCCGGCAGCGGCTGCCCCGGCGGCGGCCAATGAGACCACGTCCAAACTCACCACCGGTGCCGTTGCGCCGACGGATGCACCGGCAGCCGCGACCAAGTTCGACATTCCGGCCGATGCCGGCCCGGCCGCGCTGCGCGATGCCGCCGCCAATGGCGACGCCAAGGCGCTGTTCGAGATCGGCTCGCGCTATGCCGAGTCGCGCGGCGTCAAGGAAGACATGGCGGCAGCGGCCAAATGGTACGAGAAATCGGCTGAACTCGGCTTCGCGCCGGCCGAATACCGCATCGGCAATTTCTACGAGAAGGGCATCGGCGTCGCGCGCGACATCAAGAAGTCGAAGACCTGGTATCAGCTGGCCGCCGAACAGGGCAACGCCAGCGCCATGCACAATCTGGCCGTGCTGTTCGCCATGGCCGCCGATGGCGTGACCGACAATGAATCGGCCGCGCACTGGTTCCAGGAGGCTGCCGACCTCGGCGTCAAGGACAGCCAGTTCAATCTCGGCATCCTCGCCGCCAAGGGCGTCGGCATGAAGCAGAACCTCGAGGAATCCTACAAATGGTTCGCGCTCGTCGCCAAGACCGGCGACAAGGACGCGGCCGCCAAGCGCGACGAGATTGCCAACGCGCTGCGGCCCGAGCAGCTCGAGCGGGCGCGCGCCGCGACCGAATTGTGGAAGGCCAAGCCGCTCAACGCGGCATCCAATTCGGCCGACATTCCCGAGTCCTGGCAGGAAGGTACGCCGCAGACGACCGCCGGCATCGACATGAAGAAGGCGGTCAAGAACATCCAGCTCATCCTCAACAAGAACGGCTATGATGCCGGCGGCGCCGACGGCGTCATGGGCGACAAGACCAAGAACGCGATCATCGCTTTCCAGACCGACAACAAGCTGCCGGCGACCGGCGCCGTCGATGAGAAACTGGTCCGGGCGCTGCTGGCGCGCAAATAACAGAACAAGCGTCGTTTCCACGACGCTCTTGCCATATATTTGCCTGTTAACTGATTGAGATATTTTTTGTTTCGGCGCGGCGACGGGGTTTGACCCCGCCGCCGCGTCGGCGCAAGGAAAAATTGGCTTTTCGGTGCGAGACTGCTCACAACGGCTGTATTCGCCGACAGGCAAACTGATCGAGACTGACGGGTGGGCATCTATCTCCCGATTGCGGAAATTTCCGTCAACGTCTTCGTGCTGCTGGCCATGGGCGCGGCGGTGGGCTTCCTGTCGGGCATGTTCGGCGTCGGTGGCGGGTTCCTCATCACGCCACTCTTGATTTTCTACAACATTCCCCCGGCGATCGCGGTTGCCACCGGCGCCAACCAGGTCATCGCCTCTTCCGTCTCCGGCGTCCTTTCTCACATGAAGCGAGGCACGCTCGACTTCAAGCTGGGCGGCGTGCTTCTGGCGGGCGGCATCGTCGGCTCCACCGCCGGCATCTACGTCTTCGCCTTCCTGCGCCGGCTTGGCCAGCTCGACCTGTTCATCTCGCTGCTTTATGTCGTGCTGCTCGGCACGGTCGGCGGACTGATGCTGGTCGAAAGCATCAATGCACTGCGCGCAACACGCAGCGGTGCCGCCCCGGTGTTGAAGAAATCCGGCCAGCACAACTGGATCCACCGGCTGCCGCTGAAGATGCGCTTCAGGGCGTCGAAGCTGTTCGTCAGCGTCATCCCCGTGCTTGGCCTTGGCGCGGGCATCGGCTTCCTCTCGTCGATCATGGGCGTCGGTGGCGGCTTCATCATGGTGCCGGCGCTGATCTATCTGCTCAAGGTTCCGACCAATGTCGTTATCGGCACCTCACTGTTCCAGATCATCTTCACGTCCGCCTATACAACGCTGGTCCACGCCACCACCAACCAGACGGTCGATGTCGTGCTGGCCTTCCTGTTGATGGCGGGTGGCGTGGCCGGCGCGCAATATGGCGCCAAGGCCGGCCAGAGGCTGCGCGGCGAGCAACTCAGGGCGTTGCTGGCCTTGCTGGTGCTGGCCGTGGCGATAAGGCTCGCCATCGATCTCTTCGTCACCCCGCCCAATCTCTATTCGCTGTCCGGCGTGGGCCTCAACTGATGACGGGCCCTAAAGCGTTCGCAGCCGCCATCCTCCTGTCATTGCTTGCGGCCGCCGCACCGGCGAAGGCACAGTCGCCCTTGCCGGAAGGCATCCAGATCGGGCTCTCCACCGACAATGTCTCGATCACCGCCGGCTTTTCCGGCGCCGACCTGACTATCTTCGGTTCGCTGGAAAATCCCGACCCGCTTATAGCCCGTCAGAACCGCTACGATGTCATCGTCGTGCTCGAAGGCCCGCCGCGACCGGTGGTGGTGCGCCGCAAGGACCGGGTGCTTGGCGTGTGGGTCAATCTCGATTCCGAAACCTTCGAGAACGTGCCGATGTCCTATTCGGTGGCGACGACGCGGCCGCTGCAGGACATCACCGAACCGAACAGCTACAAGCAGCTGTCGCTCGGCGCCTCCAACCTCTATATGCAGCCCGCCGACGCCGGCGACAGTCCGGCGACGATCCAGGAATTCACCGCGGCATTGCGCGAACGCAAGGCCGCGACCGGCCTCTACAGCGAAAATGTCGGCGGGGTGCAGTTCCTGTCGCAGAACCTGTTCCGCGCCACCGTCAGGCTTGCGCCGAATGTGCCGGTCGGCACCCACAAGGCGCGCGCCTTCCTGTTCAGGAGCGGCCTGTTCATCAAGGAGAGCTCGGCCCAGCTCGAAATCCGCAAGTCCGGCTTCGAACAGTCGATCTTCCGGGTCGCCCACGACTACTCCTTCCTCTATGGCGTCTTCGCCATATCGCTGGCCATGCTGACAGGCTGGCTCGGCAGGCTGGTCTTCCGCAAGGACTAGGCATCCCAAAGGGGGTTTCCCTTTCCCGCCTCATGCTATAGACCGCACCTCCCCGCCCACCGGGCAAGCACGCACAATTCAATTCGGCAAAGTGGTTCGGTCGCCCGAAACCGCAGCGCACGCGTCTACAGCGAGCGCCGATCCACTGCCTGGCGCCAATGACAGGAGGCTGCCTTGCGACCAGCATTCGCCGGCATCGACTTCGGCACTTCGAACTCCACTGTCGGCGTGGTCCGCAACGGGCAACCTCGCCTCGTCACGCTTGAGGACGGCCAGGTCACGCTGCCGAGTGCCGTGTTCTTCAATTTCGAGGATGGCCGCATCTTCTTTGGCCGCCAGGCGATCGCCAACTACACCGACAGCGTGGAAGGCCGGCTGATGCGTTCGCTGAAGAGCGTGCTCGGCAGCTCGCTGGCGCATGAAAAGACACGCATCAAGGCCCGCTCGATCGGCTTCATGGAGATCATCGGCCTGTTCCTCGGGCATCTCAGGAAAAGGCTGGAGGAGGATGGCGGCGACCAGGTGGAGACCGTGGTGCTCGGCCGCCCGGTGCAGTTCGTCGATGACGACGCGCAAGCCGACGCCAATGCCCAGAGCGACCTGGAAAAGGCCGCGCACGCGCAGGGCTTCAAGCACATCGCCTTCCAGTTCGAGCCGATCGCGGCGGCACTCGACTATGAGCAGAGGGTGACGCGCGAGGAACTGGCGCTGATCATCGACATGGGCGGCGGCACGTCGGATTTCTCCGTCGTGCGCGTCTCGCCGGAGCGGGCCCGATCTCCGGACCGCAAGGACGACATCCTGGCCAGCCGGGGTGTTCATATTGGCGGCACGGATTTCGACCGGCTGCTCAGCATCGCCCATGTCATGCCGCAGCTCGGCTATCTCTCTCCGACCAGGGACGGCAAGCGCAATCTGCCGGCCAGCTATTTTATCGATCTCGCGACATGGCAGCGCATCAACCTGGTCTACACCGCCAAGGCGATGACGCATCTGCGCCAGATCCGCTACGAGGCCGCGCGCGCCGATCTGGTCGACCGCTTCATCCACATCGTCGAGCACCGCTACGGGCACGCGCTGGCGGCATTGGTCGAAAAGGCCAAGATCGAGCTGACCGACCAGTCATCGGCGGAAGTCGCGGTGCGGCTATCCGACGTGGAGTTCGCCGCCGAGATCACGCGCGACGGGCTGGACGCCACGATCGCCAGGGATATCGAGCGCGTCACCACAACGGTGGCTGAGACCATCCGCGACGCGCAGGTCAGGCCGGCCGACATCACGGCGGTCTTCCTGACCGGAGGCTCGACCGCGATACCGCTGGCGAGGCGGGAAATCCTGTCGCTGGTGCCGCACGCTTCCGTCATCGACGGCGACATGTTCGGCTCGGTCGGGCTTGGCCTGGCTCTGGACGCCCAGCGCAAGTTCGGCTGAACGGTTTCACTGATATTCTACCCCGGCGCGGACCCGCTCATCTCTGTAGCCAGATGTGCCTTCAGCGCCATCTGGGCCAGGCTTGCCTGCCGATCGCGGTGCGTGATCATGGCGAAGTCGCGCTTCGGCAGTTCAATCGGCACGGCCCTCAGGCTGCCCTCAGCCACGGCGCGTCCGACGACGAGTTCCGAAATGATGGTGGCGCCGGCCCCGGCCTCGACCGCCTGGCGGACGGCTTCGTTGCTGGGCAGCACCAGGAATATCCGCAAATCGGCAAGCGAAATCCCCTCGCGCCGCGCCAGGTCCTCCAGCACCTCGCGCGTGCCCGAACCGCCCTCGCGGATGATCCAGCGCAAGCCCCTGATATCCGGGCGGCCCGGCGCAATTTCGGTAATCCCGGGATGTGACGCGGCAACCACCAGCATCAGCCGGTCGGTATCGACCTTGGCGCGGCGCAATATGTCGGATTCGGTGCGCCCCTCGACCAGGCCGAGATCGGCGGTTCCATCCAGCACACTGGCCTCGACCTGCCTTGTGTTGCCGATGCTGACGCTCAGCCGCACCGCCGGATAGGCCTCATGGAAAGACGCCAGCCGGCGCGGCAGCCAGTAGCTGGCGATGGTGAGGCTGGCGGCGATCGACAGACTGCCGGCGACCGTCTGGGAGACATGTTCCAGCACATTGCGCGCGGCGGCGGCCCGCTCCAGCACGGCCTTGGCCTCCGGCAGGAACCGGTGACCAGTCTGGGCAAGCTCGATGTTGCGGCCGACGCGGTTGAACAAATGGACGCCGTGCTGCTCTTCCAGCGCGCGGATGGCGGCCGATGCCGCCGACTGGGAAATGCCCAAAAGCTCCGCCGCCTTGGTCATGTGGCCGCGCTCGGCGACGGCGACGAAAATGCGCAACTGATCCAGGGTCATGGATGCATTAAGAACCAATATCGATCGAATTTACAAGAACAACTGATTAGACGGATCGATAGCTTTATTCTACTTTTTCCGGCGAAGTTAGAAAAAATTGGCCTTCAGGTCGCAGCGAATAAATGATCGGGCGGTTGAGATCCCTGCTTGCCCATTGGGCCCGTGGCATAAGGCGGCGGCTGGCCGGCGATCGCTATCATCCGGAGGAACACTATATGCGCGGCCCCGGGCCGAAGACGCGGGCCAAGTCCGGGGGTACCGCCGGATCATGAGCCACCGACCGCCGCGCGGCGCGAATTCGGCACCATCGCAACGCCCACTTGCCGACACGCGCGCGCCTGATGAAGGCGACGGTGTCGACACGTCGCCAGGCATTTCCGACAGCATCGCCAAGACCACCTGCTACATGTGCGCCTGCCGCTGCGGCATCGACGTGCACATCAAGGACGGCAAGGTCCGCTACATCAACGGCAACAAGGACCATCCGGTCAATCGCGGCGTGATCTGCGGCAAGGGCAGTTCCGGCATCATGCAGCACTACAGCCCGGCCCGGCTGAAGAAGCCATTGCTGCGCACTGGCCCGCGCGGCTCCGGCGAGTTTCGCGAGATCGAATGGGAAGAAGCGTTTGCGATCGCGACAGAGCGGCTTTCGACGATACGCCGGAACGATCCCAAAAGGCTCGCCTTCTTCACCGGCCGCGACCAGTCGCAGTCTCTCACCGGCTGGTGGGCAAGCCAGTTCGGCACGCCGAATTTCGCCGCCCATGGCGGCTTCTGTTCGGTCAACATGGCGGCCGGCGGCCTTTACTCGATCGGCGGCTCGTTCTGGGAGTTCGGCGAGCCCGACTGGGACAACTCGCGATATTTCATGCTGTTCGGCGTCGCCGAGGATCATGATTCCAACCCGATCAAGATCGGCCTCGGCAAACTCAAGGCGCGTGGCGCCAAGGTGGTCTCGATCAATCCGTGCCGGACCGGCTACAATGCGATCGCCGACGACTGGATCGGCATCCGGCCCGGCACCGACGGCCTGTTCGTCTTCGCGCTCATCCACGAACTGCTGAAGGCTGGCCGCGTCGATCTCGATTATTTGCTGCGCTACACCAACTCCCATATCCTCGTCGTGCAGGAGCCTGGCGCCTCCGGCGACGGGCTGTTCGTCAGGGATGCCGAAGGCAATCCGCTAGCCTGGGACAGGGTGGCAAAGACCGCCGTCAAGGCCATCGACCCGGAGGCGAAGCCGGCGCTGACCGGCAGCTTCGAAGTCAACGGACGCCGCTGCACGCCGGTGTTCCAGCTGATCGCCGACCGATATCTTGACGAAAGCTACGCCCCCGATGCGGTCGCCGAGCGCTGCGGCATTGCCGCCGATACGATCCGCGGGATCGCCGCCGAACTCGCCCATGTCGCCTTCGAACAGGCGATCGAACTGCCGGTTGCCTGGACCGACTGGGCCGGGCGGCGGCACGAAACGATCAAAGGTCGGCCGGTTTCGATGCATGCCATGCGTGGCATCTCCGCCCATTCGAACGGTTTTCATACATGCCGCGCCATCCACCTGCTGCAGGTGCTGCTGGGCACGGTGGACGTTCCAGGCGGCTTCCGCTTCAAGCCGCCCTACCCCAGATCGGCGCCGCCTGGCCCGAAACCCGCCGGCAAGACCGTCAAGCCGATGACGCCGCTCGACGGCATGCCGCTCGGCTTCGTCTGTGGGCCTGACGATCTGCTGGTCGATGAAGACGGCACGCCGACCCGCATCGACAAGGCCTACTCCTGGGACGCGCCGCTGGCGGCGCACGGCCTGATGCACACCGTCATCCGCAATGCCTGGGCGGGCGATCCCTACCCGATCGACACGCTGATGATGTACATGTCGAACATGGCCTGGAATTCCTCGATGAACACCGTCGAGACGATTGCCATGCTGACCGACCATGACGGGGCCGGGAACTACAAGATTCCCTTCATCATCTATTCCGACGCCTATTATTCCGAGACCGTGCCGTTCGCGGATCTGGTGCTGCCCGACACCACCTATCTCGAACGCCATGACTGCATCAGCCTGCTCGACCGGCCGATCAGCCACGCCGACGGGCCGGGCGATGCCATCCGCCATCCCGTCGTCGAGCCGGACCGCGACGTCAGGCCGTTCCAGTCGGTGCTGATCGAGTTGGGCGCGCGGCTGGGACTCCCCGGCTTCGTCAATGACGACGGAACGGCCAAATATGCCGACTATGCGGACTACATCGTCAACCACGAGCGCACATCAGGCATCGGTCCGCTGGCCGGCTGGCGCGGCAAGGACGGGACGTCGATCGGCAAGGGCGAGACCAATCCGAACCAGTTGCAGCGCTACATCGACAATGGCGGCTTCTGGCATCACGACTTTGCCGACGACCAGCGCTACTACAAGATGGCCAACCGCTCCTATCTCGATTTCGCGGTGCAGATGGGTTTTATCCCCAAGGCCGAGCCGATCATCTTCCAGCTCTATTCCGAGCCGATGCAGCGTTTCCGACTCGCCGCGCGCGGCCATGGCCGCGTAGTGCCGCCCGAGAGCGAACGTCAGCGCATCGAGACCTACATGGACCCGCTGCCGTTCTGGTACATGCCCTTCGAGGAAGCGGCCGTCGACCTCGAGAAATATCCGCTGCATGCGCTGACACAGCGACCGATGCACATGTATCATTCCTGGGGCTCGCAGAATGCCTGGCTGCGGCAGATCACCAGCCAGAACCGGCTGTTCGTGCATCACCGGACCGGCGCCGGCCTCGGTCTCGTCGACGACGACTGGGTCTGGATCGAGAGCATAAACGGCAGGGTGAAGGGGCAGATCAAGCTGATCGACGGGGTGAATGAAAGCACGGTCTGGACCTGGAACGCGATCGGCAAGCGGCGTGGCAGCTGGGGGCTGAAGGATGATGCTGCCGAGAGCAATCGCGGCTTCCTGCTTAACCACATCATTGGCGACCAGACCTCGGCCGATGCGCAGAGCAAGCGCTATTCCAACTCCGACCCGGTGACCGGCCAGGCGGCATGGTTCGACCTGCGCGTGCGCATCGTCAAATGCGCTGATGAGGAAGCCGGCTTCACCGAACCGCAATTCGAGCGTTTTCACCAGCCGCCGCATTTCGAGCCCGCGCCCGATATCCTTCGCTTCGGCGCCGTATTCCGCATGAACCGGGAAGCCGCCGAATGACCTGCCTTCCCGCCCATACCGACAAGAAGCTCGGCCTCGTCATCGATCTCGACACTTGCGTCGGCTGCCAGGCCTGCGTCACCGCCTGCAAGGAATGGAACACCGGCGGCCACATGGCGCCGCTGACCGACATCGATCCTTATGGTGGCAACGTCGACGGCGTCTGGTTCAACCGCGTGCACAGCTATGAGCACACCACCGAGATGGGTGGGCGCACGGTGAACTTCCCGCGCTCTTGCCTGCATTGCGAGACGCCGGCCTGTGTCACCGTCTGCCCGACCGGTGCCTCCTACAAAAGGGCGTCGGACGGCATCGTACTGATCGACGAGGACAAGTGCATCGGCTGCAAATTGTGCAGCTGGGCCTGTCCCTATGGCGCGCGCGAATTCGACACCGATGTCGGTGTCATGAAGAAATGCACGCTCTGCGTCGACCGCATCTACAACGACAATCTGGCCGAGGAGGACCGCGTGCCGGCCTGTGTCGCCGCCTGCCCGACAAGTGCGCGGCACTTCGGCGATCTCGGCGATCCCCTCTCGGCCGTCTCGCAACTGGTGGCGGAGCGCGGCGGGGTCGACCTGATGCCGGAACTCGGCTATCGCCCGACCAACAAATATCTGCCCCCGCGCGCCCATACGCAGCGCGCCGCATCGGTCACCGCCCCCGCGCTGGAGCCGGTGCGGGCCGAAGGCGGTTTCCTCGGCTGGGTCGACCGCATGCTTTCGAACTGACATCCATGCATCCAGCCCTCTCCGTTGTCTTCTTCACCACCGCCACGGGGGCCGGCTACGGCCTGCTCGCGCTGCTTGGCGTGCTCGGTGGGCTCCAGATCATCCCGTCCGATTTCTGGCTCGGCCTCGTCGGCCTGGCGCTGGCGCTCGGCCTGATCGCGGCGGGACTGTTGTCCTCGACCGGTCATCTCGGCCGACCCGAACGCGCCTGGCGGGCGTTCTCGCAGTGGCGCAGCTCGTGGCTGTCGCGTGAGGGCGTTGCTTCGGTCATCACCTTCATCCCGGCGGGACTGTTCGGCATCGGCTGGGTGTTCCTGGGCCACACCGATGGCTGGGTGGCTATTGCCGGATTGCTGGCCGCCATCGGTGCGACCGTCACGGTCTGCACCACCGGCATGATCTATGCGTCACTGAAGCCGATTGCCCAGTGGCACAGCCGCTACACCTTGCCGGCCTATCTGATCTTCGCGACCATGACCGGCAGTGTGCTTCTGAACGCACTATGCCAGGGCTTTGCGATCGGCTCGAAAATGCTTCTGGCGGCGTGCGTGCTGTTGACGGTGTTCGGCTGGGGCTGGAAGCTCGCGACCTGGCGGCACAATGACCGGCTCGAGATCCCGAGCACCGCCAACACCGCGACGGGGCTGGCCGGCACGGTGCGGTCGCTGGAATGGCCGCACACCGAGGAGAATTATCTGCTCAAAGAAATGGGTTTTCGCATCGCGCGCAAGCATAGCGCGAAACTGCGGCGGATCGCACAGACTCTGGCCTTCGCCGCGCCTGCCTTTCTCCTTGCGGCCGCGTTCTTGCTGCCATGGCCTTTGCGCACCATCGCATCCGTGCTGGCAGCGCTGCTGCAATTCACCGGCGTGCTGGTCGAGCGCTGGCTGTTTTTTGCCGAGGCGAAACACACGGTCACGCTCTATTACGGACGATAAGCACCTGAATTAACTTCCGTCAAATTTCTGGACGACCGTACGATCCAATATTATGATCTGTAGTGAACACTAGCATGTTCCGGATCGATCAAGGCGATGAATCTGACTGCTAAGTACCTTGCGACTTGTCTCGTAAGAGCATCTTTCGTTGCCTGTATATTTGTCGTCGCGCCTCAAAATTTGATGGCGGGCGCGCTCGAAGCCGAAGCTGCCTTTCAGGCGAAGAACTATACCGAGGCGTACAAAGAATGGATGGCCCTTGCGCAAGAGGGCGACGCTATTGCCCAATTTAACGTCGGATTTCTTTACTCCAAGGAACTTGGTGTCCCATTGGACTATTCCAAGGCTGCCGAGTGGTGGGACAAGGCGGCAGATCAAGACATGGCGGTGGCTGAGTTAAATCTTGGACTTTTGTATTCCTGGGGTAAGGGCGTTCCGCTGGATGACACCAAAGCGGCGGAGCTATGGCGCAGGGCGGCGATCCAAGGTTTGTCAGAAGCTCAGCAATATCTTGGATATGTGTATTCCGTCGGGAAGGGAGTGCCCCAAAGTGGCGCGGACGCGACTCTTTGGTTAACCAGAGCAGCGGAGCAGGGTAACGTTGACGCGCAAATTAATCTCGGCGCCGCTTATCTGACCGGCGAAATCGTGGATAAAAACCCCAAGCTGGCCTTTCATTGGTACGAAAAGGCTGCGCAACGGAACAATGGCAAGGCCCAATTCAACGTGGGATTGATGTATCTCAAAGGTGTTGGAGTTGAGCAGAATGCAGACGTTGCGGTCCAATGGCTGAAACGCTCGGCAGCCCAAGGATACCATGGCGCGGGAGAAGCTCTTGATCGCATCGAAGCTGCGCTTAAGAAGACTTGAATTCCCACACAAGACTCAGCGACAATCCTCAGCCGGGCCGCAGCATCGAGCGGGAGATGGCGAAGATACGGTCGGCGCCAAGCATATAGGCCATCAGCGATTCCAGCCGGAACAGCCCGGCATAGGCGCGGTCGAGCACATTGAGCGAACCGGTATAGGCGCCGAAAGCCGGCATGATCATGCGACCGCCATCGCCGGCAAAGCAGCGCCTTCGCACAGAGCGGCCTTGTTGCACGATCCGCGCGCAAGGGTGCAGATGGCCCGCGATCTCGCCCTCGACTCGCACCTTTGATGGCTCATGCCGGAACAGCAGCGGACCGATGGCGAGTTCCCGCACGGTTTCGCCGGGCAGATCGGCCGGCGCTTCCGGATCGTGATTGCCGGCGACCCAGAACCAGTCGCGGCCTGCCATCAGCGTTTCCAGCCGCTCGCGAAAGCTTGAATGCATGCGCTCGGCGCCACCGCCATCATGGAAGCTATCGCCCAGGCTGATGACGATCGATGGCTGGTAGTCCGCGATCACCGCCTGCAGCCGCAGCAAGGTCGCGCCGGTGTCGTAGGGCGGGATCAACGTGCCGCGCCTTGCCAGCGACGACCCTTTTTCCAGATGCAGGTCGGACACGGCCAGAAGCCTGAGCTCGGGAAAATAGAGCACGCCACGCGGATCGCAGACCGCACGTTCCCCGGCGATACCGACAAGGTCGGCCTGACCAATCAACGATGTGCGCGCCAGCGAAAAATTCATTCCTCGACCATCTCCGGCCCCATGGCCTCCTCGACCAGTGTCGCCGCATCCATCAACAGTGTTTCGTCGGCTTCGCCGTTCACCGGCATCTTGCCGATCTCGAGCATGATGGGCACGGCGAGTGGCGAAATCTGCTCCAGATTCTTATGCATGATTCGACCCTGGATGCGCGAGAGCATGTCGGCAAGTCTGCTGACATCGAGCAAACCGGCCGCCGCATCGGCGCGTGTCGCCTGAAGCAGGATATGGTCCGGTTCGTGGCTGCGCAGCACGTCGTAGATGAGGTCGGTCGACACGGTGACCTGGCGGCCGCTTTTCTCCTGGCCCGGGTGGCGTTTCTCGATCAGTCCTGAAATCAGCGCGCAGTTACGGAAGGTGCGCTTGAGAAGCCAGCTGTCGGCCAGCCAGGCTTCGAGATCGTCGCCCAGCATGTCCTGATCGAACAGGGCACCGAGCGACGGTTTGCGGGCCTTGAACATAGCGCCCATATCACCCAGCGACCATATGGCCAGCGCATAGTCGGTGGCGACGAAGCCGAGCGGCTTGGCGCCTGCCCTGTCGAGGCGGCGGGTGAGCAACATGCCGAGCGTCTGGTGGGCCAGCCTGCCCTCGAATGGATAGGCCACGAGATAATAACGGTTGCCGCGCGGAAAGGTCTCGATCAGCAGGTCATCGCGTTTGGGCAGCACCGATTTGTCGGCCTGGAATCGCAGCCAGTCGGCCACCTGCTCGGGCAGCTTCTTCCAGCGTTGCGGATCGTCCAGCATGATGCGGACCTGTTCGGCGAGATAGGTCGAAAGCGGAAACTTGCCGCCGCCATAGTAGGGCACCTTGGCATCGCTGCCGGGCGCGTTCGACACGAAGCATTCGTTCTCGCGAATGCCTTCGAAGCGCAGCACCTTGCCGGCAAACATGAAGGTGTCGCCATGCGTCAGCGTTTCGAGGAAGGCCTCCTCGATCTTGCCGAGAACGCTGCCGCCTCGCGTAGCCGAGCCTTTGCTGCCAGCCTTGACGTAACGCACGTTGAGCGCCGGCACTTCGATGATGGTGCCGACATTGAGCCTGTATTGCTGGGCAACGCGCGGATTGGAAACCCGCCATAGGCCATCCTTGTTCAGGCGGATCCGGGCGTAACGCTCATAGTTCTTCAGCGCGTAGCCGCCGGTGGCGACGAAATCGATGACGCGGTCGAAGGTTGGCCGATCGAGGCTGGCATAGGGTGCCGCCGTTCGAACCTCCTCGAACAGATCATCGGCGCGGAAGGGCGCGCCACAGGCGCAGCCGAGCACATGCTGCGCCAGCACATCGAGGCCGCCATCGACCAGCGGCGGTGTATCCTGTGCACCGAGATAGTTGGCGTCGAGCGCGGCCCGGCATTCCAGCACCTCGAAGCGATTGGCGGGGATGAGGATCGCCTTTGACGGTTCGTCCATGCGGTGGTTGGCGCGGCCGATGCGCTGCGCCAGCCGGCTCGCTCCCTTCGGCGCGCCGACATGCACGACCAGATCGACATCACCCCAGTCGATGCCGAGATCGAGCGTCGAGGTGGCGACGATGGCACGCAGCGCGTTCTCGCCCATCGCCTTCTCTACGCGTCGGCGCTGGGCGACATCGAGTGAGCCGTGATGAAGCGCGATCGGCAAGGTGTCCTCGTTGACCCGCCACAATTCCTGGAACAGCAGTTCCGCCTGGCTGCGGGTGTTGACGAACAGCAGCGTCGTCTTGTGGCGCTTGATCTCGCGATAAATCTCCGGCGTTGCATAGCGGGCCGAATGCCCTGCCCATGGCACGCGCTCTTCGGAATCGAGGATGGAGATCTCAGGCTTCGCGCCACCCGTGACGACGATCAATTCGGACATGTCGCCGGGTGGATTCTGGCTGACCAGCCAGCGTCGCAGTTCGTCCGGTTCGGCCACCGTCGCCGACAGGCCGATTGTCTGCAGGCCGGGCACAAAGCTGCGCAGCCGCGCCAGGCCGAGTGCCAGCAGATGGCCGCGTTTCGACGTCACCAGCGAATGCAGTTCGTCGAGCACGACATAGCGCAGGTCCTCGAAGAAGCGCCTGGCATCGCCGGCAGCGATCAGCAACGCGAGTTGCTCGGGCGTGGTCAGCAGAATATCGGGAGGCACCAGCTTCTGCCGCTGGCGCTTGTGGGACGGCGTATCGCCGGTGCGCGTCTCGATGCTGATCGGCAACCCGATCTCCTCGACCGGCTTGCCGAGATTGCGCTCGATGTCGACGGCCAGCGCCTTGAGCGGCGATATGTAGAGCGTGTGGATGCCGCGATGCGCCTGCCCCGGCTTTCGCCTTGGCCTGACGGCCAGTTCGGTCAGCGACGGCAGGAAACCGGCCAGCGTCTTGCCGGCTCCGGTCGGCGCGATCAGCAGCACCGATTGCCCGCTTTGAGCCTTCGCCAACAATTCGATCTGATGGGCGCGCGGCGACCAGCCCTTCTCCGCGAACCATCTGAGGAATGGCTCGGGCAGGGCCACAGTGGCATTCTGTTCGGCAAGGCGCGGCTCAACTGTCACGCGCCAGAGGTAGCGCGGCCACGGGCAATCGCCAAGGGAAATCGGAACAAAAGGGGATCGAGGAGCGCTCCTCCCGTCACCATACAGGAGGACGAAGAAGCTTACGGCCGCCGAAACCCCGTCGGGCCGCCATAGAGATAACCGATGCGGGCGATGGCATCCTTCAGCCCTTCGCGCGAGACCAGCATGGTGTGGCCATTGGCATGAATCATGGTCTCGGTATCGGTCATGACCGCGACATGACCTTTCCAGAAGACGAGGTCGCCCCGGCGCAATCCGGCATGGTCCGGGCCCGGATCGAGCGGCTCGCCGATGCTTGCCGCCTGCATGTCGGAATCGCGCAGCACGTCCCGGCCGGCCATGCGCATCGCCAGTTGCACGAGGCCCGAACAGTCAATGCCGAAGCCGGACGCGCCACCCCAAAGATACGGTGTCCCAAGAAAAGCCTCGGCCACCGCGACATAGTCGGCGGCGACCTCGCCGATGGGCCGCAAATGGCCCGCAATGATCGCCTCGCCAGAGGGCAGGACGGCATAATGCGTGCCGCGCGTTTCGGCGCTCCCCGCCACGGTCACCGTCGATCCCATCGATAGGCGTCCCGCGATCGGAAAGCGCAGATCCGCACCGGGGTAGAGGAAAGTGCGGGGCACCGACACGATATGGGTGGGTGCATGGTCCCGTCCGCCCAGCATGGTTGCGTCGACATAGCCGACATAGCCATCGCGTTCGGCCTGGATCCAGGCCCAGCCTTCGGCATCCTCGAAAACCAGCACATCGTCGCCAAACAGGGCTTGCGTGTTGATGCCCGCATCCGCCCTGGGCGCCTTGCGGATATCGGCCACCGATGCCGAAATCCGCGCTGGCCGACCGGGGACGAAGCGGTCGGCGACGACCTCGCCCTTCAGCCTTGCGTCGGCAAGGTCGGAACGGAAAGCGTGAAGGCGGGCATCCCTGGCGGTCAAATCGGCAATCCGGTCAAATGGCTGGTGGTCAGATGGGCAGTTCGTGCGCCCTGGCAATGATACCATCGCCGAAGCGCTCGACAAAGAGCGCGCCCTCGACCGTTCGCTTGATCAGGACATTGCGCTTGTCGAATTCGTCGCGATGGCGCGAGACCAGCTTCAGCGCGCCCATCGTGTCGAGCGCGCGCGTGATGACGGGCTTGGTGACGTTGAGGCGAGCAGCCAGTCCGCGCACCGTGTGTGGCGGCGGATCGAGATAGATGGTGAACAGGATCGCCGTCTGGCGCATGGTCAGGTCGGGTGCGTCGTCACGCACCTGCGACAGCATCACTTGCTGCCACAGTCGCAAGGCCTGGCTCGGGCGCATCGCAATCGACATCGCACCAGCATGACGCCAAATTGTTTCGGTTCCGTTTCAGTTTCGGCAATTTGCCGGCTCCGTTGGCGGGTCTGGAGCAGTTCGCCATTTCACGGAAACGGCTAACTGCTCTACTATTTGTTTACGCAATTCCGGACGAAAACCGTTTCACGCCTTTCCTGGAATTGCTCTATCCAAACCGTCTCGAAATGACCCGCTCCAAAGCCCTGATACCCTGCGCTTCGCCGCCGGAAGGACCATGCGGGCGGTCGGCGGCGTTCCACGCGAAGATGTCGAAATGCGCCCAGCTCGCGGTCTTCTCGACAAAGCGCTTGAGGAACAGGGCAGCGGTGATCGAGCCGGCGAACCCGTCCGTGGTGACATTGTTGATGTCGGCGATCTTCGATGACAGTTTCGCATCGTAAGGCCGCCACAGCGGCATGCGCCACAGCGGATCCTCGACCGCGGCGGAAGCCGCCGCCAGATCCGAGGCCAGTGCCTCGTCACCGGTGTAGAAGGGCGGCAGATCGGGGCCAAGCGCGACACGGGCGGCTCCCGTCAGCGTCGCCATGTCGACCAGGAGCTGCGGTTCCTCGTCGTCGGCCAGCGCCAGCGCGTCGCCCAGCACGAGCCTCCCTTCGGCGTCCGTGTTGCCTATCTCGACCGTGATGCCCTTGCGGCTCGCCAGCACGTCGCCCGGTCGGAAAGCGTTGCCGGCGATCGAGTTCTCGACCGCGGGGATCAACACTCGCAACCGCACGTTCAATCCGGCAGCCATGATCATAGAGGCCAGGCCAAGCACGTTGGCAGCGCCGCCCATGTCCTTCTTCATCAGCAGCATGCCAGATGACGGCTTGATGTCGAGGCCGCCAGTGTCGAAGCAGACGCCCTTGCCGACCAGCGTCACCTTCGGCGCGGCCTTCGACCCCCATGTCATGTCGATCAGGCGCGGCGCGCTGGTCGAGGCACGGCCGACGGCATGGATCATCGGGAAATTCTGGGCGAGCAGGTCCTCACCCTTGATGACGGAGACTTCGGCTTCATGAACCCCGGCCAAGGTCCGCACCGCCATCTCCAGATCGTCCGGTCCCATGTCGCTGGTCGGCGTGTTGACCAGGTCGCGTGCCAGGAACACGCCATCGGCGATGCGGCGAACACGCCCTGCATCGACGCCGGCCGGCAGATCGAAGCGCAGCGCCTTGCCTGACTTCTTGCCGTAGCGGGTAAAGACATAGCCGCCGAGCGCCAGCGCGATTGCCGCGAGTTCCGGCTCGGCCGGCGTCGCGGCGAAATGCCAGTCGCCTTCCGGCAGGTTTCTGGACAATACACCGAGTGCCAGCGCCCCCTCACCGTCTCCAATGCCGAACAAGGCCCCGGCAAGCGCACCGTTTTGGCCGGGCACGGCCAGCGTCCTGCCTGCCTCGCCGGAAAAGCCATTGGCCCTGGCCCAGGCGATCATGGACGGCGCAAGGCCCGCGGCCTCCAGACCGTCCCTGGCCACCAGGTGCACCGGCAACGCGCCGTCCAATTTCTTCTCGACGAGTTCGACAGGCATTCGATGTTCTCCATGCCGAACCCAAACCGAGTCGGCGTTTCTTAACTCTCCGTTAGGGTTAACAGAATATTTCTGCGGGAGGAAAGATGGCCACGCAATGGCCGCGCATGAAATGGAGGCTTGTGTAGCGATGCCGACCGACCGCACAGTGAATGCCAGGGGAAAACGGCTCGTCACCACGGCCCTCATGCTGGCGCTCGCGGCGGGCGTCGCCGGCTGCGGAACCGACAAGCTCACCACCGGCTCGATCGGCCGCACCGGCGGCAAACCGCTGGAGACCATGTCGGCCGGAGAACTGCACAATGCCACGGCCGCCCTTGGCCAGTCCTACGCCAGGAACCCCAATGACAAGCGAATCGCGACCAATTTCGCGGCCGCGTTGCAGATGGATGGCGATGCCGACCAGTCGCTCGCCGTGATGCGCAAGCTGGCGATCGCTTACCCCAAGGACCGCGACGTGCTCGCCGCCTATGGCAAGGCGCTGGCCGCCAACGGCCAGTTCGAGGCAGCGCTCGACGCCGTGCGTCGCGCGCAGACGCCGGAATACCCTGACTGGAAGCTGGTCTCGGCGGAGGCGGCCATCCTTGACCAGCTCGGCCAGAAGGACGACGCGCGCCAGCTTTACCGCAAGGCCCTCGAACTCAAGCCGAACGAGCCCTCGGTTCTCTCCAATCTCGGCATGTCCTATGTGCTGGGAGGGGATCTGCGCACCGCCGAGACCTATATGCGCTCGGCCGCCCAGCAGCCCGGGGCCGACAGCCGTGTGCGCCAGAACCTGGCGTTGGTCGTCGGTCTGCAGGGCCGTTTCGACGAAGCCGAGAAAATCGCCTCGCAGGAGCTATCGCCCGAACAGGCACAGGCCAATGTCGCCTATCTCAGGCAGATGCTGGCCCAGCAGAATGCCTGGACCCAGCTCAAGGACCAGGACAAGGCGAAACCGGCAGCCAACTGACAACGATTTCGCCGACATTGAAAGCCGCGCTGCATGCAGCGCGGCTTTTGTCTTTGGGCGAGAACCTGCCGCGATTTTTACTGGCTGGTCGACGCCGGCGCCCCGGAATGATCGCCAAAGATGCCGCGCTGGCTGACCTGGATACCGGCGGGTCCCAGGATGATGGCGAAGAGCACCGGCAGGAAGAACAAGATCATCGGCACGGTGAGTTTGGGCGGCAAGGCGGCGGCCTTCTTCTCGGCGGCGTTCATACGCATGTCGCGGCTTTCGGCGGCAAGCACGCGCAACGCGTGCGCCACGGGCGTGCCGTAGCGTTCGGCCTGGACGAGCGCCTGCGACACCGATTTGACCGATTCCAGGCCGGTACGGCTGGCAAGATTCTCATAGGCCTGCTTGCGTTCCTGCAGATAGGAAAGCTCGGCGTTGGTGAGGATGAATTCTTCCGCCAGAGCCACCGACTGGGCGCCGATCTCGTCGGCAACCTTGCGCAGCGCGGCTTCCACCGACATGCCCGACTCCACGCAGATCAGCATCAGGTCGAGCGCATCAGGCCACGCCATCTGGATCGACTGCTTGCGCTTGGTGGCGCGGTTGTTGACATAAACAACCGGTGCGTAGAAGCCGCCATAGGCTACGAGGACGCAGACGAACAGCCGCACGACCAGTGGTTTGTCCGGCAAGCCTCCAAGCACGAATATGTAGACCAGGGCCAGCGCGAAGCCGACAAAGGGCAGCACGAGACGGAAGAAGAGGAATCGCGTCAGCGGGTTCTGCCCGCGAAAGCCGGCGACCTTGAGTTTCTGCAAGGTGTTCTCGTCGGCAAGCGCGCGCCGCAGGTCTAGCCGGTCGACAATGTTGCGCATGCCGATCGACTGTTGTTCGCGCAGGCCCTTGCGGCGGCGATCGGCCTCGGTGGCAAGCCGCGCGCGCTGCTTGGCGCGAAGCTCATCGCGCTCGAGCGCGACCGTTTTCATGCGCGCCTTGAGCTGGTTGCCGCCAAGCGCCGGCAGCAGCGTAAAGACGGTCGCGAACACGGCGATGGCGACCAGCACCGCGATCAGAAACGCCGGATCCGTCAGTGACTTGATGACTTGTTCACTCATGCCGCGGCCCTAGACATCAAAGTTCATCATCTTGCGCATCACGAAGATGCCAATCGACATCCAGACGGCGGAAACGCCGAGGATCAGATTGCCAACACTGGTGTTGAAGAGCGGCATCAGGTAGAGCGGGCTCGAAAGGTAGACCAGGAAGGCGACGATGAAAGGCAGCGCGCCGATGATGGCGGCCGACGCCTTCGCCTCCATGGACAGCGCCTGGACCTTGGCCTTCATCTTCTTGCGGTCACGAAGGACGCGAGAGAGGTTGCCCAGCGCCTCGGACAGGTTGCCGCCGGCCTGCGACTGGATCTGGATGACGATGCCGAAGAAACTCGCCTCGGTGCATGGCATGGTTTCGGGCATCCTCAAGGTCGCGTCGGGGATCGACAGGCCCATCTGCTGCGAATCGACGATGCGGCGAAACTCGGTCTTCACCGGCTCGGGGGATTCGTTGGCGATCAGGCGCACGGCATCGTTCAGCGGCAGGCCGGACTTGACCGCGCGCACGATGATGTCGAGGGCGTTTGGAAATTCGTTGAGGAATGCCTTGACGCGCCGGGCGCGGCGAAACGAAACGAACCAGCGCGGCAGGCCAAGCGCGCCTGCCAGCAGCACGCCCGGCAGGACGAGCGTCGGCGCCCCGGCCATGAATGCGACCATGGTCAGCGCGAGGCCGCATATGGCGGAATAGATGTAAAAGCGCTCGATCGAAACCTTCATCCCGGCCTGCCGGATTTGCGCCTTCAGCGGCGGCTTCTTGACGGCGGTGTCCTTGGCTTTCTGCTTCTCGTCGAGCTCCTTCAGCGAATCCTGCACAGATTTACGGCGCTTGGCCGCGTCCGCGGCGCGGTCGCGGGTGGCCTTGACGATGGAGCGGTCCGTTTCCGCCGCCTTGATCGTTTCAAGCCGCTTGCTGGCCTGTTTCTCATTGCTGATCTGGTTGAACAGGAATGCATAGGCGACCGCGCCGGCGCTGAAGCCGGCGAGCACGACAAACGCCAATACGGTGCCGTCAATTCCAAACATCGAGCAGAGCCCTCAACGCCACGTCAGTCAGCGCGTTTCTCCATGGCCTCGAGCGCAACGGCGAGGCGCTGCTCCTCGCCGTAGTAACGGGCACGGTCCCAGAAATGCGGGCGGCCGATGCCGGTCGAGACGTGCTCGCCCAGAAGCTTGCCGTTGGCGTCCTCGCCCTTGATGTTGTAGAGGACGATATCCTGCGTGATGATGACGTCGCCCTCCATCCCGATGACCTCGGTGATGTGGGTGATGCGACGCGATCCATCGCGCAGACGCGCCGCCTGGATGATCACATCGATGGAGCCGACGACGATTTCGCGCACGGTTTTCTGCGGCAGCGAGTAACCGCCCATGGCGATCATGGATTCGATACGGTTAAGGCATTCGCGCGGACTGTTCGAGTGGATCGTTCCCATCGAGCCGTCATGGCCGGTGTTCATCGCCTGTAGAAGATCGAACACTTCGGGTCCGCGCACCTCGCCGACGATGATGCGTTCGGGCCGCATGCGCAGGCAGTTCTTGACCAGGTCGCGCATCGTCACTTCGCCTTCGCCTTCGAGGTTGGGCGGTCGGGTCTCCAGGCGAACGACATGCGGCTGCTGCAGCTGCAGTTCGGCCGAATCCTCGCAGGTGATGACGCGCTCCTCGCGGTCGATATAGTTGGTCAGGCAGTTGAGCAGTGTCGTCTTGCCCGAGCCGGTGCCGCCGGAGATGACGATGTTGCAGCGAACGCGGCTGATGATCTTGAGAACCTCGGCTCCCTGCGGAGAAATGGCGCCAAACTTGACCAGCTGATCGAGCGTCAGCTTGTCCTTCTTGAACTTTCGGATGGTAAGTGCGGCTCCATCGATGGAGAGCGGAGGCGCGATGACGTTGACGCGGGAGCCGTCGGGAAGGCGTGCGTCGCAGATCGGGCTGGATTCATCAACGCGGCGGCCGACCTGGCTGACGATGCGCTGGCAGATGTTGAGAAGCTGCTGATTGTCACGAAAGCGGATGGTGGTCTGCTCGACCTTGCCATTGACTTCGATGTAGACGTTCTTGGACCCGTTGACCATGATATCGGCGATGTCGTCGCGGGCGAGCAATGGCTCAAGCGGCCCATAGCCAAGCACATCGTTGCAGATGTCTTCGAGCAATTCTTCCTGCTCGGCGATCGACATCGCGAAGTTCTTGATCGCGATGATGTCGTTGACGATGTCGCGGATTTCCTCGCGCGCGCTTTCGGGTTCGAGCTTGGCAAGTTGCGACAGGTCGATCGTGTCGATGAGCGCCGAGAAAACCTGGCTCTTGGTGTCGTAGTAGGTCTCGCTCTTTTCGCGGCCCCGCCTCGCCTCCGGCGCGATGGGTGGCGCCTCTACCGCACGCCGGGCTGGTGGAGCGACCGTTGCGCTTGGCGGCGGTGCCGCGGCCCGGCCAAGAACCGCCGTATCCGTCGAACCCGCGACCGGCGGCGCGGCCGGCGCCGGTGCTGGTTGGCGGAATTCCGGTGTGAACCGGTTGCCGTCGTCGTTGCCTCTTTTACCGAACATGATCGACTACCGGTTCCAAAGCATCATTTCTTGTTGCGCGAGAGCTTGCCGAGCAGGCTGCCCAAGCCGGCCTTCTTTTTCGTCCGGATTTCGCTTCGCCCGGTGAGCACATGGGCAATCTCATTGATGGTCGCGACAATCTGGTTCTTGGCATCCATTTCGCCGAGCATACGCCCGTTGTTGGCGGCATTGCCGAACAGCAACGGATCGAAGCCGATGACCGCCATCGGCGTCAGGCCGAGCGGCTCGGCGAAATCGGACGGCGAAATTTCCGGCCGCTTGGGGACGCCGGCCTGGTTGATGATGAGCTTCGGCGGCGGGTCGTTGGGGCGAAGCCGCTTGAGCATGTCGATCAGGTTCTTGGTGTTGCGCAGATTGGCCAGTTCCGGCGTCGCCGTGATGACGATCTCGTCGGCCTTGACCAGCGTGTTCTTGGCCCATCCCGTCCAGACATGGGGAACGTCCAGTACCAGAAGGGGTACGCTGCGCTGCGCGGTATCGACAAGCTGCGCGAAGGCATCGGGATCGAAGTCGTAGACACGTTCCAGCGTCGAGGGCGCCGCGAGCAGCGACAGGTGCTCCGCGCACTGGGTCAGCAGCCGGTCGAGATAGACTTCGTCGATGCGTTCGGGCGAAAACACCGCTTCGGCGATGCCCTGTGCCGGGTCCTGGTCGAAATTGATGTTGGCCGTGCCGAAGGCGAGGTCGAGGTCGGCAACGACGACCTCGGACTTGAACAGGGAGGACATTGCCCAGGCTACATTGTGGGAGATGGTGGAGGAGCCGACGCCGCCCTTGGCACCGACAAAGGCCACCGAACGGCCGAGCGGTTCGGCCTCAGGGTCGACGAAAATCGACGACACGACGCTGACGATGTCGGCCATCGACACCGGCGCGATGACATATTCGGAGATGCCGGAGCGAATCAGCTCGCGATAGAGACCGACGTCGTTGTAATGGCCGATAACCACCACTTTCGAGGATGGATCGCAGTGTTCGGAGAGCTGGGCGAGCTGCTCCAGCAATTGCTTGGGTTCACTGCGTGATTCCAGCAGGATCAGGTTCGGCGTCGGTGCCGACTGATAGAACTCGATGGCCGTGGGAACGCCGCCCATATGGACCTTGAGATGCGCCTTGGTCATGCGGCGGTCCTCGCCGGCGCGCTCGACCGGATTGGCAACGCCCTCGGTCTCGCAGAATGCCTGGATCGAGATGCGCGGGACCGGCCGCAACGCCTGCATCGCGGCGATGTCCTGCGGTGAGGTGTCACCGCCGTCCACGGTGGCGTCATAGGCAAGGTTGCTCATGGTCATGCTCTTTCCGTGGCCTGTTCTTTCCGTGTCTTCTCTTTCCCAAGGGCGGCTTAGTAGGTCACTTCCGAATTGCCGAGGAATTCATCCGAAATGCCCCTGTTGCGATAGACATCGATCACCGCGCCGCGGTTTTCCGCGTCGATGGTGGTCTGCTTGCGCGGCCCGAGCAGATCGGCCGGGTTGGCCATCTGGGCGGCGAGATTGTTCTGATAGGAGCAGCCGAAGTCGGCATAGTGCTTGTTCTCCGACGTCTCCGTCAGATCGTCGGGCCAGCGTCCGCATTTGTCGGTCTGGGCCCTCACCGCGATATAGGAGACGCGAACCGGGGCCGATACCTCGCTCGATCCGGCCTGATAGGAAACCACGATGATCCGGTTGCGCTTGACGCCGCTGGCGACCGCCAGCCGGGCGAAATCGCGGCCGGCCGCCGAGGCGGCAACCTGATTGGCCGATCCGCTGGGAACCTGGATCGTCAATGTCGGAGCGGCACTCTTGTCATAGCCGTCGAGGAAACCGAGCAGCGTGTCGCGCTGCGAACCGGTCATGCCACGGTCACCGGCGCCGACGGGAAGGTCGATCTTCTGGTTCTTCTCCGCGATCACGATCGGATGGTTGGTGCGATAGTCGTCCGGAATGGCGCCCACGGTGATGCTGTCGCGCTGGGCGCAGCCGGCCAGCAAAGCCGTTGCCGCCACCGCCAGGATCGAGAGCGCCCGCAGGCTGGTCCGCGAACGGCCGGTGCGCATCGTCGTGACGATGCCCCTTGTGTTCAACGCTGACTGAGACATGTCCGCTTCCCCATTCACTTGTAGATAAAGCCGACAACGCCGTGATACCGGCCGTTGGGCTTGTCGGTCTGCATGGTGCCGTAGACGCGATTGACCTTGCCAAGGAACATGCCGGCGCCGTCGCTCGGAGGATTGAAATTGTCGTCCGGCTTGGCGAGATCGTTGCGTGCCACCGGCTTCGCCAGATAGGGCGTGATGATGATGACGAGTTCGCTTTCGTTGCGCACGAAGTCCCTGCTGCGGAAGAGCGCACCGAGCACCGGTATCTTGGTGAGGCCGGGCAGTCCCGCAACGGCTTGACGGACGTCATCGCGCACCAGGCCGGCAATCATCATCGAACCACCCGACGGCAATTCGACGGTCGTGTCGGCAAGCCGCTTGCGGATCGACAAAACCGCCATTCCCTGCAAGTCCAGTTGCTTCAAGCCTCCCGCTTCCAAGGAGCCGGCACCTTCCGTCGTCGGCTCCGATACGGAAGTCCTGACCTTGAGACTGATCCGGCCCGCCGAGAGCACCACGGGCTGGAACTCAAGGCCGATGCCGTATTCGACTTTGTCGAAAGTATATGTCGTCTGGCCGGTCTGGTTGTCGGACGATACGTTGCTCGTACGCCCCGAGACCACATTGTACTCGCCACCAACCTTGAACGTAGCCTTCTCGCCCGAAACAGCGGTCAGGGTCGGTTCGGCAAGCGTCTTCATGACGCCGCTTTGTTCCATGGCATTGATGTAGGACTGCAGACCCGAAGTAGCGAACCCAAGGCCCGAAGTCGACGAAAGCGGCTTGCCCAACCCGTAGTTGGGCGAACTAAGTGCGGCCCAGCTAATGCCGTTGCTGCCGCCACTGCCGACCATGTTGACGCCGAGCTGTTTCATCACGGACCGGCTTACTTCCGCGACGGTCACTTTCAGCGTGACCTGGTCGTCACCGATGATCTGCAGGAGATTGACGATCTTCGAGACGCGTCGTTCCTGGTCGGGGTTGTTGATGTCGACACCGCTCTGGGCCGAGCCGCCGGCCGCGGTCTGCGAATACTGACCCGTCGTCGCTTCACCGCCCGAGACGAAGATCGTCGCCAGGTCGACCGCCCGCTTCGCATCCAGCGGCGTATCGACGGTTCCGGTCAGGACGACGTTGTCGTTCAGCAGTTCCACCTTGACGGCCGAGGTCGGAAGGAAGCGCTTGATGTAGCCTTCCAGACCGGCAACGTCGCGTTCGACGGCCAGATCCAGACTGGCGATCTGTTCGCCGTTCGGACCGAAGACGAAGATATTGGTCTCGCCGACCGACTTGCCGAACAGGTAGATACGCCTTGCGGTGCGGGTCACCGCATCGGCAACGCTCGGGTTGGCGACAAGAATGTCGTAGGCATCGCTCGGCAGATCTATGACCACCGATTTGTTGAGGCCCAGCTTGACGCGCTGCGTGGCTGTCGTAGCCGTCACCTGCGTACTCTTGGCCTCGACGACGCCCTGCACATTCGTTCCGACGAGCAGCAGGCCGAATGCCGCGGCTGCGATTGCCGGCAGTTTACCGCTTAGCCTCATTTCCTTGCCCCTACTTCGGATACTTCACCCGACTTGATCAATCTCACCGTTCCCTTGCGGCCATTGCCGGAAACGAGATAGTCGGCCTCGTCCACATTCTTTTCCTGGGTGTCCGTGATCGCCCGCAGCGCCAGGGTCAGGCGATCGGCCATCTGCTGGGCAACGGTGATGATCTCCGCCTGTTTGGGCGTGAGCTCCAGCGTGGCGGTCTGGCCGACCCTGGTCTTCTTGCCCTCCTCGTCCTCCTGGATGGTCTGGTCGATCGCCAGGACGCGGATGTTCTTGAGGATGGTTTCAGTGTTGAAGCCGGTGCTGCCGCTGTTGGCATCCGCCCTTCGCGTCATGATGACGTCGACAAAATCGTTTGGCAGGATGAAGCCGCCTGCCGAAGTGTCGGCCGATATGGCGGTGGCGACCGCCCGCATCCCCGAAGGCAGGATGGACGACATGAAGCTCTGCCCCTCGCCGATCAGCTTGGAACGCCGCACGGGCTCACCCGCGTACATCGGCACACGGGCAATCGACCCCTTCAATTTGTCGAGGGCGTCGGGAGCGGTTGCCTTGGTGATGAAATTCGCGTTGACGCCGTCGGCCGGCCAGGATTGCCAGGAGATGTTGTTCTGGAGCGCGTTGCCCATAGCGACGTCGCCCAAGAGCACAAGCACGTCCTGCAGGGGCACGGCAGGAGCCTGGGGACCCGAATTAACGACGATCTGGGGCGGCGGCGCGGCGACCATGTTTTTTGCGACATAGCCAGCGCCACCTGCCGCGGCCACCGCCACGCTCAGAATAATCAGTCGGGATGCTGGCATCTGTCCGAACCCTCGCCCTTGGCAAACCACCTAGCCAAGCCGGACTTTGCAGCGGCAATCGTCAAAACAAGGTTAATGCAATGCTTACGATCGTGATTAATTTAAGGTTTACATAAATTAGCTGGATCGCCCGGCCACGGATGCAAAAGAGGGTCCCGGCCGCCGGCGCTTTCCAAAGCCGGTCGGGAAACCCGATCAAGGTGACGGAATTCAGATCGCGTTCAGCTCGCCAGCCTTGCCAGCGCCCACACCATCAAGGGCGAATCCGGATAGGTCAGCAGTCCGCCCAGGCCGAGCGCGATCCCATAGGGAACCCCGGTCGTGTCATCCGCGAAATGACGCAGGAATGGATTGCGGCCGGTAATAACCGCCAGCGGCGATTTCCGATAGACGAGAATGGCAAGCGTCAGCAGGCCGCCGATAAATGTCGAGACAACCAGGTATTCGACAAGATGAACGTTCAACCCCATCCACACGGCCGTGGCGGCGAGCAGCTTGGCATCGCCTCCACCCATGCCACCCATCGCGAACAGGCCGAACGTAACGGCAAGGACCAGGGCGCCGGCGGCGAAATGCCAACCGTAGGCTGCCCATTCCATACCCGTCAGCGGCGCAACCAGCGCAAAGACGGCGACAAGCAACACCGACACGCGATTGGCAATCGTCATCGACAGCATGTCGGAGATCGCGGCAAAAAGCATGCAGAACGGAAAGACGACGAAGATCAGGGCTTCAAGCATCGGCGCTCATGCCTATTGTCAGAATTCCAAGGGGCTCAACCTAGGCTCGTTCGATTAACGATTGATGAGGCCCGAAACGAAAAGATGGCTGGTATTGGCAGTGACATGGACAAACAGAATAAAACAGGGGCCGCCATGTGGCGGCCCCTGTCTGGAACGCTATCGGAGCGTTCAACAATAAGCAGATCAGCTGCCGCTGCTGTTCAGGGTGCTTCCGATGGAAGTGAACTTGGCGTTGATCGCATTGCCGAGTGCGCCGGCGCCGGTGATGATGGCGAGCGCGATGAGAGCGGCGATCAGACCATATTCGATAGCGGTCGCGCCGGATTCGTCCTTCACGAAACGTGCAAAAAGGTTAGACATTCGAGAGCTCCTACTCCACGTGTTACAGCACTTCCGTCAACTTCTGTGATGGTTGATCGGATGCTGCCAATCTAGGGAGAAGCTCTTTCGATCGGCTTAATAAACAGCCTTACCGATTCCTTTCCCGGCTCGAACGGAGTGCTTGGTTAACTCCATGCTAAGCGCCGGCTAAAGTACCGTTCCCCAGGCCAACGCAGCAAAGGGCAAGGACTTAAGGAATCTTGTGACCCAGAGCGGATCGACCATGCGAACAGCTGTACCGATCGCCATATCCGGCGCCAGCAAGCCGACTTAACTGTTGGTTCACCAATCTCGTTCATGTTCCGTTGAACAGTTTGCTTGCTTGGAGCGCCTCGATGGCCGTGCAGAGATCCTCAATCCTGATTGCCGTGCTTCTTGCCGCCACGAGCCTGATCACGCCAGCCAGAGCCGGCGCCGATATAGAAGTCACCATGAATCAGGCCAAGATCGTGAAACTGTCGCGCCCCGCCGACACGATCGTCGTCGGCAACCCGGCAATCGCCGATGCCTCCGTCCAGGACGCCTCGACGATCGTGCTCACCGGCAAGGGTTTTGGTGTCACCAATCTCGTCGTTCTCGACCAGGACGGCAGCCCGATCGTCGACGCACAGGTTACCGTCGTGCGGCAGGCAGCCTCGTCGGTTCGCATCTACCGGCGCGCCGAGGTCCAAACCATGTCTTGCACGCCCTATTGCGAGAGCTCCTACAAGAGCGAGGCCGAGAAATCCTCCGAAGCCGAAATGAACGTCAGCAGATAGGCTGCATGGCCCCGGCGGCCGTCCAGGTTACCGGCCAGTTAAGACGCCCTCACCGACTTTAACGATCATCCAAACCGGACTTCAATTGGTTTGCGTTAGGACACCTGCCAGGACCGTCCAGGGATGGCAGGACAAGGCATGCGCAACGGATTCGGCTCGACAGTTCGGCACAAGGTGGAGCGCGCCAGGTCTTTCAGGCGCTTCGTTCGCGACCGGCGTGGCAGCACGGCGCTGGAGTTCGCGCTGCTCGCATTGCCGTTCGCCCTCCTTGTGTTCGCCATCCTTGAAAGCTGCATCTCGTTTGCCGGCCAGGAGGTGATGGCCAACATCACCGACGATGTCGCGCGCCAGTTGCGCACGGGCCAGTTGAAGCCGGCCGATGTGGCCGGGGACAAGCTGACGACCCTGATCTGCGGCAGACTTCAGATCATCGTCTCCACGGATTGCCCGCAACAGTTGCTTGTGGATCTTCGCGAGTATCCGACTTTCGCCGACGCGGCGACGGCGAGCTTCAAGATCCAGAACGGCGACGTCGTGCTGATGCAAGGCACGAATTCACAGACTTTCGCGAACACGCCTGGCCTGGCGGAATCGAAGAACATGCTGCGGGTCTTCTACAAATGGCCTGTCATGACCGATCTGATGGCCAAGTCGATGGCCAATCTGAGCGGAGGCAGGACGCTGCACTTCGCGTCCGTGACCTGGCAGAACGAGCCGTTCGACAATTGAGTTCGAAGACGACAACAAGAAAAAAGGCAATGACATGATGCGTGCGGGGGCACATCCGGGAATTGCGGGGATCTGGGGCAAGGTGGTTGGGTTCCGCTCCAATCGCCGTGGGGTGGCGGCGGTCGAGTTCGCCCTGATCGTGCCGATCCTGCTGGTCATGTATTTCATGACCATGGAGGCTTCGCAGGCCATTGAGACCAGCAAGAAGGTCAGCCGCATCGGCAGCATGGTTGCCGACCTCGTCACGCAGCAGCCGACCATCGTCAAGGCGGATCTCGACGCCATCATGAAAATCGGCACCTCGACCATCCAGCCCTACAACCGCTCGACACCGAACATCACCATCACCGCGATACAGGTCACCGCCGATACGCCACCCAACGTGAACGTGGTGTGGTCGCGCAAGGTGGTCGATGGCGTCTACAGCATCGCCACTGCCCTGCCCGCGACCACCACTGTTCCGGCAACGCTCAGGGTCGCCGGCACCTTCCTCATCCGGGTCGAGAGCAACCTCGCCTATTCGCCAATTATCAACTGGCAGCCGGACACCCAACAGAAGCTTGGACTGACCCAATCCCTGTCCACGACAATCCCGATGGGCGAGACCTACTATCTGCGCCCGCGCAGGAGCCTGACGATCCCCTGCAGCGATTGCTGAAGACTTCTACTGCTGACCACCATCAGACGTCACCATGCGCACGACCGCCTCCGCCATCGCATAGTCCTTTGGGGCAACGGTCAAAAAGCCGCCGGAGTGTTTTGATTCCAGAAGATCGTAGACATCCGGCGTCGTCGATTTGAGGTTGGTGAGGAAGACGGTCAGCCGGCGCTTGGCTTCCGGGTCGAGATCGCTGCGCACGGCATGGGGACCGTATCTCAGCAAACCCGACATCCACACAACCTGAAATGCCGACGGCGCAAGGCCGGCCTCCTCCAACCTTGCCTGCGTGCCGTCAGACAACAAGGGCTGGCCGTCGGCCGTCGCCGTCACCCAGCCGAACATAGCGTCAGCCTGGCCATCGAAGAGCATTTTTTCCGCCGCGGACGAAGAATCGGCATGGACCAGAAACGGTGAATCTTCAGCGATCTTGACGTGTTCGGCGGCCAGGCCCGCCAGCGGCAAAAGCGAACCTCCGACGCTGTCCGGCGGCGGCATGGCGATCCGGTGCGCCTCCATCGCCGCCAGGTCGGGCAGCTTGCCGTCCCTGGTCAGCAGCACGGAGCGGATGCCGGCCGCCCCGTCGGAATCGACCGGAGCCACAAGCGGCTCGATGCATCCACAACGCTGCAGCGCCGTCGCGTAGGCCGTCGCCGAATAGATGGCATATTCGATCCGGGCATTGGCCTGAGCATCGATCAGTGCCGCATAGTCGCGCGCGACGACGAACTCCACCTTCATGCCAAGCGCATTGGTAAAGGATTGCGTCAACAGCGCCAGCCCCGGAACGGTGTTGCCGGCGCCAGGCTCGGCGACGATACCGATGCGAAACGTGCCGATATCATCACGCCAGTCGGCCCGCGCCGGACCACACCAAAGCGCGCCGTGCACGGCCACAAGGGCGGCGCATGCCTTCCGCGCGGCATTCATGACAAGGCCGTCCTGCGTTTTCTTCGGTCCATATCCATGCCCGCTGCCCGCGACACTTTACATCCTGGATTGAGCTTGTCGTTGCCCCAAACCGCTACGCACTTTTGGGCGACATGGGCCCTTGGTTTTTTGCGCATGTCGTTGCCCCAAAACCGCTACGCACTTTTGGGCGACATGCGCCCTTGTTTTGCGCATGCCATTGCCCCAAAACCGCTGCGCACTTTTGGGCGACATGCGCCCTTGTTTTGCGCATGTCATTGCCCCAAACCGCTGCGCACTTTTTGGGCGACATGCACTGGACTATCGCGCCAAGCCGTTGCCGTTTGGTTTCCGAATTGCCAATGCCGCCGTGGGATCCTATGTCTGGGCGTCCAAACTGGCGATAATGACCCGATGGCGCGTGCTTTCCTCTTCGTCCTGGATTCTTTCGGCATCGGCGGCGCGGCCGACGCCGAACGCTATGGCGACGCCGGCGCCAACACGCTCGCGCACATCGCCGAAGCTTGCGCCGAAGGGCGCGCGGATCGCGAGCGGCTTCGGCAAGGGCCGCTGTTTGTCCCTCATATGGCATCACTCGGGCTCGGCAAGGCAGCCGAGACGGCGACAGGATTGGCTTTTGCCCATTTCGGTACGGATCTGCTCGCCAATGCTTTCCATGGCGCGGCGCAGGAAGTTTCGAGCGGCAAGGACACCCCCTCCGGCCACTGGGAGATCGCAGGCCTGCCGGTGCGTTTCGACTGGGGTTATTTCCCGGATACGGTTCCCGCCTTTCCGGCTGATCTGACCGCGGCGATGATCCGCGAGGGCGAGGTTTCAGGCATTCTCGGCAACTGCCATGCGCCGGGCACCGAAATCATCGAACGGTTCGGCGAGGAGCACATCCGCACCGCCAAGCCGATCTGCTACACTTCCGTCGACTCGGTCCTGCAGATCGCCGCGCATGAAGTCCATTTCGGGTTGGAACGGCTTTATGAGTTCTGTCAGGTCGTGCGCCGTCTGGTTGATCCGCTCAGAATCGGGCGCGTGATCGCACGGCCGTTCGTCGGTGAAACCGCCGCGACCTTCGAACGAACGTACAACCGCCACGACTATGCCGTGCCGCCGCCGGAGCCGACCTTGCTCGACCGGCTGACCGAGCGGGGAAGCCGCGTGATCGCCGTCGGCAAGATCGGCGACATCTTCGCCCATCGCGGAATTTCGGAAGTGCGCAAGGCCGCCGGCAACATGGCCATGTTCGACAAGGCGCTCGGCGCGATGGACGATGCCGCCGACGGCGATCTGGTTTTCGCCAATTTCGTCGATTTCGACACTGAATTCGGTCATCGCCGCGATGTCGCCGGCTATGCGGCCGCACTCGAGGCCTTCGACCGGCGGCTGCCGGAAGCACTCGCAAGGCTGCGACAGGGCGACCTTCTCATCCTGACGGCCGATCACGGCAATGATCCGACCTGGCGAGGGACCGATCATACGCGTGAACGCATACCGGTGATCGGCACGGGCCCCGGTTTGATAGGTGGTGACATCGGACTGAGAACAACATTCGCCGATATCGGCGAGACCGTCGCCGAACACCTCGGGCTGGCACCCGGACGCCACGGAACTTCCTTCCATGCGATGATTGGCGGCCATGCCTGAATTGCCCGAAGTCGAAACGGTCCGGCGCGGCCTGCAGCCTGTCCTGGAAGGTGCCCGTCTGGCCAGGGTCGAGGCGCGGCGGCCGGATCTCCGGTTTCCCTTTCCCGAACGGTTTTCGGAACGGCTGACCGGCAGGACGATCACGGCGCTTGGCCGCCGCGCCAAATATCTGACCATGCATGTGCAGGATGGCCCGCTGCTGATCTGCCATCTCGGCATGTCGGGCTCCTTTCGCATCGAGACCGACGATGACAGCGACACACCAGGCGTGTTCCATCACGAACGCTCGAAAAGCACGGTGCACGACCATGTCGTGTTCCATGTGATCTCCGCCGCCGGTGCCCTGTCGCGCGTAATCTTCAACGACCCGCGCCGTTTCGGTTTCATGCTGTTCGCGGAAGGATCGCCGGAGACGCATCCGATGCTGGCCGGGCTGGGCGTCGAGCCCACGGGCAATACGCTGGACGGCGTGCTGCTCGCCTCGCTGCTGAAAGGCCGCAGATCGCCTCTCAAGGCAGCTCTTCTCGACCAGAGGCTGATCGCGGGACTTGGCAATATCTATGTCTCGGAAGCGCTTTGGCGTGCCGGCCTGTCGCCCTTGCGCGAGGCGGGAACCATCGCCAGGCCGGGCAAGAAGGCCAGGGAACAAAGCGAACGCCTGGCCGAGGCGATCCGCTCGGTCATATCCGATGCCATCGCCGCCGGAGGGTCGTCGCTGCGCGACTATGTGCACACCGACGGATCGCTGGGCTACTTCCAGCACTCCTTCGCCGTCTACGACCGCGAGGGGCAGCCGTGCCCGAAACCCGGCTGCGGCGGCCACATCGAGCGTATCGTGAAGAGCGGACGCTCGACCTTCTATTGCCGGACGTGTCAGAGCTGAGTTAGTGAACGGTTTTCCCGGGAAGGCGCATGGCGCTTGGGAATGCGTCAAAACAAAGAGATAGACCGGATCGCGAGGAGAAGCAGCCATGGCCTATGAAACGATCATCACCGAGATGCGCGGCAAGGTCGGACTGATCACGCTGAACCGGCCAAAGGCGCTCAATGCGCTTAATTCCCAGATCCTTGCCGAACTCGTCTCGGCGGTGAACGGTTTCGGCGCCGACCCCGGCATTGGCGCCATGGTTGTTACCGGCTCCGACAAGGCCTTTGCCGCCGGTGCCGACATCAAGGAGATGCAGGCGATCTCCTATGTGGACGCCTACAGCCAGGACTTCTTCGTCGGATGGGAAGAGTTCACGCGGGCGCGCAAGCCGATCATTGCGGCGGTGGCCGGCTATGCCCTTGGCGGCGGGTGCGAACTGGCGATGATGTGCGATTTCATCATTGCCGCCGACACGGCCAAATTCGGCCAGCCCGAAATCACGCTCGGTGTCATTCCCGGCATGGGGGGGTCGCAACGCCTGACCCGGTTCGTCGGAAAGTCGAAGGCGATGGACATGTGCCTGACCGGACGGATGATGGATGCAGCGGAAGCCGAGCGCTCAGGCCTGGTGTCGCGGGTCGTGCCCGCCGGCGAACTCATCGAGGAGGCGATCAAGGCGGCGGCCAAGATCGCCGATTTCTCGCTGCCGTCGGTGATGATGGCCAAGGAAGCCGTCAACCGCTCCTATGAGACGACGCTGGCGGAGGGATTGCGGTTCGAACGCCGCCTGTTCCATTCGCTTTTCGCGCTCGAAGACCAGAAGGAAGGCATGGCGGCTTTCGCCGAAAAGCGGAAGCCGAATTTCACCAATCGGTAAAGCGTTGCCGGCCGACGATCGAAACCCTGGGGCGGCGACCAAAAAGAACGCCGGGCAGCGTTGACGCGCCGGAAAAGCTGAACTATAAGCCGCACCAACCGAGGCGGCCCCGTGGCTGCCCGTTTGTTTTTTGCGCCCTGCGGCATGCCGCGTGCGCCGACCAGATCAGAAGAGAGGCATCATGGCCAACACATCCTCGGCCAAAAAGGCAACGCGCAAGATCGTCCGCCGCGCAGCGATCAACAAGAACCGCCGCTCGCGCGTGCGCACCTATGTACGCCAGGTCGAGGAAGCACTCGCTTCCGGCGACAAGGCCGCCGCACAGGCCGCCTTCAAGGCCGCCGAGCCGGAATTGATGCGCGCCGCGACCAAGGGCGTCATCCACAAGAACACCGCGTCCCGCAAGGTGTCGCGCCTGGCCCAGCGCCTCAAGGTGTTGTCTGCCTGACATCGGCTTTTCAGACTGATCTTCTTTAAAACCCGGCCGATCACGCCGGGTTTTTTCGTTTGCCGGCAAGGACTTAAAAAGAATACTCGGAAACGGCTGTCAAAGCGGATTCCAAGCTTCGAAATGCTTTGCCGGCACATGCATGTCCGCTGATGGTTGGCACGCTTGAAAAGCATCCGCTTAGAATTTCTTAATTCTCAGAAATAACCCCTATTTTTCAGATAGTTATCTGTGGTCATCCACAGCTTGTCCACAGCACTCCGGGGAGGCGCGAGGACAACTGGCTGTCAAGCAAATTATTTCAGAATATTTCGCGCCGGCCAGTCTTTTTCATATTCGCCGGAAAAGGGTTTGAATCACAATGGCTTTGTCAAAATACACCGCCGTGGCATGGCGCTCCGACGCGCCCGAGGTAACCAGATTCCTTAAAAATCCGTTAGACGTGGCCTTGCCCTATCCACAGCGATTTCGGTAATGTCGATCCATCGAAAGGGACGGGCCTCTGGGCCCTTAACCCAGCCTGACGCGGCCAGCTTAAATTGGCGGGATTTGCGACGCGGATCAAGTCTGCGGATGGGTTTGGTTTGCTCTTTTTCGATACGGTAGGGGACTGGCGTAACTAGACATGGCAGGTCGACGGCGCGCCGGCGTTTTCGCCGGACGGTGTTGTATTGCCCTGACATACCCAACGCGGACTGGCTTCCATGGGCCGGCACCGGTTCCCTGAGACAATGGGCGATGTTCACTGCCAGCGGCGGCAGCGGACGTTGTAGCAAAGCGCAGTCGCTGGATGAAGGATGCAGGAGGCGCATCCCCGGCGGAAAAACAGGTACAAAACAAGGAACTCGATCATGCAGAGCGGCATCGAAAGGGAGCTTACGGGCGACCTCCCATTTCCTGGAACTTTGATCGGAGCAAACGAGATGGCGGTCTCCAGCGACGCGGAACAGAAGTTCGACCGGGTCAAGACCCAGTTGAAGGCGCGCCTGGGAGCTGAGGTCTATTCGAGCTGGTTCGGCCGGATGAAGGTCGCGGAGGCATCCAAGGGCATTGTCCGCATCTCGGTGCCCACCGCGTTCCTGCGCTCGTGGATCAACGGCCACTATCTCGACCTCATCTCCGAGTTGTGGAAGCAGGAGGATGCCGATCTCCTCAAGATCGAGATCGTGGTGCGCACGGCCACCCGCCAGGGGCGCAGCCATGCGGAACCGGAATTGGCCCCGGCACGCAAGATGACACGGCAGACGCAAACGGCATTGGCCGCCGGCACCGTGAGCCCCGGCAGGGTGGAACGTCCCCCGGTGCCGCGTCCGGGCGCCGCGACCGAGAGCGAGTTCCGCCATAATGTGCTGGGATCCCCGCTCGACCCGCGCTACACGTTCGGTTCCTTCATCGAAGGCCCGTCGAACCGGGTGGCTTTCGCCGCCGCCAAGGCCGTGGCGGAATCGCAGTCGAGCGCGGTGCGCTTCAATCCGCTTTTCCTGCACGCGACCGTCGGGCTCGGCAAGACCCATCTGCTGCAGGCCATCGCGGCGGAATCGCTTAAGCAGAACCCCAAGTCGCGCGTCGTCTATCTGACCGCGGAATATTTCATGTGGCGCTTCGCCACGGCGATCCGCGACAACAATGCGCTGACGCTCAAGGAACAGCTGCGCGACATCGACCTCTTGATCATCGACGACATGCAGTTCCTGCAGGGCAAGTCGATCCAGCATGAATTCTGCCATTTGATCAACATGCTGCTCGACAGCGCCAAGCAAGTCGTTGTCGCCGCCGACCGGCCTCCGTCGGAGCTGGAATCGCTAGAGCCGCGGGTCCGCTCGCGCCTCAACGGCGGCGTCGCGCTCGAAATGTCGGCGCCTGATTTCGCCATGCGCCTCGGCATGCTCAAGCTGCGCCTGGCCACGGCCCGGGTAGACGACGCATCGCTCGACATTTCAGACGAAATCCTCAATCACGTCGCCCGCACCGTGACCGGCAGCGGACGCGAACTGGAAGGCGCGTTCAATCAGCTGCTGTTCCGCCAGTCGTTCGAGCCGCAGATCACCATCGACCGCATCGACGAGATCCTCGGCCATATCTATCGCACCGGAGAGCCGAAGCGGGTTCGCATTGAGGATATCCAGCGCATCGTGGCACGCCACTACAATGTCTCGAAGACGGAGTTGCTGTCCAACCGGCGCACGCGCACCATCGTCAAGCCGCGGCAGGTCGCCATGTACCTGTCGAAGGTGATGACGCCGCGCTCGCTGCCCGAAATCGGACGGCGCTTTGGCGGCCGTGACCACACCACGGTGCTGCACGCCGTGCGCAAGATCGAGGACCTGTCCGGTAATGACAACACGCTGGCGCAGGAACTCGAGCTGCTGCGACGGCTGATCAACGACCAGGCCTGATGGATCCGAGACAGGCAAGCCAGAACCGCATCGGAATTCAATGGCTTGCCTGCTCGGCGGCACCCCTGAGATGGGCTCGAGCCAGTGGCTGGCGACGATCCGGATTCCGGTTTCAGTACCCTGCGCGGCGGTCTTCGCGGCCTTTATCCCCAGAAAGCCCGCGCAGCCGGCCGGAACCGGCGGCGCGGGCTTGCGTTTGCTGGCTTTTTCCTGTCAGTTTACGCAGATTCTGAGCCTGTTCAGACCTTTCGCGGGGCGCCGCCAGCCGGAGACCCGCTCATCCTTTCAAGCGAGCCTGTTTCGTCATGCGTGTTATCCTGGAACGGTCAAATCTCCTGAAGTCGCTCAACCACGTTCATCGCGTGGTCGAACGGCGCAACACGATACCGATCCTGTCCAATGTGTTGCTCAGCGCCGAGGGCGCCAGCCTCGAAATGAAGGCGACCGACCTCGATCTGGAGGTGACGGAAGCGACGCCCGCCAAGGTCGAGCGCGGCGGCGCGACGACGGTGCCGGCGCACCTGCTCTACGATATCGTGCGCAAACTCTCGGACGGCGCCGAGGTGATGCTGAAGACGGATGAAGACGGCAACGCCATGACGGTGACGTCGGGCCGATCGAGCTTCCGCCTGCAATGCCTGCCGCAATCCGATTTCCCCGAGCTCTCGGCCGGATCCTTCTCGCATATCTTCCGGCTCGACTCGGTTGCTCTGAAGGGGCTGATCGAGAAGACGCAGTTCGCCATTTCCACCGAGGAGACACGCTACTATCTCAATGGCATCTACCTGCACACGCATGAAGTCGGCGGCAAGCTGAAGCTGCGCTCGGTGGCCACCGACGGCCACCGCCTGGCGCGCGCCGAAATCGATGCGCCGGCGGGCTCCGAGGGCATGCCGGGCATCATCATTCCGCGCAAGACGGTGAGCGAGCTGCAGAAGCTGGTAGACGACCCGGATGTCGCCGTTACGACCGAACTATCCGACACCAAGATCCGCTTCACCATCGGCAGCGTGGTCCTGACCTCGAAGCTGATCGATGGCACCTTCCCCGATTATCAGCGAGTCATTCCGACCGGCAATGACAAGAAGCTGATCCTCGACCGCCAGAGTTTTGCCGCCGCGGTCGACCGCGTCTCGACCATCTCCTCCGAACGCGGCCGCGCGGTGAAGCTTTCGATCAGCGAAGGCCAGGTGACGCTTGCGGTCAACAATCCGGATTCGGGCAGCGCCACCGAGGAACTGGCGGCCGATTATTCGTCCGACCCGATCGAGATCGGCTTCAACGCCAAATATCTGCTCGATGTCGCCGCGCAGCTGACCGGCACGGAAGCCAAATTCATGCTGGCCGACGCCGGTTCGCCGACGCTGATCCACGACATGGCCGACGAGACGGCGCTTTACGTGCTGATGCCGATGCGGGTATAGCCGGCGCCGCATCATCGATCCGGTTCTGCGACGGGACCCGCGGCGGCAACAATGGCGACTTCTACAGGCGGATAGCGGTTGCCGGCACAGACTCATATAAGTAAGCTTACACTTACTAATTTTCGCAACTACGCCTCGCTGGCGATCGATCTCGCCCCGGGGCCCGTGGTCTTTTCCGGCGACAACGGCGCCGGCAAGACCAATCTCCTCGAAGCAATCTCCTTCCTGACGCCGGGACGCGGCTTGCGCCGTGCGCCCTACGCCGACGTCGCACGCGAGGGCGGCGATGGCGGCTTTGCGCTGCACGCCCGTCTCGACGGGCCTGACGGCCAGGTCGAGATCGGCACGGGTATTTCCGGCGGTGAGGGCGAAGGCGGCAGGCGGGTTCGCATCAACGGCGCGACCGCGAGATCGGCCGAGGACATGCTGGAATGGCTGCGGGTGGTGTGGCTGACGCCCGCAATGGACGCGCTGTTCACGGGACCGGCCGCGGATCGCCGACGCTTTCTCGACCGGCTGGTCCTGGCAATCGATCCCGGCCATGGGCAGCGGGCGCTCGACTACGAAAAGGCGATGCGCGGCCGTAACCGGTTGCTGACGGATGGGTCTCGGGACGACCGCTGGTTCGAAGCGATCGAGACACAGATGGCCGAAACCGGCGTCGCCATTGCTGCGGCACGCGCCGAACTGGTGCGCCTGCTTGCCGCCATGATCGACAGGCTGCCCGACACGGGGCCGTTCCCGCAGGCCGACATCAGCCTTTCTGGCGATCTGGAAACAGAGGTTTCCGCCGCGCCGGCAGTCGACGTCGAGGAGCGGTTCCGACGGGCGCTCGCCGATGGCCGCGATCGTGACCGTGCCGCGGGACGAACGCTCGAAGGGCCGCACCGCTCCGATCTCCTGGTGAGACACAGGCCCAAGGCAATGCCGGCCGAACTCTGTTCCACCGGCGAGCAGAAGGCACTGCTGGTCGGCATCGTCTTGTCACATGCCCGGCTGACCGGCGAAATGTCGGGCCTGACGCCGATCCTGCTGCTCGACGAGATCGCCGCTCATCTCGACGGCGGGCGGCGGGCGGCGCTGTTTTCGATCCTCGAGGAGTTGAACTGCCAGGCATTCATGACGGGAACCGATGCCGCGCTGTTTTCCAGCTTGCAAGGCCGCGCCCAGTTCCTCACCGTAGACCACGGCACGGTTGGGCCAACCGAAGGGCCCTGACAAGGTTTTTCAGCCGCTATATGGTCCTGACATGACCACCGCGCTGACCTCCGACGAAATCGAACGCTACGCCCGCCACATAGTGCTGCCCGAGGTCGGCGGCCCGGGCCAGCAGAAACTCAAACAAGCACGGGTCCTGGTGATCGGCGCCGGCGGGCTGGGCGCCCCAGTGCTCGAATATCTCGCGGCCGCAGGCGTCGGCACGCTCGGCATCATCGACGACGACACCGTGTCGCTGTCCAATCTGCAACGCCAGGTCATCCACGGCACCGATACGGTCGGCATGCTGAAAACCGACAGCGCCAAGGCGGCAATCACCCGCATCAATCCCAACACCGCGGTCGAGACGCACACGTTCCGGATGAGCGCGGAGAACGCCCCGGCCCTTGTCTCTCGCTATGACGTTGTGGTCGACGGTTCCGACAATTTCGAGACCCGTTATACGGTGGCCGATGCCTGCGCAAGCGCGCGCAAACCGCTGGTGCATGCCGCTGTCGGTCGCTTCGACGGCTCGGTGACGGTGCTGAAGCCCTTCGAGAACGGTAAGGATGGCAAGCCGAACCCGGGCTATCGCGATCTCTTCCCCGAAGCTCCACCGCCGGGCCTTGTGCCGTCCTGCGCCGAGGCCGGGGTGCTTGGAGCGCTGACCGGCGTCGTCGGAACGCTGCAGGCGATGGAAGCGATCAAGCTGATCACCGGCATCGGCGAGCCGCTGGTCGGCAGGCTATTGCTTTACGATGCGCTTGCCGCACGCTTCGAAACGATCCGCTACGCCAGGCGCTGACCTTGACGCAAAAAATGCCCCTTTCCATCGACCGCATTTCGGTCGGCTTCAATCGTTGGGACGAGCTGCTTTCCCTGATCATGCGTGCCTTCGCCTTCATGGACGGCGTTATCGACCCGCCGTCCTCTGCTCACCTGCTCACCGTAGACACACTGCGCGACAAGGCCGGGCGGGAGACCGGTTTGGTGGCCCTCGACGGTGCCAGGATCGTCGGCTGCGTCTTCGCTCTTGAAAGGGCACATGATTTTTACGTCGGCAAGCTCGCCGTCGACCCGGACTGCCATGGGCAAGGCATTGGCCGGCGGCTGATGCGGTCGGTCGAACTGCTCGCTCTAGACCACGGCAAGGCGGCCCTGGAGTTGCAGACACGGATCGAGCTCACCGCCAACCACGCCGTCTTTGCCCGCCTCGGCTTTCGCGAGACCGAACGGACGGCGCATGACGGCTACGTCAGGCCGACCTCGATCACCATGCGCAAGGCGCTTTCGTAACCTTTGGCTTTCACTTGAAGGCGTCGAGCCCGTCAGGTCCTGAGCGGCAGAACGCGGTCCGGCGGGCGGTGGCCATCGACGAACGCCCGGATATTGATGATGACCTTCTCGCCCATGTCAATGCGGCCCTCGAGCGTCGCCGAGCCCATATGCGGCAGGAGCACGACCTTGTTCCTGGCGGCGAGCTTGAGCAGCTTGGCATTGAGCGCCGGCTCGTGCTCGTAGACGTCGAGGCCGGCGCCGGCGATCTTGCCGTCCTGGATCAGCTTGACCAGCGCTTCCTCGTCGATGATGTCGCCGCGCGCGGTGTTCACGACGTAGGCCGTGGGCTGCAGCAGAGCCAAGCGCCGTGCCGACAGAAGATGGAAAGTCGCCGGCGTCGACGGACAATTGACCGAGATGATGTCCATACGGGCCAGCATCTGGTCGAGGCTTTCCCAATAGGTCGCCTCAAGCCCGTCCTCGACGGCCGGCAGGACGCGATGGCGGTTGTGGTAGTGGATGGAGAGGCCGAAGGCCTTGGCGCGCCGAGCGACGGCCGTGCCGATGCGCCCCATGCCGACAATGCCGAGCCGCTTGCCCCAGATGCGCCGGCCAAGCATCCAGGTCGGCGACCAGCCGGCCCATTTCTTGTCGCCGGTGAGCACATTGGCGCCTTCCGCGAGCCGGCGCGGCACCGCCAGCATCAACGCCATGGTCATGTCGGCGGTGTCTTCGGTGAGGACATTGGGCGTGTTGGTGACGGTGATGCCCTTCCTGGCGGCCGCGGCCACGTCGATCTTGTCGACGCCGTTGCCGAAATTGGCGATGAGCTTGAGGTTGTCGCCGGCCTGGGCGATCAGCGCCGCGTCGATCTGATCGGTCACCGTCGGCACCAGCACGTCGGCCTCCTTGACCGCGGCAACCAGTTCCGGCTGCGTCATCGGCCTGTCCTCGACATTCAGCCTCGCGTCGAACAGCTCGCGCATGCGGGTCTCGACCGGGTCGGGGAGCTTTCGCGTGATGACCACGAGAGGCTTCTTTTTGCCTGGCATTGTTTCCCTCGTTGAGACCTCTTTAACCAAGACCGGCGAAACTGAAAGCCGGTCGCGGTAGCCGATTTACCCATGTAACAAGCGGTGCCGCCGAAGACAAAGAAAAAGGGGCGCCGAGGTCATCGAGCCCGCGCCGAAAGGAACGAAAGTGTCTGGTTTCGCGTCGCTTCGCCTGACCCTAAGCGCAGCATTTCTCGGCGCTCTGCTTTATTCTCCCTTTGCCGTGGCGCAAAGCGCGGCAGCACCCGCCCAAAGCGTCACGCTCGGGCCGAGCGGCCTGCCGCTGCCGCGATTCGTCAGCCTCAAGCCAGCGCGCGTCAACTCGCGCGTCGGTCCGGGCGCCAACTACTCCGTCAACTGGATGTATGTGAAGGCCGGCCTGCCGATGGAGGTCATCCAGGAATTTGATACATGGCGCCGCGTGCGCGATGCGGACGGTTCGGAGGGCTGGATCAACCAGTCGATGCTTTCGGGCCGGCGCACCGCCATCATCGCGCCTTGGCAGCGCGGCAAGGGTGGCCAGATCAATCTCATGAAAAGTCCGGACAAGGACGCCAGGGTCGTGGCGATCGTCGAGCCGGGCGTCATGGGCACGATCAAGACCTGCGACGGCCAGTGGTGCGAAATGACGCTTGACGGCCACACCGGCTGGCTCGCCCAGTCGGCGGTCTGGGGCGCCTATCCCGGCGAGCGGGTCAAGGACTGAGGTCGCTCCGTTCGCGGCCGATACAGCCGGGATGGGTATCCTGAAAGCCGGTTGGCAGCTTCAGGCCATAAGCCCGATGCGCGGTCGATGGCGATTTGGGCGGTGCAGATGGCCGCCACGACTGCCGATTCGAGCCGGATTGTCAGGTCGAGGGGTTTCATCCCTTGCCGATTATTCCGGCCTGGTCGATTGTTCTGGTCCTGCCGGTCATTCCCGGCGCTTGGGGCGCAATCTCACCACGATATCGACATTGGCGATTTCCATGCCCTCGGGCGGGTCCGGCAGGTTGGTGATCGTCACCGGGCCGCTGGCAATGTCGAAAATCCGGTTCTCGCCTTCGACGTAGAAATGGTGGTGGTCGGAGGTGTTGGTGTCGAAATAGGTCTTGGCGCCCTCGACGGCCAGGATGCGCAGCAGTCCCGCCTGGGTGAACTGGTGGAGTGCGTTGTAGACCGTGGCCAGCGACACCGGCACGCCGGCGGCCAGCGCCTCCTCATGCAATTCCTCGGCCGACAAATGGCGGTCGCCCTTGGCAAAAAGCAGGTCGGCCAGCGCAATACGCTGGCGCGTCGGCCTCAGGCCGGCTTCGCGCACCCGCTTGTCCACAGCGACATTTTCCTTCCGGCAGCCCCGGTCCATCTGGTCTTCCAAGCTTGCAGTCCCGCTTCAAGACACGCCCAGAATGGCAAAAAAATGAACGTCTGCCGAAACCGGACCCCTGCTGACATATATTCTGTCGTCCGAATGCGATCAATAGCGCGCATTGACCCGGGCAGACTGGCGGGTTAAGCGCAAACGCCGGTTTCCGGCCTGAAACAGATTGTGTTAGGACACCAACGACAAGGGCGCGCTACCGCCCGGACGATATGGGGACGAGATTGATGGCGGGTAAATCCAGCTACGACTACGAAGAATTGCTGGCCTGCGCCCGCGGCGAACTGTTCGGAGAGGGCAATGCCCAGCTGCCCTACCCGCCCATGCTGATGTTCGACCGCATCACCGAAATCAGCGAGACGGGCGGCGCCTTCGACAAGGGCTTCATCCGGGCGGAGTTCGACATCAAGCCGGACCTGTGGTTCTTTGCCTGCCATTTCATCGGCAATCCGATCATGCCGGGATGCCTCGGCCTCGACGCCTTGTGGCAGTTGACTGGCTTCTATCTCGGCTGGCTCGGCGAACCCGGCAAGGGAATGGCGCTGTCTACCGGTGAGGTCAAGTTCAAGGGCATGGTCACCCCATCGGTCAAGAAGGTCGAGTATGGCGTGGATTTCAAGCGCGTGATGCGTGGCCGGCTGGTGCTCGGCATCGCCGATGGCTGGATGAAGGCGGATGGCGAGCCCATATATGCGGCTACCGACCTGAAGGTCGGTCTGTCCAAGCAGTCGGCGGTCGCTTGACCGCAGTTCTGGCCGACCCACTGGCCAGCATCCCTGGAAGGAGTTGCGAATGAGACGTGTCGTAGTCACCGGCCTCGGCATCGTGTCGTCGATCGGCAACAATGCCAACGAGGTGCAGACCTCGCTGCATGACGCCAGATCCGGCATCAGCTTTTCCGATTCCTTCGCCGAACATGGCTTCCGCTGCCAGGTCTGGGGCGCACCTACACTCGACCCGACCGCCATGATCGATCGTCGCGCGATGCGCTTCCTGTCACAGGGCGCGGCCTGGAACCACGTCGCCATGGATCAGGCGATCGCGGATGCCGCCTTGAGCGAAAGCGACGTCACCAACGAGCGCACCGGCATCGTCATGGGCTCGGGCGGCCCCTCCACCCGTACCATTGTCGAGGCGGCCGAAACCACGCTCAAGAACGGCAGCCCCAAGCGCATCGGTCCGTTCGCGGTGCCAAAGGCGATGTCGTCGACCGCGTCGGCGACGCTTGCCACATGGTTCAAGATCCACGGCGTCAACTATTCGATCTCATCAGCCTGCTCGACCTCGGCGCATTGCATCGGCAATGGCTACGAGCTGATCCAGTGGGGCAAGCAGGACATCGTCTTTGCCGGCGGCCACGAGGATCTCGACTGGACCATGTCGGACCTGTTCGACGCCATGGGCGCCATGTCGTCGAAGTTCAACGACAGGGCATCAGCCGCGTCCCGCGCGTATGACGTCAACCGCGACGGCTTCGTCATCGCCGGCGGCGCCGGCGTGCTGGTGCTGGAAGAGCTGGAGCATGCCAAGGCGCGCGGCGCCAAGATCTATGCCGAGATCGTCGGCTACGGCGCGACCTCGGACGGCTACGACATGGTCGCGCCTTCCGGCGAAGGCGCGGTCCGCTGCATGCGCCAGGCGCTGGCGACGGTTTCCACGCCGATCGATTACATCAACACCCACGGCACCTCGACGCCGGTGGGCGATTCCAAGGAAATGGGCGCCATCCGCGAGGTGTTCGGCGAGAAGATGCCGTTCATCACCTCGACGAAATCGCTGACCGGCCATTCGCTGGGCGCGGCCGGCGTGCAGGAATCCATCTATTCGATCCTGATGATGCAAGGCGGCTTTATCGGCGAGAGCGCCCATATCGAAACGCTCGATCCTGAATTCGAGGGCATGCCGATCGTGCGAAAGCGCATCGACAACGCCAAGATCGACACCGTCCTGTCAAATTCCTTCGGTTTCGGCGGCACCAACGCGACGCTCGTTTTCCAGCGCTATTCCGCATAACGCCAGCGTTTTTCTAGAAGGATTGCCTGACATGGACGGATTGATGAAGGGCAAGCGCGGGCTTGTCATGGGTGTCGCCAACGATCATTCGATCGCCTGGGGCATCGCCCAGAAATTGTCCGAACATGGGGCGGAGCTCGCCTTCACCTACCAAGGCGAGGCCTTCGGCCGCCGGGTCAAGCCGCTCGCGGACAGGCTGGGCGCGTCGCTGGTCGTTCCCTGCGATGTCGAGGACAGCGCTTCGGTCACCGCCACGTTCGAGACGCTTGGCAATGCCTGGGGCGGACTGGATTTCGTCGTCCATGCCATCGGCTTTTCCGACAAGAACGAGTTGAAGGGCCTTTACGCCGACACCAGCCGCGACAACTTCGTCCGCACCATGGTGATCTCCTGCTACTCCTTCACCGAGGTCGCCCGCAATGCCGCGCCCCTGATGACGCAGGGCGGCTCGATGATCACGCTGACCTATGCCGGTTCGGTCCGCGTCATGCCGAACTACAATGTCATGGGCGTCGCCAAGGCCGGCCTCGAGGCCAGCGTGCGTTACCTCGCCAATGACTATGGCCCGCGCGGCATCCGGGTGAACGGCATCTCGGCGGGGCCGGTGCGCACGCTTGCCGGCGCCGGCATTTCGGACGCCCGCCACATGTTCTCCTACCAGCAGCGCAACTCGCCGCTGCGCCGTACCGTGACCATCGACGAGGTCGGCGGCTCGGCGCTTTATTTGCTGTCCGACCTGGCTTCCGGCGTCACCGGCGAAATCCACTATGTCGATTCCGGCTATCACATCGTCTCGATGCCGACGCTCGATGAGTTGAAGCAGACGGATGGCTAACGAGTACTGAAACGGGTCAAGGCGACACGTTTCGGGAAACATGGATGGTGCCGTTTCGCCGAAATGGTCCTTTTCCAGTAAAGAAATAATCCTCTCCAGTAAAATTGGATGCATTCGCGGAAACTCATTTTAAGAGGATTTCCGCTATAGAGGCCCGCAATCTGGGGACCTTTGAATGCCTGCCGCCAGCAACCCGAAGCGAACACCGGTGTTCCGACTGCTCACGATAGCAAGTTCGGGCATTGGCAGTTTCGTCCTCGGCATATGGGGTCTGAAGCACGGTCTCGGCGCCGGGTTTGCCGGCATATCGGCGGACATGATGGTCGCGATCATGGCTGCGCTTTGCGCGCTCGCCGCATCGGTGGCGGCAATGTCCTTCTTCGCCGGCGTCGATGAATCGGCGGATTTCGTTTTCAACGAAACCCATTTCGACAAGCTGACGGGACTTCTGGCGCGGCCGGCGATGGTCGGCAAGATCGCCGAGGCGGCATGCGTGACAAGCCGGACCGGGGAACCGGTGTTCCTGATCGACATCGACATCGACCGGTTCAAGCAGATCAACGATGCGATTGGCTATAGCCAGGGCGACGAGCTGATCCGCGCCTTCACCAGGCGACTGCAAGACAGCGTGCCCGCACGCGCCCTGATCGGGCGCATCGGTGCCGGGGAGTTCGCGGTACTGCTGCCGGATCATCAGATCCAAGGGACGATGGAGGGCATGATCGAGCGGCTCATCGACGAGATGATGGAACCCTATGAACTCAGCAGCCATCAGCAATCGGTGAGCCTGTCCGTGGGCATCGTGGCCATGCCCAAGGATGGTGTCGATCCGGTCCTTATCCTGCGCAGGTCCAACCTGGCGCTGCAGCATGCGCGCGCCAGCGGCGTTGGCAACTGGTCGGTATTCGACAGCGAGATGGGACGAGTCGCCGATTATCGCCAATGGGTGGAATCCGAGCTGCACACGGCTTTCGAGCGTGGCGATTTCGACCTCCACTATCAGCCACAACTCGACCTGCCGAGCGGCCGCATCGTCGGCTATGAGGCGTTGATCCGCTGGAACCATCCTGAGCGAGGCATGATCCCGCCCATGGAGTTCATCCAGATTGCCGAGGAAACCGGAATGATCAACCCGATCGGCGAATGGGTCCTGCGCAAAGCCTGCAACGACGCCCGGCATTTGCCAGACGACTGTTTCGTCGCCGTCAATATTTCGCCGGTCCAGTTCATGACCAAGGACTTCGTCGGCATCGTGCGCGACACGATGCGGGCCACCGGGATCAAGCCGTCACGGCTGGAGCTGGAAGTCACCGAGACGGCGATGATGCAGGACCGCGATCGCGCTGCCGTCATCCTGAAAGAGCTGGCCGAAATGGGCATCTCCGTTGCCGTCGATGATTTCGGCACCGGCTACTCGAACCTCAGCTATCTGATCGATTTCTCCTTCGGCAAGCTGAAGATCGACCGCTCCTTCGTCAGCCGCATCGATACCGATTCCAGCTCCGGCGCCGTCGTCTCGACCATTGTCGGGCTTTCGCGTGCACTTGGCGTCAGCATCATTGCCGAAGGCGTCGAGACCGAGAGCCAGGCCACGCTGCTGCGGGCAGCCGGCTGCGAGGTGGTGCAAGGTTACCTGTTCGGCCGGCCGGCGCCGCTCAGGATCGGCCTTGGTGGCGGGCAAGCCACCGACGAGGTCCGACGCGTCGCCAATCTGCACTGAGCGCGATACGCATCGTTTCAGCGACGCGCGACAAACACCTTGAACATGCCGTCGCGGGCAAGCTCGGCGTGGCTGGCAAAGGCGGCCGACAGCACGGGCTCGTAGGGAAGCTGGCGGTTGGCGACCATGACCAGCCTGCCACCGGGCTTGAGCGCCTTGGCTGCCGCGCGGATCATGCCGGCGCCGATCTCCGGCTCCGCCGCACGGCTGCGGTGAAAGGGCGGGTTCATGGCGATGACGTCGTAGCGGCGCTCGACAGGCTCGGCGAGCAGATCCGTCCAGAAGAAGCCTTGCGCCACGGTGCCGCCGAGGTTGCCCTTGGCAGCCTCCAGCGCATCGAAATCCGCCTCGTAAAGATCGAGCCCCGACAAGCCCGGCGAACGGGTAGCCATCTCAGCCGCCACATAGCCCCAGCCGGCGCAGAAATCAGCCGCATTGCCACGCAGATCGCCAGGCAAATTGTCGGCCAGTAGTTTCGAACCCGCGTCGACGCGATCGAAGGAGAACATGCCAGGCTCGGTGCGGAACCGGCCCTCCACCAGTTGCGCCGGGTTGGCGGCACGCAGTGCCGCGGCAGCCCGCATATCCGCCGGACAGCGCAGCCAAAAGGCAATGCCGTGATATTTCGGCATATGCCCGTCGAGCGGCACGAGCTCGTCGACGCGCTTGCGCAGGCTGGCAACGCCCTCGTCCTTGCCGCCGGCGATGACGATCAGTCCGCCCGGCACGACGCGCTCGAGAGCCTCGGCGATACGCAGTTCATTCTGGCCGCGATGGCGGCCAGCAAGCACCAGAGCGGCATCAAAACCATCACCCACCGGTTGCGGCGCGACCGTGAAACCCGCCGCCTGCAACGCGCGGAAATGCGGCCTGAAGCCTTGTCCGAGATGTAGACCGGCCTCGAAGCCCGACGGCAAGCGCAGGCCAGGCTCGGCGCCGAGGAAGAGGATGCGCTCACCCTTTCGCGGCATGGCAAGAGCCTCTGCCTCGAACGGATGGAAAAGCGTCTTCAGCGCTTCAGCGGACATAGCCGTGTTCCCCATGGTCTTGCGCAATTCCCGTGGGGAAAGCGCCACGCACTTTTCCTGGAATTGCTCCAAACGAAAACGGGCGCGACATAAGCCGCGCCCGTTCCGATTTTTCTGTCAGGTCGCTCAGGCGGCGTCTTCTTCGCCTTCGGCCTTCTTCTCGCGCACGATTTCCTTGCCGGTGGCCTGGTCGACGACCTTCATCGACAGGCGGACCTTGCCGCGCTCGTCGAAGCCCATCAGCTTGACCCAGACCTTGTCGCCTTCCTTGACGACGTCCGAGGTCTTGGCAACGCGCTCATTGGCGAGCTGCGAGATGTGGACGAGACCATCGCGGGGACCGAAGAAATTGACGAAAGCGCCGAAGTCGGCGGTCTTGACGACCGTGCCTTCGTAGATCTCGCCGACTTCCGGCTCGGCGACGATGGTGTGGATCCACTTCTTCGCCGCCTCGATCTCCTTGGCGTTCGAGGAAGCGATCTTGACCGTGCCGTCGTCCTCGATGTTGATCTTGGCGCCGGTCTTCTCGACGATCTCGCGGATGACCTTGCCGCCCGAACCGATGACGTCGCGGATCTTGTCGGTCGGGATGTGCATGACCTCGATACGCGGCGCGAACTCGCCGAGTTCGGCGCGGGCGCCGGTCAGGGCATGCGCCATTTCGCCGAGGATGTGCTGGCGGCCATCCTTGGCCTGGTCCAGCGCGATCTTCATGATCTCCTCGGTGATGCCCTCGATCTTGATGTCCATCTGCAGCGAGGTGATGCCGTTGGCGGTGCCGGCGACCTTGAAGTCCATGTCGCCGAGGTGATCTTCGTCACCCAGAATGTCGGACAGAACCGCGAAGCGCTCGCCTTCCTTGATCAGGCCCATGGCGATACCGGCAACGGGCTTGGCCAGCGGCACACCAGCATCCATCAGCGCCAGTGAGGTGCCGCAGACGGTGGCCATCGACGACGAGCCGTTGGACTCGGTGATCTCCGAGACGACGCGCAGCGTGTAGGGGAACTGGTCAGCGCTCGGCAGCATCGGCCGGATGGCGCGCCAGGCGAGCTTGCCGTGGCCGATTTCGCGGCGGCCCGGCGAACCCATGCGGCCGGTCTCACCGACGGAATAGGGAGGGAAGTTGTAGTGAAGGAGGAACTTCTCCTTGTACATGCCGGTCAGCGAATCGACATACTGCTCGTCTTCGCCGGTGCCGAGCGTGGCAACGACCAGCGCCTGGGTCTCGCCGCGGGTGAACAGCGCCGAACCATGGGTGCGCGGCAGCACGCCGACTTCGGAAACGATCTTGCGGACCGTCTTCAGGTCGCGGCCATCGATGCGCGAGCCGGTGTCGAGGATGTTCCAGCGCACGACCTTGGCCTGGAGTTCCTTGAACACGGAACCGATCTGCTCTGAGGTGTATTTGGGGTCCTCGCCTTCGGCCGGAGCGAACGCGGCCTTGACCTTGGCCTTGACGGCGTCGACGGCGGCATAGCGCTTCTGCTTGTCGGTGATCTTGTAGGCTTCACGAAGCTCGTCGCCGACGATGTTGAGCATTTCGCCTTCGAGCGCGGAATAGTCGGGCGCGGTGAAGTCGCGTGGCTCCTTGGCGGCAACTTCGGCCAGCTTGATGATGGCGTCGATAACCGGCTGGAAGCCCTTGTGGCCGAACATGACAGCGCCGAGCATCAGCTCTTCGCCAAGTTCCTTGGCTTCCGACTCAACCATCAGCACGGCGTCGGCGGTGCCGGCGACGACGAGGTCGAGCTTGGATTCCTGCATCTCGTCGATGTGCGGGTTGAGAACGTATTCGCCGTTGATGTAGCCGACGCGCGCGCCGCCGACCGGGCCCATGAAGGGAACGCCCGACAGGGTCAGAGCGGCCGAGGTGGCAACGATCGACAGGATGTCCGGATCGTTCTCGAGGTCATGCTGGACGACCGTGACGACGATCTGGGTGTCGTTCTTGTAGCCGTCGGCGAAGAGCGGACGGATCGGGCGGTCGATGAGGCGCGAAACCAGCGTTTCCTTTTCGCTCGGACGGCCTTCCCGCTTGAAATAGCCGCCCGGGATCTTGCCGGCGGCGTAGGTCTTTTCCTGGTAGTTGACGGTCAGCGGAAAGAAATCCAGGCCGGGCTTGGGCTCCTTCATCGAAACGACGGTGGCCAGAACCTTGGTCTCGCCGTAGGTGGCGAGCACAGCGCCGTCAGCCTGGCGCGCGATCTTGCCGGTTTCGAGGATGAGCGGGCGACCGCCCCATTCGATTTCCACTTTGTGTTGATTGAACATGTCTTGTCCTTTGTATGAGGAAAGGCCGCGCCGTTTCAGCGTGCGCGGGTGCCCTTTCCTCTGGCTTCCTTTCTCGGGCAGCCACGGGCAAGACAACGGGAGGCTCGGGTTTCATCGGCGCGGTGGCCTTACGAGCGTCCTGCAATCCTGCCCCATGACCGTCCATGGGTGGCTTCGAGTGGCCCTCTGCGCGCTCGAAGCCGGATATGGCCAATCGATCGACTGGCCTGCGCACAACCCCGAAACCCACGGCTTACGGAACGCGTCATGCGCAAATTCTACTTTTGGAGCGTCCGTCCGGCATCCGGAAGGGTGCGCGGCGCTCCAGTCCTGCATTCGAGATCGGGTTGGCCCGGGGCTCGAATGCGCGACCGGCGGACTCCTTGAAGGAGCCCGCCGGTCAATTCGTCAACGGCGCAGACCGAGCTTCTCGATCAGTGTCTGATAGCGCGCGTCGTCCTTGCGCTTGAGATAATCAAGCAGGCTGCGGCGCTGGGACACGAGAGCGAGCAGACCACGGCGGGAATGGTTATCCTTCTTGTGGTCCTTGAAATGGTCGGTCAGGTTCTTGATGCGCTCGGAAAGGATGGCCACCTGGACTTCCGGAGACCCGGTATCGCCCTTGGCGGTAGCGAATTCACCCATCAATTCCTTCTTGCGCTCGGCAGTAATCGACATCGTGTTTTTCCTTATCTGTTTGAGGAAACGGGTCGCCCTCAGCCGGGATGTCGTCCAGCAGGGGCCGGTGCAAGCAAAGCGTCGTGGCGCTATGCTGCGGCGCATATAGTGCAATTCCCGGCAAAACACCAGCCCAATTCACCAAGCCGGCTTTTCAGCCCAAAATGGCAAGTTTCGCCGCAGTCAAAGCCATTTCTTCCATTTGAAGAACGCAACCAGGCCGACCGCGATAACAGCCATGAACAGGAGCGCTTCCGGATAGCCGTAATAGGCCTTCAACTCCGGCATGTTCCACGGCGAGCTCTCGGGGTCGAAATTCATGCCCCAGACACCGACCAGGAAGGTGAGAGGCATGAAGATGACCGAAACGATGGTGAGATAGCTGATGACGTCGTTGGTGCGCGCCTGGCTCAGCGACAGATGCATCTCGATCAGGCCGGTCAGCATGTCGCGCTGGGTCTCGACGAGTTCGATCAACCTGAGCGAATGGTCGAGCGTGTCATTGAGGAAGACCTTGGTCTCGGCTCTGACATAGGGCACCTCGTTACGGATCAGCGTCGCCAACGCATCGCGCATCGGCCACAGCACGCCCTTCAGCACATTGGCGTCGCGCCGCAATTCGTGCAGCTGCCGCATCTGATGCTTGTGCGGCGAATGCAGCATCTCATCCTCGATGCTGTCGACCAGGTCTCCGGCTCCCTCGATCGGCGGAAAATAGCTGTCGACGATAGCGTCGATAAGCGCGTAGGCCAGATAGTCGGCGCCACGGGTCCGCAACCGGTTGGGCGCCGAACTCTCGATGCGCTTGCGCACCGGGTCGAACGGATCGCCCTCGCGCTCCTGGAAGGTGACGACGAAGTTCTCGCCTAGGAAGAGAGCGATCTGTTCGTAGCGATGCGAGGTGACATCGTCGATCATGCGCACGACGACGAAGGCATGATCCTCGAAGAAGTCGACCTTCGGCCGCTGGCCGGTGTTGACGACATCCTCAAGCGCCAGCGGATGCAGGCTGAAGATGCGGCCGATCTCCTCGATCAGCCCGATGTTGGCGAGGCCGGTGCAGTCGAGCCAGATCACCGGCCATTTCCGGCAATTGGCCTCGACATCGGCGATGCTGGCATTGTCGATGGTCTTGAACTTCTGCGGCGAGATCAAGGTCAGCCGCAATTCCGAGCGCCGCGCCGCCGGATCGGCGATCAGCGTACCCGGCGAGGCGCCGACCGGCGGCCGCCTTGTCTTCACCGGCGCCCGCTTTTTCACCGCCTCGGCTTTTGCCATGTGCCCCTCGAGCGTAGAGTCGACGTGAAGTTAGAACCTTGTTCTCGCAATTTCGAACGCCGTTTCACCCTTTTCCCGGAATTGCGTCAGCCGGCAAAGACCCGCTTGGGCTTGAACATGCCCTGTTCGATCGCACCGATGGCGACCAGCTTGCCGCGCGCCGTCGCGCAGGCCTCCTCGGCTTCCACCGGCGCATCGCGGCCGCGAATGATGACCGGATTGCCGAGACGGATCTTGGTCGCCGCATCATCGCTGATGGCGATCTGCGGCAGGCAGTCGAGAGCCGCCGATGTGTCGACAAGAAGCGCATCGATGGCATCGAAGTCGACTGGGATTTCTATCGGCTCGGCGCCGTCGGCGGGCTCCGGTCTGTCCTCACCTTGTACTCCGAAGCGGGCCGCCTCTAGTTCGGCGATGGTGACGAAATCCTCTTGCGTGAACGGCTCGACCTCGACCCGGCGCAGGTCGGAAATATGGCCGAAGCAGCCGAGGTCACGGCCCATGTCACGAGCCAGCGAGCGCACATAGGTGCCCTTGCCACATTCGACCTCGAAAACCGTGCGATCGGCGTGATGCTCGATGATCTCCAAACGACCGATCTCGATTTCGCGCGGGGGGATGTCAACCGTCTCGCCTTCCCGGGCAAGGTCATAGGCGCGTTCGCCTGATATCTTGATGGCCGAGAATTGCGGCGGCGTCTGCATGATGACGCCGGTGTATTTCGCCAGCAGCGCCCTGACCTCGGCTTCCGCCGGACGCAGGTCGGAGCTCTTCGTCACCGGCCCTTCGAGATCGTCGGTGGAGCGCTCATCGCCCCAGGCGACGGTGAAACGATAGATCTTGGCGCCGTCCTGCACGTAAGGCACGGTCTTGGTGGCTTCGCCGAGCGCGATCGGCAGCATGCCGGAGGCCAGCGGATCGAGCGTGCCGGCATGGCCGGCCTTTTCCGCCTGGAACAGCCACTTGATCTTGGAGACAGCCTCGGTCGAGCCCATGCCGACCGGCTTGTCGAGCACCACCCAGCCGGAGACCGGCCGGCCCTTCTTCTTGCCGCGGCGCGCCATTATTCGCTGTCCTTGTCTTCGTCTTTGTCCTGGCCGTCCGCATCGAGATCGCGCGCCACTTCGGGCGACTTCAGCAGGTCGTTGATCCTGGCGAAATTGTCGAAGGAGGTATCCAGCCGGAAGCGGAACTCCGGCATGTATTTCATCTGCCGGAGCGCGCCGGAGACACGGCCGCGGATGAATTTCGCATGCTTGTTGAGCGCCTCGATGACGGCGCCGGCATCCTTGGCGCCGAGCGGGGAAACAAAGGCGGTGGCGATCTTCAGATCGGGCGACATGCGCACTTCCGAGACAGAGACGACCGAATTTTCAATCAACGGGTCGAGGATCTCGCCGCGCTGCAGGGTTTCGGACAGGGCATGGCGCACCTGTTCGCCGACGCGCAGCATGCGCTGGGATGGGCCGGATGTGGTGGAACGGGGCATTTTTCTCAATCCTGAAAGCGTGAGGCGCGGGGTGGGACCGTGCCGCATGTCTCAAACGGGTCATTCTCAAAAGGCTTGGGGCGGCGGTCTTTCGACCACCGCCCGATACCGACAAGTCACGCGAACTCAGAGTGTCCGGGTCACCATCTCGACACGGAAGCACTCGATGATGTCGCCGACGCGCATGTCCTCGTAGTTCTGGAAGGCCATGCCGCACTCCTGGCCGCCGGGAACTTCCGAAACCTCGTCCTTGAAGCGCTTCAGCGTCTTCAGCGTGCCTTCGTGGATGACGACGTTGTCGCGGATCAGGCGTACGCCCGCGCCACGCTCGACCTTGCCTTCGGTGACACGGCAGCCGGCGATCTTGCCGACCTTGGTGATGTCGAAGATCTCGAGGATCTCGGCATTGCCGATGAAGGTCTCGCGACGCTCCGGCGACAGCAGACCCGACAGAGCCGCCTTCACATCATCCACGAGGTTGTAGATGATCGAGTAATAGCGGATCTCGATGCCCGCGGCCGCGGCCGCGGCGCGCGCCTGCACGTTGGCGCGAACGTTGAAGCCGATGATCGCGGCACCCGAAGTCTCCGCCAGCGAGACGTCGCTTTCGGTGATGGCGCCAGCGCCGGCATGGACGATGCGCGCACGCACCTCGTCGGTGCCGAGCTTGTCCAGTGCGGCGTTGATCGCCTCGATAGAACCCTGAACGTCGCCCTTGATGACCAGCGGGAATTCCTTCAGCCCGCTCGTCTGCAGTTGCGACATCATCTGTTCGAGCGAGCCACGCTGGCCGGCATGCCTGGCCACCGCCTTCTCGCGCGCCAGACGCTGGCGATACTCGGTGATCTCGCGGGCGCGGGCCTCGTTGTTGACGACCGCGAAGCGATCGCCAGCCTGTGGCGTGCCTTGAAGGCCGAGCACCTCGACCGGCATCGCCGGCGGCGCTTCCTTGATCTGCTCGCCGCGATCGTTGACCAGAGCGCGCACCCGACCCCATTCGTTGCCGGCGACGAGGATGTCGCCCGGCATCAAGGTTCCGGTCTGTACCAGCACGGTGGCGACGGGACCACGGCCCTTGTCAAGCTGCGCCTCGATGACGACGCCCTCGGCGGTACGGTCCGGATTGGCCTTCAGGTCGAGGATTTCGGCCTGCAGCAGGATCGCCTCGAGCAGCTTGTCGAGATTGGTGCCCTTGGTCGCCGACACTTCGACGTCCAGCACTTCACCGCCCATGGATTCGACGAAGACCTCATGGCGCAGCAGTTCCGAGCGCACCTTCTGCGGATCGGCGTCATGCTTGTCGATCTTGTTGATCGCCACGATGATCGGAACGCCGGCCGCCTTGGCATGGCTGATCGATTCGATCGTCTGCGGCATCACGCTGTCGTCGGCGGCCACCACCAGGATGGCAATGTCGGTGGCCTGGGCGCCGCGGGCACGCATCGCCGTGAAGGCGGCGTGGCCGGGCGTATCGATGAAGGTGATCTTCTGACCATTCTTCTCGACCTGATAGGCACCGATATGCTGGGTGATGCCGCCGGCCTCGCCGGAGACGACATTGGCATTGCGGATCGCATCGAGCAGCGACGTCTTGCCGTGGTCGACGTGGCCCATGATGGTCACCACCGGCGGACGCGACACGAGGTCTTCCGGACGATCGGCGATGTTGAACAGGCCTTCCTCGATGTCGGACTCGGCGACGCGGCGGACCGTGTGGCCGAATTCGGTGGCGACCAGCTCGGCCGTATCGGCGTCGATCACGTCGCCCGGCTTCAGGATCTGGCCCTGCTTCATGAAGAACTTGACCACATCGACCGCACGTTCGGACATGCGCTGCGCCAGTTCCTGGATGGTGATGGTCTCGGGCAGAATCACTTCGCGCATGACTTTCTCGCGCGGCTCATTGTGCATCGCGCGCTTGAACTTCTCCTGGCGTCGACGCATCGACGACAGCGAACGAGCCCGCGCATCCTCGTCGGAAAGCGCGGAATTCAGTGTCAGCTTGCCACGGCGACGATCTTCCTCGCCCTTGGTCGGCTTGGCCGGACGCGCCACTTCGGGCGTGACCAGGCGACGTACCGGCGCACCTGCGCCCGTCCGCTTCGGCTTGACCTCTTCCTCTTCGTCGACGGTTGCCAGTTCCGCGGCCTGCGGCGCGCGGCGGCGTGCCTCTTCCTCGGCGCGACGGCGCGATTCGGCCTCGGTCTGCAACCGTGCCTCTTCCTCGGCCTGGCGGCGCGCGGATTCCTCGCGTTCCCGCTTGCGGCGCTCTTCGTCCTCGGCGCGGCGCTTGGCTTCCTCGGCGGCGCGCTGACGGTCTTCGACCTCGCGGACCTTGGACCCTTCAAGCGCCCTGCGGCGGGCTTCCATTTCACTGCGCGACAATTCGTTCAGCACCATGCCGCTGCGCTCGACCGGAGCTGGCGGCGGAGGCGGAGGCGGCGCCTTGGGCGCTTCCTGCACGACAGGCGCTGCCGCGACCGGCGGCTTCGGCGTGAAGACAGGCACAGGGGCAGCGGCAACCGGCTCCGGCTTGTCGCCGGGCAGGGAGAACTTGCGCTTCTTGGTCTCGACCACGACCGACTTGGTACGGCCATGCGAGAAGTTCTGGCGCACGGTGCCCTGTTCCATGCCGGGGCGCTTCAGCGTCAAGGTCTTCTTCGGTGTAACACTCAACGTCTTGTCGTCGCCCGATTTCGTATCGCTCATTCCATATCCTCTGCGGGCTCATCTTCGTCAGCAACGGCCGCAAGCATTGCCAGATCGTCCGGGGTACCGCCCCGATATCGGTCGAGCGCAACCATGCGCTTCTGGACCGCCTTACCCGCGTCTCCCGCGAGGACGGCAGCATGTATCACATTTGTACCCCCCAATGCCAAGCTCAACTCGGCCTCGGAGAAAAGTTTGTAGGCAAGGGTGGAAGGGCCACCGAGATGGACAGTCGCCCGTCGCGCCTGGCTGATCTTGCGCACGCCATCGTCGGATGCCTCGGTCGCGTGGAGCACGAAAAGCGCCAGCCCGCCGCGCACGGCGCTCTCAACCTTGGTGGCGCCCAGCGCGATCGCGCCTGCCTTGCGGGCGAGACCCAACATACCCAGCGCGGATCGGGAGAGCAGCCCGTCGACCATGCCGCCAAGATCCGGCGGCACAACCACCTGTGCCTTGAAGGCGCGGGCAAAAAGGTTCTTGGCCGCCGCCTTGTCAATATGTAGGCGGTCGGCGCTCACCCAGCAACCACGGCCGGGCAGATTTCTCTTGAGATCGGGAACGACGGCCGAATCCGGGCCGACGACGAACCGGATCAGTTCATCCGGTTCGGCCTGCTTGCGGGTGACGATGCAGGTGCGATCGTTCATCTCGTCCAAGGGCGGGTTCTGTGCGATGCGGTTTCACCTCACGCACCAACGGCTTCGTCAGCCGATGCTTCCTCGGCCGCAAGCTCGTCTTCGGAAATCCAGCCGGCCTTGAGACGGGCATTGAGCACCATCTGCTCGGCGTCGGCGCGCGAAACACCGTGATTGGCCAGCACGCCCGGATAGACCTTGGTCTCGCCGTCCTTGCGTTCCTTCCAACCGGTCAGGTCGTCGGCGGCATAGCCGGCGAAATCCTCGATCGTCTTCACGCCGTCCTCGCCGAGCGTCACCATCATGGCGGTGGTGATGCCGGGGATTTCGCGCAACTCGTCCTTGACGCCCAGCGCCTTGCGCTTCTCATCATGCTCGGCCTCGATCTTTTCGAGATATTCGCGAGCACGGGTCTGGATTTCGGAAGCGGTGTCGTCGTCGAAGCCATCGATCGAGGCGATCTCGCCGGCGTCGACATAGGCGACTTCCTCGACGCTGGTGAAGCCTTCGGAGGCCAGCACCTGGCCGACCATCTCGTCGACATCGAGGGCTTCCATGAACAGCGCCGAACGCTCGACGAATTCCTTCTGGCGGCGCTCGGATTCCTCGGCCTCGGTCAGGATATCGATATCCCAGCCGGTGAGCTGCGAGGCGAGACGCACGTTCTGGCCGCGGCGGCCGATGGCCAGCGACAGCTGATCGTCGGGAACCACCACTTCGATGCGCTCGGCGTCCTCGTCGAGCACGACCTTGGCCACTTCCGCCGGCTGCAGCGCGTTGACGATGAAGGAGGCGGCCGAGGGCGACCACGGAATGATGTCGATCTTCTCGCCCTGCAGTTCGCCGACGACGGCCTGGACGCGGCTGCCGCGCATACCGACGCAGGCGCCGACCGGATCGATCGAGCTGTCACGCGAGATAACGGCGATCTTGGCGCGAGAGCCCGGGTCGCGGGCCACCGACTTGATCTCGATGATGCCGTCATAGATTTCCGGCACTTCCATGGTGAAGAGCTTGGCCATGAACTGCGGGTGCGTGCGTGACAGGAAGATCTGCGGGCCGCGCTGCTCGCGGCGCACATCGTAGACATAGGCGCGAACGCGGTCGCCATACTTGTAGTTTTCGCGCGGGATCAGCTCGTCACGGCGGATGATGGCTTCGCCACGGCCGAGATCGACGATGACATTTCCATACTCGACGCGCTTGACGGTGCCGTTGACGATCTCGCCGATGCGGTCCTTGTATTCGTCGTACTGACGGTCACGCTCGGCCTCGCGCACCTTCTGCACGATGACCTGCTTGGCCGACTGGGCGGCAATGCGGCCGAAATCCATCGGCGGCAGCTGTTCGGCGATGAAGTCGCCGAGCTGAGCGTCGGGATTGCGCTCGCGGGCCGAGGAAATGGCGATCTGCGTGGCATAGTCGTCGACCTTTTCGACCACTTCCATCAGCCGCTGCAGCTTCATCTCACCGGTGTTCGGGTTGATGTCGGCGCGGATGTTGGTCTCCTGGCCATAACGCGAACGCGCCGCCTTCTGGATCGCATCGGCCATGGCGGCAATGACGATCGACTTGTCGATCGACTTTTCACGCGCGACCGCGTCGGCAATCTGCAGCAGTTCAAGTCTGTTGGCGCTTACAACCATCTTATTTCTCCCGAGCTTGTTGCCGAGCTTTTACGCCCCGCCGCTCAATCATAGTTCCTGTTAGATTTCGTCTTCCGCGCCGCCTTCAACACCCTCGGGTGCGTCATCAGGCTCACCGCGGCGTTTCTTGGCTTCCTTGCGTTCCCGGTTGTCCTTCGACAACGCCTCACGGATGAGGTCGTCGGTAAGGATCAGCCGCACATCGGCGATCGCGTCATAGGGAACGCGCACCGTCGGCTCCTCGCCATAGGCTGCCTTGTCGCGCTCGATCAGCACATCGTTCTCGCCGGCCTCGGCGATCTTGCCCTTGAAGCGCTTGCGATCCGCGACGATGACCGACGTTTCCATCTTCACCAGATGACCGGTCCAGGTGACGAAATCCGATTTGCGCACCAACGGCCGGTCGATACCAGGCGAAGAGACTTCGAGATGATACGCCTTTTCGATCGGATCATCGACATCGAGCGCCGGCGACACCGCGCGGCTGACCTCTTCGCAATCCTCGACAGTCATGGTGCCGTCCTCGCGCTCGGCCATGATCTGTAGCGTCAGCCCGTTCTGGCCGGACAGATGCACGCGCACGAGGCGAAAGCCGATGCCGCGCAGCACCGGTTGGACGATCAGCGCAATGCGCGCATCGATGCCGCTTTCGCGGATGATGCGGTCGTCACTTTCGCTTGCCGTTGCAGTCATCAATTACCTGTCGTTCGTTTCGAACCTATCGGCAGGTAATAAAAAAGAGCGGGACCGGGTGGACCCACTCTTCGTCATACCGACCAAGAATTTGAGCCTGATATAAACGAACACTGCTCGTGTTTCAAGCCCGCCGTGGCAAACCGACGAGGTGTCACGCCGCCGCGCCAGCGTTGCGTCAGACGCATGGCCTCCATGCAGCCGCGCCTCTGTGAGCTTTGATGCCGCATCCCCATCTGTACGGCATCACAAAAATTCAAAGAGATTTCGCAGACGCGAAAGGGCACGACCATGAGCAACCGTAAGATTTTTTCCGCCATAGGCGATCTGTTCACGACATTCGGCAGCGCGGTGGCCGCGTCGCGCGCAGTGGAAGCCGGGCGCAAGCCGCGCGCTGACGATCTGCGCCAGCTCGGCATGGATCCGGCTGTCTTCAACCGCATCGGTCGTTTCTGAAAATCCGGCGGGAGGCGCCGTAGAGAAGTTCACCGCTTTGCGAAAACGGTGAACTTCTCTGGTTTTGTTTGACGCAATTCCAGACGGAAAGCCGTTATGCACTTTCCTGGAATTGCTCGAAGGCGCCTAAATCCGGATAAAGGTCAGATAGGCCGGCGGCCGGCCCTCGCGAATGGCCTTCGCTTCGTAACGGGTGCCCGGCCAACCATCGTAAGGGCGATGCCAATCCGCCGCTTCCGCTGCCTGCCATGCGAAGGCGCCGTGCGCCCGGCAGTGGAGCAAGGTCCAGTTGACATACGTATCGATGTCCGACGCGAAGCGGAACTTTGAACCCGGCTTCAGCACGCGGGCGAAACGGTCAAGATTGACCGGGCTGACGAAACGCCGCTTCCAATGCTTCTTCTTCGGCCAGGGATCGGGATAGAGAAGGTCTATGCCGTCGAGCGAGGCCGGGGGCAACCAGTCGAGCAGCCGGGTGGCATCGTCGTCGTAAACCCTGAGATTGGCCAGCGGCCTCGCCCGCACCGCCATCATCATCTTGGCCATGCCATTGACGAAGGGCTCCACACCGATGAAGCCGACCGTCGGCGTCTCGATTGCGCGATGCAGAAGATGCTCGCCGCCGCCAAAGCCGATTTCGAGCCGAACCGCCGAAATGTCAGCCTCAAACAGAGTGCGCAGATCCGACGGCGCCTCAGCCGTCAGATCGAGCCGGTAGGAGCCAAGCCCGCTTTCCAGGGCCGCCGCCTGCTGCGGGCGAACGGGCTTGCCGCGTCGACGACCGAAGAAGGCTTCGGTCGCTCGGCTTGGCCTGTCTTCAGGGCTCATCTGGCTGGCGCGGGGTCTGTCGCGGCTCAGGCCGCGACAGCATCCTTGAGCGCCTTGGCGAGATCGGTCTTCTCCCAGGAGAAAGACCCGTCTCGGCCGGCCTTGCGGCCGAAATGACCGTAGGACGACGTCTTGGCGTAGATCGGCTTGTTGAGGTCGAGATGCCGACGGATGCCGGATGGCGACAGGTCCATCACGCTGCGCAGCGCGTCCTCGAGCTTTGCCTCGTCGACCTTGCCGGTGCCGTGCAGGTCGACATAGACCGACAGTGGCTGGGCGACGCCGATGGCGTAGGAGAGCTGGATGGTGCAACGGTCGGCAAGCTTCGCCGCCACGACATTCTTGGCCAGGTAGCGCGCCGCATAGGCAGCGGATCGGTCGACCTTGGTGGTATCCTTGCCGGAGAACGCGCCGCCGCCGTGCGGTGCCGCGCCACCATAGGTGTCGACGATGATCTTGCGGCCGGTGAGGCCGGCATCGCCGTCCGGGCCCCCGATGACGAACTTGCCGGTCGGGTTGATGTACCACATGCAATCGTCGGCAATCTTGAGATCACCAAGCGCCTCGCGGATATAGGGTTCGACGACCTTGCGGACTTTCTTGGAATCCCAGGTCGCATCGAGATGCTGGGTCGACAGCACGATCTGCGTTGCCTCGGCGGCCTTGCCGTCGATGTAGCGGACGGTGACCTGGCTCTTGGCGTCGGGTCCGAGCTTGCCGGCCTCGCCGTTGTTTTCGTGACGGGCGGCGGCCAGCAGTTCGAGGATCTTGTGGCTGTAGTAGATCGGCGCCGGCATCAGGTCCGGCGTCTCGCGGCAGGCATAGCCGAACATGATGCCCTGGTCGCCGGCACCTTCCTCGCCCTGGCGGTCGGCGGCGTTGTCGACGCCCTGGCCGATGTCTGGCGACTGGCCGTGCAGGAGAACCTCGATCTTGGCTGTCTTCCAGTGGAAGCCGGCCTGCTCGTAGCCGATCTCGCGGATCGCCTTGCGGGCGACGGATTTGAACTTCGCCGGATTCACGACCGGGTGGCCCGCCGCGTCCTTGAGGATATTGCCGGCCTTGTCCTTCTTCAACAGCGTCTCGGGGACGCGCACTTCGCCGGCGATGACGACACGGTTGGTGGTCGCCAGCGTCTCGCAGGCGACACGCACTTTCCATGGGTCCATGCCGGTCTTCTTGGCTTCACGGTAAACCAGATCGACAATCTCGTCGGAGATCCGGTCACAGACCTTGTCGGGATGGCCCTCGGCAACGGACTCCGAGGTAAAGAAGTAATTCTGCCGCGTCACGGGTGTCCCCTCTTGAAAAACGATCGGCAGGCTGCCGATTTTGGCGCGCCACGTGTTAGCGGGGCAAAGCGCCGCTCGTCAAGCGTTGCCGCCATTCTGGCATGACTGTCGATGTCAATATCTTGTGCCACCGGCGGCGGATGCCGCCGGTTCGAGTCGCGTTGAGCGTCAGTCGAGGTCGTCCGCGGCGAGCGACTTCACCAGATCGATGATCCTGCGGCGTACCTTGACGTCGGCGATCTTGACAAAGGCCCGGTTGAGCTGGAGGCCTTCGGGGCTGCCGCAGAATTCCACGGCGAAAGCCATCGACGCATCCTCGGCAAAGCCACGACTGGCCGCGGGCTCCTGGCCCGGCGCGTCCTCGAAAAAGAAGGCGACGGGCACGCCGAGTATGGAGGCAATTGCCTGCAGGCGACTGGCGCCGACGCGGTTGGTGCCCTTTTCATATTTCTGGATCTGTTGAAATGTGATGCCGAGATTCTCGCCCAGCTTTTCCTGGCTCATTCCGAGCATGTTGCGCCGAAGCCGGACGCGACTTCCAACGTGGATGTCGATGGGATTGGGTTTTTTCTTGTTTTCTTCTGTCATTTTTTCCTCGCCGAATTTTTTCGGCTTTGTGATTTTTTTCCGCCCAAACAAAGCCGGGGGCGACTGCCCCAACAGAACGATCCACCAGCTTCGAGAAATTTTCAGGCGATACAGTATGAGTTTCTAATGTGTCGACTGTCAATTCACCCGTAGCCTTTGCCTTACGTTCAACAGCGCCCCCACCACCGCAAACAGCAACATGATCAGCATTCCGTTAATGCGCCGCTGGCCCGAGGAAACGACCGTCTGTCCGGAAATCGGCACCTTCACATCGATGGCGCCACGCGCGTCGATCGCCAGCGCATCGACGATGCGTCCGTATGGATCGACGACCGCCGAAATGCCGTTATTGGCAGCACGCAGCAAGGGCAATCCGTTCTCCACCGCGCGAATCTGGGCCTGTCTGAAATGCTGATACGGGCCTGGCGTGTCCCCAAACCAGGCATCGTTGGTAACGTTCACAATAAGCTGCGCTGACGTAGCGTCAACTGCCACAAGATCCGGAAAGATCACCTCATAACAAATAAATGGCAGGGCTCGGATGCCACCGGGCAGCGTGATGGCGTGCCGCTCGTTGCCGGCCGCGAACGTCACCGGCCCAGCAACAAGCTGTGCGATGCCGAACCGGTTGAGCAGGTCGGCGAAAGGCAGGTATTCGCCGAACGGCACCAGATGGACTTTATCAACGGCATCGGTGATTTCGCCCTTGTCGTCGATCGCCACCACGGAATTGTAATACCGGCTGTCGGTGGCCGCGGAGCCGCCTTCCTCGCGGACGACGCCGGCGATCAGCATCTGGCCATCGGCCAGCATGTCGCCCAGCGCCGTCAACGCATCCGGACGCTCGGTGAACAGGAATGGCACCGAGGTTTCCGGCCAGAGAATGAGTTGTGGCTTGCCGTGACCAGGGTCCGGCGCCTTGGCGGACAGGCCCAGCAAGGTGGCGAAGATGCGGTCGCGCACCGAGGCGTCCCATTTTTCACTGAGGTCGACGGCAGGCTGGACGATGCGCACATCAAGGCTGCGCTGCGCCGGCTTTTCAGGAGCGGCAAGCCTGATATAGCCGAACCCGACATGGGCGGCGGCAAGCAGCACGAACAGCGCCGCGCCGAGGCGAAGATGCCGGCGCGCCGCCAGCAGCGCGGGCAGCGAAAAAAGGAACACCGCAAGCGCATTCATACCGATCATGCCGGTCACCGAGACGCTCTGCATCAAGAGAGGCACGGGCATTGCCGCGTAACCGATCGCATTCCAGGGAAAACCGGTGAACAGGAAGCCGCGCAGCCACTCCGTCAGCCCGAAGCCGAAGGCCAGGGCGGCAATGCGGCCGATATCGCTGCTCCACAGCAGCCGGGCAACCATCGTTGCGAAGCCATAGAAAAAGGCGAGCGCGAAGGGAATACCGACCACGGCGAAGGGAAGCGCCCAGGCAAAATCATCAGCCTCGACCAGCAACGCCGAGCCGATCCACCAGAGACCGGCGAGGAAATAGCCGAAACCGAACCACCAGCCGACGGAAAAGGCCGGCCGCAGGCGCCGAAACAGGCTGCCGGAGGCATCGCCGGTCGCGCCGTCAAGCAGCCAGACCAGCACCGGAAACGAGATGAAGCAGGCTGCGAAGAAATCATAGGGCGCCTGCCCAAGCACCGTCAGCGCTCCGGCAAGAAAGGCCACGAGCGCCCGCCGCCAACCCCAAAGCAGAATTATCCGGCCGGCAAGGCGCTCCATGCATACTTCCGAGTCGCGCGAATCAGGACGCAAGATTTATCAGGCCGCGGCCTGTGCTCCAAACGGCCGATCAGCCGGGATGCCTCGACCGCCGCTCAAAAGCGCGTCGCGTCGAAACGGATTCATGCGACGCGCTTCAGGTCTTTGTTTTTATGCATCTCGTTCCCCCGAAGCCGAGGTCACTTCTGGCGACGCCCATTAACGGTGCCAGCCGTCGATGCGCAAGCCACTCAACCGCTCGGCTTCTTCGCGGGAAACGGAACGGATGGGCTGGGTGAAGGTCCAGACATGACCCTCGGGATCGCGGGCCCGATACTGGCGTTCGCCGTAGAATTGATCCGTCGGCTCCTGGATTATTTCGGCGCCGCTCGCGCGCGCCTGCTCGCAATGCGCATCCAGCCCGCCCACGAGCCTGACATAGACCGACTGCGTGTTCTTGCCCGACACCGAAGCAGGACTCGCGACGTAATCGCTCCATTCTGAATCGACGATGATGTAGCAATCGCCGAACCGCATCTCGGAGTGGATGAGCTTTCCCGCGGCATCGGTCACCACCATGCTGGGCTCGAAGCCGAAAGCCGCTTCTAGCCAAGCCAGCGCTGCGCGAGGATCCCTGTAGAAGACGCCGGACCCCAGACTTGCGTGCCTGAACGGGTCGTCGATCGTCATCTAGAAGCCGAACCGTTCAGGCTTGTTCGGTGCGCGCCGTGGCCCGCCGGCGGCGCTCGCCCTTCTGGCTCTGCACGATGCGCACGCGCTTGACGCGGCGCGGATCTGCATCGAGCACATGGAACTCGAAGCCCGGAATGGCCTGTACCACCTCGCCACGCGTCGGCACGCGTCCGAGCGTGTTGAAGATCATGCCGCCAATGGTATCGACATACTCGCCGTGCTCGCCGGCGGCGAAGTCCTCGCCGATCATCTTGGCGACGTCGTCGATCTCGGCCTTGCCGTCGACGATGAACACGCCGTCACCGGCCTGGGTGATCATCGGCTCGTCATCGTCATGCTCGTCCTCGATATCGCCGACGACCATCTCGACAATGTCCTCGAGCGATACAAGTCCGTCGGTGCCGCCATATTCATCGATGACCAGCGCCATCTGCGTGCGCGTCGTCTGCATGCGGCCCATCAGGTCGGAAGCAAGCATCGATGGCGGCACGAACAGAACCTGGCGGATCAGGTTGAGCTCGCCGATGGTGCGCGCGAGGTCGACCTGGGCGAGATCGAGCTGCGTGGTGACAGGCGTCTTCCTGGTCGTACGCCCCTTCTTGACGCGCGCGAGCTTGGTGATGTGGGCCAGCACGTCGCGGATATGGACCATGCCGCGCGGGTCGTCGAGCGTCTCGGAATAGACCGGCATGCGGGAATGGCCGGACTGCTCGAAGGTGCCCAAGAGGTCGCCGAGCGTCGTGGCGATCTCGACCGCCTCGATGTCGGCGCGCGGCACCATGACGTCCTCGACGCGCACCTCGCGCAGGCGCAGGATGTTGTTGAGCATGGCGCGCTCGCCGGGCGAAAAGGATTCGGCGTCGCTCGCCGTCTCGGCCAGCGCGCCGGCGATTTCCTCACGCAGGCTGGTGCCGTTGCGTTGCCTGAACAGGCCCAGAACGCGGTCGAACAGGGAGGGGCCGGCAGACGAAGACTCGCTGGCAACGCTGCCGGTGTTGGCAACACCAGTGGTAACGGTACTCGGACTTGACCCCTCTTCCGACGTATCGGAAGCCTTGGTCGCACTGCCGGCGTCGGGGCGGGCGGCAGTCTCTGGTTTGTCGTTCATCGTCGTCCGGTCAATTGTCAGATGTAGTTACGCGTAGGGATCGGGAATGGCAAGCCTTGCAAGTGCCACGCGTTCGATGGCTTCCATCTCCTCGGCCTCGGCGTCGGTCTCGTGATCATAGCCCAGCAAATGCAGCAGGCCGTGGATGACGAGATGGGTGATATGGTTCTCCAGGGGCTTGTCTTCCAGTGCCGCCTCGCGCGCCACTGTCTCGGCGGCAAGCACGATATCGCCCAACATCGGCGGCAGAGGGCCACCGGGCACGGGCGGGAAGGCCGGGAAAGACAGGACGTTGGTGGGTTTGTCCTTGCCGCGCCAGCCGGCATTGAGCGTGCGGATATGGGCGTCGTCGGAAAAAACGATGCTGAGCTCGGAACGACCGGCCACGCCGGTCTCGGCGAAAGCAGCGTCAACCGCTCGATCGACCAGCCGCGTCAGGCTTGCCTCATCGGGCCAGTCGCCCGCTTCGACCGCTATATCGATGTCGACGGGCACCGAAGGACCCCCGTCGCCGGATAAATTGTCCTCAGGCATGAGGCCGCATCGCTGAAATCAATTCTCCGCGCCCAGGCCGCGCGCCAGCTTGGCATCGCGGTCATAGGCCCTGACGATCTCCGCCACCAGCGGATGGCGAACGACGTCGACATCGTTGAAGCGCACGGTTACCGCGCCGGCCACACCGTCGAGGACACGCAAGGCCTCGACCAGGCCCGATTTGGTGCTTGGAGGAAGGTCGATCTGGGTCGGATCGCCGGTGACAATCATGCGCGAATTCTCGCCAAGACGCGTCAGGAACATCTTCATCTGCATCGGCGTGGTGTTCTGCGCCTCGTCAAGGATAACAGCGGCATGCGCCAATGTGCGGCCGCGCATGAAGGCGAGCGGCGCGATTTCGATGACTTCGGCGGCAATGGCGCGCTCGACCTTGTCGGCCGGCATCATGTCGTAGAGCGCATCGTAGAGCGGCCTCAGATAGGGATCGACCTTCTCCTTCATGTCGCCGGGCAGGAAGCCCAGCCGCTCGCCGGCCTCGACGGCCGGCCGCGACAGAATGATGCGCTCGACCATGCCGCGCTCGAGCAGCATCGCCGCATGCGCCACCGCCAGATAGGTCTTGCCGGTGCCGGCCGGACCGATGCCGAACACCAGTTCCGAGCGCTCGAGCGCCCGCATATAGGCGTCCTGGTTCAACGAGCGGGCATAGATGGTCTTCTTGCGGGTGGCGATCTGGGCGGCGGAGACCTTGCCCTTGCGCTCCAGCGTCGGCAGCGTCAGCTGATCGTCGGCGGCGACCGCCATGCGCACGGCACCGTCGACATCGGACTGGCCGATATCGACGCCTTTCTGCAGAATCCCGTAGAGATTGTCCAAGGCGCGGCGCGCCTGCTCGGCGGCCGAAGCGGACCCCTTGATGGTCAGCTGGTTGCCGCGCGAGCGGATATCGACGCCGAGCTTCTGCTCGAGCCGGGCGAGGTTCTCGTCGAACTGACCGTAAAGGGCGCTGGCAAGCTTGTTGTTGTCGAAAGTCAGAACGATGTGCGCCATGTCAGAAGCCCCAGATGCCGGTACCGGGGGCAGGTTCTTCAGCTCTGCTGCGCTCAACCGTCTCTCCTCATCTGCCGAGACCATCAGGCCAATTCGGCGAACAGGCTGTTGTAGCCCGTCTTCGTGATTCGCACCTGGATAATGTCACCGATTTCGCCGGCCTTTTCATCAACAATAACGGGCTGCAGCCAAGGCGAGCGGCCGACCTTCTGACCAGCCTGGCGGCCGGGCTTCTCGATCAGCGTGTCGATGGTGGTGCCGACAAGGCTCAAGCCGAAATCCTGCTGTTGTTTGAGGAGCAGTGCCTGCAGGCGCTGCAGGCGCTCGTCCTTGATCGTTTCGGGCACATGATCAGGCATGTCGGCGCCCGGCGTACCCGGGCGCGGCGAATATTTGAACGAGAAGGCCGAAGCGTAGTTCACCTGGCGCACCAGTTCCATCGTCGCTTCGAAATCAGCTTCCGTCTCGCCGGGGAAGCCGACGATGAAGTCACCGGACAACGCGATATCGGGACGCCCGGCGCGGATGCGATCGAGCAACGCCAGATAGTCCCTGGCCGTATGCCTGCGATTCATCGATTTCAGGATGCGGTCGGAGCCCGATTGCACCGGCAGATGCAGATAAGGCATCAGCGACGGCAGGTCGCGGTGGGCCGCGATCAGTTCGTCGTCCATGTCGCGCGGATGGCTGGTGGTGTAGCGCAGCCGGGCCAGGCCCGGAATTTCAGCCAGCCGGAACAGCAGCCGGCCAAGGCCCCACTCCTCGCCGTTCTCGCCCTGGCCGTGCCAGGCATTGACGTTCTGGCCAAGCAGCGTCACCTCGCGCACGCCGACTTCGGCCAGGCGCTCGGCTTCAGCGACGATCTGCACCACCGGCCGCGAGACTTCCGAGCCCCTGGTATAGGGCACGACGCAGAAGGTGCAGAACTTGTCGCAGCCTTCCTGCACGGTGAGGAAGGCGGTGACGCCGCGCTTGATCACCTCGGCGCGCTTGGGCTGCGGCAAGTGCTCGAATTTGTCCTCGATGGCGTAGTCGGTCTCGACGATCTTTTCGCCGCCGCGCACTCTTGCCAGCACATCGGGCAGGCGGTGATAGGTCTGCGGCCCGATTACCAGGTCGACGGCCGGCGAACGCCTGATGATTTCCGCACCCTCGGCCTGCGCCACGCAGCCGGCGACGCCGATCAGCAGTTCGCGACCGGCAATGGCGCGCTCCGCCTTCATGTCGCGGATGCGGCCGAGTTCGGAATAGACCTTTTCGGCCGCCTTCTCCCTGATATGGCAGGTGTTGAGCAGCACCAGGTCGGCCTCACCGATGGCGTCGGTCGCGGTATAGCCGTCGGCGGCCAGCGCGTCGGTCATGCGCTGGGAGTCATAGACGTTCATCTGGCAGCCATAGGTCTTGATGAAGACCTTCTTCGTTGCCATGGCGCGAGATGCCGGCTGTCCGGCCATGGTGCCGATGTCGTCGCTTTCAATCGTGTTCAAGTCCATCCGGCGGCTTCTAACGCCTTTCCGTGACAAAAAACAGACGATTCTCGGCGTGCGCCCCCAAGGCGCATGTCGGGCTAGCGGCTCGGGCGCGGATCGGCGAGTGCCGCCTGCATCATCCCGCGCACCTGGCCTTCCATCAGCTTCGACGTTTCCTTGCGGTTCGAACCCTTCGCAAAGGCGATCGGTTCGCCGAAATGCACTTCGACGTCGAGCGCGCCTTCCGCCATCAGCACCTTGAGATGCGGCATCAGATCCTCATCGCCGATCCAGGCCGCGATCGGCCGGTGCCGCCGGCCGAGCGGCACGCCATGCAGGCGCGTATAGGTGATCGCCACCGGCTGGATAAACACCTGCTCGGCCGCACCCTCCGAAATCGCCATCGAGGCGGCGCCGAACAGCGTGCTCTTGAACGGCAGGATGACGTTGCCGTCACCGGTGGACCCCTCGGCGAACAGCACCATGGCGTCGCCCTTGGCCATGCGGCTGGCGATCTCGCTTGCCTGGTCGCCGGACGAACGCTTGCGCTCGCGCTCGATGAAGACGGTGCGCTGCAGCTTGGACAGCATGCCGATCAGCGGCCAGCCTTCCATATCGGCCCTGGCGATGAACTTCACATCGGCAAAAGAGCCCAGCACCATGATGTCGGTCCAGGAGATGTGGTTCGAGGCAACCAGCAACGGGCGCTTGGACGACAGGGCCCCCTTGACATGGACGCGCATGCCGAGCGCCCTGAGGACAAGCCTGTGCCAGATCTTGAGGATGAAGGTTTCCGGCCACCAGCCGGTCTTCATCGACAGGATCTGCAGCGGCACCAGGACCAGCGAACCAGCAACGACTAGGCCCACGGCCAGGAAAATCCTGATTTTTCCGATCATGCTGTCCTGGTCCTGCCATCACAGCGCCGCGCGTTCTCTTGGACGCGCAAAGGACGCCGTAATGATTTAATTTCGGCGTCTGGCTAGCGAAGATCGCGGCGCATGACAAGCGCGCCGGTCGGCCCGCGATCGGGCGACCTGTAATAGTCGGGGCGCTTGCCGACTTCGCGGAAGCCCAGCCGACGGTAGAGGGCGATCGCGGCGATGTTGGTCTCGTCGACCTCCAGGAACAGCGCTTCGGCGCGTTGCACATGCAGTTCGCGCAGCACGGCGTCCATCAACTGCCAGCCCAGTCCCTGGCGGCGATGGGATCGCGCCACCGCGACGGTCAGGATCTCGCCCTCGCCGGCGGCCAGCCGGGCCAGCACGAAGCCGACGGGCGGCTTGGCGCCCTGCCCGGTTTCGCGCGCGGCATAACCGAACACGGTGTCCTGCTCGAGCAAGGCGGCGAACTCGCCATCGGTCCACGGGCGGACAAAGTCCTCGCGATGCAGCAACGAGACCGCGGGGCTGTCGGTGATCCTGAGCGGCTCGAGCGCATAGTCCCGGCGCCGCGGCTGTAAAAAAGGTATGCGCATCAATTTTGTTGCCTTGAAAGAATAAATCCGGCTTGCGGCTTTGCATCGGCGCCGCGCAGGTAAAGTGGTTTCGGCCTTTCACCCTCGCCTTTGGCGGCGGCGAGGCGGGCGTATGTGACAATGTCGGCGGTGGCCGTCCGAGGCCCGATGTCGGAAACCCGACCCGCCGACGCGGCGATCCGCACCGCCGCTGTGCCGGCAAGCACCGCAAGGTTCTCCACCGCCAAGGCAGTGGCTTCCGGCAATGTGGTCACCGCCGGACCGTAAGTCAAAACTGACATTTTGTCGTAGAGCGCGGCATGGATTTCGTCGCGGCCGGCATCGAGCGCCGCCAGTACGGCGCGGCCGGGAAATGCCGATGCGGCCTCGGCGGCCAGTGCCTCGAGCGTCGTCACCCCGATCGCCGGTATTTTCAACGCCAGCGCCAGGCCACGCGCGGTCGAAACGCCGACGCGCAGACCGGTGAAGGACCCTGGGCCGACAGAGACGGCAATGGCGCCGAGGCCGGGATAGTCGGTCGCGCCCGCCTTCAGCGCCTCGGCGATGACGGCCATCAGGTGCTCGGCATGGCCTTTGCCGAGATCGAGCACCGCGCGGCCAAGCTCCCGCCCGGCCACCGCGTCGTAGACGCAGGCGGCGCAGAGGCTGGCGGCACAGTCGATGGCAAGCACTTTCATGAAACGAACGCTTCCGAGAAACACTTCCCTGTGCCCGCCAAGGCGCGGCACCGCAAGCATAATTTGTTAAGCGGCTTCGCTTCGCCGCCTCGACGTCAAACCTGCTCGATGCGCAGCATGTGGTTGTCCCAGACATAGTCCGGTTCCGACCGTGTCGCGCCGCTGCCCTCGATGATCTCGCCGGCGCCGGTGGTTGCCATGAAGCCAGCTCCGTCCGGCGCCAGGCCGCAGACCTCGACCAGCGCACTGGTAGAGACCACCCTGCCGCTCGCCACGTCGATCACGGCAAGCGAATTGCCTTCCGGCGACGAAACGGCGACGGTGCCCGCCAAAGGATTGGCGGCGACCGAGCCGATATAGTTGCGGAAGCAGGACAGCACGTCCGGCGACATGTCGAGCAGTTGCAAATCCTTGCCGCGCGCGGCGCGCCCAACCAGCAGCGGGCGATCGATGCCCGGCCCCCTATACTGGCAGCCGAACCAGACGGTACTGGATGCGTCGGTGTCCATATGGCGGATCGACAGTTGGTGCAGGGAAGCCGGTAATTCATGCTTCTCGATCAGGTCACCGGTGACACGGTCGATCAGGACGTAGGACGGCTTCATGGTGGCGATGTTGAGTTCCGCGCGGCCATAATCGGGATGGGTCTCGATGCCGCCATTGGCGACCGCGATCGTCCTGCCATCGCTCAGCAGCAGAAGCTCGTGCGGACCCATGCCGTAAGTCGGGAATTCACCGATGCGGCTGAACTTCGCCCGCGCGTCGTAGATGCCGACGACGCCGGCAGCGTTGTCGAAGTCGTTTTCGGTGGCATAGAGCAGGGCGCCGTCGGGCGAGAACACCCCATGGCCGAAGAAATGCCGGCCGGTGACGCTGGCGATGGTCAACGGGGCGTCTCTGCCGGTATGATCGAACACCACGGCGAAGGTGCCGGGCTGGCGGGCAAAGACCACTGAACGCTTCGATACGGGATCGAAGGTGACGTCATGGCCGCGATCAGGCAGGTCGATCGCATGCAGCACCTTGCCCGCCTCGGACAGGACGGCGGCGCCAAAACTGCCGTCGCGCTTGACGAAGGCGGTGGCGAAGACGGCGTCGGCGGCAAGTGTCCTTGCCCAGGCGGACGGCGCCACCACAGCGGCAAAGCCGATGCCCGCGGCTCTCAGGAAATCCCGACGATCGATCAGCGGCGTTTTCAAGGATCAATCTCCATCGAGCGACGAGAAGCCTGCGGTCAGGCCGAATTCGGCGGTCAGCCGGGTGCCGATCAGGGTCGACAGGCTGGAGGTGATCAGGGCGAAATGCTCGAGTTTTTCGCCCAGAGCCGGGTCCGCGAGCGCCTTGTCGATCGGACCCGGGACGGACTTCGCGGTGGCGACACCGTTGACCAGCTGGATATGGATCGACTCCGCCATCCAGCGCGCATCGGGCGGCAGCGCGTCGCCAAGTTTGGAGGCCTGGAACAACGCATCGATGCCGGCGAGATTTCCCGCCAGCGAATTGGTGGTGTTTTGCGAACGCCAGTAGATCGCCTGCTTGGGCTTGTCCGCCTCGGGCTTGCCGCCAAGGAAACCTTTCAGGCGGACATCCCGGACCATCTCCAACTCGTTGATGAAGACGCCGACCAGTTCGGTCACCGCCTCGTTACCGTCGCGGTAGAGCGCGTTCTGCGGCCCCGGATTGGCCCAGAGCGCGGCAAAACCGTCCGGCTTGTTCCAGGCTGCGCTGACCTCGCCGGCCATGGTTTCGATATTGCCGGCAACCGCCGCGCCATAGGCGCAGCGATAGGGATCATCCTTGCCCGCCAGCGCATCGGCGCCGTCGCCGAAAAGCACGAATTCCAGCGCGCCCAGCCCCTGCATGGCGACGCTCTTGCCAGCAAGCTGTGCCGGATCGGTGGCTGCCGGATCCTTGTCCGACAAGGCCGCCTGCACCTGTTTGAGGCCGATGCTCTTGCGGTCCGGCCAGAACAGCATGCGCTCCAGGCGGTTGTTCTCCTTGATCGGTCCAAAACCGATGATCTCGACCGATGACCAGGCATGGACCGTGGCGGAAAACTCGGTGCGCGTCGCGTCGAGTTCGCCTTGCGACGGCGCCTCGCAGAGCTTGTGCATCGCTTTTGTCAAGGTTTCGGCATGCTGGTGCAAATCGGCATAGGCCGGGCGGACGAAGCCGTCGATCGCCGGCTGGATGATGTCGGAGGCTTTCACCGCCGCCGATGCGGGGAAGGTAACCAGCAGGGCCAGCGGAAGAGCGAGAACCAGGGCGGAACGCTTCAACATCAGAGTGACTCCAGGAATTTGACCAGTGCGTCGCGCTCGGCCGCATTGGCGGCGGCAAAGCGGTCGCGCGCCTTCTGCGCCTCGCCGCCATGCCACAGGATCGCCTCGGTCAGGCTGCGCGCACGACCATCATGTAGAAAGAAGGAATTGCCGTTGACGGTCTCGGTGAGGCCGATACCCCACAGCGGCGGGGTGCGCCACTCGCTGCCCGTCGCATCGCCCACCGCCTGGCCGTCAGCCAGGCCGGGACCCATGTCGTGCAGCAGGAAGTCGGAATAAGGCCAGATCAGCTGGAACGCCTGCGCCTTGTTAGGCGCATCGCGACGGGTGACGAATTTCGGCGTGTGGCAGGAAATGCAGCCCATCTCGTAGAAGACCTTCTTGCCGGCGAGCACATCAGGCGCTGCGAGATCGCGGCGTGCCGGCACGGCCAGGTTCTGCGAATAGAAGGTGACGAGATCCATCACCGGCGCCGGCGCCTCGACCGGACCGAGGCGCTCCTGCACGCCATTCGGCATTGCGAGGCATTCCGCCTGCGCGGCGGTGCAATCGCCCCAATGTCTTGGTTCCTCGGGTGTCGAGATGCCGATGTCGCCGGCAAAGGCATCCGCGGCCTGCTGCCGGATCGATGCGGTCTGTGCCTTCCAGCCGAAACGGCCAAGCGTCAACTCACCGCTCGGACCGTCGAGCACGATGTTGGGCCTGCCGGAAATGCCGTCATTGTCGTGGTCGACCGGATCGGCGTGGGCCAGAATGTCCGCCGGCGCGATCTGCTCAATCAAGCCAAGGCCGATCATCGGCGGCGTCAGGCGCGGCGACAGCGTGGTATGCGGATCGAGCGGCCCATAGCCGAGATCGGTGACGGAATAATTGGGCTTGCGCAGGGAAACGACGGTGCCATCCGTCAGTTCCACCTCACGTTCCTGATAGTCGACACGCATCCGACCTTCGCCGCGCAGGCCGGGCACCGCCAGTTCCTGCAACTGCGTGCCGTAGACCGGGTCGGGAAAATTGAGCATTTGGCGGTTGGCGATGGCCGCTTTTTCCTCGGCGCTGCCGGCGTCCCGCGCCAGGCGCAGGAACATCGAGGTGGTGCCGGCATCGCCTTGCGGCGGACGGCCGCGGCCGTCCTTCAGATGGCAGTTCTGGCAGGCGCGCTCGTTGAACAGCGGACCAAGCCCGTCCGACGCCAGCGTCGAGGATGGCGACGAGACCCAGTTCTTGCGGAACAAGGCGTTGCCGAGCTTGAAAGTGCCCTCCTCCTCGAAGGTGATGTTGGTCGAGGATTGCGAGAAGGCATCGCGGCTGACGTCCTTCTCAGACGTGCCGGCGCCACCTTGCATCAGCTCGAACGGCTCGGGTTTGGAGAAATCCGTGGTCGGCCTGGTGACGGCGGTGACACGCGCCTGATCCCGGGCATCGAGGTCGCCGCGCGTGGTGGCAAGGCTGGCTGGCTGAAGGTCACCCGCAATCGCGGATGATGTCAGCGCCAGGACAAGAATGGTGCAGCGCCGGCCAGCCGGGCGGGCTGGTCTTTTCGGCAGGAGCGGCGAGCCGGCGGCCCTCAGCAAGCGGCGCAGGAATTCTAAGGGGCGCCGCATTCCCGCATGCCTTTACTCCGCCTCGTTGGCCGCATCGGCGTTGAGCTGGCCGTACTTCTCCTCGCCGATCGAGGCGAGCAGGTCGAGCTGCGTCTCGAGAAAGTCGATGTGACCTTCCTCATCGGCCAGCAGATCCTCGAACAGTTTCATCGTCACGTAATCGCCCACCTCGTGGCAGATCTCGCGCGAACGTTTGTAGGCAGTGCGCGCGTCATATTCGCCGGCAAGGTCGGATTCGAGCACTTCCTTGACGTTCTGCCCGATGCGCAGCGGCGCGACGGACTGCAGGTTCGGATGGCCTTCAAGGAAGATGATGCGCGCGATGAGCTTGTCGGCGTGGTGCATCTCCTCGATCGATTCGGCCCGCTCCTTCTTTGCCAGCTTGGTGTACCCCCAATCCTCCAGCAGACGGAAATGCACCCAATATTGGTTGACGGCTCCAAGCTCCAGAAAAAGAGCCTCGTTAAGCCGCTCGATGATCTGACTTTCGCCCTTCATGGGTTCTGCTCCCGTATTGGATGCGCAGGCCTCTGACGCGATCCAGATGTGAAACGACATCCACGCCGGTCGCCTCCGAGCGGGCGTGGTAATTTTCGGTGACCCGAATGATCGTTTCCACCACATTTGGGAAGCAGCCGCAACAGCGACCGCGCTTTTGCATGGAGTGATAGATCTTTGCCGGCACGATAAGCTGCCAAGGGTCCTGATCCAGCAGCGCGATGATCGTCTGCTCGATCTCCCTCTCCGTGATGATATTGCAATGGCAGATCAGCATTTATAGTGCTCGGATGGCTGACGGCGCCTTCCGCGCCGCGTGGCTTGATTGGTCCCGGAGCCCATTCCGGAGCCAATTGTCAGGCTCCGGAACCGCGCGCCAGGTTCGGTCTTACTTGAACACCTTATCGGGCGCGTCGAGGCTGTCGGAGCCTTCGAAGGCGATGGCGTTGAGTTTCAGCGAGCCGACGGCACGTTCGATCGACTTGGTCTGATCGACCAACGCGTCGATCGCCGCCTGCACGGTGGCGTTGCCTTCCTTGTTTCCTTCGGCGATCTGCTGGTCATAGGCCTCACCGGCCTCGGCCCGCACCTTGATCGCCTCCATCTTGGCGACGGTGACATCGAGCTTGTCGGACAGTTCCTTGTCGATCGCCGGATCGGCTGCCTTGACCATGTCATGCACCGAAGGCCCCGAAACGGCGGTGCCGTCGAGCCTGGTATAGCTGGCGAGGTAGGCAGCACGGATGCCGATCGCGTCATAGAGATGCGAGTTGTAGGTGTTGTCGGAGAAGCAGTCATGCTCCTCTTCCGGGTCGTGCAGCAACAGGCCGAGCTTCATGCGCTCACCGGCCAGTTCACCATAGGACAGCGAGCCCATGCCGGTGAAGATGACCGAGATCGCGGTGTTCGGCTCGCCATCGACCAGGTTCTTGCGCGCGGCGCCGTCTTCCTTCCAGTTGCCGACCATTTCCTGCAGGTCCGAAACCAGAAGGGTGGTGGCCGACTTCAGATACTCGGCACGGCGGTCGCAATTGCCACCGGTGCAGTTCTTGAGGTCGTAGTCGGTGTAGGGGCGTTCGCCGGCGCCCGGGCCGGTGCCGTGCAGATCCTGGCCCCAGAGCAGGAATTCGATGGCGTGATAGCCGGTGGCGACATTGGCCTCGATGCCGCCGGCCTCCTGCAGCGTGCCGGACAGGAATTCCGGCGAAAGTTTCGAGGCATCGACCTTCTTGCCGTTGATCTCGATTTCCTTGTTGGCGATCACATTGGCGGTATAGAGCGAATTCGCATCCGATTCGGTGCCGTAGCTCTTGGCGACATAGTCGATCAGCCCTTCGTCCAGCGGCCAGGAGTTCACCTTGCCTTCCCAATCGTCGACGATCTTGTTGCCGAAGCGGTAGACCTCGGTCTGCTGGTAGGGCACGCGCGATGCCTTCCACGCGTCGCGAGCGGCCTTGAGCGTGTCAGCGGACGGATTGGCAAGCAGCGCGTCGACCGCCTTGTCGAGGGCCTGGGCCGTGGTCAGCGAATCCTCATATTTGGCAAGCGCGATGTCGGAGTAGGTCTTGATCACCGCTTTCGCATCGGTATCCGCCTTGGCCGGCAGCACAAACACCGCCGCCGTCAGCAGTGCCGTGGCGCCAATCGCCGCAAGCCTGCCGCCATATCGTGCCGTCATTATCGCTCTCCAGTTTTTTGAAAATTTTATAAACGGCGCGTGCGGCGGCCGGCGCCAGGCCATGCTGATGCCATGGGACGCAAGACTGGCCACGCGATCGCGCGGTTGGGGGAAGAAAGACACCAAAATGCCTCCAATCGAACGGGTTCAAGGCCCAGACATCAAAGGGATGCGCTAACGCGCGAGCTTCCATAAAGCTTCGACGCCAATGGAAGTCAATGAAAATCGTCCGGAAAAGCCAATTGAAACAATAGTTTAGAATTATTCTAAACTACAATGGTCAACTTTATGCCTCGGCTGTGCCGGCCTTGCCGCCGAACTGTACGATTGACAGCTGTCATCCCGGGTGCGACCCGCAAACGCTCTCTTGCGGCGGCGCCAGACAATTGCCACCTGGCGAGACGCTCTAGGATCGAATCGGGATGGGAATGCGATGAAGAACGGTGTGGTCATTGTCGGTGCGGGTCATGCGGGCGTGCAGGCGGCCGCCAGTCTGCGCGAGGACGGCTATGACGGGCCGGTGATCCTCGTCGGCGACGAGAACGAGTTGCCTTACCACAAGCCGCCGCTGTCGAAGACCTTCATCAAGGATGCCGAGGCCAAGCCGCAACCCTTGCGTGGCGAGGCCTTTTATACCGGCAACGCGATCGACTACCGGCCGGGCATCCGGATCGAGCGCATCGATGCCGGCCGCCGCAACCTGGAGATATCAGGCGGCGGCGAACTTGCCTTCGACCATCTGATCCTGGCGACCGGGTCGCGCCCGCGCGTCCTGCCGCTGCCGGGCTCGGACCTGTCCGGCGTCTTGTCGCTGCGTTCGCTGGCCGACGCACGGCTGATCCGGGAGCTCAGCACAACCAGCGAGGATGTCGTCATCCTCGGCGGCGGTTTTATCGGACTGGAGATCGCCGCGACGCTGCGCGCGGCCGGCCGCACGGTGACTGTGGTGGAAGCGGTCGACCGGCTGCTCGGCCGCGCCGTCGCACCCGTGGTGGCCAACCATGTCCGCCAGCGGCTGGAGGCGACCGGCGTACGCATCCTGACCGGCACCTCGATTTCAAGGCTCGAAGGCGAAAACGGCCATGTCGTGGCCGCGATCACCTCGTCGGGCGAAAGGCTGCCGGCGCGCATGGTCATCGTCGGCATCGGCGCCGTGCCCAATGTCGAGCTGGCGCAGCAAGCTGGCCTTGCCATCGCCAACGGCATCCGCGTCGACCACCAGATGCGCAGTTCGGTGCCGGAAATCCTGGCCATCGGCGACGCCGCCTCCTACCGGCACTGGTTCACCGGCGGCGACGTGCGGCTGGAATCGGTGCAGAACGCCACCGACCAGGCGCGGCTCGCGGCCCGCACGATCACCGGTCACGCGGACGCTTATTCGGCGGTGCCATGGTTCTGGTCCGATATTGGCGACATGAAGCTGCAGATGGTCGGGCTGACCGCCGGCGGCGACAGCCATGTCGTGCTGGGCGACCTGCCCGACAACAAGTTTTCCATCTATCACTATGCCGGTGACCGGCTGCTCGGCATCGAATCCGTCAACCGCCCCGGCGACCACATGCTTGGCCGCAAGATGCTCGGTGCGGGTTTCTCACCGACGCCGGAAACCGTTGCGGCTGGACCGGATGGGCTGAAGGCGGCGCTGGCCGCGTTTCAGCAGGATGAGCCGGCAAGGGCTGCGGGCTAGGCGCCCTCACCCTCCCCCTTGTGGGGAGGGTTGCTGCGAAGCAGCGGGGCGGGGGTCGGCGCCCCCCCACCCGGACCTTTGGTCCGACCTCCCCACGAGGGGGAGGTAGAACGCTAGGCAGCGCAGACTTCGCGGATCGAGCTTTCCAGGATGTCGAGCGCCTCGTTCATGACCTCGTCCTGGATGGTGATCGGCGCCAGGAAGCGGATGACGTTGCCGTAGACGCCGCAGGTCAGCAGGATCAGGCCTTTGTCGAGTGCCTTCAGCCGGATGGCGTTGGCAATCTCCGCCGAGGGCAGGCCCTTCTTGATGTCGTTGAACTCGACCGCGTTCATGAAGCCGAGGCCCCTGATATCGACGATCTCGGGCACGTCGTCGCGAATCGACTGCAGGCGCTGCTTCAGCCGCGCGCCAAGCGTGTTGGCGCGGTCGCACAGCTTTTCGTCCTCGATCACGTCAAGCACTGCGTGTGCCGCGGCGACGCCGATCGGGCTGCCACCATAGGTGCCGCCGAGGCCGCCCGGGCCAGGCGCGTCCATGATCTCGGCGCGGCCGGTCACCGCCGACAGCGGGAAGCCGCCAGCGAGGCTCTTGGCCATGGTGGTGATGTCGGCCGCGACCTCATGATGATCCATCGCAAACATCTTGCCGGTACGGGCGAAGCCCGTCTGCACCTCGTCGGCGATCAGCAGCATGCCGTGCTGGTCGCAGAGCTTGCGCAGCGCGGTCAGGAGTTCACGGGGCGCGTCGTAGAAGCCGCCCTCCCCCTGGACAGGCTCGATGATGATCGCGGCGACGCGTGCCGGATCGACATCGGCCTTGAACAGCTTGTCGAGCGCGGCAAGCGAATCGGCGACCGAGACACCATGCAACGCCACGGGAAACGGCACGTGGTAGACGTCGCCCGGCATGGCGCCGAAGCCGACCTTGTAGGGAACGACCTTGCCGGTCAGCGCCATGCCCATGAAGGTGCGGCCATGGAAGCCGCCGCCAAAGGCGATGACGGCCTGGCGGCCGGTGGCGTTGCGGGCGATCTTGATGGCATTTTCGACCGCCTCGGCGCCGGTGGTGACGAAAATGGTCTTTTTCTCGAACTTGCCGGGCAGCATGGCGTTCAGCCGCTCGGCCAGCCTGACATAGCTCTCATAGGGCACGACCTGGTGGCAGGTGTGGGTGAAACGGTCGAGCTGCGCCTTGACGGCCTCGATCACCCTGGGGTGGCGGTGGCCGGTGTTGACGACGGCGATGCCGGAGGAAAAGTCGATGTAGCGGCGGCCCTCGACATCCCAGATCTCCGAGTTTTCAGCCCGGTCGGCGTAGATTTGCGTGGTCATGCCGACGCCGCGCGAGATCGACTGGTTCTTGCGTTCGGAAATGGCTGAATTCTTCATGATATCCCTCATCGGGCCGGCGCCCGCTCTCGTTGATCAGATGTCTTCTGACCTTATTTCATGTTTTCCTCAAGTCGGCACCACCGGATGGCGATTGGGCCTGCGACGGGCATATCTCCGCCCTTAACCAGTCGGGCGATACACGTACGAGAGCGGTTTCCTTTTTCGGGGGATCGATTATCCTTCGGATATCGGCGAGGCATCGCCGTCAACGAGTGGCCCGCGGCTGGGGGAGCCCATGAGCAGAAACGCGTCATCATCCGTGTCGCCGCCATCCGTCAAAACCTCCAGTCTTTTGTCTTTTCCCTCGGCAGTCTGCGTCTGCGCGGCCGCCCTGCTGCTGGCCGGTTGCCAGAAGCAGGAAGCGGCGACCAGGAAATTGCCGGTCATGGTGCGCGCGGAAACGGTGGCGATGGCCGACTACGCACCGAGGACCTCGCTGACCGGGGTGATCGCGGCGCGTACGCTGAACAATCTGTCGTTTCGTGTCGGTGGCCGGGTCGCCGAGCGGTTTGTCGATGTCGGCCAGCATGTCGACCAAGGCGCGGTGCTGGCCCGCATCGATCCACAGGAACAGGAATCCGATCTGCGCTCCGCACAGGCCGATCTCGATGCGGCGAAGGCGCAGTTGACCCAGTCCGCCGCCGCCTTCCAGCGGCAGAAGACGCTGCTTGCCCAGGGCTTCACCACCAGGCGCGACTATGACGCCGCCGACCAGGCGATGAAGGTGGCGCAAGGCAGCGTCGATGCCGCGCAGAGCGCCTTCGCCAATGCCCAGCAAAACCTGTCCTTCACCGAGCTCAAGGCTGGCGCCCCCGGCGTCATCACCGCCCGCCAGGTCGAAACCGGCCAGGTGGTGCAGGCGGCGCAAACTGTCTTCACCGTCGCCGAGGACGGTGACCGTGACGCCGTGTTCAACGTGCAGGAAACGCTGGTCGCCAGGACGCCGGTCTCGCCGGCGGTGACGATCACGCTGTTGGCCGATCCGCAGGTCCGGGCAACAGGCAAGGTGCGCGAAATCTCGCCGGTGGTGGACCAGGCCTCCGGTTCGATCCGGGTCAGGGTCGGCATTCCCGCCACGCCCCCCGGCTTGCCGCTGGGGGCGGCCGTGATCGGCTCGATCAGCGCCAAGCCGGCGAAGGCGATCCTGTTGCCCTGGCAGGCGCTGACGTCCAGTGCCGGCAGGCCGGCCGTCTGGATTGTCGACCCGGCGACCAAGGCAGTGTCGACGACACCGATCGAGGTGCTGGCCTTCGATTCGGGCACGGTCGTCGTCGCCAGCGGTCTGAACGAAGGCCAGAGTGTCGTTACCGCGGGCGGGCAGTTGCTCAGTCCCGGCCAGACGGTGGAGATATCGAGGGCGGGCCAATGAACCGGCTGCCGCCAATCATGCTCGGCTTGTTCGCGCTTGGCGCGCTCGCCGCCTGCTCGAAATCCGAAGAAAAGCCGACGGAGATCATCCGGCCGGTGCTTTCGGTGGTGGTCGAGCCGCGCACCACCGAGACCTTCGGCTTCGCCGGCTCGGTCGAGCCGCAGGTCAGCGCCGACCTTGCTTTCCGCCTGCTTGGCCGGGTCGTCTCCCGCGACGTCAAGGTCGGCGACATCGTCACCAAGGGCACCACGATCGCCGCGCTCGACCCGACCGCGCTGGAACTGGCCGTGCAGGCGGCCAAGGCGGAGCTCTCCAATGCCGAGGCACAGTTCGCCAACGCCGCGGCGAGCGAGGAGCGCCAGCGCCAGCTGCTTGCCTCGGCCAACGCTTCCCAGGCAGTCTTCGATGCCGCTCAGCAGGCACGCAAGGCCGCGGAAGCCAGCGTCGAGCGAGCCAGGGCCTCGCTGGCCAAATCGCAGGAACAGCTTGGCTATGCCAGGCTGTTCTCCGACTTCGACGGCGTCATCACCGCGGTCGGCGCCGAGGTCGGGCAGACGGTTTCGGCAGGCCAGACAGTCGTCACCGTGGCGCGCTCCGACCTGCGCGAAGCGGTCGTCGACATTCCCGACCAGCTGGTCGGCGATCTCACGGCCGGCACACCGTTCCAGGTCATCCTGCAATCGCTGCCGACGATCCAGACCGAGGCCAAGCTGCGCGAAATCGCGCCACAGGCGGAGGGCTCGACGCGCACCCGGCGCGTGCGGCTGACGCTCTCCGATCCGCCGCAGGCCTTCAGGCTCGGCTCAACGGTAACGGCAACCCGCATGACCAAGGTGGCGCCGACGATCGAACTGCCCATGTCGGCGCTGCTCGAAAAGAACGGTTCCGACAAAGTGTGGATCGTCGACCCGCAGACATCGAGCGTGAGTACGCGCGACATCAAGATCGCTTCCAGGAATGGCGGCACCTTCACGGTGGCCGATGGACTTGAGGCCGGCATGCGCGTGGTCACCGCCGGCGTCCATAGCCTGAGCCAAGGCCAGAAGGTTAGAGTGCCCGGGGGTGGCGTCTGATGAAGGGCTTCAATCTCTCCGACTGGGCGCTCAGCCACCGCTCCATGGTCTGGTATTTCATGCTGGTCTTCGTGGTGGCCGGCATATTCTCCTATCTCAACCTCGGCCGTGAGGAAGACCCCAACTTCACCATCAAGACGATGATCATCCAGGCCAACTGGCCGGGCGCGTCGGTCAAGGAGACGCTGCAGCAGGTGACCGACCGCATCGAGAAGAAGCTCGAGGAGCTCGACAGCCTCGACTTCACCAGATCCGTCACCACCGCCGGCCAGACCGTCATCTTCGTCAACCTGAAGGACACCACCAAGGCGCGCGATGTCGTGCCGAACTGGCTTCAGGTGCGCAACATGGTCAACGATATCAAGGCGCAGTTTCCGCAAGGCGTGCAGGGGCCGTTCTTCAACGACCGCTTCGGCGATGTGTACGGCAACATCTATGCCTTCACATCGGACGGGCTGACGTCGCGCCAGTTGCGCGACTATGTCGAGGAGGTCCGAACAAAAATCCTGACCGTGCCCAATGCCGGCAAGGTCGATCTCGTGGGGGCGCAGGACGAAGCCATATATCTCGAATTCTCGACGCGCCAGATCGCGGCCCTTGGCCTCAACCAGCAGGCGATCATCGCCAGCCTGCAGGCGCAGAACGCGATAACGCCGTCCGGCGTCATCCAGTCCGGACCGGAGCGCATCAGCGTGCGCGTCGGCGGCCAGTTCACGTCCGAAGAGAGCCTGCGTGCCATCAATCTGCGCGTCAACGACCGCTTCTTCCGGCTGAGCGACGTGGCCACGATCACACGCGGCTATGTCGATCCGCCGACGGCACTGTTCCGCTTCAACGGCCAGGACGCCATCGCGCTCGCCATCGGCATGAAGCCCAACGCCAATCTGCTCGAATTCGGCGCGGCGCTGCACAGGGAGATGGACAAGGTGCTGGCCGACCTACCGGTCGGCGTCGGCGTGCATCTGGTCGCCGACCAGCCGGTGATCGTCGAGGAAGCGGTCTCCGGCTTCACCCGCGCGCTGTTCGAGGCGGTGGCCATCGTGCTTGCCGTCTCATTCATCAGCCTTGGCATGCGCGCCGGCTTCGTCGTGGCGCTGTCAATCCCGCTGGTGCTGGCCATCACCTTCACGGTCATGGAGTATCTCGGCATTTCACTGCAGCGCATTTCGCTGGGCGCGCTGATCATCGCGCTCGGGCTTCTGGTCGACGACGCCATGATCGCGGTCGAGATGATGGTGGCGCGGCTGGAGGTTGGCGACAACCTGCGCAAGGCGGCGACCTATGTCTACACCTCGACCGCCTTCCCGATGCTGACCGGCACGCTGGTGACGGTCGCCGGCTTCATCCCGATCGGCCTCAACTCAAGTGCCGCCGGCGAATACACCTTCACCCTGTTCGTCGTCATCGCCGTGTCGTTGCTGGTGTCGTGGATCGTGGCGGTGCTGTTCGCGCCGCTGCTGGGCGTAACCATCCTGCCGGCGACGATGAAGACCAAGCATCACGACCAGCCTGGCCGATTCACCTCGGCGTTCCGGCGGTTGCTGGTATTTTCGGTGCGCCGGCACTGGATGACCATCATCGTCACGGTGCTGTTGTTCGCGGCCTCGATCGCCGGCTTCGGCCTCGTCCAGCAGCAGTTCTTCCCGCCATCCGACCGGCCGGAGCTGATCGTCGACTGGAACCTGCCACAGAACTCGTCGATCGCCGAGACGCGCGACCAGATGGAGCGGTTCGAGCAGCGGGCGCTGGTCGGCAATCCAGACATCGACCATTTCTCGTCCTATATCGGCCAGGGCGCGGTGCGCTTCGTGCTGGCCTATGACGTGCAGCCGGCCAACCCCTATTTCGGCCAGACCGTGATCGTCACCAAGAGCCTCGAGGCTCGCAATCGGGTCAAGCCCGCGCTGGAGAAGTTGCTGCGCGAGGAGTTTGTCGGCACCGACGCCTTCGTCAAACTGCTCGAACTCGGACCGCCTGTCGGCCGTCCGGTGCAGTATCGCGTCGGCGGTCCCGAAATCCAGACCGTGCGCGAGTTGGCGCAGCAATTCGCCGGCCTCATCTCGGCCAATCCGAAGCTCGCGGCACCCACCTTCGACTGGAACGAGCCGCAGCGCGTGCTGAGGGTCGACGTGCTGCAGGACAAAGCGCGCCAGCTCGGCATCACCTCCTCCGACATCGCCAGTGCGCTCAACAGCACGGTCGGCGGCGCCACCATCACCCAGGTGCGCGACGCCACCTATCTGATCAATGTCGTGGCGCGCTCACGCGATGCCGAACGCGGCTCGATCGGGACGCTGCAGAACATGCAGCTGCCGACCAGCACCGGCGAAGCGATCCCGCTCGCGGCGGTGGCCAATTTCAGTTACGACCTCGAGCAGCCGACAGTGTGGCGGCGTGACCGCATTCCGACGATCACCGTGCGCGCCGGCATGGTGGGCGACACGCTGCCTGCCACGGTGGTCAACGAGCTGAAGCCATCGGTGGATGCCTTCATCGCCAAGCTGCCGGCGGGCTATTCGGTGGAAACCGCCGGCTCGGTCGAGGAAAGCGCCAAAAGCCAGGGGCCGATCGCGGCCGTGGTGCCGCTGATGCTGTTCATCATGGCGACCATCCTGATGGTGCAGCTGCAGAGCTTCCAGCGTCTGTTCCTGGTCGTGGCGGTGGCGCCGCTCGGGCTGATCGGCGTGGTGGCCGCCCTGGTGCCGAGCGGCGCGCCGCTCGGCTTCGTCGCCATCCTCGGCGTGCTGGCGCTGATCGGCATCCTGATCCGCAACTCGGTCATCCTGATCGTGCAGATCGAGGATCTCGTCCGAGAGGGTAAGGACCGATGGACGGCCGTCATCGAGGCGACCGAACACCGCATGCGGCCGATCGCTCTGACGGCGGCCGCAGCCAGCCTGGCGCTGATCCCTATCGCGCGCGAAGTGTTCTGGGGCCCGATGGCCTACGCGATGATGGGCGGCATCATCGCCGGCACGGCGATCACGCTGCTGTTCCTGCCGGCGCTTTATGTGACGTGGTTCAGGATCAAGGAGCCCAAGCAAGGGGACGAACCATCCGCTCCGGAGAACGGCGAACTGGCGCAAGGTTCGAATTAAGACCCTGCTGTATCCTCGTTATCGTTGGACGGCACAGGGAGTGATTTCGCGCGCTGCCACGGCGACGACTTGGAACTGCGCCAAGCATGCCAACCTTTCGGCAATCGGCCAATGCCAAGAGGGTTTCATCCCGCCGAACCACCTGCCGCAGGCCGACCAGCATTATCTCGCGTTCGTTCCGCTCTGGCGTGTCGCTGCGTGGATTTGCCAGCTGCCACCTTCTTCGTTGTAGATGTCGTCGTCGTCAGCTTCATGCACAACGTATGCAATCCAATCGTCAGATTTGAATATACTCTTGTCCGATAGCACCGGTCCGCCACGGGAAGAACGAGTCACGCCGTTCTCACAAACCCGTCGCTCGCCCGCAAAAGATTGCGCGTATAATCCTTGGTGACATGGCGCTCGACAAGGTCGCCCGCCGTCAGGTTCTCCACCGCCTCGCCGCTTTGCATCACCATCAGCCGCTCGCACATATGGGTGATGATGGCGAGGTCGTGGCTGACCATCAGGAAGGTCAGCTTGCGCCGCCGGCGGACCTCTTCCAGAAGATTAAGCACTTCCGCCTGCACCGACGCGTCGAGCGCCGAGGTCGGCTCGTCAAGCAGCAGGATCGATGGTTCGAGGATGAGCGCGCGTGCGATCGCCACGCGCTGGCGCTGGCCGCCCGACAATTGGTGCGCGTAGCGGAAGCGGAAGCCGTTGCCGAGGCCGACTTCGTCGAGCGCGCGCTCGATGCGCTTTTCACCATCGGCAAAGCCGTGGATGGCAAGCGGTTCCTGCAACAGGCGGTCGACGGTCTGGCGCGGATGCAGCGAGCCATACGGATCCTGGAAGACCATCTGCACTTCGCGGTAAAAGGCCTTGTCGCGGCGCGCGCCGAGCGTCTTGCCATTGACGGCGATGCTGCCCGACGCGACCGGCGCAAGGCCGGCGATCGCCCTGAGCAGCGTCGATTTGCCGGAACCGCTCTCGCCGACCAGGCCGAAGGATTCGCCCGGCCGCACGTCGAGGCTGACGCCCTTCAGCGCGCGAAAACGGTCGAAGATCACCTCCAGCCTGTCGACGGTAATCGCAGCAGTCATGCCGCCCACTCCGGCTTGCGGTCGAGCACCGGCAGCGGGTGGCGGTCGGCGCCGATCTTGGGCATGCAGTTGAGCAGGCCGCGCGTGTAGGGGTGCTGGGCCTGGCCCAATTCCGAGGCCTTGAGCTGCTCGACCACCTTACCGGCATACATGACGATGACGCGGTCGCAGAAGGACGAGACCAGCCGCAGATCGTGGGAGATGAAGATCAGCCCCATGCCGCGCTCACTGACCAGCCGGTCAAGAATGCCGAGAACGTCGAGCTGCACCGTGACGTCCAGTGCCGAGGTCGGCTCGTCGGCGATCATCATTTCCGGCCCGGCGATCAGCATCATGGCGATCATGGCGCGCTGGCCCATGCCGCCGGACACTTCATGCGGATGCAGGTCGAAGACGCGCTTGGGGTCGCGGATCTGCACCGCCTCCAGCATGGCCAGCGCCCGCTCGCGGGCCTCGGCCTTGGAAACCCTTTCGTGCGTGCGCAGCGTTTCGACGATCTGGCGGCCGATGCTCATCACCGGGTCGAGCGAGTATTTCGGATCCTGCAGGATCATGGCGATGCGGTTGCCCCGCAACGCCCGGCGTTGGCGCGCCGAGATGCCGAGCAGGTCGATGCCGTCGAAGGCCAGTTTCCTGGCCGATATCCGGGCCTGCGGCGGCGTCAGGCCCATGATGGCGCGGCCGGTCTGCGATTTTCCGGAGCCGCTTTCACCGACAATGCCGAGCCGTTCGCGGCCGAGCGAAAAGGAGACGCCGCGCACCGCTTCGATCAACCCGGTGCGGGTTGGGAAGGTGACACGCAGGTCCTCGACGTCGAGAAGCGCGCTCATTGGTCACCACTGCGCGGATCTAGCGCGTCGCGCAGGCCATCGCCAAGCAGGTTGAAGCCGAGGCTGACGATGAGGATTGCGAAGCCGGGCGCGCCGGCCACCCACCACTGGTCGAGGATGAAGCGGCGGCCGGACGCGATCATCGTGCCCCATTCGGGCAGCGGCGGCTGCGCGCCGAGGCCGAGGAAACCGAGGCCGGCGGCGGTGAGGATGATGCCGGCCATGTCGAGCGTCACGCGAACGATCAGCGAGGAGATGCAGAGCGGCATGATGTGGCGCAGCACGATACGGGCCGGCGAGGCGCCCATCAGTTGCACCGCCTTGATGTAATCGGAATTGCGCACCGTCAGCGTTTCGGCGCGCGCGATGCGGGCATAGGGCGGCCAGGAGGTGATGGCGATGGCAAGCACCGCGTTTTCGATGCCGGGGCCGAGCGCCGCCACGAAGGCCAGCGCCAGAACCAGCTTCGGGAAAGCGAGGAAGATGTCGGTGATGCGCATCAGGACGGCATCGGTCCAGCCGCCGGCATAGCCGGCGACGGTGCCGACCAGCAGACCGATGGGGGCCGCGATGATGGCAACCAGGATGACCACATAGAGCGTCCAGCGCGAGCCGTAGAGGATGCGTGAGTAGATGTCGCGGCCGAGGTCGTCGGTGCCGAACAAGTGCTGCTCGCTCGGCGCCAGCAGCCGCGCGTTCTTCAGATCGCCAAAGGTCGGCGAATAGGGCGCCAGCACGCCGGCAAGGGCGGCGATGACCAGCAGGGCGATAATGATCAGCAGGCCTACGAAAGCCAGCCGGTTGGCGGAAAAGCGCCGCCACGCGACATAGGCGCGGCCAAGCCTCGCCTGCATGCGCGAGGCCGGCCGCTCGCTGAGCAACCAGTCGCGACGAGAGAGAGGGCGGGCGTCGGAGGCGGTCATGACGATGCCTCCTGAGGCTGTCGAACCCCACTCCGGTCTGCTTCGCGGACCACCTCTCCCCCGTTCGATGGGAGAGAGGAAAGGAGCCAAGCGTGCGGCCGGCTTTTCCTCTCCCCCGGGCAGGGGGAGAGGTGGCCCGAAGGGCCGGAGTGGGGGTGATTGGCCGCAGCCGAACCCGAAAGTGAGATACCTCTGCTCATGCGGATTTCGTCCTCGGATCGAGCAGGCGGTAAAGGAGGTCGGACAGAAGATTGATGCCGATGAAGACCGAGCCGATGACGATGGTGCCGCCGAGCACGGCGTTCATGTCGGCGTTCTGCAGCGAATTGGTGATGTAGAGGCCGATGCCCGGCCAGGAAAAGACGGTTTCCGTCAGCACCGAGCCTTCGAGCAGGCCGGCATAGGAGAGCGCGATCACCGTGACCATCGGCACGGCGGCGTTGCGTAGCGCGTGGCCCCAGATGATGCGGGTTTCCGACAGACCCTTTGCGCGCGCCGCGACGATATATTCCTGGGCGAGTTCGTTGAGCATGAACGAGCGCGTCATGCGGCTGATATAGGCGAGCGAGAAATAGCCGAGCAGCGAGGCCGGCAGGATGATGTGCCGGAAGGCGTCCCGGAAGACATCCCACTGACCCTGCATCGCAGAATCGAGGAGGTAGAAACCGGTGATCGGGGTGAAGGTGTATTCGTAGACGACGTCGAGCCGTGCCGGAAAGGCCACCCATTGCAGCTTGGCGTAGAACAGCACCAGGCCCAGCAGGCCGAGCCAGAAGATCGGCACGGAATAGCCGATCAGCCCAATGACGCGCACGATCTGATCGATGATGCTGCCGCGCTTGACCGCGGCCAGTACACCAAGCGGCACGCCGAACAGCGCACCGATCAGTGTCCCGAGCGTCGCCAGTTCCGTGGTTGCCGGAAGCGCGCGGCGGATGTCGGTCATGACCGGGTTGGTGGTCAGCACCGAAGTGCCGAAATCGCCGTTCAGCGCGCCTTTCACGTAGATGTAGAACTGCTCGATCAGCGGCAGGTCGAGGCCCATCTCGCGACGCGTGCGCTCGACGACATTGGCCGGCGCCCGGTCGCCGAGCACCGCCAACACCGGATCGATCGGGATGACACGGCCAATGAAGAAGGTCACCGCGAGAAGACCAAGATAGGTCGTCACCGCGATGACCAGGAAACGGCCGAGCGATGATGCAAGGGCAACGGCGCGGGCGCCACCGCGCCCGCCTTCGTTTTCAACCGCACTCATGCGGCGCGTCCGCGGGCACTATTCCTTCGAGACCGGCCCGACGAAATTGGTGTCGAAGCTCGGGCCGAGCGCGAAGCCCTTGAGGTTCTTGCGCAGGCCGGCGACTTCCAGCTGCTGATGGATGACCACGAAGGGGCTGGTGTCGAGGATCTTCTTCTCGAGGTCCTTGTACATGTCGGCGCGCTTGCCCGAATCCTTTTCCAGCAGCGCCGCTTCCGTCTGCTTGGTCAGGTCCGGAATATCCCAGGCATTGCGCCAGGCAAGCGTCTTGGTCTTGCCTTCGTCCGAATTGTCCGGGTTCGAGGCAAAGGTCTGGGCGTTGGAGTTCGGATCGAAATAGTCCTGGCCCCATTGGCCGATATAGATGTCGTGATTACGAGCACGATACTTGGTCAGCGTCTGCTTGCCGTCACCCGGGATGATCTCAAGCTTGATGCCGGCTTGTCCGAGCGTCTGCTGGATCGATTCCGCCATGCCGGTCGTCGGCTGGCCGGTGCGCACGTCCATGGTTACGCTGAAGCCGTCGGGCAGGCCGGCCTTGGCCAGCAATTCCTTGGCCTTGGCGACGTCGAGCTTGAACGGGTTCTCGTCCAGTTCGCCAAGCACGCCCTTGGGCAGGAAGGTCTGGTGGATCTCGCCGATCCCCTTGAGGATGGTCGAGCTCAGCGCGTCATAATCGACCAGATATTTGAAGGCCTGGCGCACTTCGGGTTTGGCGAGGTTCGGGTTCTTCTGGTTCAGGCTGATGTAGTAGACCGTGCCCTTCGGCGCGCTGGTCGAGGTGAGGTCGGCGTTCTTGGCGATGGCGTCGAGATCGTTCGGCTCGAGGTTACGGGCGACGTCGATGTCGCCGGCTTCCAGCGCCAGGCGCTGTGCCGAGCTTTCCTTCATGTTGCGATAGATGACACGGGCAAGCTTGGCTTTCTCGCCGTAGTAGTTGTCATTGCGCTCCAGCACGACAGCCTCGTTGGCGCGCCATTCGCGCAGCTTGAAGACGCCGGAGCCGGCATAGCCGGTCTTCAGCCAGGCATTGCCGAAATCATTGTCCCATTTGTAGTCCGCGCTCGGCGTCACCGCCGCGACATGTTCCTTGACCAGCTTTGCATCGACAACCGAAGCGACGGTTGCCGAGAGACAGTTCAGCACGAAGCTCGGTGCATAGGCCTTGTCGACGACGAACTGGAAGGTGGTGTCGTCGACGGCCTTGGCCTTTTCGGTGACATTGTCGCCGCTGATGCCGAACTGATCGATGATGAAGGCCGGGCTCTTGTCGAGCTTGACGGCGCGCTCGAACGAATAGGCGACATCGGCAGCGGTGATCGGATTGCCGGAGGCGAATTTGAGGCCGGGCTTGAGCTTGAAAGTATACGTCAGGCCGTCGTCGGATACGGTCCAGCTTTCAGCGAGATCGCCCTTGACCTTGGAGGTGTCGCTGAGGTCGAGGCGGACCAGCAGGTCATAGGTATTGCCGGTGACTTCGGCGGTCGACAGTTCGAACGCCTCGCCCGGATCCATGGAGATGATGTCGTCGATCGCAAAACCTTCGACCAGCGTGTCGGCGGGTGTGACCGCGCCGGCCGGCGCTCCGGCCAGAAGCAGTGCCGACATGGCCGCGCCCGCGAGCAGGATGCGGGATCGTAGAGCAAGCTTTTCCATCATCATGGTGACTGTTCCCTTTTTTGTTGTTGACCTGAGTTCCCGGCTCAGGATTGAGGTCTTCTTTTCAGGGCGTATGACGGCCCCTTGTCCACTTACCGTCGTGGTTTTTGTCCATTTGGTCAACACCATATCCGGCGGCTCCGTGGCCGGCAACGAGCATTTATACGACGGCTCATTGAAGCAGGATGGCGGGTCGCGCGTCGACGCGTAGTTCGGCCAATCGAGGCAGCCGATCGAGAATAATCTGCTAGAGGCTCACCGTTTCGTGGAAACGGCGAACCTCTCTATCTCTTTGTTTTGACGCAATTCCTGACGGAAAACCGTTCACACTTTTCCTGGAATTGCTTTGATTTCGGCGCTATTTCAGCGCGGCGACCAGGCCGGCGTCGGGAAAACAGGTCGCGGCCTGGCCGTTCTTGGCCTGCCACTTGCCGATCGAGCGGCGGGTCTTGAAGCCGGGCAGGCCATCGGCGCTGCCGACATCATAGCCCTTGGCTTCCAGCGCCCGTTGCAGGGCGGCAATATCGGAACGATGCAGATCGCCGACAGGCCCCCAGCTGCCGGAAAAATCCTGATCGCCATGCGCGATGCGGTCGGCGCCATGGCCGATGAACAGTGCGTAGAGGTCGCTGGTGTTGTATTCCTTCAGCACGTAGAAATTGGGGGTGGCGATGAAAGCCGGTCCGCTGCGGCCGGCCGGCATCAGCAGGAAGCCCTCCGCCTTCAGCTCGCTCGCCGGAAACAGCTTGCCGCCGACGCGCTTGATGCCCATGCCGGCCCAGTCGGAGATCTTCTTGCCCTGATCGGGACCTTCCAGCGAGCAGGAGACGCTCTCGGGCACGGTCACCTCGAACCCCCAGCCCCGTCCCCTCACCCAGCCATAATGGACGAGATAGTTGGCGATCGAGGCAAGCACGTCGGGCGTCGAGTTCCAAATATCGACGCGTCCGTCGCCATCGAAATCCACGGCATGCTTGAGAAAGGAGGTCGGCATGAATTGCGGCTGGCCGAGCGCGCCGGCCCAGGAGGATTTCATCGCGCCGACAGGGGCCAGCCCACGTTCGACGATTTCCAGTGCGGCCAAAAGCTCGGTGCGGAAGAAGTCCTTCTTCGTCGACATGAATGCCTTGGTGCCCAGCACCTCGAATGCGTCGTAGGGCATCTTCGCCGCGCCGAAACCGGTCTCGCGGCCCCAGATCGCCAGAACGATCTCGCCGGGCACGCCATAGCGCTTCTCGATCGCGGCAAGGGTCCTGGCGTTGGCCGCCTCGCGCGTGCGTCCACCCGACGTCACGGCGCGAACCGTCTTTTCGGCGAAATAGGCGCCGGGCGAGCCGAACTCGGCCTGATGCTGCTTCTGCGGCGTCTTCGGCTTCTCGCCGGGCATGACAAGGTCGGGCAGCTTCAGGTTGGGTTTTATGCCGTCGAAGGCGGCATCGAAGGTCTTCTTGGAAATGCCTTTGGCCTTGGCTTCGGGCCAGAGATCGTTCTGCAGCCACGCGCGGTACTGGTCGTCGATCCTGGCTGCCGAGACCGAGGTGGCGAGGAAGACACCGATAAGCGTAGCGACAAGGGCGAAGGTGATCGTACGAAGGAATGCAGTCATTTCGGCAAACATCCCGCCAATTGCGTCAAAACGCCGTCCGCGAGCGCAGCGCGGCGGCCAGCGTGCCCTCATCGAGATAGTCGAGTTCACCGCCAACCGGCACGCCATGCGCCAGCCTTGTCACCTTGATGTCGAAGCCGGACAATTGGTCGGTGAGGTAGTGCGCGGTGGTCTGGCCCTCGACCGTTGCGTTGACGGCGAGGATGATTTCCTTGACCTCGCCGCCGGCGACGCGGTCGATCAGCGAGCGGATGTTGAGCTGATCCGGGCCGACGCCGTCGAGCGGCGACAGCGTGCCGCCGAGCACATGGTAGCGTACGTTCATCGCCGCCGCGCGTTCGAGCGCCCAGAGATCGGAGACGTCCTCGACGACGATGAGGGTGGCGGCATCGCGGCGCGGGTCCGTGCAGATCATGCAAGGATCCGACGTATCGACATTGCCACAGGTGGAACAGATACGCACCTTGTCGGCAGCCTCGCCCATGGCGGCGGCGAGCGGCGACAGAAGCTGCTCCTTCTTCTTGATCAGATGCAGTGCCGCGCGCCGGGCCGAACGGGGACCAAGCCCCGGCACCTTGGCCAGGAGCTGGATCAGACGTTCGATCTCGGGACCGGCGATTCGCTTGGACATCGCTCTGATCTAGAGCAATTCCAGGAAAAGTGCGAAGCGGTTTTCCGTCCGGAATTGCGTCAAAACGAAAAGCTGGAGCAGTTCGCCGTTTCCACGAAACGGTGAACTGCTCCAGGATTTTTCCGAGCGCCTTGGAACATCCGTGTCAGCGTATGGTCCGCCATGCCGCCACGCGAAGCCGTGGCGATGCGAATCAGTTGACCTCGAGCGGTCGACTCTGGCTGGCGATCATCGCGCCGATGGCGTCGGTGTTCTCCGGCGTCGACAGGAACCCCATCGCCGCCTCTTGCGGCTCACCCTGAACCGAACTGATAACCTTTTTGTTCAAGGTTCCGCCGAACCGGGCGGCATCCGGTTCTTCCATCGGCTCCTGCATCGCGACCATCGTCTGCTTCACGGTCACACGCGCCGACTTCGCCGTGGGCACCGCGGCCGCGGTCACATAGGTCTCTTGAACTGGAGCGGCCTTGGCCTTGGGCTGACGGGCCGGTTCCACAGAGGCGGTCATAAAGACTTGCTGCGCCGGAGCGACGCGGGACGTTTTGGCCGGAGGCGCCGGCTCGGCCGAGGCAACCATCGTCACCGGTGCGGCCGGCTTCACGATTTCGGACCCAGCCGAGGCAACCGCCACGGTCGGCTCATCGGGCAGCGGCTGCCAGTTACGGCCGCGCTTCTCATAGAAGGCATTGCCGCCGGCGACCATGGTGTAATGCATGTTCTTGTAGGGGAAGCGCAGGCCCGCCGTGTGGAAATACATGGTGTTCTTGAGCTTGGCCTTGCGCTCGCCCTTGAGCACGGCGTTGGCCGCTTCCTCGACATCGGGCATTGCGCGCGAATTCATCGGCCTGGTCATGACGCCCGGCGCGAATTGGCCCGGCTCGCCCACCACTTCGCAGATGGTGCTGCCATGCTGGCCGGAGCGCAGGCGGTTCATCACCACGGTGCCGACAGCGATCATGCCGTCGCGGCTCGACCTGTTGGATTCGAAGAACATCGCCCTTTCCAGGCATTCCCTGTCCTTCGGGGTGTGGCTGTAAGGCCGCGAGCTCAGGAAACTCGGCGTGATGGCATCGGTGAGGCCGGCGACGGACATGCCGTGCGAGGTTGTCTGGCTGCACGCAGCCAAAAACAGGGGAGACGTAATGACGCCGAGCAACAGCGGCGTCTTCCATCGCGTGACGATCAACAGGTTACCCTCTCACTTCGATGCCCGCCCCCAGGCTGCGGCAAGAATGAGACACTTTCGGGCAAAATGATGGCCAAAACGTTATTAACAACGTACTGTTGCCGAAAAGGCACAATTTCGAGGCTTTCCAGATAGATCGAGCCATCATTTCACAAAAGCGATGACCGCTATCCCTTCGTTTCGCCGCAATTGTCCAGGGAAAACCGCGGCGCGCTTTTCCGGAAATCGCTACCGCCCCGCCGCCATCGCGGCCGGCCGACCAGGCTCAAGCTCCTCGACTTTCTCGGAAAACAGGCCGCGCCTGAGGAACAACGCCCGCGCGTTCCTGGCCGTCGGCGCGATCTTTCCCGGCCAGTCGCTATCGATGAATTCGGCCTTGGTGAAATCGGGATTCGTCTCGGAAGCCGCCTCGAGGAATTCAGCGATTTCCAGCACGATCGCACGCTCCTCCTTCGAAAGCGCCGATGTGCCGGCCTCGATCGACGGGCGGTGCACGAAATCCTCGAACAAATAGAAATAGCCCTTGATGCCGACGATATCGACGCCGGCATCGCAATCCGCGAGGATTTCCAGGATCTCGTAGATCCTGTTGCGGATACGCTGCTCGATCAGTCTTTCAGACGGCTCTTCGGTCATGGGCGCATCACCGCTGGCTCAACTTTCGTGCACGCCGTTGCCCCAAAACCGCTGCACGGTTTTGGGCGCCATGCATCAGAACGGCAGTTTCATTCCCGGCGGGATCGGCAGGCCTGATGTCAGCGCCTTGGTCTTTTCCTGCATGATCTGCTCGACCTTGGCCTTGGCGTCATTGTGGGCGGCAAGAATCAGGTCCTCAAGGATCTCGACATCGTCCTCCTTGAACAGAGACGGGTCGATCTTCAGCGACTTCATGTCGAACTTTCCGCTCAGCGTGACGCTGACCAGGCCGCCGCCGGCCTGGCCGACGGATTCGACCGTGGCGATCTCGTCCTGCATGGCCTGAAACTTGGCCTGCATTTCCTTCGCCTTGCCCATGAGGCCGAGAAGATCTTTCATGGTCCAATCCTTGGTTCTTGGTTTGTCAGGTTCTTGGTTTATCAGGTCTCGTCGTCATCCGCCGGCGGCTCGACCGGCACTTCCGCCTCGGTCTCGTCTGCCTCCGGCGCATCGGGAATGCGCACGTCGATGATCTTGGCGCCCGGGAAACGCGCCAGTATGGCGGCCACGGCCGGATCGCTCCTGGCATCGAGGAAGGCATTTTCGCGCTTCGTCGATTCCATTTCAGCCAGCGTCTGGCCGCCCTCTTCCTTGGACAGCGAGACAAGCCAGTTGCGGCCGGTCCAGGCGCGCAGTTTCGTTGTCAGATCGTTGAGCAGCAGCTTGGGCGCATCTTCGGTCAGGCTGACGTCGATGCGACCGGGTTCGATGCGCACGGGACGGATGCAGCGCTTGACCAGCACCTTTAGGGCGATGTCGCGTTGTGCGTCGGCGAGGGCAACGATGTCGGCCAGCGATTTCAGGGGTACCGGCGGCGTCTCCGGCGCCGGTTGGGGAGGGGCGACGAAAGCCACCGGCGCGGGCGTGGCCTCGACCAACCGCATGGTCTGCGCGCCACCGCCCTGTCCGGATGGCATGCGCGTTTGCGCGACCGCGCTGGCACCACCGCCATTGCCAGCGCCAGCGGGCGCCCCGTTTGGACGCGATGCGCCATTTTGAACCGGTCCCGCGCCCTCGAGCGATCTCAGCGCCTCGTCGAGCGTCGGCAGGTCGGCGGCATGCGCCAGCCGGATCAAAACCATCTCGGCCGCGCTCACCGGCCGGTTCGATGATTGCACCTCGGGAATGCCCTTGAGCAGCATCTGCCAGGTTCGCGACAGCACCTTGACGGACAACGTCCTGGCAAAATCGGCGCCGCGCTGGCGCTCGTCCTGCGACAGCGAAGCATCATCCATGGCGGTCGGTACGAAACGCAGCCGGGTGACAAGGTGGTTGAACTCGGCAAGATCGGTCAGTACGGCGGCCGGATCGGCGCCGGTGTCGTATTGAGCGCGGAATTCGGCGAGCGCCGCCGCCACGTCGCCCTTCATCACATGTTCGAACAGGTCGACGATGCGGGCGCGGTCGGCCAGGCCCAGCATGCCCCGTACGGCCTCGGCACTGACGGAGCCGGCGCCATGGGCGATCGCCTGGTCGAGGATGGAGAGCGAATCGCGGGCCGAGCCTTCGGCGGCGCGCGCGATCATCGCCAGCGCGTCGTCGTCGACCGAAATGCCTTCCTTGGCGGCGATCGAAGAGAGATGCGCGACCAGCGATCCGGCATCGATGCGCCTCAGGTCAAAACGCTGACAGCGCGACAGGACGGTGATCGGAACCTTGCGGATTTCGGTGGTGGCGAAGATGAATTTGACGTGCGGCGGCGGCTCTTCCAGCGTTTTCAGCAGGCCGTTGAAGGCCTGCGTCGACAGCATGTGCACTTCGTCGATGATGTAGACCTTGTAGCGGGCCGACACCGGCGCATAGCGCACACGCTCGATGATGTCCCTGATGTCGTCGATGCCGGTGTGGGAGGCGGCGTCCATCTCGATGACGTCGACATGGCGGCCTTCCATGATCGCCTGGCAATGCTCGCCGAGGACGGCAAGGTCGACCGAAGGCTGGTCCACGGTCGATGTCTTGTAGTTCAGCGCCCGCGCCAGGATGCGCGCCGTGGTGGTCTTGCCGACGCCGCGCACGCCGGTCAGCATCCAGGCCTGGGCAATGCGGCCGGTGGCAAAGGCATTGGTGAGGGTGCGCACCATCGGCTCCTGGCCGACCAGTTCGGAAAAGTTCGACGGACGGTATTTGCGCGCCAGCACGCGATAGGCGGCGGCCTTTGCGTTTTCCGGGCTTTTTGGCTCCAGGCTTTTTGGCCCCGAATTTCCGGCTTCGCTCATTCGCCCGTTAAGCTCCAAAAGGCCGCGCCCAAAGGCGCCGATTCCTGCGCATAGTCTCGCCCGCGCTGCAATGCGTCGTCAATGTCGCGAGGGGGGCCGATGAGGTGGGAGGCTGGAACAATGACCCGTTCCGGGCTCGTTAGGGCTGCTTCCTTCCGGACCTGACCCGGTTGGCGAGTGGATCGTCCACCACCAACCTCCCACCGTCCATATCGGCAATTGCGCGATGAAATGCAAGTGCGCACGCGATTTGGCGCACCAAACCCTCAGAGGAACAATGATTCGCTTGCAGCCCTCTTGCCGCCGCTCTAGCGTCGTGAGTTCAAGGAAACCAAGAAAAGCAAGGGAAACGCCGATGCTGCCGGGCCTGAAGGCCGGATTCATGCTGGATGCCCGGCTGGAAGCGGACAGCGAGCAGTTGATGTGGCTTGGGCTCTGCGAATTGCGGGTAATGAACGATCGCCGCTGGCCATGGCTGCTTTTGGTACCGCAGCGGCCGGGCGCGGAGGAAATCCACGACATGACGCCGCTCGACCAGGCCATGCTGACCTTCGAGACCAACATGGTGGCGCAGGCGCTCAAGAAAGTGAGCGGTTGCACCAAGATCAACACCGGCGCGCTCGGCAACATCGTGCGCCAGTTGCATATCCATATCATCGCCCGGTCCGAAGGCGATCCCGGCTGGCCCGGTCCGGTGTGGGGGCACGGCCTGCGCGAACCTTATGAGCGCTCCGACCTGCGCCGGTTTGCCGAAACGATAAGGGCGGCGCTATAAGCTCCCCTGTATTCATTCCAAAACATGTCCATCCCAAAGAACCAGAGTCCGCATGAGCTTCAGCCTGTTTGACGCGCCCCTGCGCGAGCCGAGCCAATTTGTCGGCTTTGCCGGCAATACCATCGACCGGCAATCCGAGAGTCGCGCCGACGATTCGGTCGACAAGGCGCTGGCCGATCCAACGACGCGGCTGCTGTTGATGAATGGCGGCCGGCTCTATCTGAAATTGGGGAATGGCAGCGGTCTTGATCCCTGGTTCGGCGCCTCCGAGAGCCAGTCTTTCAACCCTTCCCTCGACCAAAGTGTCCTGCTCGGCTTTTCCGATCAAGGACCGGTGCTCGCGGTGGTGGCCGGCGTTGACGCCGAACAGTTGCCGGAGACCGTCAAGGCGATCGACTACCGGTCGGTCTACATGCAAGGGCTGATCGACGAAGCGGCCGCCGGCGCGATGGCACAAGGGGCCGCCCTGCTCGCCTGGCACGCCAGCCACCGTTTCTGTAGCAAATGCGGCACCCAATCGCAGATGCGGGCCGGCGGCTACAAGCGCCATTGCCCGAATTGCGGCACCGAGCATTTTCCACGCACCGACCCGGTGGCGATCATGCTGACGGCAACGCGGGAGAAATGCCTGCTTGGGCGAGGCCGGCACTTCGCGCCGGGCATGTATTCGGCGCTCGCCGGCTTCATCGAGCCGGGCGAGACGATCGAGGCGGCGGTGCGCCGCGAGACGCTGGAGGAGGCCGGCATTCGGCTCGGCCGCGTCGTCTACCACGCCAGCCAGCCCTGGCCGTTCCCCTACTCACTGATGATCGGCTGCTTCGGCGAGCCGCTCAATGAGGACATCCAGGCCGACCTCAACGAGCTGGAGGACTGCCGGTGGTTTGGCCGCGACGAGGTGCGCCTGATGCTGGCCAGGGAGCACGCCGATAATCTGGTCACGCCGCCGAAAGGTGCGATCGCGCATCACCTCATCCGCGCCTGGGTCGACAGCGAATAGCCGATACTGAAAGTCATTGCAGGAGAGACAAATGATCCGCCACACCGTCGTCTTCACGCTGAAGCACGCGCCGCATTCGCTGGAGGAAAAGCGATTCCTCGTCGACGCCAAGAAAATCCTCACCGCGATCCGGGGCGTCACGCATTTCGAGCAATTGCGGCAGATCAGCCCCAAGAACGACTATCAGTTCGGCTTCTCGATGGAGTTCGCCGACCAGGCCGCCTACACCAGATACAACGACCATCCCGACCATGTCGCCTTCGTGCGCGACCGCTGGGTGCCGGAGGTCGAGAAATTTCTCGAGATCGACTATGTGCCGCTGGGCGCGGTGATCTAGAATTCACCGTTTCACGGAAACGGGGACCCGCTCCAACTCTTTGTTTTGACGCAATTCTCAAGGGAAAGCGCCAAGCGCTTTTCCTGGAATTGCTCTAATCCGCTACCTTCCATTGCTCGCGCGACTGGCTGGCCGGATAGACGCCCAGGATGCGCACTTCACGGGAGAAGAAGCGAAGCTCGTCCAGCGCCAGCTTGACCAGCGGATCGTCGGGATGGCCCTCGATGTCGGCGTAGAAAAGCGTCGCCGTGAAAGCGCCGAGCTGGTAACTCTCCAGCTTGGTCATGTTGATGCCGTTGGTGGCAAAGCCGCCCATCGCCTTGTAGAGCGCGGCCGGCACGTTACGGACGCGGAAGATGAAGGTCGTCATCATCTTGGTGTCGGCAGTCGGCCGTTCGGCCCATTGCTTGCTCTTGGTCAGGACGACGAAGCGGGTGACGTTGGAATCGGTGTCCTCGACGTTCTCCTCGATGATGTCGAGCCCATAGAGCGTCGCCGCCAGCGCCGGCGACAGGGCGGCCATCGTGCGGTCCTTGACCTCGGAGATCATCTTGGCGGCGCCCGCCGTATCGCCGGCCACGACGGCCTTCCAGCCGTTCTTGCGGATGTATTTGCGGCACTGGCCAAGCGCATGAATGTGGCTGTGAACGGTCTTGATTTCTTCCCGCTTGACGCCGGGCAGCACCATCAACTGGAAATGGATCGGCAGGAAATATTCGCCGACGATGTGCATCCTCGATTCCGGCAAGAGATGATGGATGTCGGCGACGCGTCCGGCGATGGTGTTCTCGATCGGGATCATGGCGAGATCGGCCTTGCCGGTCTCGACCGCGTTGAAGGCATCCTCGAAGGTCGGGCACGGCAACGGCTCCATCGAGGGATAGACGTTGCGGCAGGCGGTATCGGAATTGGCGCCCGGCTCGCCCTGGAAGGATATTCTGTTGGTTTTTTCAGGCATGGCGGAGGAATTTCTCAGTTTGAAAGGATGGTTCGGGCGCGCTCAAGGTCTTCCGGCGTGTCGACGCCTAGCGGCAGCGACCGGACGATCTCGGCATCGATGCGCATGCCGGCTTCCAGCGCCCGCAGCTGCTCCAGCCGCTCGCGGCGTTCCAGCGGCGACGGCTTCAGCGCGACGAAGCGCTCGAGTGCCGCGCGGCGATAGGCGTAGAGGCCTATGTGGTGATAGAGCGGCCCCTCGCCCCAAGGTGCCGTGGCGCGGGTGAAATAGAGCGCCCTCAGCCTCGTGGCAGACAGCGGCGAGCCCACGATCTTGACGACATTGGAATTGGTCTTTTCCTCCTCGCGGACGATCTCGACACCGAGTGTGGCGATATCCACCGCCCCGTCCTCGAATGGCCTGAGCGAGGCGGCGATGATGCCGGGATCGATGGTCGGCAGGTCGCCCTGCACATTGACGATCGTTTCGACCTTATGTCCAGGATCGAGCGCGGCCAGCGCCTCGTGGATTCGGTCGGAGCCGGATTCGTGGTCGATGCGCGTCATCACCGCCTCGAATCCATGCGCGCGCACCGCTTCGGCCACGCTTTGCGTGTCGGTCGCCACCACCACCCGGCCAAGGCCCGCTTCGGCGGCACGGCGGGCGACATGGACGATCATCGGCACGCCGGCGATGTCGGCCAGAGGTTTGCCCGGCAGGCGGGTGGAGGCCATGCGGGCCGGTATCAGGATCAAGGTGGACATCGCTATGGCAAGGCGTTCGAAAAGAGGAGGGGAAAAGTGGCAAAAGGTCTCACTGGCAGCGCCCTTATAGGTGTTGCAACGCCCGAGCAAAAGACCTAGTTTCCGCCCGATTTGACCGGCTCTGGAGGGCGGGTCTCGATACCGACGGACGGAGTGGACGGTTCGGTCCGCCGGAAAAGGGAGCAAGGGGCGTATGGATTCCAACGAAGTCAATAAACTGCTCGCCGGATTGCTCGGAACCGTTTTCGTCGTTTTCTCGGTCGGCCTGGTGTCGGACGCACTGTTTGCCTCGCCGGCCCCGGAAAAGCCCGGCTTCGCCATCGAGGCGGCTGAGCCCGCCGAAGGCGGCCCGGCCGCGCCGGCCGCCGCGGCCAAGCCGATCGCCGACCTGCTGCAGACCGCCAATGTCGAGGCGGGCGCTGCCGTCTTCAAGAAATGCCAGGCCTGCCATTCCGGCGAAAAGGGCGGCCCCAACAAGGTCGGCCCCGACCTGTGGGATCTTGTCGACCGCCCCGTCGCCGAACATGAAGGCTTCGCCTATTCGGCCGGCATGAAGGAATTCTCCAAGGGCGGCACCGAGAAGTGGACCTACGACAACATCAACCACTTCATCACCTCGCCGAAGAAATTCGTTAAGGGCACCGCCATGGGCTTCGCCGGCCTGCCCAAGGACGAGGACCGCGCCAACGTCATCGCCTATCTGCGCACGCTGTCGGACAATCCCAAGCCGCTGCCGGCACCGGGTGCCGCCGCGGACGCCAGCGCGCCCGCCAAGCCTGCCGCTCCAGCGCCGGCACCCGCCCAGTGAACAATTTGTAATCTCCACGATCTTGAAAAAGCCGGGTTCAGCCCGGCTTTTTTGTTGGGAAAATCCAGGGTGCGGCGACAAAGCCGGCGCATTGCGGTTTTCACCAGCGCCAAATCATCTAGGATCGCGTCCTGGATGATCTGGCACGCATCGCGAAGAGGATAGTGCATGACGGTTGGCCGAACGCTTCTCAAGTCGCTGCTGGCGGCGGCCCTGCTGGCGGCGGGGTTGCAGACGACCCTGGCCGACGAGTGGCGGACCACCTCATCGCTGATCGGCCAATCCAAATACGGCGACAATTTCCAGCATTACGACTACGTCAACCCGAACGCGCCGAAAGGCGGTACGCTGAATTCGGTGCTGCTTGGCACCTATGACAGTTTCAACCCCTATATCGTCCAGGGATCGCCGGCGGCGGGCCTGGTCGGGTTTGGCGGCGGCCTGCTCTACGACACGCTGATGGAGCAGGCGACGGACGAAGGCAGCACCAGCCACCCGCTGATCGCCGATGCCTATAAATATCCTGACGACTATTCCTCGGCCACGTACCGGCTTGACCCGCGCGCGAAGTGGCATGACGGCCAGCCGATCACCGTCGACGACGTGATCTGGTCGTTCCAGGTGCTGAAGGCCAACAGCCCGCAATACAACCGGTATTTCGAAAATGTCACCGACGCGGTGGCGATCTCCGATCGCGAGGTCGAGTTCCGTTTCAACCAGAAGGGCAATCGTGAACTGCCGAAGATTATCGGCGACCTCGTCGTTCTACCGAAGCATTGGTGGGAAGGCACCGACGCCAGTGGCAAGAAGCGCGACATCACCAAGGGAACGCTGGAACCGCCGCTGGGCTCGGCCGCATACAAGATCGCCAGCTTCAAGCCGGGCTCCGAAATCGTCTGGCAGCGCGTGCCGGACTATTGGGCGGCCAAGCTGCCGGTGAAGATCGGCCGCGAGAATTTCGACACGCGCCGATATACCTACATCCTCGACGACAATGCCGCCTGGCTGGCCTTCACCAAGGGCGGACTGGAAGACATCAACCGCGAATACAGCTCCCGCAAATGGGCGACGGCCTATAATTTCCCGGCGATCCAGGTCGGCGACGTCATCAAGAAGGACTTCCAGACCCAGTCGCCACAGCCGATGCAGGGCTTTGTCCTCAACCAGCGCAGGCCGCTGTTCCAGGACCGGCTGGTCCGCGAGGCACTGACCATACCGTTCGATTTCGAGAGCATGAACCGCACCTTGTTCTTCGACTTCAACACCCGCACATCGAGCTATTTCCAGGGCACCGAACTGGCATCCAGCGGGTTGCCACAGGGCAAAGAACTGGAAATCCTGGAAAAATACCGTGACAAGCTGCCGCCCGAACTCTTCACCCAGGAATTCAAGCTACCCGTCTACGATTCGCCGCAAGCGGAGCGAAAGTACCTGAAGCAGGCTGTCGATCTGTTCGCCAAGGCCGGATGGGTCATCAAGGGCGGCAAGATGGTCAACGCCAAGACAGGCACGCCATTCAAGTTCGAGATCCTCGGCTGGAACGACACCGACCAGGTAATCGCCAGCCCCTACATTGCCAATCTGCGCAAGATCGGCGTCGACGCCTCGCTGCGCATCATCGACCAGACGCAGTACATCAACCGCGTCAACAACTTCGATTTCGATGTCGTCACGGGCCTGTTCGGCCAGTCGGATTCGCCCGGCAATGAGCAGCGCGACTTCTGGAGTTCGAAGGCCGCCGACGCGCCTGGCTCGCGCAATCTGATGGGCATCAAGGATCCGACCGTCGATGCGCTGGTCGACAGCATCATCTTTGCCACGGATCGCGATGATCTGGTTGCCGCCACCCATGCGCTCGACCGGGTGCTGCTGTGGAACTTCTACGTCGTGCCGCAATATCACCGGTCGGCGGTCTGGCTAGCCTATTGGGACAAGTTCAAATTTCCCGACAAGCAGCCTGCCTATGTCGGTGTCGATATCGACTCCTGGTGGATCGACGTCGACAAGGAAAAGGCGCTGGCGGCCAAGTACAAGGGCGGCAATTGATGGGGCGGCAATCGATGACGGCCCTGCCCCGCCGTGATTTTCTCGCGCTTGGCGCGGCGGCGACCGCCGCCGCCCTGTTGCCCGCAAAAGCTTTCGCCGACATTGCGACCGGCACCAAGCTGCATGGCCTGTCCGCCTTTGGCGACCTCAAATACGGACCGGATTTCGCCCATTTCGACTATGTGAGTGTCGACGCACCAGCCGGTGGAATTTTCAATTTCTCGCCGCCGAACTGGGGCTATAACCAGGACACACAAACCTTCAACACGATGAACTCCTTCGCCGACAAGGGCGATGCGCCGCCGCGCATGGAGATGTGTTTCGACGGGCTGATGGTGCGCGCACTCGACGAGCCCGACGCCGTCTACGGCCAGATCGCCGACGGCGTGACACTGTCGGAAGACCGCAACTCCTTCACCTTCTCGCTTCGCCCCGAGGCGCGCTTCCACGACGGCACGCCGCTGACAGCCCAGGACGCCGCCTTCACCTTCAAGCTTTACAAGGACAAGGGCCATCCCGACCTGTCGTTGTCGCTGACGCACATGGTCGACGCCGTTGCTGTCGACGACCGCACGCTGCGGCTCACCTTCTCCGGCAAGCAATCGGCCCGCACCGTGCTCAACGTCGTGGAATTCCCCATCCTGTCGAAGGCCTTCTATACGGCCAACCCGTTCGACTCTTCGCAGTTGAACCCGCCGCTCGGCTCCGGTGCCTACAAGGTCGGCCGGTTCTCGGCCGGCGCATGGATCGAATATGATCGGGTCGCGGACTATTGGGGCCGTGATCTGCCGGTCAATCGCGGCCAGAACAATTTCGACCGTATCCGCATCGAATTCTACCAGAACCGCACCGCCGGCTTCGAAGCCTTCAAGAAGGGCGAAATCACCTACCGCGAGGAATTCACCTCGCGCGTCTGGGCGACCGCCTACGATTTCCCCGCGCTGACCGCCGGCAAGGTGGTCAAGCACGAATTCCCGGCCGAGAAGCGGCCGACGATGCAGGGGACAGCGGTCAACCAGCGGCGCGAACAGTTTCGCGACGCTCGCGTGCGCCAGGCGATCGCGCTCTGCTTCGATTTCGAATGGACGCGGCGCAACTTCTTCTACGGCTCCTACGAGCGCTCGCAATCCTGCTTCGAGAAATCGGATTTTCGCGCCGAAGGTGTGCCACCGACACAAGAGCTGGCGCTGCTCGAGCCGCTGCGAAGCCAGGTGCCGGCTGAGGTCTTCGGCCAGGCCGTGGCCCAGCCGGCATCCGACGGTTCCGGCCGCGACCGCAAGCTGCTTGGCCAGGCGGCAAAGCTTCTGGCCGCAGCCGGCTGGAAACGGTCGGGCGATTTCGTCGTCAACGGCAGGGGCGGCCGGCTTTCGGCCGAATTCATGGTCGACGACGACACTTTCGTACAGGTCTATTCGCCCTGGGTCGCCAACATGAAGGCGATCGGCATCGATGCCACGATCCGGCTGGTGGATTCGGCACAATACCAGGCCAGGCAGGCGACCTTCGATTTCGATCTGCTGTCAGCGGCTTTCTCGTTCAGCGCGACACCGACGCGCGACGATCTCGAAGGCTTCTTCCATTCCAGGACGGCCAACCTCTCCGGGTCGCGCAACCTGCCGGGCACCTCAGACCCCGCGATCGATGCGCTGATCGCCACGGTGGGCGCGGCAAAAGACCGTGAAAGCCTGACGGTCGCGATGCGAGCGCTCGACCGGGTCTTGCGCGCGCGGTGCGATTGGATTCCTAGTTGGTTCCTGGCGAATCACCGAAGCGCCTATTGGGACATGTTCGGCTTTCCCGAGCAAAAGCCCGATTTCGGCTTTCCGGTCGAGACGCTGTGGTGGTTCGATAAGGGCAAGGCGGCAAAAATTGGCAAAGGCTGAGATATCGGTCCGCAGAGGGCAGGAAGCCTGATGGGCGCCTATATACTGCGCCGCATCCTTTTGATGATCCCGACCCTGTTCGGCATCATGGCGATCTCCTTCGCGGTCATCCAGTTCGCGCCGGGCGGCCCGGTCGAGCAGGTCATCGCCAAGCTGACCAATCAGGGCGGCAGCGACCGCCTCGGCGGTGGCGGCGGCGATGCGGGCGGCTCCAACTTCGACGCCGCCGGCGACGTCAGCTCGAAATATCGCGGCGCGCAGGGACTCGATCCGGAATTCATCAAGAAGCTGGAGAAGCAGTTCGGCTTCGACAAGCCGCCGCTAGAACGCTTCGGCATGATGCTGTGGAACTATGCCCGGTTCGATTTCGGCAACAGCTACTTCCGCGACATCTCGGTGCTCGACCTGATCCTGGAAAAGATGCCGGTGTCGATCTCGATCGGGCTTTGGATCACGTTGCTGTCCTATCTGATTTCCATACCACTCGGCATCCGCAAGGCGGTGAAGGATGGCTCGCCTTTCGACGTCTGGACCAGCGGCGTCGTCATCGTCGGCTATGCCATTCCCGGCTTCCTGTTCGGCATCATGCTGATGGTGCTGTTTGCCGGCGGCTCGTTCTGGGACTGGTTCCCGTTGCGCGGCATCGTCTCGGACAACTGGGACCAGTTGTCGTGGCCGGCCAAGATCGCCGACTATATCTGGCACATGACCTTGCCGCTGACGGCGCTGGTTCTGTCGGCTTTCGCCACCACCACGCTGCTGACCAAGAACTCGTTCCTGGAGGAGATCCGCAAGCAGTATGTTGTGACGGCACGCGCCAAGGGCCTGTCGGAGCGGCAAGTGCTCTACGGCCACGTCTTCCGCAACGCCATGCTGATCGTCATCGCCGGCTTCCCCGGCGCCTTCATCTCGGCCTTCTTCACCGGTTCGCTGCTGATCGAGAACATCTTCTCGCTCGATGGCCTGGGCCTGCTCGGCTTCCGGTCGGTGGTCGAGCGCGACTATCCCGTGGTGTTCGCCAATCTCTACATCTTCTCGCTTCTCGGCCTGTTCGTCGGATTGTTGTCCGACCTCATGTACACCTGGGTCGATCCGCGCATCGATTTCGAGCGGAGAGACATCTGATGTCGGAGGCAAGCGTGACCGCCGGAGTGGTGCCGGAGCGGATGCCACGGCCATTCCTGTCGCCGCTCAACAAGCGCCGTCTGCAGAATTTCAAGGCCAACCGGCGCGGTTACTGGTCGTTGTGGATTTTCCTCGTCCTGTTCGTGCTGTCGCTGTTTGCCGAATTCATCGCCAACGACAAGCCGATCATCGCTTCCTACAAGGGCGAGATCCTGTTTCCGGTGCTGGTGGCCTACCCCGAGGAAAAGTTCGGCGGCTTCTATGCCGTCACCGATTATCGCGACCCGGTGATCCAGGACGAGATCAACGCCAATGGCTGGATGATCTGGCCGCCGATCCGCTATTCCTACCAGACAGTCAACAACGCCATTCCGGAGGCCGCGCCCGCCAAGCCGTCCTGGCAGTATGACGCCGCGAAGCGCTGCAACCAGTACCCGCAAGGGGCTGCCGACCCGGCCTGCATCGTCGGCAACTGGAACTGGCTCGGCACGGACGACCAGGCGCGCGACGTCCTGGCGCGGGTCATCTACGGCTTCCGCATCTCGGTGCTGTTCGGGCTGATCCTGACCGCCGGATCGGCGCTGATCGGCGTCGGCGCCGGTGCCTTGCAGGGCTATTTCGGCGGCTGGACGGACCTGCTGTTCCAGCGCTTCATCGAAATCTGGTCGGCGATCCCGGTGCTCTATCTCTTGCTGATCGTTGCCGCCATCCTGCCGCCGGGCTTCTTCATCCTGCTCGGCCTGATGCTGTTGTTCTCCTGGGTGGCGCTGGTCGGCGTGGTGCGGGCCGAGTTCCTGCGCGCCCGCAACTTCGAATATGTCAACGCCGCCCGCGCCCTCGGCGTGCCCAACCGCACCATCATGTTCCGGCATTTGTTGCCCAACGCCATGGTGGCGACATTGACGTTCCTGCCCTTCCTGCTCTCAGGCTCGATCTCGACGCTGACCTCGCTCGACTATCTCGGCTTCGGCCTGCCGCCCGGCTCCGCCTCGCTGGGCGAGTTGCTGAAGCAGGCGCAGCGCAACCTCAATGCGCCGTGGCTCGGCATTTCCGGCTTCGTCGTCATCTCGCTGATGCTGTCGCTGCTCGTCTTTGTCGGCGAGGCAACGCGCGACGCCTTCGATCCGCGCAAGACGTTCAAATGAGCGAATCTCCCCTGCTCAGCGTACAGGACCTCAGCGTCGCCTTCAGCCAGGGCGGCGGCCAGTCTGTCGCCGTCGACCACATCTCCTTCGACATCGCGAAGGGCGAGACAGTGGCGCTGGTCGGGGAATCCGGCTCCGGCAAGTCGGTCTCGGCGCTGTCCGTGCTGAAGCTCCTGCCCTATCCCAGCGCCAGCCATCCCTCTGGAAAGATCCTGTTCCTGGGCGCCGACCTGCTGGCGATGAGCGAGAAGCAGTTGCGCCAGGTGCGCGGCAACAAGATCACCATGATCTTCCAGGAGCCGATGACCTCGCTCAATCCGCTGCACACGATCGAGCAGCAGATCGTCGAGATCCTGAAGCTGCATCAGGGCATGGCCGATCGCCCCGCCAAGGCACGCACGCTGGCTTTGCTCAACGAGGTCGGCATCCGCGACCCGCAGAAGCGCCTCGACGCCTATCCGCACCAGTTGTCCGGCGGCCAGCGCCAGCGCGTGATGATCGCCATGGCGCTGGCCAACGAACCGGAACTGCTGATCGCCGACGAGCCGACGACGGCGCTCGACGTCACCGTGCAGGCGCAGATCCTCGAACTGCTCGCCGGCCTGAAAAGCCGCAAGGGCATGTCGATGCTGTTCATCACCCACGATCTGGGCATCGTGCGCAAGATCGCCGACCGGGTCTGTGTGATGACCAAGGGCAAGATCGTCGAGACCGGTCCGACCAAGGAGATCTTCGCCAACCCGCAGCACCCCTATACGCGCCACCTTCTGGCGGCCGAGCCGAAAGGCAAGCCACCGGCGGCCAACGCCGACGCCAAGCCGGTAATGACCGGCAAGGACATCAAGGTCTGGTTCCCGATCAAGCAAGGCTTCTTCCGCCGCACGGTCGACCATGTGAAGGCGGTCGACGGCATCGATGTCACCGTGCGCGCCGGCCAGACGCTGGGCGTGGTCGGCGAATCCGGTTCGGGCAAGACCACGCTCGGCCTGGCACTGGCGCGGATGATCTCATCGACCGGGACCATCCAGTTCAACGGGCGCGACATCAACCAGCTCACCTTCAATGCCATGCGGCCGCTCAGGCGCGAGTTGCAGATCGTCTTCCAGGATCCGTTCGGTTCGCTCAGCCCGCGCATGTCGATCGCCGAGATCATCGAGGAAGGGCTCAAGATCCACGAGCCGAAGCTGTCGCCCGATGAACGCGACGACAAGGTTGCCGACGTGCTGAAGGAGGTCGGCCTCGATCCGGCGACCCGCAACCGCTATCCGCACGAATTCTCCGGCGGACAGCGACAGCGTGTCGCCATCGCGCGCGCCATGGTGCTCAACCCGCGCTTCGTCATGCTGGACGAGCCGACATCGGCGCTCGACATGAGCGTACAGGCGCAGGTCGTCGACCTCTTGCGCAATCTGCAGGCCAAGCACGACCTCGCCTATCTCTTCATCAGCCACGACCTCAAGGTCATCCGGGCGCTTGCCAACGATGTCATCGTCATGCGCAATGGCCGGATCGTCGAAGCAGGCCCTTCCCAGCAGATTTTTGAAAATCCGCAAACCGACTATACTCGGGCGCTGATTTCGGCGGCCTTCAAGATAGAGACGGCGCCGGTCGGCATCGTCAGTCAGTGATTAGAGGGACTAAACGAACAACGATGGAAAAAGGCCGCATCCTGCTCGCCGTCACCGGCTTTCACCCGCAGCGCTGGCGCGAGCTGTTGTCGGCCGAGCGCGAGGTGGTTCTGGAGCCGGACGGTGCCAAGGATCCATCGATCACCTATGCGGTGGTGTGGAAGCAGAAGCCGAACCTTTTGTCGTCGCTGCCCAATCTGCGCGCCATCTTCTCGATAGGTGCCGGCGTCGACCATATTTTCGCCGATCCGGGCCTGCCCGATGTGCCGATCGTCAAGGTCGTCGCCGACAACCTCACGCAGTACATGACGGAATATGTCGTCTGGCGGGTGCTCGATCACCATCGCCACGGCCTGCTCTACCGGTCGCAGCAGCCAAAGAAGATCTGGCACGAGCCGCAGCAGCGGCCGGCCGGCGACATTTCCGTTGGCATTATGGGGCTCGGCAATCTCGGCCGCGCCGCGGCCTCGGTGCTCCTTTCGCTCGGCTTCGCCGTCAATGGCTGGTCGCGCAACGACCGGCCGATGCAAGGGGTCGCGACCTATTCCGGCGAGGCCGGCCTGATCCCGTTCCTAAAGGCAACCGACATACTCGTCGTGCTCCTGCCGCTGACGCCGGACACGCAGGGCATCATCAATTATGGCGTGCTGAAGGAACTGCGCAAGCGCAACGGCCTTGGCGGCTCGGTGCTGATCAACGCCGGACGCGGCCGCCTGCAAAAGGACGCCGACATCGTGCGGGCGCTGGACGACGGCACGTTGAAGGAGGCGAGCCTCGACGTGTTCGAGGTCGAGCCGCTGCCCAAGACCAGCCCGTTATGGAGCCATCCGAAGGTGTTCGTGACGCCGCACGCCGCGGCGACCTCCGATCCGATGCACCTGGCGCCGATCATGCTGCGCCAGATGGATGCCTTCGAGCGCGGCGAGAAGCTCGACAATCTGGTAGATCGCAAAGCGGGGTATTAGAGCAATTCCAGGAAAAGTGTGAGCGTTTTTCCGTCCGGAATTGCGTCAAAACAAGGAGTTAGAGTGGTTCGCCGTTTCCGTGAAACGGTGAAGTGCTCTAGCCAGGATTCTTATCTGGCCAGATCCCACTGCCTGAAGCATTGCTTGATTGCTCTCACGGAGGATAGCCGCAGCTTTGGCAGGTCGAGCCGATCGAACATCGCCTGGTATCTCCGGCGGTTTTTCGGCGTGGTCACGGCAATATGGTGGATCATGTCCCATTTGACGCTGTCGCGCCCGCCTTGCAGGCCACCGCGCCTGCTCTTCTCAAACCAGCTTCGCCTGAAATAGCGCAGCAGACTTGCCGGCGTGGAGACATCCAGCAGGATCAGTCCCGTCGCTCGGCGTAAGCGTTGCGGCATGCAGATCGAATAATTTCCGTCCATCACCCAGCGCTCGCCGGCGATCGCGGCGTCATGCAAGACAATGAACTCGCTCTCGGGACGCGGTTCCCAGTCGGTGTTGGGCAGATGATGAAGCAGATCGAGGTGGACGGGCTCCAGGCCACGTTTGCGGGCAATCGCGTCGGCCAAGGTCGACTTGCCGCTGTTGGACGGCCCCAAAATGCAGATGCGATCTCCGAGGTCAGACAGTTTCATCCGATAGTACCCCTGCGCCAGCGCAACATGCTGCCGGCGATAAATCTCGCCCAAATGCCTGTCTCGTATCGTCAGCCCGGCAGAGCGAACTTCTTCTTCTGATTGTCCGGCTTGCCGCAGTCGCGGCGGTCGATGGACCGGTTCATGGCGTCGATCTCGCCAGTCGCCTTGTCGCTGTCGCGCTGGGCCTTGGAGCGCATGTCGGGCGTGAACGGACCGAAACCCATCGCGGGATTGGAGAAGGTCGGCTTCACGGTCGTCGCAAGATTGTATTGCTGTGCCAACCCATTGCGCTGCGCCAGCAACTGATCGCACGGCACGGTGTCGTATTGCAGGGAGGATTCTATGTTGGCGTCCTGCCGCTCGGACATCGAATTGCCGACGCAGCCGGCCATTGCTAGGCAAGAGGCCAAGACCGTCATGTTCCTGCGCATCCGATATGCTCCTCCTGATATCCCGCCCCTGACGCGACCAGATCGCAAATATCAGTCGCGCACGCAAATCGGACTTTTTCGCAGCAGCGCGGAGCGGTGTCGGGATTCACCGCAATGATCATGCACACTTCAAGTGGCGTGAGCCTTCAGGGCCAAGACGGCCAAGCCTTTGACGGGCTCGCGGCGATCCTGACGGATGGTCGTTGGCTCCAGCGCCAGGATCGAAAGCCCGTTGGCCTCGAGTGTCTGCCTGACATAGCTGTCGGAATGAGCGTAGCGCCGCGAGGGCCGCAGCGCGAAGTCGCCGCTTGCAAGGCTCTCGACAGAGAAAGCGAACAGGCCGCCGCCGGCGAGCACACCAGCGACCCTCCCGATCAGGCCTTCGAGCGCGCCGACATAGATCAGGACGTCGGCCGATGTCACCAGATCGGGGTTTTCGCCCGAGTGGGAGAAGCAATGCAGATCAGCCTTTGTCAGCGTGTCGTAGATGCCTTTCGTCCGCGCCTTCTTGAGCATCCTGGCCGAGATGTCGATCCCCTCCAGCCGGTCAACGATCGGCCTCAGCCTCTCGCCCATCAGCCCGGTGCCGCAGCCCAAGTCGAGCGCCAGACGAAAGCGTCCCGACCTTGCCTTGCGAATCATCTGCTCGAGGACTTCGGGCAACCGATAATCGAGCTTGCCGACCAGCATCTCTTCGAATGTCTCGGCGTAATGGTCGAACAGCGTTTCGACAAAGGCGCTGGGCGGCGCGCTGGAAACCGGGCCTTTGCCGATCAGCTGCAATTTGAGGGCCGCGCCTTGGCGATCGGCTGGATCCAGGTTCAGCGCCATCACCCAGGCCTGCGCCGCCAGGTCGAGCCTGCCTGATGCCTCCTGCATCTCGCCAAGGCGAAACCAGCCCATTGCCCATTGCGGCGCCAATTCCAATGCGCCGAGCAGGAGCTCGGCCGCCGCCACGTGATCGCCGGAGGCAAAGAGCATCTCGGCATAGTCGGCACGGCGATCAGCGTTCAAATCGCCCGATGAGGTCTGCAACGGCTTCATGATAGCGGGTTCCGCCGGCGGAGGCGGCCGGGCCGCCATCTCTGTAATGCAAAGGATGCGGAAGCTGAACCAAATTGAGCGTTCTTTGCCAGGAGAGTCAGCAGTCTCCGATGACAGGCTTCCCGCGGCGGAATTATATCCTATCTTGCAGACCATGCGCGCCAGCGACCTGCTTCATCCCCGGCCAGAAGGCCTTTACTGCCCGCCGGGCGATTTCTTCATCGATCCGGTGCGGCCGGTGGACCGCGCGCTGATCACCCACGGTCATTCCGACCATGCGCGTTCCGGCCACCGCTCGGTGCTGGCAACGCAGCAGACGCTCGACATCATGGGGCTGCGCTATGGCGAGGGCTTCGCCGGCACGATGCAACCGGCACGGCTGGGCGAGACGATCGTCCTCAACGGCGTCAGCGTCAGCTTCCATCCGGCCGGCCATGTGCTGGGCTCGGCGCAGATATCGGTCGAACATCCGGGCATGCGTATCGTCGCCTCCGGCGACTACAAACGGCGAAAGGATGCGACCTGCGTGCCGTTCGAGCCAATCCGCTGCGACGTGTTCATCACCGAGGCGACCTTCGGCCTGCCGGTGTTTCGTCACCCGCCCGACACGGAAGAGATCGCCCGCCTGCTGAAATCGGCGGCGCAGTTTCCCGAACGCTCGCATCTGGTCGGCGCCTATGCGCTGGGCAAAGCGCAGCGGGTGATGCGGCTGTTGCGCGACGCCGGATACGACAGGCCGCTCTACATCCATGGCGCGCTGGCCAAGCTCAGCGAGTACTATCAAAGCCAAGGCATCGACCTGGGGATACTCGAGCCGGCGACGGTGGAAGGCGGCAAAGGGGATTTCGCCGGCGCCATCGTGGTTGGCCCGCCATCGGCCTTCGCCGACCGCTGGGCGCGGCGTTTCCCCGATCCGATCTCCTGCTTCGCGTCCGGCTGGATGCGCATCCGCCAGCGCGCCAAGCAGGGCGGTGTCGAACTGCCGCTGATCATCTCGGACCATGCCGACTGGGACGAGCTCACCGCCACCATCAAGGAGACCGGCGCCGAGGAAATCTGGGTCACGCATGGCCGTGAGGAAGCACTGGTGCGCTGGTGCGAACTCGAAGGCATTGCCGCCCGACCATTGCATCTTGTGGGCTATGAGGACGAAGGCGATTGATGGCATGAACCGCTTCGCCGAACTCCTCGACCGCCTGGTGCTGACTCCATCGCGCAACGGCAAGCTGACGCTGCTGGTCGACTACTTCCGCAGTGTCGAGGACCCGGATCGCGGCCTGGCGCTGGCCGCCATCACAGGCGATCTCAACATCGCCGCGGTCAAGCCGGCGATGCTGCGCACCCTTGTCACCGAACGCATGGACCCGGTGCTGTTCGGCTATTCCTACGACTATGTCGGCGATCTGGCCGAGACGGTGTCGCTGGTCTGGCCGCAAACGCCGGGACATATCCCGAACCGTGAACCGACGCTCGGCGAGGTCGTGGCCAGGTTGCAGGCGGCAAGCCGCTCCGACGGACCGAAGGTGTTGGCTGGGCTGCTCGACAGCGCCGGTATTTCGGCGCGCTTCGCCATCATCAAGCTGGTCACCGGCGGCCTGCGCATCGGGGTGTCGGCGCGGCTCGCAAAGCAGGCACTGGCGGATTTCGGCGAGGTCGACGTCGCCGAGATCGAGGAACTCTGGCACGGGCTGTCGCCGCCCTATACGGCGCTGTTCGCGTGGCTGGAAGGCAAGGCTGAAAAACCCCGCAACACGGCGATGGCGCTGTTCAGGCCGGTGATGCTGTCGAACCCGGTCGGCGACGGCGATCTGGAAAAACTCGATCCGGCGGATTATGCGGCCGAATGGAAATGGGACGGCATCCGCGTCCAGGCAGTGGCGGAAGGCGGCATTCGCCGGCTCTATTCGCGCACCGGCGACGATGTCGCCGGCGCCTTTCCCGACCTTGCCGACGCAATGGATTTTTCCGCGACGCTGGATGGCGAGTTGCTGGTTGGCGATCCCCGACAGGCGACGGGGACGTTCTCGGATTTGCAGCAAAGGCTGAACCGCAAGACGGTGACGCCGAAGATGCAGCAGCAATATCCGGCCTTCATGCGCTGCTACGATCTGCTGCAGATCGGCGCCGAGGATTTGCGCGGGCTATCCTTCCGCGAGCGGCGCGAGCGCCTCGAAGCCTTCGTCAAGACGCTCGACCCCAGCCGTTTCGACCTGTCGCCCTTCGTCGACTTCGCGGATTGGCAGGCGTTGGAGGAGATGCGCCGCGCGCCGCCGCACCCGATCATCGAAGGCGTAATGCTGAAACGCTGGGATTCGCCCTATGTCGCCGGGCGGCCCAAAGGCCCGTGGTTCAAATGGAAGCGCGATCCGCACACAGTGGATGCCGTGCTGATGTATGCCCAGCGCGGCCATGGCAAGCGCTCGAGCTTCTACTCCGACTACACGTTCGGCGTCTGGTCCGGACCCGAGGGCGAGGAGGAACTGGTGCCGGTCGGCAAGGCCTATTTCGGCTTCACCGACGAGGAGCTGAAGCAGATCGACAAATATGTCAGGGACAATACGATCGAGCGCTTCGGCCCGGTGCGCTCGGTGCGGGCGGACCGCGACAATGGCCTGGTGCTGGAAGTCGCCTTCGAGGGACTCAACCGTTCGACCCGGCATAAATCCGGCGTCGCCATGCGCTTCCCCCGCATTTCACGGCTGCGCTGGGACAAGCCGGCCAACGAGGCCGACCGCATCGAGACGCTGCAGGCGCTGCTCGATCGCTGAGTTCCAGCCGCCTAAGGCTCGATCGAGACGCGGATCTCGTAGATGTTGACCGCCTTGCCTTGCTTGTCGAAGTCGGAATTGACGGCGATGGTTCCGGCCGAGCCTGGACGCTTGTTGGGGAACTGCACGTCGAACAGATATTCGTTGCGCTGCTGGCCGACCGCGTAGCGCTTGCGGCCACAGTCGCCGAGTTCGCCGAAATTGCAGTCGACGGAGATTTGCGTGTCCTTGCCGTCCTCGGCGCGGGCGATGATATCGAACACGGCATGCTTGCCGGCGAGCTTTTCCAGCACGCCTTGCCCGACATCGAAGGCAATCGCCGAACCGGAGGCGCCGGACCGGATGCGCAGGAACGGACCGGTGTCGTCCTTCATCACCTCGGCCTTGGCGTCCGAAGGGGCGGCGACATGCGTCGGATCGGCCGGCGAGAACACATTGATCCAGTCGCGCGACTGGTCCGCGGCACCGGGCTTTGCCGGCGCGTTGGCGCCGTCGGCCGGCGTGAAATCGTCGTCCTCCACGGTCGGCGGCGCCTCCGGCGGTGCCGTATCGAGTTGCGCCGCGGTCTTGAACACGCCGGTCTGCATGGCGAAAAACAGGCCGATGCCGATCGCCGCAAGCAGGGTCACGGTGAAGAAGATGGCGGTCAGCGGCAGGCGACGTCCGCGAATGCGGCGCTCGTCGCGATCGGGCGCCACTTCGGCCGCGGCTCCCGAAGCGGCAGGAGAGGACATGCCGATGGCAGGCGCGCCGGGCAGCGTAGCGTCCGGCATGATGTCGGGAACGACCGGCAGCACGCGTGAGCGCGGCGCGTCGGATGCGGGCTGCGCGGGGCCGTCGACGGCGACCGCGGGCGGCGCCGTGTCGCCGATCTCGATCGCGGGCGCGGCGGCGGCCGCGGGCCCGGCCGCCGGGGCATCGACCTGCGGACCAACATCCGGCACCGCCGGCAGGAACTCGGATTCGATTTCAGCGATCTTCGCCTGGATCGCCTTGCGGCGCTTGATGGCGACTTCCACGGTCACGCCGGGATTGGCCTGGAGCGCACGATCTAGCGCGGCAAAGGCCGACCGGTAGACCCTCTCGCGAAACGCCCGGTCCTCGGCATTGCCCTTTTCCAAGGCGTTCCGGATCGCTTTTTCGATGGCGTCCAAGCGAGATCCCTCTGCAAATTGCACCAATCTTCCCTGATGGTTAGCCGTAGGCGACCAATCAATCAACGGGCGTGCGCGTGCATTCTGCCTCGACGGGCCGTCGAAAGTCCATCTTGGCGATGTTCCGGCAAATAAAATCGGACTATCCCGGCGATTCTTCGCAGGCAGCGACACTCCAACCCTGGTTTTGACCGTGTTGGGCGCTCGTGCATGATTTGCCAAGTCGCATCTTGAATTCGCGGCCGGTTGAGTCTATCACCCAGCCCATCTTGGAGGCCTTGGCCTCCCGGGCCGCTTTAGCTCAGTTGGTAGAGCACATCATTCGTAATGATGGGGTCGCGTGTTCGAGTCACGCAAGCGGCACCAGTTTCCCCCCGGTTGTCGTCCCATATGCCGCAAATGGCACATGCACCACTGTCTGCGATATGGATCGCGACGCCAGCGATCCATATCCGCCATTGTCGCGACTCAGCTTTGGTGGGAAACTCGCGGGCCTCAGCATGGGAGGTCCAAAATGCCTAACACTTTCAAGACCGGAGACGTCGTCAAGCTGAAGTCGGGAGGGCCGAGGATGACGGTCAGCGATGGGGCCGCTTCCGGCATGTATCTCTGCCACTGGTTCAACAAGGAAGGTGACGTTTGGACGCCGCAGCATGCGGGTTTCAAACCCGACCAGTTGGTCGCCGCCGATCAACCGGCGTAGTCCCTGCCCCGCCAGGAGTGGTGGCCGGCCCGGCGTGAATTCAGGCGGCGCGGAATTGCGTCACGGCGGTCGCTCTGTGGAGTGATGCCGATTCGGCATCGCAATCGAAGGTACAGGCGACCGACGGATTTTCCCGATCTCGGCGTTTAACGGTTGAAGCGTGACCACGGCATGGGCCGTGGCCGACGCGCCAACCGGAGACGCCGAAGCATGATACGCCGTTCGATCCTTGCCGCTGCCTTGAGCCTGCTGACCGTCGCGGCTCTCGCCCAGACAGCGACACAGCCCCCAGCCGCCACGCCGCCAGCCGCTGCCCCCGCGGCGTCAAATGCCAAGTCCGAACTCACGCTGGCCAAGTTCCAGAAGCGGCGGGAGAAGGCGGTCATGGCCGCCGACACCGACGGTGACGGCAAGATCAGCCTCTTGGAATGGGAAGCCTTTCAAGCCAAGCGCAACGTCAAGGGAGACGCCGCCAAATCCTTCGAGCGTATCGATTCCAATCATGACGGCTTCGTCGATCGCGCCGAGCTCGATGCGTTCTTCGCCAAGCGTTTTGCCAGGCTGGACAAGAATGGCGACGGCGTTCTGACGGCCGATGAAATGCCAGGCCACAAATCCGCTCCCAAGCCGGAGCAATGACCAAGAGGCCATGACGGGTGATGGATATCGGGAGTGCGCGAGCCGATGAGCGCCGATCCGGACGAGGAGCTGGTTCGTCGGGTCGGTGCTGGCGATCCCGCGGCGGTGCAGACGCTCGTCGCACGCAAATTGCCGCGCATCCTTTCACTTGCCGTGCGCATGCTGGGCGACGCGGCGGAGGCCGAGGACGTCGCGCAGGAAACCTTCGTGCGCATCTGGCGTCATGCCTCCAGCTGGCGACGCGGCAATGCACGCTTCGACAGCTGGATCCACCGGGTGACGCTCAACCTTTGCTACGACCGGTTGCGCCGGCGCCGCGAGCTGGTGACCGACAATTTGCCGGAAATGGCCGACCCTGCCCCGCTTCCCGACGCCCGCGAAGAGCCACATCGGGTAGAGCAAGCCTTGCAGGCCATCGCGCCGCGCCAGCGCGAGGCCATCATCCTGGTCTACTATCAGGAGATGTCCAACATAGAGGCGGCCGCGACGTTGGAGATCAGCGTCGACGCCCTGGAGAGCCTGCTCTCACGCGGCCGTCGGTCCTTGCAGATGATTCTGGCCAGGGACGGCGTCCATGACTGAGAAAGGTGCGATCATGGACGCCGGACATTCATCGCGCCTTGCGGGCGCCCGGTGGGGACCGGTCGGCCTCGTTTCCAACCCGCGTGGGCACGCGGCACCAAGGGGCAAGGGGAAAACACATGGCTGAAGACATCGAGGACGGCCCGGCAATGGATGCCAAGCGCTTCGCGGCGCTCGCGGAAGCCTATGGCGGCGATCTGCGGCGCTGGCCGAAAGCGGAGCATGAGGCAGCCACCATCTTTGCTTCAACCGAGGCGGGCCAGGCCATTTCGCGGCATGCCGGCACGCTTGACGCCCGGCTTGACAGCTATAACGTCCCGCACCCCGGCAAGACACTGCACGACACCATCCTGCGGACCGCCGGCCGGCACATCGTCCGGCGCCGGCGTCAGCGGTTCTGGTGGCTCGGGCTGGGGTTGGCCGGCATTGGGGTCGCCGGCGCCATCGCCGGACTGGCCCTGGTGACCGTCGTTACGCCCGAGGTTCAGCCCGACCGCTATGTGCTCGACGCCAACGCGACGGCTTTCGGCGATGCCGGGCCCGACACGATCGAGGAAGACCTATGAGCACCGGGCGTAACCTCCTCATTGCGTCGGTGGTGGTGAATGTCTTCCTGGCCGGTGCGCTTGCCGGCGGAGCCGTCTGGATAAGAAGCGGCAAGCCGGCCCAGGGCTATTCGCTGGAAGCGGCCGGGGGCCGGCTGCCCGACCAGCAGCGCACGCTGTTTCGCAAGGCGCTGCGCGAGGTCCGCCAAGAGTCGCGCGAAATCATTCGCGATGGCCAGCAGGCGAGGCGCGAGGCGGCCGACCTGCTGCGGCAGCCTGTCCTCGACACGGCGGCCCTGTCGGCCGCCCTGGAGCGGGCCCGCAATGCCGACGTCACCGTGCGCACGCGGCTGGAGCAGCGCATCGTCGAGTTCGCGGCAGCAGCGTCCACCGAGGATCGCAACATGCTGGCGGAGGGCCTCGCGAGACGCGGCGGGACGCAGCCATCCGCCACGCCCAAAAAATCGCCCTGACGACCGACGGAAAATGTCGATGGCGCCCGTTTAACGAGATGAAGGGCAGGATCTGCCGGGCAACCTGGCGCCGACAGGTTTCAACCTCGGACAACTTCGGAGTTTGGTCATGAACCATCTGTCAAAATACGCGATCACCGCCGCTCTCGCGGTGACCGGAACGGCTGCGACGGTTGCGGCGTCCTCGGCAATGCCGCTGGCGCCGCTTGCCGCCCCGGCGGTGGTCGAGCAAGTCGCCTGGGGTTGCGGCCCCGGCTGGCATCCCAATCCCTGGGGGCGCTGCGTCCCCAATCGCGTGGTGGTCTATCCCCGCTATTACTACTGGCACGGCCCGGCCTACTACGCCTGGCATCCGCACCGCCACTGGCACCGCTGGCATCGCTGGTAAGGGCCGTGGGGCCGCCCACCGCGCCGGCCCCATGATCCCGTCTAAGCAGGCACGAACCGGCTCGAACGGGCTTCAGGCGCTGCTCGCCGGAAGCCCCAGCAATGGAGAGTTGACTTGGCTATCCCGGCCTCCAATTCCCCGCCAGACCCGACCCTCGTCGCTTTCAACCGCTTCGGGCTCGGGGCAAGGCTCGGCGACCGCGACAGGATTGCCGGCGACCCGCGCGGCTATCTGAAGGCGGAACTGCGGCAACCCGACATCGCCCTGATCCCGCTTGCCGATCCGGCCTATGGGGGCCTGCTGGGCAGCACACCGGCTATCCAGGCCAGCATGGCGGCAAATGTCCAGCGCAAGCTCGACCGCGAACGCATGGCCGCGGCACAGCCGGCGATGGCAACGGCGAGCATCCAGAACATGCCTGCCCAAGCCGCGCCGATCCAGCTCACGCCGGTCCAGAGCACACCGGTCCGGGTTGCGCCCGTCCAACCCACGCCGTCGCCCGCCGCGCCGCCAAAGCCAGCGGTTCCGCCGGTCGAGGCCACGCTGTTCCGCGCGGAAGCCCAGGCGCGCTTCGACAAGGCTCTGCGGGCCGATGCCGGCTTTGTCGAACGTCTGGTCTATTTCTGGTCGAACCATTTCTGCGTTTCCGTGGCCAAGGACAACGTCGTGCGGGCGAGCGCCGGTGCCTTCGAACGGGAAGCGATCCGCCCTTTCGTGCTCGGCCGTTTCGCCGACATGCTGATGGCCGTGGAGCGGCATCCCGCGATGCTGTTCTATCTCGACAACCAGCAGTCGATCGGCCCGGATTCGCGCGCCGGCAAGAACCGCCAGCGCGGCCTCAACGAGAACCTCGCCCGCGAGATCATGGAACTGCATACGCTCGGCGTCGGCAGCGGCTATACCCAAGCCGATGTCACCAGCTTCGCGCGCATCCTGACCGGCTGGACGATGGCCGGGCGTGAAGGTCGGCTGGGTGAACCCGGCAGTTCCGTCTTCAACGCCAATGCGCATGAGCCGGGTGACGCGGTGCTGCTCGGCAAGACCTATCCGGCCGGGGGCATGGCCCAGGCCGAGGCTGCGCTCAACGACATAGCCAGCCATCCGGCGACGGCGCGGCACATCGCCACCGAGCTTGCCCGCCATTTCATATCCGACGATCCGCCGCCGGCCGCGGTGGCGCGGCTGGCCAAGGTTTTCGCCAAGAGCGACGGCAATCTCAGGGCACTGGCCTCGACCCTTATCGATATGCCGGAGGCCTGGTCGACGCCATTGGCCAAGATGCGCTCGCCGTTCGACTACATCGCCGCCATCCGGCGGGCGGTCGGCCCGGGTGCGGCGAGCGATCCCGGCCAATCGCTCGGCTGGCTTAACGCGCTGGGCGAGCCGCTCTGGCAGCCACCGGGACCGAACGGCTTTTCCGACCAGGCGGACAGTTGGGCGTCGGCGGAAGGCATGAAGATCCGCCTCGACATCGCCTGGCAGGCGGCCCGTCAGGTCAAGGACATAGGCAATCCCAACGACATACTCGACGCCGTGATCGGGCCTTCCGCCTCGCCGGAGACGCGGCAGGCGATCGCCCGCGCCGAGTCCAGGCAGCAAGGCCTGGCGCTGCTGCTGATGGCGCCCGAATTCCAGAGACGATAGCTCGAGCGATAGGTCCGGCGCCGACAACTCCCATGGAGATGAAGTCATGAGCCTGCTGTGTGAAACCCCTCATCCCTCCCGCCGTGCCGTGCTGATGACCGGCGGCGCGCTGTTTGCCTGGGCCTATCTGCCCCGCTTCGCCCGCGCCGCCGACAATCGCGACCCACGGCTGATCGTCATCGTCCTGCGCGGCGCGCTCGACGGCCTGTCGGCGGTCGGCCCGGTCGGCGATCCCGACTATGCCGGCCTGCATGGCGACATCGCTTTGTCGCTCACCGGCCCGCACGCGGCCCTGCCTCTCGATGGCTTCTTCGCCGTCAATCCGGCGATGCCGGTGTTCGCGCGGCTGTTCAAGGCAAGCCAGGCGGCGGTGGTGCATGCGGCCGCGACCGGCTATCGCGAACGCTCGCACTTCGACGGGCAGGATGTGCTGGAAAGCGGTTTTGCCGGACCCGGCCACGTCGCCACCGGATGGCTCAACCGGGCGCTGGAAAACCTGCCGGCGGGCGATCGCGTGGCCGCGCTTGGTGGTCTCGCCGTCGGCCCCTCGACGCCGCTGGTGATCCGCGGTGCTGCTCCCGTGCTCGGCTGGGCGCCGCAATCCCTGCCGGAGCCGGCCGGCGACCTCGCGGCGCGGGTTCTCGATCTCTACCAGCATCGCGATCCGGTTCTGGCGGTGGCGCTGCAAAAAGGACTAGATGCCGACCGCATGGCGCTGGACGACCAGATGGGCGGCAATGCGATGAAATCGAAGGGCGGGGCGATGAAGCCGAAAGGCGGCCTCGACAGCGCCGCCGGGATGCGGCAGGCCGCGCAAGGCGCCGCCAAGCTGATCGCCGCCGATGACGGTCCGCGTGTTGCCGCACTGGCCTTTGACGGCTGGGACACACATGTCAACGAAGGTGGCGCGACAGGCCGGCTCGCCACGCTGCTCGGCGGCCTCGACGGCGCCTTCGAGGAGTTCGAGAAGGGTCTTGGCGAACGCTGGAAGGACACGGCGATCGTCGCCATCACCGAGTTCGGGCGCACGGCACAGATCAACGGCACGGTCGGCACCGATCACGGCACCGGCACGGTGGTGCTGCTCGCCGGCGGCGCGATCAAGGGCGGCCGGGTCATCGCCGACTGGCCGGGCTTGAAGCCGGCTCAGCTTTACCAACAGCGTGATCTGGCCCCGACCAGCGATGTCAGGGCAGTGCTGAAGGGGTTGCTCGCCGACCAGTTCGGCCTTTCCGCGGCCGTGCTCGGTGACAAGGTGTTTCCGGAGTCCACGCAAGTGAAGCCGATGCGGGATCTCGTCGCCTGATGGCCCGAACGAAAAACACCCGCGCCGTTTCCGGAGCGGGTGTTCCGATCGCCCGTCTGGATCGCTCGAGGGATCACCAGCCCCAATAGCCGGGGTGCCAACGGTGGTGGGCCCAGAAGCCAGGATGCCAATGGCGCGCCGGCCGGATCATCATGCGGCGGTTCGGCACGCAATTGCCCCAACGGTTCATGTGCCAGCCGGGACCGCAGCGCCAGCCGACGGTCTCGATCGGCAAAGGGGCACTTGGCCTGGCCATCGGCATGGCCTGCGAGCCGGCGCCGGACAGCATCAAAGTGCCGGCCGCCAGTGCAAAGGGCAGCAAGTATTTTGTGAACATGCGTTGTCTCCGTGGTTTCGTCCCTAACCACCGTGAAACGCGGCGCACGGCCCAAACCCGTCGAAACGGGATGGATCACATCTTCGTCAGATCAGCACAGCGTTCCGGGCTCGGCACACAATGCCTCGCGATTCATACCGGCTGCGCCCGCCGAAGTTTCGATCGGCGGCGGCGCGGCTTCGTACTGACAGGACAGACCTCGACCTTTGCCGCACGGCAGATTGATCCAGATCAATGAGCGGTCCCGCGCTTGGGTTGATGGAGGCCAATTAACAGAAGTGCTCGGGCTGAAGGCCGGGTTAAGACCAGGAGATCATACCGATGATGATCCGCACGCTCTCTACCTTGGAATGCACGAAATTGCTGGCGGCCAACCGCACGGGCCATCTGGCATGCGCCAAGGACGCACAACCCTACGTCGTGTGCTTCAACTACGCCTATGCCGACAGTCACCTCTATGCATTCTCCCTGCCGGGTAAGAAGATCGACTGGATGCGGGCCAATCCCCTGGTGTGCGCCCAGGTGGAAGAACACACAAATAGGCGCGGATGGAGAAGCGTGATTGTCGACGGCCGCTATGAGGAACTGACGGATCGGATCGGCCACAAGGTTCAACGGGACCATGCATGGTCTGTGTTGAGCAAGCACGCGGACTGGTGGGAGCCTGGCGCGCTCAAGCCTGTCACGCCTCCCGTATCAGACAGCTTGCCGCACGTCTTTTTCCGGATCCTTGTCGAAAAGGTTTCTGGTCGGGAAGCAAGCGAATAGGCGCCCGGCGCCGCCTCGCGCTGGCGGCGGATCCGGCTGATGGCGGCGTCGGCGCCTTGAGCGGAATCGAGCGCCGACAGTTCCCGGCCGAATTTCGGCCGGGCACGGGGCATGGGGGCGCTGTTGGCCTTTGATCACGCAGCCTCGACCTTGGCGACCGGCACATCCTCCCCGCGCACCAGTTTGGTCACGCCAGCAAAATCGAGCTTGCCGGAGCCAAGCACCGGGACTTTCTGGACGACGCGCACTTCAGCGGGCACCATGAGGTCCATGGCACCGTTCGCCTTGGCGAACGCCAGGAACTCTGTACGTGTGGCACCGAGTGCTTCGGTGATGAGAATGAGCTTTTCGCCCTTGCGCGCATCCGCCACAGCCGCCACGGCCGACAACGAGCCCTTCCATAATTCACCCGCCAGCACTTCGACGGCGGCGAGCGAAATCATCTCGCCACCGATCTTGGCGAAACGCTTGGCGCGGCCGCGAATGGTGATGAACCCTCCGTCGTCGACCGAGACGACGTCACCGGTGTCATGCCAGCCATCCGGCAGCGGTTCGAGCACGCCCGGCTTCTCGGCGCGCAGATAACCCGCCATCACGTTGGGACCACGGACATGCAGCCGGCCGCCATCGTCGACACCGGGCACCGGATCGAGACGATACTCCATGCCGGGCATGATCTTGCCGACACTGCCGGAGCGGTTGTACATCGGCGTGTTGATGGAGATCACCGGCGCGGTCTCGGTGACGCCATAGCCCTCCAGGATACGCACGCCGAACTTCTCCATATAGGTCATGCGCGTGGACGCCTTGACCGGTTCCGCGCCGGCAAAGCAATAGCGTATCGAGCGGAAGTCGTACGGATGCGCGGTCCGCGCATAACCGCTGAGGAATGTATCGGTGCCGAAGATGATCGTCGCGTTGGATGCGTAGATCAGTTCCGGCACGATGCGGTAGTGCAGCGGCGACGGGTAGAAATAGACCGGCACACCCGAAATCAGCGGCAGTACCGTACCGGCCGTCATGCCGAAGGAATGAAAGATCGGCAGCACGTTGAACACCTTGTCGCCCGAGTGGAAGTCGATGCGCGAGGCCGCCTGCGCGGCGTTGGCCAGGATGTTGCGGTGGGTCAGTACAACGCCCTTCGGCGTGCCTTCCGAACCCGAAGTGAACAGGATTACCGCCGGGTCGTTGGGCTTGCGCGGCGCGCGCGGCGTCGACTTGCGCATCAGGCCGAGCAGCTTGTCCTTGAGACCGATCGTCTTGCGCAAATCGTCGAGCCAGACGATGTCGACCGAGCGACCGATTTCCTCGACCACCGCGCCGAGCTTTGCCTGCTCGACAAACGCGCGGGAGGTGAGCACCGTGCGCACCTCGGCGGCCTTGCAGGCGGACAGTATGTTTGCGGCGCCTGCGGTGAAGTTGATCATCGCCGGCACCTTGCCCGCCGACATCACACCAAGCAGCGTCGCGCATGAGCCGTTGGCGTTGGGCAGCATGACGCCGAGCGTCCGCTGATCGGCATGGAGGTTCTTGAATTTCTCGCCAAGCACTGCGGCCGCCGTCAGCAGCTTGCCATAGCTTAACGAGCCGGTGACCGGATCCTGCACGGCGAGCCGTTTCATGCCACGTTCGTTCGCGGTCAGGATGATCTTTTCCAGGACCGTCCTGTCGATGTCCTGGGTGCGGAATACGAGATCGGACATGACCTGATAGAGGGCCGAACCCGCCGCGGCGCGGCGCTGGCGGCCTTTCAGCTCGGGCGGCACTTCCAGCTTGACCGGCTCCAGAATGGTCACCTTGACCTTCGGGAACAGGCGGCGGCGCACATGCTGCGACGTCAGCCGGGAGAAGGGGCTTTTCTCCAGGCCGTCGATGCGGATCGGCACAACCATCGAGCCGGTCTTGTCCGCCACCATGGCGGCGCCGTCATAGACCTTCATCAGCCCGCCGGTGACGGTAATGCGGCCTTCGGGAAAGATGACCAGCGGATCGCCGCCCTGCACGATCTTGATCAGCGTGCGGGTCGACATCGGCTTGGCCGGATTGAGCGGCAAAGCACGGGCGAGCTTCATAAACGGCTTCATCCACCAGGCCTGGGCAATGGTGTAGTCGATGGCGAAGACCGGTTCCTCATCGGTCAGCGTCAAGGCGAGCGGACCGTCGAGGAAGCTGACATGGTTGAGCGCCAGGATCGGCGCCTTGCCAGCCGCCTTGAGGTTCTCCATGCCCTCGACCTCAAGGCGCAGGAAGGCGCGGAACAGGATGGAAACGAAGTCGCGGAACGCGTTGGTCGGCAGGAATTTCAGCATCAGCCAGGCTGCAATGGCATTGGCTGCGGCCAAGCCGAACAGGATGCCGCCAGTGGAGACTTTCGTCTGGATCACCGCGACAACAATGCCGCCGACCGTCATGAAGCCGGCATTGACGATGCTGACGGCAGCGACGACGCGGGCGCGGCGCGCTTCGGGCGACCAGGCCTGCACCGCGGCAAAGGTCGGCACGACGAGAAAGGCGCTGGCGATAGCCATGCCGGCGAGGTCGATCGCGACACGGATCGTGTTTGGCCCGGCGAAGAACAGGGCAAGGGTTTCGGCCCTCGGCGAGGGCTGCATGCTCCAGATGGTCCAGGCCAGATGCAGGCCGAACAGCGCCAGCAGCGCGGTGCCGACCGGCGCGGGCAGCAGCACGATGCGTCCCTGCGACATCCAGGCGGCAATGGCCGAGCCGATGGCGATCGAGACGGCAAAGACCGCGAGATAGACGGTGACGGCGATCTCGTTGCCGCCGAGCGAATCCTTGGTCAAGGTCGGCAGGATCGACAGTACGATGGCGCCGATCAGCCAGAACCATGAAGTCATCAGGCCGGCGCGCCAGATGCGCTTGTCAGTGCGCAACTCGCTGACCTGGCGCCAGGTCGAGCGGAAGATGTTCTTGTCGATGACAAGGTCGGGCGCTGCGGAACCCGTGGACGGGATGTAGCGGCTGACGAACCAGCAGCCGACCGCCAAGGCCATCATGATCGGCCCGAAGACCGTGACGCCGATGCCATCGGCCGAGACGACGCCGCCGGCAATGGTGCCGCCGAGGATGGCGGCAAAAGTGGCCGACTCGATCCAGGCGTTGGCCTTGGGCAGTTCCTTGCGCTCGAGGTGATCGGGCAGGATGCCGTATTTGATCGGTCCGAACAGCGCCGAGATGATGCCGAACATCAGCAGGGCCGTCATCAGCACCGGGATCGACGACAGCGCGATGCCGGCGACGGAGACAGCCGCGGCGGCAATCTCGGCGAATTTCAGCCGCCGGGCGATGAGGGCCTTGTCAAAGCGGTCGGCGATCTCGCCGCCAAGCGCGGACAACAACAGGAAGGGCGCCATGAAGACGGCCCCCGCCAAAGTGACCAGCGAAGCCGCCTGATCGGCGGCCAGCGTGAAAAGAATCAGGAACACCAGCGTGTTCTTGAGGAAATTGTCATTGAAGGCGGACAGGAACTGCGTCCAGAACAGGGGCGCAAAGCGCCGGGACAACATCAGATGCGTGTTCATGGCGATTTCCATTTGGCGGAACCCTACGACGGCGTGCCGGAAGGCCCTGCGGGGTTGCAGGCGCTGTTTCAATCTCAGTGATATCAGTGAGCTGATTAAACTTCCTTACTGCGCTTGATGCCCATCCATGGCTTTCGGCCGTCGGAAATGAACATCGTTCACAATCGGAGCTTATCATTTTTTGAACAGCGTTCAAGCAAAAAATGAACAACGTTCACCGCAGCTGGAAACAGCGGCGGCGGCCAACGCCGTTTATAAGGGGTCAGGGCGTCCCGGTTGCCGGACCTGGTCCGAGCGTCGCCACGGTCTTCAGCGCGCCGTCGAGCATGTCGCCCTTCTCGTCCTTCAGCGCCGCCTCGCGCAGGCGGCGAATCCAGTCGGCGGCATCGGTTCGACCCTTGAGCATGGGAAGCGCCGACAGCACGCGGTCGAATTTCGATTGGGCGCGCACATGGGTGTCGCTGTAGCCCTTGATCAGCCGGCGACAGTTGAGGATTTCGACGGCGAGCGCATAGTCCTGGGACACATGGGCGAGCGCCAGCGCATACCAGCGATCGAGATGGCTCATCTCGACCTTGTGGCGCAGCAGGCGGCGGCGCCAGCGGCGCAGGCCGCCGATGAACCAGAGGGCCGCAAAGCCGGCGAAACTGTCGGTGCGGATGCGGCGACCATGGTTGATGCGCCGGTCGAGGAAGGCGGCGAGTTTCGGCCGGTTCTCGATGTAGCTGCCGAGCCCCGCCGGCAGCGTGCCGCAGAATTCCTCGATGCGCGGATGGAAATATTCGGTCACCTGCAGGACCGAGCCTTCCTTGACGCCGACCTCCTTGCGCACACGCCGATCACGGGTCGAACGCGTCTTCAGGTCGGCAACGCGGATCATGTCGTCGTAGCACAGCGCGTTGGCGAGATGCTTGGCGGCTGCGATGGACAGCGCATGGGCATGGTCGGCGCTGTCCTGCGCGGCGGCCTTGTCCAGCCGGTCGAGATACTCGCCACCATAGGCGATGTCCTGATAATCGACGACCTTCCTCAGGCCCCGCAGCGCCATGTCGCGCACGGCGACGGGCATCAGGTCGATGCGAGCGGCGAGCACCTGCCAGCCCTGCAGCAGGTTTTGCGGGCCACTCACCTGTCCGGCACCCTGGGCGGATTCCGCGATAGCAGGTTCAACTGGCCTTGGCGCCGGCGCGGCCGTGCCCCGCGCGCGGTCAAACGCGGCGCCAAAGGCGGCGAGGCTGGCCTTGACGCCACGGCCCCCGGCGCCAATCGCCTGCTCATAGCTTTCGCGCATGAACGGCAACGCGTCCGATCCCGCCAGCGCGCCAAGCAGGCTGGCCGAGATCATCGAACCGTTGTCGGCGGCGATCTTTTCCATGTCGAAGGCGATGAAGCGCTTCGATGCGGCCTCCGCCGTCGCATGCACCTTGGAGGACGAGGCCCGGCCGTCGCCCGGCTCGATCTTTTCCGACACGGCGGCAATGCGGTGCGAGGAGGCGATCAGCGTGGTGCGTTCCGGCGTAACGAAACCACGGATGATGGCGCGGCCGGCCTCCATCAATTCGGCGGCGATCAGGATGTCGACATCGCCTTGCGAAGGCGACAGCGCGAAGACCGGCAGCCGGCCGGTATCGCGGGCCATCTCGACATAGTAGATCGTCGCGCCGGTGCGCTGGGCGACGCCGGCGACCGAGGTCGATTGCGCGACGTAACCATTGCGCTCGGCGACGTCGGTGATCCAGTCGGCCAGCACGCCGCCACCCTGGCCGCCGACCGCCAGCACGGCGAGCTTGATGACGCGCTCGTCGTCCTGGGCGCCGGCCTTGGCGCGGAATGGCGGGACAGCGTCAAGCATCGGCGAAGGTCAGGCGCCGGCTTTCGCGGCGGCGCTGCAACAGGCTGATCACGGCGCGGCGCGCGCTTTCCAGGAAGCGGTCCCAACGGCTCGGATTGTGCACGACGTCGGCACGATAGAAGGACGGGCACAGCACCGCCGCATCGGCGACCTCGCCGCAATTACCGCAGCCGACGCAGTTCTGGTCGATGGACGCCACCGGATCGTCACGCAGCGGATCGTCGAGCGACTTGACCGACAGCGACGGGCAGCCGGACAGCCGCATACAGGCATGGTCGCCGGTGCAGATGTCCTCGTCGACGCCGAACTTCGGTTTGACGACCCTTGTCCCGCCCTTGATCGCCTTGTCGACCAACGGTTTTTCGCGGCGCTGGCGGTTGAGCATGCATTCGGACGAGGCGACGATGACCTTCGGCCCTTTCTCCTCCGTCGTCAGCGCCTCGCGCAGCGTGGCTTGCATCTTGCCGACATCGTAGGTGCGGTCGACATGGCGCAGCCATTTGACGCCCATGCCCTTCACCGCTTCGCTGATCGGATGTTTTGTCGACTTTGTCTTGTTACCCGCGCGCGACGACAGGATGTCCTGCCCACCGGTGGCGGCCGAATAGAAATTGTCGACGATGACAATGACGCCGTCATTCTTGTTGAACACGGCATTGCCGATCGAGGAGGTCAGGCCGTTGTGCCAGAAGCCGCCATCGCCGACGAAGGAGATCGAGCGGCGCTTGGCATCAGGCGAATTGAACGCCGAGGCCGAGGCCGGGCCGAGACCATAGCCCATTGTGGTGGCGCCGAGTTCGAAAGGCGGCATGATCGAGAACAGATGGCAGCCGATGTCGGAGGCGATGTGATGCTTGCCCAGTTCCTGCTCGACCAGTTTGGTCGCGGCGAAGATCGGCCGCTCCGGGCAGCCGATGCAGAAGCCCGGCGGGCGGCCCGGCACGACGTTGATCAGGTCCGCGGTGTCGACGCCCTCGCCGATCTTGTTGGGCGCGCGCACTTCACCTGGGAGCAGATGCGGCGCCTCGGCGCGCAGGAACGTGCCAATGCCGTCGAGCATGACCTGGCCGGTGTATTCGCCGGCCATCGGCAGATATTCCTTGCCGACCAGCCTCGTGCCCCGCCCGGCCTTGTGCAGCATCGCGGCAAAGGCCTGTTCGATGTAGTTGGGCTGGCCTTCCTCGACGACCAGCACCGCCTGCTTGCCCTCGCAGAACGACAGGAACTCGTCGTCGATCAAGGGATAGACGGCGTTGAGCACATAGAGCGGCACATCGGTGTCGCCATAGGTGTCGGCGAGACCGAGACGCTGCAAGGCGCGGATGACCGAATTGTACATGCCGCCCTGCATGACGATGCCGACCGAGCCATGGTCCGACCCGAAGAATTCGTTGATCTTGTTCCTGGCGATGAAATCCACCGCCGCCGGCCAGCGCTTCGCCACCTTCTCCTTCTCATGCAGGAAGGAGGCGGGAGGCAGCACGATGCGGCCGGTGTCGCGACGAGGGGCCTCCAGCGCGTCGGCCACCGTCATCGGCGGGCGCTTGTTGTCCTTGGCGATGAAATGGCCGTGGACGTGGCAGCAGCGTATGCGCACCTGCAACATGACCGGCGTGTTGGAAACCTCGGACAGCTCGAAGCCGTCCTCCACCGCCTTTACGATCGACGGCAGGTTCGGGCGCGGGTCGAGCAGCCAGACCTGGCTCTTCATGGCGAAGGCATGGCTGCGCTCCTGCATGATCGAGGAGCCCTCGCCATAGTCCTCGCCGACGATGATCAGCGCGCCGCCGGTGACGCCGCCGGACGCGAGGTTGGCGAGCGCGTCGGAGGCGACATTGGTGCCGACGGTCGACTTGAAGGTCGCCGCGCCGCGGATCGGATAATGCACCGAGGCGGCCAGCATGGCGGTGGCGGTCGCTTCCGAGGCGCTGGCCTCGAAATGCACGCCGAGTTCGCCCAGAATGTCCTGCGCGTCGGCCAGCACGTCCATCAGATGGCTGATCGGCGCGCCCTGGTAGCCGCCGACATAACCGACGCCGCATTGCAGCAGCGCCTTGGTGATGGCGAGGATGCCTTCGCCGGCGAATTCCTCGCCTGCGCCGAGCCTGAGTTTCTCGACTTCCTTGGCAAAAGACCGTTCGGCCATTTCTTCAATCCTTCCGTTACCGCCCAGCCCGTTATCGGCTGGCACTGGCGGCGCGTAGGTCTAGATGTCGTGCTTGCGAATGTTCTTCAGCATCTTCTGCAGCGTCGCGATGAGTGCCGCGTATTCGGCATCGTCGACATCGTCGAACATTGCCTCGAACGCATCATGCATGGCCGGCCAGGCGCGCGTGAACTCGGCGCGCCCCTCGTCGGTCAGGAACACATGGCGGATGCGGCTGTCGGTGACGCCCTGCTCGCGCCGCACGAAGCCTTGCCCCTCCAGCGTGTCGAGCGTGCGGCTCAAGGTCGACTGCTCGATGACCGTATAGACCGAGAGGTCGTTGACGGTGACGCCGTCCGTGACCGACAGGACGGCCAGCGTGCGCACCTGCGGAATGGTCAGGCCCTGCTTGCGGAAATCGTCGCGCAAGGTGGCGTTGTAGCGGCCCATGATGCGGTTCATCAGATAGGGCGCGAATTGCTGCAGGCCGATCTGCCCCAAGGTCGAGATGCGCTGGCGCTTTTCCGCAACCTTCTGTTCCATCAGAGCCTCCCCGCCAGGAGAAAGCCGGAACCGCCGCCGAGGCCGGCACCGGGATGGGTCGAGGCGCCGATATGGTAGAGGTTCTTGATACCGGTCTGGTGGTTGCGGCTGGTCTTGAACGGCCGCCACAGGAAGGACTGGTCGATGGTCGAGGAGCCGCCATAGGGATCGCCGCCGACCAGATTGATGTTCATCGCCTCAAGATCGGCCGGCGAATAGGCGCGGCGGGCCAGGACGATGTCCTTGAAGCCGTCGATGTGGCCGGCGAGGATCGCTTCGGCGCGGTCGGCGTAGGCCTCGCGCAATGCGTCGGTCCATTGCCCGTCAGCCGGGGCCTGCAGCTTGCCGGCGGCGTCGCCCTTGATGTGCCGGGGCGCCTCGGGCAGTTGCAGCCACAGGATCGCCTTGCCCTGTGGACAGCGCGAGGGATCGAGCGCATGCGGCTGGCCGACACAGATGGTGGGCACCTCCGGCAGCATGCCGCGCGCCGCCTCGTTGCAGGCCTTGGAGACGCCATCCAGTCCCGGCGTAAGGTGCAACAACGCCACCTTGTCCAGCCCCTCGCCGCGCCATGCCGGCGGCTTGTCGAGGGCGTAGTGGATCTGGAAGTTGCCCTTGCCGTAGCGATATTTCCGCGTCGCATCGACATCGGCCTGGGCAGCATCCGTGCCGAGCAGCCGACCGTAGAGCTGCGTCGGCGTGACCGAGCAGATCACGCTCTTCTTCGCATGGACCGTTTCGCCCGAGGCCAGCCGCACGCCGGTGGCGCGGCCTCCATCCAGGATGATGGAAGCAACGTCCGCTCCCGTCGAGATGACGCCGCCGCGCTCGGTGATCAATGCCTCGAAAGCCGATAGCAATTTCCTCGCCCCGCCTTTGACGATCGGCGCGCCGGCCGCCTCGAGCGCGAAGGCAATCACCTTGGCGATCTGGCCGGAGAACGCATCCTCGGGTCCCAGCCCGGCATGCAATACCCAGGGCGCCCAGAGTGCCCGGATGGTTTCGGACTGGTAAGTACTTTCCAGCCAGCCACGCGCCGGCACCAGGGCGTCGCCGAGAAAGGCGGCAAGGCCGCGCGAACCACGCCGCCAGGCATCGCCGGCCAACAGCTTCGCCGTCGGATAAGACCAGAGCGCCCCGCCGAGCAGGCCGAACAGCAGGCCGGCATTGCGCTCGATGCCGCCGACATCGTCCGCGTGCCGGTCGCCGTCACCCGCCGCGATCGCGTTGAGTGCGGCGACATTGGCGGCGCGGTCGGTGCCGAGCACCGCATGGCTGCCGTCCGGCCGAAGCACGCCGGTCGGCGTTGCCGTGTGGCAGAACTCCAGCCCATGCCGGGCGAGGTCGGCGCCCAGCGCCGCGAAGGCCGGCGAGGTGATGAACAGCACGAAGGTCGTCGCCATCACATCGTGGACGAAGCCGGGCGCGGTGATCTCCTCGGTGCGCATACAGCCGCCGATGCGGTCGTTGCGCTCGAGAACGAGCACATCGGCGCCCTTGCCGCCAAGCATCGCCGCGCAAACCAGCGCGTTGATGCCGCTGCCGACGATGATGTGGTCGGGCGCCTTCATTGACAGTTTCTCTCGACCGTCGGGGCTGCGCGCATGATCTTCTCCCGAAGACCCACCTCGCTCTATTTGCCCGATACCAGCGCCAGTGCGCGGATCGGGCTGCCGGTGCCGTGCTCGATCTTGAGCGGCGCCGCAATCAGGATCGCGCCCTTCGGCGGCAACTGATCGAGATTGCAAAGGCTGGCGAGGCCGTAGCGGTTGGCCTTGTGCATCAGCGTGTGCGCCGGGAATGGCGGCTCCATGCCGCCGGCCTTGCCTGCGTCGGTGCCAATGGTCTCCGAGCCCCAGCCCTTGATGTCCTTGCTGATCAGGAACTGGATGGCTTCAGCCGTCGGGCCGGGCGTGTGCGGACCGGTCTCGTTGGCGTTGAGGAACTCGGCTTCCGAGCCGTTTCGCTTGTACCAGTCGGTGCGCATCACCACCCACTCGCCGGCGTTGATGGCGCCATGCTTGGCTTCCCATGCCTTGATGTGATCGACGGTGAGCAGGAAATCGGGATCGGCGGCGGCTTCCTTCGAGCAGTCGATGACATTGACCGGGCCGACGAAGTTCTGCGCCGGAATGGTGTCTGTGGCGCCGTCCGGGTAATCCTTGCCGCTGATCCAGTGCTGGGGCGCATCGAAATGCGTGCCCGAATGCTCGCCAAGCTTCAGCCAGTTCCATGCCCACCAGGGACCGTTCTTGTCGTAGCGGGAGATGTTGTGGATCTCGACCTTCGGCGTGTCGACCGCGAGTTCCGGCGGCAGCTTGATCAGCGGTGTATCGGGACCGAGCGGTGCCGACAGGTCGACCACCCTGATGGCGCCGGAAAGAAGCTGGCCGGCGACCTCGCCGAGGAGTTTTTGGGTGTCCATGGTCTCTGTTCCCTCTTTTCGATGATGATCAAGGCTCGTCTCGGCCCTTAATATCCTACTAGACGAAAACATATGCATCTGCAATTATCTTTAAGCATAAAGGAAATGGGAACGGGGCGTGAGCGAGTTCGACGCCATCTTTGTCGGGGCGGGCCACAACAGTCTGGCATGCGCTGCGCATCTGGCGCTCAAAGGCTGGAAAACCGGGATTTTTGAGCGCAGTGCAACAATCGGTGGCGCTGTCCAGACCCGCGAATTCACCCTTCGTGGGTTCCGCCACGATTTCGGCGCGATGAATCTGAGCCTGTTTGCCGGCTCGGCCTTCCATCGGAAATATGCAAATGAATTGAAAGCGCAGGGGCTGGAATTCGCGCCCGTCGCCGACTGTTTTGCCAGCGCCTTTCCGGATGGACGCTGGTTCGGCGTCAGCAACGATCTGGAAAAGACCGCGGCGCGCATGGCGGCTTTCTCCGCTGCCGACGCCGCGACATGGCGCAAGCTGGTCGCCGCCTTCCCGGCGGAGGCCGAGCATCTGTTCCGGCTGCTCGGCTCGCCGATGGGCGCCCGCGCGCTTGCCGGCACGGCGTGGAACCTGTGGCGCAAGAAGGGTGTCACCGGTGCGCTCGACACCGGTCGGCTGCTGCTGTCGTCGCCACGCGCGTGGCTGGAGGAGACTTTCGAGTCCCCACATGTGCGGGCAACGCTCGCCACCTGGGGCATGCATCTCGATTTCGCGCCCGATATCGCCGGCGGTGCGGTGTTCCCCTACCTGGAATCGATGGCCAACCAGAGTTTCGGCATGGTGCTGGGCAAGGGCGGGGCAGACACCATCATCCGGGCTCTGGCCGGCATGGTGACGTCCGCCGGCGGCCAGATCATCACTGGCGCCGATGTGGCCGAGATCACCGTATCCGGCGGCAAGGCGACGGGGGTTCGGCTCGCTTCGGGCGAGACGCATACCGCCACCAGGGCGGTCATCGCAGGCGTCGCGCCCCGGGCGCTGACCGGCAAGCTGCTGCCCAACGGTTCCGGCGACGCCGGTTTTGACACCGCGATGCAGAAATTCCGCCACGCGCCAGGTACGATGATGATCCACCTGGCGCTCGACGATCTGCCGGACTGGAGCGCGGGGGCGGAGCTTCGGAAGTTCGCCTATGTGCATCTGTCGCCCTCGCTCGACGCGATGTCGCGCACCTATCAGCAGGCCATGGCGGGCAAGCTGCCGGACGAGCCGGTGCTGGTCGTCGGCCAGCCCTCGGCGATCGACCCGTCGCGCGCGCCGCAGGGCAAGCATGTGCTGTGGGTGCAGGTGCGCATGCTGCCAGCCGACATCCTGGGCGATGCATCGGCCAGCATCGCGCCCGCGCATTGGGATCAGGTCAAGGAGGCCTACGCCGAGCGCGTGCTCGACATCATCGAGACCTATGCGCCCGGCCTGCGGGGCAAAATTCTCGGCCGGGCGGTGTTCTCGCCCATCGACCTCGAACGCGAGAACCCGAACCTCGTCGGCGGCGACCAGGTCTGCGGCAGCCACCATCTGGCGCAGAACTTTTTGTTCCGCCCGGCGCGCGGCTATGCCGGCTGGAACACGCCGGTCAACAATCTGCATCTAACGGGCGCCGCGACATGGCCGGGCGCCGGCACCGGCGCGGCCTCGGGCTTCATGCTCGCGCAACAGCTTGGCGGGAGGTAGGCCGACGATTTCATCGGGGTGACGAGAGGCAAGGCGCTGCTGCCCGCGAAGCCTGAACCAATGACCAGACACTGCCGCGCAACGACAATAACCAACAAGGGGAACGACCATGACAATCAATAGACGCGAACTGCTTGGATACAGTGCCGCCGCACTTGGTGTGGCCGCCGTTGGCCTGCCGCGGATCGCCAAGGCGGCCGCCGGCGAACTGACCATCGCCTACAATGTCAACCTGCCCTCCTGGGATCCGACCACCGGTCCCTCGGCCGTCAACCCGACGATCCAGGGCCTTTATCAATCAGTCTTCGACCAGTTCATTCCACAGAAGCCGGACCTGTCCTTCGCGCCGGGCCTGCTTACCGAATGGGGCTGGAACGACGACCGCACCAAGGTGACGATGACGGTACGCGAAGGCGTGACCTGGCATGACGGCTCGCCGTTCACGCCCGAGGACGTGGTCTGGTCGCTGCAGCGGGCAGGCGACGAAAAAACCGGCAACCCGATCCAGTTCGTCTGGAAGAACGTCAACAACTTCAAGATCGACGGCAACAAGATCACCGGCGACGTGGTGCAGTTCGACCCGGTCTATTTCAAATGGATGTCGTTCCTGACCGGCTACATCCTGCCGAAGGCCTATTACGAGAAGGTCGGCGCCGAAGGTTTCGAGAAGGCGCCGATCGGCACCGGCCCGTACATGGTCGAAAAATTCGAGCGCAACGCCTTCCTGCGGCTCAAGGCCAATCCGAACTATTGGGGCGGCAAGCCGGCCTTCGAGAATGTGACGATCAAGTTCGTCACCGACGCGGCGAGCCGCGTGGCCGAGATCGAGTCCGGCTCCTCGCAGGTGACGCTTGAAATCCCGTACGAGGAATATGACCGGCTGATCGCCAAGGACGGGCTGGCGGGCTCGTGCAAGAACGTCTCCGACATCGGCATGATCTTCTTCAACAACAAGGACGCCATGCTGGACAAGAATGTCCGCCAGGCGGCCGTGATGGCGGTGGACAAGGAGCTTCTGGTCAAGCGGCTGCTGCGTGGCTATGGCCAGCCGATCGCGACGCTGGAGACACCGGAATACGCGGCCTTCGATCCATCGATCAAGGTCGAGCACAATCCCGAAAAGGCCAAGGAGTTGCTCGCCGCCTCCGGCTACTCGCCGGAGAAGCCCGCCAAGGTCACCATCCAGACGACCAAGGGCTTCAAGCCCAAGGACTACGAGATGGTGCAGGCGATCGTCGGCATGTGGCGCAAGGTGGGCATCGAGGCGACGATCGAGGTCTACGAGATTGCCAAGCACTATGAACTGCGCGCCGCGCACAAGCTGGCGCCGGCGGCCTTCTACAACTGGGGCAACGCCATCGGCGATCCGACCACCTCGACCGGCTTCGCCATGTTCGGGCCGTCGCCGCACTCGTCCTGGAAGACCGACGACCTCGACGCCAAGATCGGTCCGCTCTGGGGGGAAAAGGACGAGGCCAAGCGCATCGCCGGCTGGAAGGCGGTCGACAAATACATCGCCGAGCAGGCCTATGTGCTGCCGCTGCTGCAGTTCGCCCAGCCGATCGTGCATGCCAAGGGCGTCAACGTCGTGCAGCATATCTCCGGCGCGCTGCTGCCCGCCCTGATGACCCCGGCCTGACATCGGCCTGGGCTTGCCGCGCGCCATCCATAGCGACGGCGCGCATTTTTCTATCAGGCATACGAGCCCGCGGGCTCCTGCAAAGATTTACATGCTCCTGCAACGATTCCTGATCCGTCTGCTGACGATGCTGATCACGCTGTTCGGCGTGGCGATCGTCGTCTTCGTCGTGATCCGCGTCGCGCCAGGCGATCCGATCGCGATGATGCTGCCGCCCGGCGCGACGGATGACGACATCGCCCGGCTGCGCGCGCTCTACGGCCTCGACAAGACCATCATCCAACAATTCTTCATCTGGCTGTCCGGCGTGATGCGCGGCGATTTCGGCACCTCGATCTCGCTGCGGCAAGACGTGCTCGGCCTCGTCTTCAACCGGCTGCCGGCGACGCTGGAGCTGGCCATCGTCGCACTGGTCATGGCCGTGGTGCTTGGAGGCACCACGGCCATGCTCGGCGCGCGCGAACGTGGCACGGCGGTGGAAGCCGGCATCGACATCGCCAGCGGCGCCGCGCTTTCCATTCCCGATTTCCTGTGGGGGCTGGTGCTGATCCTGCTGTTCGGCGTGCTGGTGCCGATCTTCGATATTTCCGGCCGGGTCTCGCCACAGCTCGACCTGCCCTTCGTCACCCAGTTCTATTTCTTCGAGAGCCTGCTTCGGCTGCGCTTCGACCTGACCTGGGACCTGTTGAAACACATGCTGATGCCGGCGGTGGCGCTGGCGTTGCCGCTGGCGGCGATCATCGCGCAGTTGCTGAAGCAGTCGCTGAAGGAAGTGCTCGACCTCGACTATGTCGTGCTGGCCCGGGTGAAAGGATTTTCCGAGACGCAGGTGATCCTGCGCGAAGCGCTGAAGAACGCCGCACTACCGACACTGACCCTGGTCGGCGTGCAGTTCACCTTCCTCATCGGCGGCACCGTCATCGTCGAGCGGCTGTTTTCCTATGAAGGCCTCGGCAACATGGCGATCGATGCCGTCATCAACCGCGACCTGCCGCTGATACAGGGCATCGTGCTGGTCTTCGCGCTGCTGTTCGTGCTGATCAACCTGACCGTCGACATGATGTATGCGCTGCTCAATCCGAGGCTGCGCCATGGATAGAGCCACAAGACGCGGACTGAGCCCCAGGCTGTGGCTCGCCGGCGGCTGGCTGCTGCTGGCGCTGCTGGCGGCGATCTTCGCGCCGCTTGTCGCGCCGCAGGATCCGCTGGCACAGGATCTGATGCTGGAGCGACTGCCGCCGTTCTGGCTCGATGGCGCCGAGCCGGGCTATTGGCTGGGCACCGACAGCCTCGGCCGCGATCTGTTGTCCCGGCTGATCTTCGGCGGCCGCATCGCCTTCATCGTCGCCTTTGCCGCGGCCATCGCCGCCTGCCTGGTCGGCTCGACGCTCGGGCTGATCGCGGGCTATTTCGGCGGCTGGGCCGACCGCATCATCTCGCGCATCGTCGATGTCTGGATGGCGTTTCCGCCGGTGCTGTTCGCCATCCTTTTGGTGGCCGTGCTGGGCACCGGCATCAGTTCCGTCATCCTGGCCATCGCGATCATCGACTGGACGCGCTTCTGCCGGGTGATCCGCGCGGAGGCGATGGGCCAGTCGCGCATGGACTATGTCGAGAATGCCCGCATCGCCGGCTATGGCCGCATCGGCATCATGCTGCGCGAAGTGCTGCCGAATGTGGTGCCGTCGATCGTGGCGCTGCTGTCGCTGGAGATGGGCATCGCCGTCATCGTCGAGGCGATCCTGTCCTTCGTCAACCTGTCGATCTCGACCGACGATCCAACCTGGGGCGGCCTCATCGCCGAGGGCCGGCTGTCGATCCACCAGGCTTGGTGGGTGCTGGTTTTTCCGCTGATCACGCTGATCCTCACCGTGCTGTCGTTCAGCCAGTTCGGCGAAGCGCTGAAGGCGCGTTTCGACCCGGTGCTGCGATGAACGCCTGTCTCGACATCGCCAATCTCAGCGCGGTGCTGCCGAACGGCGCCCGCGTGCTGCGCTCGGTCTCGCTTGCCGTGCAGCCCGGCGAGGTCCGCGCCCTGGTCGGCGAGAGCGGCGCCGGCAAGACGATGATCGGCAAGGCGGTGCTCGGCGTGCTGCCGTCCAGCGTGCGTATCGTCGAAGGCGATATGCTGCTCGAGGGCGAAGACCTCGGCAAGATGCCACCGAAGGCACGGCGCACGCTGATCGGCGCCCGCACCGCGCTGATCCCGCAGGACCCGCTGACCGCGCTCAACCCGTCGCGCCGCATCGGCCCGCAAATGACCGATCGGCTGGTGCGCATTCTTGGCTGGAGCGGCGACCAGGCCGACACCCGCATCCGGCACTTGCTTGACGAGGTGCAGATCCGTGACCCCGACCGCGTATTGAAAAGCTATCCGCACGAGCTCTCCGGCGGCATGCGTCAGCGCGTGCTGATCGCCGCCGCCTTCGCCGCCGAACCCCGGCTGATCGTCGCCGACGAACCGACCACGGCGCTCGACGTCACCGTGCAGAAGCAGATCCTGCGGCTGATCGCTGCGTTGCAGCGCGAGCACGGCACCGCGATCCTGTTCGTCACCCATGATCTCGGCGTCGTCGCCAAGATCAGCCAGAAGGTCTCGGTTCTCTATGCCGGCAAGGTGGTGGAGGAGGCTGAGACGGCCGCTCTCTTCGCGGCGCCGCAGCATCCCTATACGCGCGCGCTGATGGCGGCGACGCCGCGCTACACCGATCCATTCGCCTCGCTGAAACCGGTGGACGAAGCGGTGCTGGCCGGACTTGCGGCGGAGATCGCGGCGGCGGACCAGGCGTGGAGGCCAAGCCATGACTGACCCACTGTTTTCCGTGCGCGGGCTGAAGGTCGCGCTGCCCGACATGACACGCAAACCGCTGATCGGCCGCGCACCCTTGGCCGAGATCTTGAAAGGCCTGGATTTCGACCTGCCCAGGGGTTCGGTGACCGGAATTGTCGGCGAATCCGGTTCCGGCAAGTCGACGCTTGGCCGCGCTTTGGTGCGGCTCTTGGAACCCAGCGCCGGCTCGATCAGCTTCGATGGCCGCGACATCACGCATCTGCCGGAAGCGGAGTTGCGGCCGTTGCGCCGCGACCTGCAGATGATCTTCCAGGATCCGATGTCGTCGCTCAATCCGCGCCGCACCATCGCCAGCATCATCGCCGCGCCGCTCAAGCAGAACGGGCTTGACGACAGGCTCAAGGAACGTGTCGCCGAGGCGCTGCAGCGCGTCGGGCTGCCGCAGAGCTTCGCCGGCCGCTATCGCCACGAACTGTCGGGTGGCCAGCGCCAGCGGGTCGGCATTGCGCGCGCCCTGGCGCTGTCGCCGAAATTCGTGCTGGCCGACGAGATCGTCTCCGGGCTCGACGTGTCGACACAGGCGCAGATCCTCACCCTTCTGGAAAAGCTGGCGGCGGAGATGGGCCTGACCGTCGCCTTCATAAGCCACGATTTGTCCGTCATCCGTCGGCTGTGCCGGCAAGTGATCGTCATGCGCGAAGGCGTGATCGTCGAAGCCAGCGCCACCGACGCCTTGTTCGACAACCCTGGAAAGGCCTACACGCGCGATCTCATCGCAGCCATTCCGCTGCCCGAGATCGATGCCGGCTGGCTGGACATCCCTTCCGCCGGCAAGGCGCCGCCATGATTGCATAAGCACGCCGAAAAGCGGGCCTCGGACGTGCGACCGGCAAACAACCAGGTCCCGCCAATGGAGAGGACTGACATGAAAACGATACTTCGAAACGCAACGCTCGCCGCCGCTGTCCTTGGCAGCGCCGGCATGGCCTCGGCGGATTCGATCCCCGGCATGCGCGGGCACGATCACACCGGCATTACCGTTCCCGACATGAAGCAGGCGGTCGACTTCTTCACCGAAGTGGTCGGCTGCAAGAAGGCGATGTCCTTCGGCCCGTTCGCCGACGACAAGGGCACCTTCATGCAGGATCTTCTGGGCGTCGATCCCAAGGCTGTCATCGAACAGGTCACCATGGTTCGTTGCGGCTATGGATCGAACATCGAGCTGTTCAAATACACCGCCCCCGACCAGAAGAACCTGACGCCTAAGAACAGCGACATTGGCGGTTTTCACATCGCCTTCTATGTCGATGATGTCGCTGCGGCGAAAGCCTATCTCGACGGCAAGGGCGTCAAGACGCGCATGGGCCCCTTGCCGGTCAAGGAAGGCCCCGCCGCCGGCCAGACCATTCTCTATTTCCAGGCGCCCTGGGGACTTCAACTGGAAGCGATCAGCTATCCCGACGGCATGGCCTATGAGAAGGGTGCCGAGACCGTGCTGTGGAGCCCGAAGAATCCGGAGAAGTGACATCAGGCGCGCGCTTGCGGCTCGAGACGCAAGCGCGCTGCCCAATATCAGCACAATGATTTCGATATAAAACTTTAAGCTTGAAATATCTTGCCGCCGGCGCGATACTTGAGGTCACAGCAAGCGAAGAGGAGATCGCACACATGAAGGTTGCGGTTCTCGGCGGCGGACCAGCCGGCCTCTACTTTGCCATTTCGATGAAGCTCCGGGACGCCGCCCACGATGTGACGGTGTTTGAGCGCAACCGCGCCGACGACACATTCGGCTGGGGCGTGGTGCTGTCGGCCGAAACGCTCGACAATCTCGCGAAGAACGATCCGGTCAGCGCCGTCTGGATCAAGAAACATTTTGCCTATTGGGACGATATTGCCGTCATCCATGACGGCGTGCGCACGGTCTCGTCGGGCCACGGCTTCTGCGGCATCGGCCGCAAGCGGCTGTTGATCCTGCTGCAACGCCGCGCCCGCGAACTCGGCGTCAAGCTGATGTTCGAGACCGATATCGCCGACCCCAGGCCATACATGGAGACGCATGACCTGGTCGTCGCCGCCGACGGGCTGAACTCCAGGGCGCGCAACACATTTGTCGACATCTTCAAGCCCGATATCGACACCCGCAAATGCAAGTTCGTCTGGCTCGGCACCAACCAGAAATTCGACGACGCCTTCACCTTCATCTTCGAGAAGACCGAGCATGGCTGGGTGTGGGCGCACGCCTACCAGTTCGACAGCGACACCGCGACCTTCATCGTCGAGTGCAGCGAGCAGACCTGGGCTGCCTTCGGCTTCGGCGCGATGACGCAGCAGGAATCCATCGCGGTATGCGAACGCATCTTCGCCAAGCATCTCGGCGGCCATGCGCTCATGACCAATGCCAACCATATCAGGGGTTCGGCCTGGATCAATTTCCCGCGCGTGCTGTGCGAGCGCTGGTCGTACAAGAACCTGGCACTGATGGGCGACGCCGCCGCATCGGCGCATTTCTCGATCGGCTCAGGCACCAAGCTGGCGCTGGAAAGTGCCGTGGCGCTGGCCGACTATGTCGAGACCGAGCCGGATCTCGATGCGGCGTTCCGTAAATATGAGGATGCCCGCCGCACCGAGGTGCTGAAGCTGCAATCGGCGGCGCGCAATTCGCTCGAATGGTTCGAGGAGGTCGAGCGCTATCTCGGCCTCGACCCGGTGCAGTTCAATTATTCGCTGCTGACACGCTCGCAGCGCATCAGCCACGAGAATTTGCGGCTGCGCGATGCCGAATGGCTGGGCGGCGCGGAGGAATGGTTCCAGCGGCAGGCGGGTGCCGGCGGCAACAGGCTGCGCCGCGCGCCGATGTTCGCGCCGTTCAAGCTGCGCGAACTCAGGCTCAACAACCGCGTCGTCGTCTCGCCGATGGCGCAGTACAAGGCCGTCGACGGCTGCCCGACCGACTGGCATTTCACCCACTATGCCGAGCGCGCCAAGGGCGGCGCCGGCCTCGTCTATATCGAGATGACCTGCGTCAGCCCGCAAGGGCGCATCACGCCGGGCTGCCCCGGCTTCTACGCGCCTGAGCACGAGGTGGCATGGAAGCGGCTTGTCGACTTCGTCCATACCGAGACCGAGGCCAAGATCTGCGCGCAGATCGGCCATTCCGGGGCCAAGGGTTCGACCCGGCTGGGTTGGGAAGGCACCGACGTGCCGCTGGCCTCGGGCAACTGGCCGATCATGGCCGCATCGGCCGTCGCATGGTCGCCCGAAAACCAGGTCCCGAAGGCGATGGACCGCGCCGACATGGATCTGGTGCGCGACCAGTTCGTGGCTTCGGCCGAGATGGCCGACCGCTGCGGCTTCGACATGCTGGAGATCCATGCCGCGCACGGCTATCTGCTGTCGTCCTTCATCACGCCGGTCACCAACCGGCGCACGGACGCCTATGGCGGCTCGCTTGAGAATCGCATGCGCTATCCCCTCGAAATCTTCCACGCGGTGCGCGCCGCCTGGCCGGCAGGCAAGCCGATCTCGATGCGCATCTCGGCCAATGACTGGGTCGGCATCGAAGGCGTGACACCGGCCGACGCGGTCGAGATCGCGCGGCTGCTGCAAGAAGCCGGCGTCGACATCTGCGACGTCTCGGCCGGCCAGACTTCGGCATTGGCAAAGCCGGTCTACGGTCGCATGTTCCAGACGCCTTTTTCCGACCGCATCCGCAACGAGGTCGGCATGGCGACGATGGCGGTCGGCAACATCTACGAGCCGGACCATGTCAATTCGATCCTGATGGCCGGCCGCGCCGACCTGGTGGCGCTGGCTCGGCCGCATCTTGCCGACCCCTACTGGACGCTGCATGCGGCGGTGACGCTTGGTGACCGCGGCGTCAAATGGCCCGATCCCTACCTGCCGGGGCGTGACCAGCTCTACCGGCTGGCGGAGCGCGATGCGGCCGCGGGGCTGAAAGTATGACTGCCGCAACAGCGATCCCCGGCAAGCACGCGCTGGTCACCGGCGGCGGCTCCGGCGTCGGCCGGGCCATCGCCCTGGCACTGGCTGGCGCTGGCATCAATGTGACCATCTGCGGCCGCCGTGAAGCCGAGCTTGCCAAGGTTGCGGGCGAAAGCGACCGCATCTTCGCCATCGCCGCCGATGTCACCAACGAGGCGGCGATAGCCGCGCTCTACGAGACGGCGCAAACCGCGCGCGGGGCCTTCGACATCGTCGTCGCCAATGCCGGCATGGCCGGCAGCACGCCGGCGCACAAGACCACGCTCGCCGACTGGCAGAAGACGCTCGACGTCAATTTGACCGGCGCCTTCCTGACGGTGAAGCCGGCGTTGGCCGGGATGGCCGCGCGCAAGGCAGGCCGCATCGTGTTCATCGCTTCGACGGCGGGATTGAAGGGCTACGCCTATGTGGCGCCTTATGTCGCGGCCAAGCATGGCGTCGTCGGGCTGATGCGGGCGCTTGCCGCCGAGACGGCGAAATCCGGCGTCACCGTCAACGCCGTGTGCCCGGGCTTCGTCGAGACCGACATGCTGGAGGAGTCCATCCAGCGCATCATCGAAAAGACCGGCCGCTCGGCCGGTGAGGCGCGGGCAAGCCTCGCCTCGACCAACCCGCAAGGCCGCTTCATCCAGCCGCAAGAGATCGCCGCCGCCGTGCTGTGGCTGTGCGGCGACGCGGCGGCATCGATCACCGGACAGGCAATTTCGATCTCAGGAGGCGAGACATGGTAGCCGGCCCCCTGCCCGCACCGTCGGGACCCGGCAAGGACAGGCTGCGCCTGTGGATCAGGCTGCTGCGTGCCTCGCGCACGATCGAGGCCGAACTGCGCGAGCGCCTGAAGAAGGAATTCGATACGACCCTGCCGCGCTTCGATGTGATGGCAGCCCTCTACCGCGCCCCCGAAGGCATGCTGATGAGCGACCTGTCGCGCTTCCTGCTGGTCTCCAACGGCAATGTCACCGGCATTGTCGACCGGCTGGTTTCGGAAGGGCTGGTCGCCCGCGCCCGCCGCAATGGCGACCGCCGCACCTCGATGGTGCGGCTGACGGAGGAAGGCACCAAATCCTTCGCCACCATCGCCGCGGCGCATGAGGGCTGGATCGGCGAATTGCTGGGCAAGGTCAGCGAGGAAGATGCGCGCCGGCTGACCGGCATGCTGACCTCGTTCCGCAGCAACTGGGAGGGACGCGAATGACCGGAATGGCCGGCCTCAAGCCGAAACATTTCCTCTGGGAGGTTGAGGGCAGGATCGCCAAGGTCCGGCTCGACCGGCCGGAGCGCAAGAACCCGCTGACCTTCGACAGCTATGCGGAACTACGCGACACATTCCGCGACCTTGTCTATGCCGACGATGTCGACGCCGTGGTGTTCCTCTCCAATGGCGGCAATTTCTGCTCCGGCGGCGATGTCCACGATATTATCGGCCCGCTGGTCAAGATGGACATGAAGCAGCTTCTGGCCTTCACCCGCATGACCGGCGATTTCGTCAAGGCGATGCTGAATTGCGGCAAGCCGATCATTGCCGCGGTCGACGGTGTCGCGGTCGGCGCCGGCGCCATCATCGCCATGAGTTCCGACATCCGCATCGCCACGCCGGAAGCCAAGACCGCGTTCCTGTTCACCCGCGTCGGCCTGGCCGGCTGCGACATGGGCGCCTGCGCGATCCTGCCGCGCATCATCGGCCAGGGCCGCGCCGCCGAACTGCTCTACACCGGCCGCACCATGACGGCGGCCGAGGGCGAGCGCTGGGGCTTCTACAACAGGCTGGTCGATGCGGCAGCGCTCGAAGCCGACGCGCTCGACATGGCGGCGCGCATCGTCTCCGGCCCGACCTTCGCCCACGGCATCACCAAGACGCAGCTCAACCAGGAATGGTCGATGGGCCTCGACCAGGCCATCGAGGCGGAAGCCCAGGCGCAGGCGATCTGCATGCAGACGCGCGATTTCGAACGCGCCTACAACGCATTCGTGGCCAAGGAAAAGCCGATGTTCGAGGGCAATTGATGGCTGACAAGAGTTTCCTCAACTGGCCGTTCTTCGAAGACCGTCATCGCGAGTTGGCCGAGCGCCTGGAGGCATGGTGCGCCAAGAACCTGCCGGTCGATCACCATGATGTCGACGCCGCCTGCCGCGAGTTGGTGGCGAAGCTCGGCCGCGACGGCTGGCTGAAGCCGACGGCTGTTGACACCGACAATCCGGGGCCGCTCGACGTGCGCACCTTGTGCATCACGCGCGAGACGCTGGCGCGCTATGACGGGCTCGCCGATTTCGCCTTCGCCATGCAGGGACTGGGCACAGGAGCGCTCAGCCTGTTCGGCACACCGAACCAGCAGCAATGGCTGGCCAAGACGCGTGCCGGCAAGGCGATATCGGCCTTTGCCCTGTCGGAGCCGCGGTCGGGATCGGATGTCGCCAACACCGAGATGACGGCGACCCACGATGGCGACAGCTACATCCTGACAGGTGAGAAGACCTGGATTTCCAATGGTGGCATCGCCGACCTCTATGTCGTCTTTGCCCGCACCGGCGAGGCGCCGGGCGCCAAGGGGATCTCGGCCTTCCTGGTGCCGGGTGATGCCAAGGGCCTCGGCATCGCCGAGCGCCTCGAAGTGATCGCGCCGCATCCGCTGGCGCGGTTGTCCTTCGACCAGGTCCGGCTGCCGGCCTTGGCTTTGATCGGCAAGCCCGGCGACGGCTTCCGCATCGCCATGTCGGTGCTGGACGTGTTCCGTTCGACGGTTGGCGCAGCAGCGCTCGGCTTTGCCCGCCGGGCGCTCGATGAAAGCATCAAAAGGGTGGCCGAGCGCAAACTGTTCGGCGCGCCGATGGCCGAATTGCAGATGGTGCAGGGGCATGTCGCCGACATGGCGCTCGACGTCGACGCGGCGGCGCTTCTGGTCTACCGCGCCGCCTGGACCAAGGACATGGGCGCGGCGCGGGTCACGCGCGAGGCGGCGATGGCCAAGCTGTTCGCTACCGACAAGGCGCAAGATGTGATCGACAAAGCGGTGCAGTTGCATGGCGGCGACGGCGTCCGCAAGGGCCATATCGTCGAGAGCCTGTATCGCGAGATCCGCGCCCTGCGCATCTACGAGGGCGCATCCGACGTGCAGAAGGTGGTCATCGCCAGGCAAGTGATGAGCGCGGGCTGACAGCGGCATTGACGGCATTCAATTTTGACACTTGGTTTCTGGAATACGGGGAGGCTTGAAATGCATGAGATTCTGCAGCCGCAAGGCTGGGCCAAACCGGTCGGCTACGCCAATGGCGTCGCGGCGCGTGGGCGTCTCATCTTCGTCGGCGGACAGGTCGGCTGGAACGGGCAGTGCCAGTTCGAGACCGACGACTTTGTCGGCCAGGTGAAAAAGACACTGGAAAACATCGTTGCGGTACTGGCGGAGGCGGGCGCCACGCCTCAGCACATCACCTCGATGACCTGGTATTTCACCGACAAGACCGAATATCTGGCCAATCTCAGGGGCATCGGCGAAGCCTATCGCGAGGTGATCGGCCGGCATTTTCCGGCGATGGCCGCCATGCAGGTGGTGGCACTGGTCGAGGATCGCGCCAAGGTGGAGATCCAGGCGACCGCGGTCATACCGGATTAATCTGTCGTCATTACCCGCGAAGGCCTGCCTGCCTCAGCAGCGGCAGCACGTGGTCGCAGAAATAGGGGAGCTCCTGCGTGTAGTTGACGAAGGAAAGCGCGATGCCCTGATAGCCGTGGCCGGCAATGGCGGCCATGTCGGCGGCGATCGTTTCCGGGGTTCCAATCAGGGGATAGGTGCCGGCGCCGCCGGCGAAGCGCTGGCGGTAGCGGTCATAGGCGTGCGGGTCGTGCGACTGCGAGAATTCCTTCTTGCCGGCCATATGGGCATCGACCGCGTCATGGTCGGCCAGTTCGACCGCGTAGCTGTTATAGTAGGCCCGCGCCTCTTCCATCGTCGGGCGGCAGACGACATGCGCCACCGTATAGACACCGACATCGCGGCCGACCTTGCCGGCCCGTTCGCGGATGTCGGCGACATGTTTGCCGGCATCGCTCATTTCGGAAAAAGTCGTGAACAGATAGTCGCACCGGGCGGCGGCGAAATCGCGGCCCGGACCGCCGAATGCGGCGTTCATGGTCACCGGACGCGGGGTCTGCACACTGGCCGGCCGGCTGACCGCTTCCTTGAGACGATAGTAGGTGCCTTCATAGTCGAGAGGCTCGGGAGAGGCATAAAGCTTTTCGAGGATTTCGATCCATTCGGCCGCCTGGTCGTAGCCCTTTTCGACGAGCGGCGTGCCGAACATGCCGAACTCCTTCGGGTTCCAGCCGCAGACGATGTTGAGGCCGGCGCGACCCTGGCTGACGTGGTCGACGGTCGCCAGCGCCTTGGCGGCATAAAGCGGATGCACCAGCGGCACATGCACGGTCATGAACAGGCCGATCTGTTCAGTGGCCACCGCCAGAGCCGCCGCCCAGGTGAAGGTCTCGAACGACCATTCGCGCACCTTGTTGCGGCCGCCAAAGCCGCGCCAGCGGGCGATCGGCAGCAGAAACTCCAGCCCGGCGCGATCGGCGATTTGCGCCGCCGTCAGATTGTCCTGCCAACTCGCCGTCCAGCGTTCCGGCACATCGGTGATCGCAAGCCCCCCGTCGGCATTGGTCGAGAAGACGCCGAGCTTCAGTTTGTTCGGGCGGTGCAAGGGATGCGCTTTGATCATCTCGGGAACTCGTGGCGGGAGGCTACACGCTAGGCCCGCGCCAGAATATTTCAAGCCTGAAATAGCTTCGCCTCGCGGTCGTTTGCGGATATGGATTTGGGCAGGTCGAAAAAGAGGATGGACATGAGCGAGTTCCGCCAGAAATGCCTCGGCAAGACGGGCCTCGTCGGTTCCTTTGCCGCCATTCCCCATCCCGTTGCGGTCGAAGTGATGGCGCTATCCGGCCTCAACTTCCTCTGCATCGACTGGGAGCACGCCCAGATTTCGCGCGACATGATCGAGACCATGGTGCGAGCCGCAGACGTGCATCGCGTGCCGGCGATGGTGCGTGTTCCCGGCCATGCGCCGGAAGCCATCCAGGCGGCGCTGGACAGCGGCGCGCAAGGCGTGCTGGTGCCGCGCGTCTCGACCGCTGCCCAGGCCGAAGCAACAGTGAAAGCCTCGCGCTATCCGCCACAGGGCGAGCGAGGCGTCGGACCCGGTCGGGCCGCCGGCTATGGCTATCGTATTCCCGAATATCTTGCCGGTGCCAACGACAGAACCGTCGTCGCGGTCCAGGTCGAGACAGCGGAGGGGCTCGCCAACATCGACGCGATCGCGGCGGTCGACGGCGTCGACGTGATCTTCGTCGGCCCCGGCGACCTTTCGGTGTCGATCGACGCGATCGGACCGCAAGGCGCCGATAAGCTCAATGCGGCGATCCGGACGATCATTTCTGCCACGATCGCACATGGCAAGACAGCAGGCATATTTTGCGCCAGTCCACAGACGATCGGCCGTTGGGCAGCCATCGGTGCGAGTTTCTTCGTGCTGGCCAGCGACACGATGTTTCTGGGTGCCGGCGCGGCGGCCAACTTTGCCGCCGCGCGCGACGAATTGGCATGAAACGTGCGCATCGGGGCAAAAAAGGCGTATTGGCAGGGCAACAGGCCGCCCAAACTTTTTAAGCTTAAAACTTTCGCCTTGAAAAGTGCCGCACTTTGGATAGCATCCAAGGATCGATGGCGACCGCGATGCCGGAGGGGTTGCCGGCCAGTTCATCGCAGTGCTTCGGGTGGGAGGGGTTCAGTCCTTGTCGTTCATGCTGCCCCAGTCATCGTCCAGCGCGCGCTATGCTTTTGATGGCGTCCGCGCGCAGATCCGTGATCTCCATACCGAAAACATCGCCAACCTTGCCGTGCGCGCGCGTGAATTGGGCGACGTCATCGCGCTCTGGTACGGCGAAGGCGACATGGTGACGCCCGCCTTCATCCGCGACGCGGCCAAGGCGGCCTTCGACGAAGGTCAGACTTTCTACGTGCCGAACATGCGCGGGCTCGGGGCTCTGAATGAAGCGCTGTCGGAATACCAGACGCGCATCCACCGCCGGCCGATTCCGATCACACGAACCACCGTCACGCCGGGCGGCATGCAGGCGCTATACCTTGCACTGGAACTGCTGGTCGATACCGGCACCAACGTCGTCTACGTCGCGCCGCAATGGCCCAACATCCACAACGCCATCCACCTGATCGGCGGCGAGCCACGGCCGTTTTCGCTCGACTTCGAGGGTGACTGGCGGCTCGACCTCGACAGGCTGTTCGCCAGCTGCGACGCCCGCACCCGCGCCATCTTCCTGTCGACGCCGTCCAACCCGACCGGCTGGACCGCCTCGGCCGAGGAGATGCAGGCCCTGCTTGATTTCAGCCGGCGCACCGGCATCTGGATCATTTCCGACGAGGTCTATGGCCGGCTCTATCTCGACGGCGACGTCGCGCCCTCGATCCTGCAGATCGCCGAGGACGGCGACCGGGTGCTGTCGGTCAACAGCTTCTCCAAGGCCTGGGCCATGACCGGCTGGCGTATCGGCTGGCTGACGCATCCATCGGGAGTGGCCGACCAGCTCGGCGCCATGACCCAATACGTCAACAGCGGCACCGCCGCTCCTATCCAGGCTGGCGCCGTTGCCGCAATTCGCCAGGGCGAGCCACTGGTCGAAGAAATTCGGCAGCGGATCAGAACCGGCCTCGACCTCGCCTATATCAGGCTGGCACAGATTCCGGGCGTCATTTTGCCGACGAAACCGCGTGGCGGCATGTATGCCTTCTTTGCCATGGAAGGCGAAAGCGATGCCAGTCGCGCCTGCGCCAAAATCCTGGAGACGGCGCGCGTCGGGCTGGCGCCCGGCCATCTCTTTGGAAGCTCGGCGACGGCATTCCTGCGCATGTGCGTCTGCCGTGACCGCGACCAGATAGCGACCGCGCTCGACCGCATGGTCGCTGCCATGAATTGACGCCCCGCTGGGAGGTGGGACGGCAAGAAACCGTGCGGGGCCAGCCCGCCCGATCAACAACCAGAGGGAATACCCCAGAGGGACGACCAATGAAGCTCACCCGTCGCAATCTCATCCTGCTCGCTGCAGCCATCGGCATCGCCGCCGGCCCCGCCACCGCCTATGCCGCCGATGTGCTCAATGTCGGCGCCTACCCGACCAATCCGCCCTTCGAATACAAGAACGAGAGCGGCACTTTCGAGGGCTTTGAAGTCGATATCGTCAACGAAGCGGCCAAGCGCATCGGCATGACCACCGACATCGCCGATCTCGGCTTCCAGGCGCTGTTCGCGGCCACCACCTCGAAGCGTATCGATGTCGCCATCTCCTCGATCACCATCACCCCGGAGCGGCTGAAGTCGCAGTCCTTCACGCAGCCCTATTATGATTCCGACATGGGCATCGCCACCAAGACCGATAGCGCTGTCAACACCGAGGCCGACCTCAAGGGTAAGATCGTCGGCGTGCTGTCCGGCTCGACCGGCGAGACCTGGGTCAAGGCGCATCAGGAAGCCGATGGCTTCAGCGACGTGAAGGGCTATGACACGCAGCAGAACCTTTTGCTCGACCTCAGCGCCGGCCGCGTCGATGCCGCCGTCAGCGACATTCCGGGCATGGAATACTCCTTCACCAAGATGAAGGACCTGAAGGTGAAGCAGCGCATCAAGACCGGCGAACAGTACGGACTGATGATGACCAAGGACCACCCGCTGCTCGGCAAGCTCAACGACGCGCTGACGGCGATGAAGAAGGACGGCACGCTGGCCGCGATCCACAAGAAGTGGTTCGGCAGCGACGCGCCGGCCGACTCGTCGACCGTCAAGGAAATGCCGATGCCGAAGGCCTGAGCGGCGACCGAGAACAGGGGCGTGCCGGCTCAAAAGGCCGGCACGCCTCGTTTTCATTGATGATCCTTCCCCGGAGCCACAGGTCAGCGCGGCAAAGCCGCTTTCGGTGTTTCCGGGCCCTGCTCCAGCGTCACGGGACGCAAAACGGTTCGGGAACGCTCCCATGTCGCTGATCGACACCTTCTTCAACGCCGACGTCATCGCGTCGAGCCTGCCCGCGCTGCTGCGCGGCTTCCTGAACACGCTGCTGCTCGGCCTGCTCAGCATCGGCATCGGCATTCCGATCGGCCTGGTGATCAGCCTGCTGCGGCTCTATGCGCCAAAGCCGCTGCGGTGGCTGGCCGTCGGCTACACCGACATCTTCCGCGCCTTGCCGGTGCTGGTGGTGCTGATCCTGATCTACTACGCGCTGCCCTTCCTCGGCATACGCCTGTCGTCCTGGGCGTCCGCGGTGACGGCGTTCGCCATCATCATGTCGGCCTATTCGGCGGAAGTCTTCCGATCCGGCATAGAGAGCATTCCGCGCGGCCAGTTCGAGGCGTCGCAAGCGCTCGGCCTGCCGTTCCTTTTGACCTTGCGCAAGGTGGTGCTGCCGCAGGCGGTGCGCGTGGTCATCCCGCCGATGACCAGCAACTGCGTCTCGATGTTCAAGGACACCTCGCTCGCCTCGACCGTGGCGCTGCCGGAACTCTTGAAGGAGGCGACCAACGCGCAGTCGCTCTACGCCAACCCCTCGCCGCTGATCGGCGCGGCACTCGTCTATCTCATCTTCCTCTGGCCGATGGTGCGCCTCGTCAGCCTGCTTGAAGCCCGCTTCAAGACCGAAAAGACGCGCTGACCATCAGACCGTTCGCCATAGCACTCCGCAGGAGACATCCCTTGAGCAATCCCCACGCCACCGACGGCTTCCCCGTCGCCACAATCCGGGCCATGTTTCCCGCCCTGCAGCGGGCCGGCGATTTCATCTTCCTGGACAACGCCGCCGGCGCGCAGATTCCGCAGAGCGTGCTCGACGCGGTGACCAACCACCTTGTCTCGCACAATGTGCAGCGCGGCGGCCGCTATGGCCGCAGCGTAACCGTCGACCAGTCGGTCGCCGATGCCCGCACAAGCGTAGCGCTGCTGATCAACGCCTACAGCCCGGCGGAAATCTGCTTCGGCATGAACGCCACCTCCTTCATCCGCCTCGTCAGCCTCGGCATTGGCCAGATGCTTGGAGAACGCGACGAGATCGTCATCACCGACATGGACCATGACGCCAACATCGCCACCTGGCTGGCGCTGGAATCGGCCGGGGCGAAATTCAAGTGGTGGCGCATGCGCGAGGACGGCAACCTGCATGTCGACGATCTGCGCCCGCTGGTTTCCGACCGCACCCGCCTCGTCGCCTGCACGGTGACGGCGCATTCGATCGGCTCGATCGTCGATGTGGCTTCCGTGGCCAAGATCGCGCATGCGGCCGGTGCCGAAGTGTTCCTCGACTGCGTGCATTACGGACCACATGGGCTGATCGACGTGCAGGCCTGGGATTGCGACTACCTCGTCTGCTCCGGCTACAAGAACTTCTCGCCGCATATGGGCTTCCTCTGGGGCCGCTTCGACACGCTGAAGCGGCTGCCGACCTTCCGCGAGGATTTCATTCCGGACGAACCACCTTACAAGGTCGAGGCCGGCACCTTCATCTACGAGAATGTCTCCGGCATGGACGCGGCCGTGCAGTATCTGGAACTGATCGGCCGCAATCTCGCGCCCTCCAACAATCGCTCGCGGCGCGAAAACATCGTTGCCGGCATGACAGCAATCCGCGACTACGAGCTGGTTCTGGCGCGCGAGATGCTTGGCGTGCTCAAGGGCTGCGGCGCGACCATCTACGGCGTCGCGGACGAGGCGCGCATCAACGAGCGCGTGCCGACCTTCTGCTTCAACATCGGCAAGCTGTCGCCGCAAAGGATCGTCGAGGAGATGGCCGAGATGCAGATCGGCATCCGTGACGGCCACATGTACGCGCCACGCCTGATGAAGCGCCTCAACCTGTCGATGGACAGCGGCGCCATCCGCGCCTCGTTGGTCCACTACAACACGGTCGAGGAGATCCACCGCTTCGGCGAGGCGCTGCGCGCCATCATCGCAAAGCTGTCCTGATGGACGAAGGGCGCCTGACGGCTGCGGCTCGCAGCCTCAGGCGGCCGCCTTCTTCTTCGCCAACCGCGCCTTGATCGAAGCGACGTCGGCGCGCGGGGTCGCGGCGAACAACGTCCGGGTGTAGCTGTGCTTGGGGTCGGAAAACACCTCGTCGCGCGAGCCGTATTCGACCGCCTCGCCGAAATACATCACCATCACATCGTCGGCGATGTAGCGCACCACGGACAGATCGTGGCTGATGAAGACATAGGTCAGCTGGAATTCGTCCTGCAGGTCGGCGAGCAGATTGAGCACCTGCGCCTGCACCGAAAGATCGAGCGCTGAGACCGGCTCGTCTAGCACCAAGAGGCTCGGGTTCAACATCAGCGCGCGGGCGATGGCGATGCGCTGGCGCTGGCCGCCCGAGAACATGTGCGGATAGCGGTTGTAATGCTCGTGACCGAGGCCGACCTTCTTCAGCATCTTCATGGCGAGGTCACGCCGCTCGGCGGCCGATTTGTCGGTGTTGATCAGCAGCGGCTCGCCCAGCACGTCGCCGATCTTCTGGCGCGGATTGAGCGAGCCGTAGGGGTTCTGGAAGACGATCTGCACCTTGCGGCGCATCTCCTTGGTCAATCCGCCCCTGGCGATGTCGACCTTGTTGCCGTCGATGAACAGATCGCCCGCCGTCGCCGGATCGATCAACGTGATGATGCGGGCAAGCGTGGACTTGCCGCAGCCGCTTTCGCCGACGATGGCGAGCGTCTTGCCCTTGTCCACGGTGAAGGAGACGCCCTTGACCGCATGCACGGTGCGCGGTCCGGTGAACAGGCCGCCGCCGATGTGATAGTCGCGAACGATGTTCTTGCCTTCGAGAACCGTAGTGCTCATGCGGAGGCTCCCGCGGCAGAGGGAGCCGGCTCGAACAGCATGTCGGACACGGTCGGCAGCCGGTCGCCGACGGCGTTTTCCGGCAGAGCCGACAGCAACGCGCGCGTGTAGTTGCTCTTCGGCGATTCAAACAGCGACAGCACGTCGGCCTCTTCCATCTTGCGGCCCTTGTACTGGACGATGACGCGGTCGGCGGTCTCGGCGACCACGCCCATATTGTGGGTGATCATGATCAGGCCCATGCCGTATTTGGCCTGCAACGAGACCAGGAGATCGAGGATCTGCTTCTGGATGGTGACGTCGAGCGCGGTCGTCGGCTCGTCGGCGATCAACAGCTTGGGATTGCAGGCAATGGCGATGGCGATCATGACGCGCTGGCACTGGCCGCCCGACATCTGGTGCGGAAACGAGCTCAGCCGTTCCTCCGGATCGGCAATGCCGACCAGCTTCATCAGTTCGATGGCCCGCGCCCGGCGCTGAGCGCGATCCATGCCCATGTGGAAGCGCAGAACCTCCTCGATCTGGAAGCCGACCGTGAAGCACGGATTAAGGCTGGCGATCGGTTCCTGGAAGATCATCGAAATGTCCTTGCCGACGATCTTGCGCCGTTCGGACGGACTGAGCTTCAACAGATCGACGCCGTCGAAGGCCATGCGGTCGGCCCTGACCGTCGCCGTATTGGGCAACAGCCCCATCACCGCCAGCATCGACACCGATTTGCCGGAACCGGACTCGCCGACGATCGCCAGCACCTCGCGCGGTTCGATCGAAAGGTCGATGCCTTGCACGGCCATGAACGGTCCGGCCGCGGTGTCGAAGGAAACGGTGAGGTTCTTGATCTCGAGCAGGGGCATGCTCACGACCTCTTCAGCTTGGGGTCGAGCGCATCGCGCAGACCGTCGCCGATCAGGTTGATGGCGAAGACGGTGATCAGGATGGCGAGGCCGGGGAAGGTCACCACCCACCAGGCGCGCAGGATGAACTCACGTGCTTCGGCAAGCATGGTGCCCCATTCCGGCGTCGGCGGCTGCGCGCCCATGCCGAGGAAGCCGAGCGCGGCCGCCTCGAGAATGGCGTTGGAGAAGGACAGCGTCGCCTGGACGATCAAAGGCGCGATGCAGTTGGGCAGGATGGTAACCAGCATCAGCCTGAGATGGCTGGCGCCGGCAACCTTGGCCGAGATTACATATTCGCGGTTCTTTTCCGCCATCACGGCGGCGCGGGTGAGCCGCGCGAAATGCGGTTGCAGCACGAAGGCGATGGCGATCATGGCATTGACGAGGCCAGGGCCAAGGACCGCGACCAGCACCAGCGCCAGAAGCAGCGACGGGAAGGCCAGGATGATGTCCATGATGCGCATGATCAGCGTATCGACCCAACCGCGGCAATAACCGGCGAGCAGGCCGAGGATGACGCCGGAGATCAGCGCCGTGGTCACGACGACGAAGCCGATGGCCAGCGAGAAGCGTGAGCCGTAGATCAGGCGCGACAGCATATCGCGGCCGACGGCGTCGGTGCCGAGCAGGAACTGCGCATTGCCGCCCGCCTGCCAGGCCGGCGGCGTCAGGAAGAAGTCACGGAACTGATCGTCAGGCGAATGCGGGGCGAGCAGCGGCGCGAAGAGCGCGACCAGGATCAGCAGCGCGAAGACGAAGAGGCCTATCACCGCGCCCTTGTTGATGGAGAAGTAATGCCAGAATTCCGCGAACATCTGCAGCCGCGCGTCCTGCGGCTTGACGACGGTGGCGGCTTCGACGGTGGCTGGGCCTTCGTTGGTCATGTCAATTGGCCCGTATGCGCGGGTTGATGACGGCGTAGAGCACGTCGACGATGAGGTTCACCGACATGACGATCAGCGCGATCAGAAGCAACCCGCCCTGGACGGTGAAATAGTCGCGCTTGGAAATGGCGTCGATCATCCATTTGCCGATGCCTGGCCAGGAGAAGATGCTCTCGGTCAGGATGGCGCCGGTGAGCAGCGTGCCGACCTGCAGGCCGATGGTGGTGACGACCGGGATCAGCGCGTTGCGGAAGGCATGCAGGCCGATGACGCGGCGCGGCGCCAGGCCCTTGGCACGCGCGGTACGAACATAATCCTCGCCCAGCACTTCGAGCATGGCCGAGCGCGTCTGCCTGGCGATGACCGCCAGCGGGATGGTGCCGAGCACGATGGTCGGCAGGATGAGGTGCGACACCGCCGAACGGAATGCGCCCTTCTGCCCGGAAATCAGGGAATCGATGGTCATGAAGCCGGTCACCGGCTTGAAGAAGTAGAGTAGGTCGATGCGGCCGGAGACCGGCGTCCAGTGCAGCGTGCCGGAAAAGACGATGATCAGCAGCAGCCCCCACCAGAAGATCGGCATGGAATAGCCGGCCAGCGCGGTGCCCATGGTGAGTTGGTCGAACCAGGAGCCACGGCGGATCGCGGCGAAGATGCCGAAGGCGACGCCGAAGACGACGGCGAAGATCATGGCGAAGATGGCGAGTTCGACCGTTGCCGGGAACCGCACCAGGAAATCCTTGAGCACCGGCGTCTTGGTGGAAAACGAGGTGCCGAAATCGCCGCTGAGGATGTTGGTCAGATAGGTCAGATATTGCTGCCAGATCGGCAGGTCGAAACCGAACTGGTGCATCAGCGCCGTGTGACGTTCGGGCGACAGGCCACGTTCGCCCGCGAGCACCAGCACCGGATCACCGGGCAGGATGCGCACGAAGCCAAAAGCGAGGATGGTTATCCCGATGAAGGTCGGGATGATGAGGGCGAGCTTGCCGAGGATATAACGCAGCATGGCGGGCGAGGTGGGGCGGCACCTTGTGGCGCCGCCCCGTTTCGCGAACCTTATTCGGCGATATCGACGCCGTCAAAGCGATGGATGCCGAGCGGATCCATCGCAAAGCCGGAGACGGTCTTCTGCATCGGCATGAACACCTTGGAATGGGCGAGCGTTGCCCACGGTGCCTGTTCCTTGAAGATGACCTGAGCTTGTTCGTAGAGCTTGGTGCGCTCGGCCTGGTCGGAAACCGTCTTGGCCTTGTTGATGAGCGCATCGAAGTCCTTGTTGCACCATTCCGCGCGGTTGTTCGAACCGACGGAAGCGCAGCTCAGAAGCACGCCGAGGAAATTGTCCGGATCGCCATTGTCGCCGGTCCAGCCGACGATGACGGCGCCGTCGTGATCGACCGCCGAAGCGCGCTTGAGATATTCACCCCAATCGTAGCTGACGATGTTGACGGTGACGCCGACCTTGGCGAAGTCCGCCTGGATCAGTTCGGCGGTGCGGCGCGCGTTCGGCATGTAGGGGCGCGAAACGGGCATCGCCCAGACGTTCATCTTGAGATCCTTGACGCCGGCTTCCTCAAGCAGCTTCTTGGCAGCGTCCGGATCGTACGGATCGTCCTTCACGTCCTTGTTGTAGGACCACATGGTCGGCGGGATCGGGTTGATCGCCACCTGGCCGGCACCCTGGAAGACCGCGTCGATGATGGCCTTCTTGTTGATGGCCATGTTGAGCGCCTTGCGGACGCGCACATCGTCAAACGGCTTCTGCTGGGTGTTGTACATCAGCGCGCCGACGTTGAGGCCCTCCTGCTCGTCGACCTTCAGGTTCGCATCCGCCTGCAGGCCGGCAATGTCGGCCGGGGCCGGGTACGACATGATGTTGCACTCGCCGGCCTTGAGCTTCTGCGCGCGCACCGCCGGGTCGGTGGTGATGGCGAAGACCAGGTCGTCGATCTTCTGCTTGCCGCCCCAATAGTCCGGGTTGGCCTTGTAGCGGATGGCGGCGTCGGTCTGGTAGTCGACGAAGATGAACGGGCCGGTGCCGACCGGCTTCTGGTTGAACAGTTCAGGCGTCTTGTCGGCCTGCAGCTTGTCGGCATATTCCTTCGACACGACCGAGGCGAAGTCCATGCCCAGCGTCGGAATGAAGGTGATCGCCGGCTCCTTGAGGGTGAACTTCACCGTCATGTCGTCGACCTTCTCGACCTTGGTGATGTTGTCGCCGAACTGGTCATTGTAATACTGGTAGGCAATACCGGGAATGTACTGGAACCACGGGCCGTTCTTGTCGACCTGACGCTGGAACGAGAACACCACGTCGTCGGCGTTGAAATCGCGCGTCGGGGTGAAATAGTCGGTGGCGGCGAACTTGACGCCCTTGCGCAGCTTGAACGTATACTCCTTGCCGTCGTCGGAGATCGTCCAGCTTTCAGCCAGTCCGGGCGAGACCGTGGTCTTGCCGTGATCGAATTCGACGAGACGGTTGAAAACGGTACGCGAGGACGCGTCGAACGTCTGGCCCGCGGTGTACGGCGCCGGATCAAATCCCTCCGGCGATGCTTCCGCGCAATAGACCAGGGTTTTCGCGTTGGCCACGCCTCCCAGGACGCTTGCAGCCAGCAACGCGGCTGCAAAAGTCAATTTCTTCTTCATTGAGCACTCCCTGATGTTCTTCCAAGCCCCTCTATCAGGCTCGCGAAGCGCGCATATAAGCACCGTTTTTCCGGCTTTGGAACACCCCGTTTGCTTACCCCGCGGGAAGCAGGAAAAAAATCCGTAATTTTGCTAAATGGCAGAAAAAATTAGCAGTTTTTTCCATTCACGATATTGTTAACAACCGCATTTTTTTATTGATCCGGCATCTGGCGCCATCATTGCCGCGTCGCGTCTTCAGCCGGCCGCGGACGCGGAAAGATACCGTTCCAGTGTCGCCGGCGGGGAAGATTTTCGACGGCAAATCTTTCGGCGCCTTGCCGCAAGGGCAAGACTTGCACCCCCGCCGATAGAGGCAATACATAGATGGTCTGGCTGGCGGCAGCGGAGGACGTCTCTGTCATCTGGAGGCGGGTGCGGCACCAGGCGACCAAGAGACGGGCGAACAAGAATTGCTAGGGAGGAACGGGTGGCTAAAGCATCGAAGGCGCCGGTGAAAGTGTCGGCCAAGGCGGTTTCGAAACCAGCCGCCGCCGCCGACGGTCAAGGTGAAGCTGCCGCCAAGGCCGCGACCGCCAAGGCAGGCGCAAAGCCCGCCAAGACAGCACCAGCGGCAAAGGCGGCGACCACGGCCAAGGGCGCCACCAAGCCGACCGTGAAAGCCGCCCCCGCAAAGACTTCGCCGAAGGCTTCTCCCACAAAAGCGGCTCCGATGAAGGCAGCGGCGAACAAGACCGGCGCAACGAAGGCCGCATCGCCAGCGAAAGCGACACCGACACCGACACCGGCGCCCGCACCAGGCCGGCGACTGCCGAAGGCACTCACCGAACTCGTCGCCGGCCTGCCGGAAAAACCATGGCTGAAAAGCTATCCGAAGAACATGCCGGCCGAGATCGGTCCCCTTCCCCACAGTTCCATCGGCGATTTCCTTGTCGCCGCATGCAACCAGTTTTCCGGCCAGCCGGCCTTCACCTGCATGGGCAAGTCGATCACCTATGCGGAGCTCGAGCGGCTTTCGGCGGCATTCGGCGCCTATCTGCAGTCGACGGGACTGCAGAAGGGCGCGCGCGTCGCGCTGATGATGCCGAACGTACTGCAGTATCCGGTGGCGATGATGGCGGTGGCCCGCGCCGGCTATACGGTGGTGAACGTCAATCCGCTCTACACGCCGCGCGAACTGGAACATCAGCTCAAGGATTCCGGGGCACAGGCCATCGTCATCCTCGAGAACTTCGCAGGTACACTGCAGGCCGTGGTGTCCAGGACCTTGGTCAAGCATGTCGTGGTCGCATCCATGGGCGACATGCTCGGCGGGCTTAAGGGCACGATCGTCAATCTGGTCGTGCGCCGCGTCAAGAAAATGGTGCCGGCCTGGTCATTACCCGGCCATGTCAAGTTCAACGCGGCGCTGAAGGCAGGCCGCGGCATGAATTTCAAGCCGGCCACGGTGGCCGCCAATGATGTAGCCTTCCTGCAATATACCGGCGGCACAACGGGGATCTCGAAAGGCGCGACCCTGTTGCACAGCAATGTGCTGGCCAACGTCGCGCAGAACTCGCTCTGGGTCGAAGACGCCTACACGATCAAGCCGAAGCCCGCGCATCTCAACTTCGTCTGCGCACTGCCACTCTATCATATCTTCGCGCTGACGGTGAACGCGCTGATGGGCATGCAGCAAGGCGCCCAGAACATCCTCATTCCCAACCCGCGCGACATTCCGGGCTTCGTCAAGGAACTCGGGAAATATCCGGTCCACATCTTTCCCGGTCTCAATACGCTGTTCAATGCGCTGCTCAACAATGAGGACTTCCGCAAGCTCGACTTCAAGCCTCTGATCCTGACGCTGGGCGGCGGCATGGCGGTGCAGAAGGGCGTTGCCGAGCGTTGGAAGGCGCTGACCGGCTGTCCGGTCTCGGAAGGCTACGGCCTGTCGGAAACCTCGCCGGTGGCGACCGCCAACAAGTTCACATCGAGTGAGTTCACGGGCACCATCGGCCTGCCGCTGCCCTCGACCGAAATCGTCATCCGCGACGATGACGGCAACAATTTGCCGCTGGGCGAGGTTGGCGAGATCTGCATCCGGGGGCCACAGGTGATGGCCGGCTACTGGAACCGGCCCGACGAGACCGCCAAGGTGATGACCAAGGACGGCTTCTTCAAGTCGGGCGACATGGGCTTCATGGACGAGCGCGGCTACACCAAGATCGTCGACCGCAAGAAGGACATGATCCTGGTCTCCGGCTTCAACGTATATCCGACCGAACTCGAGGAGGTCGTGGCCATGCATCCGGGCGTGCTTGAGGTCGCGGCGATCGGCGTGCCGGACGAGCATTCGGGTGAAGTGCCGAAGCTGTTCATCGTCAAGAAGGATCCAGCCCTGACCGTGGAAGCCATCACCGCTTTCTGCCGCGAGAACCTTACCGGCTACAAGCGGCCCAAATACATCGAGTTCAGGACCGAATTGCCGAAGACGCCGGTGGGCAAGATCCTGCGGCGGGCGCTGCGCGGCTAGTGATCCTTGCCGACAATGATGCACCGGACCGGCGCCTTCGCCTCGATGCGGCGGAATTCATCAAGGCCAACATGCGCCTTGTCCCGGTGCCCGCACTTCCTGAAATCCGGCTCTACACCGCCCATCCGGGCAGCGGATTGAGACGGCTGGTCGAGCCTGAAGACGACGCCCGCGCGGACGCTGACGCGCCAGAACCGCAGCCGCCCTACTGGGCCTATGCGTGGGCCGGCGGCGCCGTTCTGGCGCGCTATATCCTCGACCATCCGATGAGCGTGGCGGGCCGCCGCGTGCTCGACCTGGGCGCGGGGTCCGGCCTGGTCGGCATCGCCGCCGCGAAGGCCGGCGCATGCGAGGTGGTTGCCGCCGAAATCGACCGCAACGGCATCGCCGCGCTCGGCCTCAACGCAGCCGCCAACGGCGTCGCCATCACGGTGGTGGACGGCGATATCACCGGGGGCCCGCCCCCCTTGGTCGACCTCGTGCTTGCCGGCGATGTGTTCTACGGACAAGACGTCGCGGCGCGCATCATGCCTTTTCTCGATCGCTGCCTCGCGGTCGGCGTCGAGATCCTTGTCGGCGATCCGGGCCGGGCCTATCTGCCACGGTCGCGGTTGCGCCTGCTTGCGGAATACAAGGTGCCGGACTTCGGAGAGACAAGAGACGCCGCGCTGACGCCGAGCGGCGTCTTTCGCCTCGAGGCCGAGACCGCGCCTGCCTGAAGCGCATCGCCGTGAAACAGACTCGTGCCGCGCACCTCGGGTCTTTGCTCCATGCATGTCGTTCTCCCAAAACCGGGGTCACTTGGGCGACATGCATCAGTGGAGGCGATCAAACCGTCTCCTTGACCCGCGTTGAAAGGAAATCCGGCAGGTCGGCAACCGAATCCAGGATGACGTCGGCGATCTCGGCCAGCGATTCGCGCGTACCGGTGCCGGAAAGCACGCCGACCGCCAGGCCACAACCGCCGGCACGCGCCATTTCGAGGTCGTGGCGGTTGTCGCCGACCATGGCGATCTGCGCCGGCTTCAACCCAGTGAGGTCGCAGAAGGCCTGGATGGTGTCCGGCGCGGGTTTGGGATTGGCGACCGCGTCGTAGCCATAGGCTGCGTCGAAGAGCTGCGCGACGCCGAGCGTGACCAAGGTCTTTTCCGCGCCGCTGGTCGAATCATTGGTGGCGACGCCAAGCCGGTAGGATGTTTTGTGCAGCACCGCCAAGGTGTCGACGACGCCCGGCAGGGCCACCGCCATCGCCGAGCCCTGCACCGAGGTGATCTCGTTGAAGCGGGCGACGGCCAGCATCTGGTCTTCGTTCGAAAGGCGCGGAAACCAAAGTTCGACGACGTCGAGATTGGTGCCGGAAGCAAATATGGAGTCGGGCTTGAAGCGCCGGTTGGCGAAATCGAAGCCGGCGGCCGCGAGCAGCCTGTCGGCCTTCCAGCGGTCGCCATCGGATGCGTCCATGGCCATGAAGTCGGCAACGCCGAGCCAGGTCGCGTTGAAGTCGACAAGTGTCCCGTCCTTGTCGAACAATATCCCCTTGATGTCTGCCAAGTCGTTCACTCCGAACCACGCAATTGGTGGATGCGTTCCACAAGGCCCCTTGTAGAGGCGTCGCGGTTTGCGGCGCTTTCCTTGCCTTCAACGACAGGCAGCAGGCCGGTCGCCAGTTCCTTGCCGAGCTCGACACCCCACTGGTCGAAGGAATTGATGTTGAACAGCGTGCCCTCGACGAAGACGCGGTGCTCGTAGAGCGCGATCAGCCGGCCGAAGGTGCGCGGGTCGAGCTTGCGATAGAGGATGGTCACCGACGGCCGGTTGCCGGAGAAGACGCGATGCGGTGCTATCTTGTCGACATCCGCCGGCTTCATGCCCTTGGCCAGCATCTGCGCGCGGGCTTCGTCCAGCGTGCGCCCCTTCATCAGGGCTTCCGACTGCGCCAGGCAGTTGGAGAGCAGCAGATCGTGTTGATGCCGCAGGTTCGGCTCATGGCCAACGGCCGCGGCGAGGAATTCGACCGGGATGAGGTCCGTGCCCTGGTGCAGCAACTGGAAGAAGGCGTGCTGGCCATTGGTGCCGGGTTCGCCCCAGACCAGCGGCCCGGTCGGCGTCGTAACGGGCGTGCCGTCGAGGGTGACACCCTTGCCGTTCGATTCCATGTCGAGCTGCTGCAGATAGGCAGGCAGCCTGGACAGGCGCTGGTCATAGGGGATGACCGCGCGCGCCGGATAGCCGCAGATGACCCGATGCCACCAGCCGACCAGCCCCAGAAGCGCCGGCAGGTTCCCGGCCAGCGGGGTGCTGCGGAAGTGCTCGTCCATCTCATGCGCGCCGTCGAGGAAGGCGCGGAAATTTCTTGGGCCGACGGCGATCATGACAGGCAGGCCGATCGCGCCCCAGACCGAATAGCGGCCGCCGACCCAGTCCCAGAAGCCGAAGACGCGATCCTGCTCGATGCCGAACTTGGCCACCAGGTCGAGCGCAGTCGAGACGGCGGCGAAATGCTTGCCGACCGCTTCCTTGCCGAGTGCCTTCTGTACCCAGTCGCGCGCCGTCTGCGCATTGGTCATCGTCTCGACCGTGGTGAAGGTCTTGGAGGCGATGATGAACAGCGTGGTCTCGGCGGACAGGCCCTTCAGCGTGTCGTGGATATGGGCGCCGTCGATGTTGGAGACATAGTGCGCGCGCGGTCCGTCATGATAGGGGGCGAGCGCCAGCGTCGCCATGGCCGGGCCGAGGTCGGAGCCACCAATGCCGATGTTGACGATATCGGTGATCTTCTTGCCGGTGGCGCCGGCTGCCTTGCCGGAGCGGATCGCGTCGGCAAAGGCACCCATCGCGTCGAGCACGGAAATGACATCCGCCTTGACGTCCTGGCCGTCGACCGTGACGCCCTTGCCGCTGAGGTTGCGCAGCGCCGTGTGCAGCACGGCGCGGTCTTCGGTGATGTTGATCCTCTTGCCGGCAAACATGGCGGCGCGGCGCCCCTCGAGATCGGCGGCGGCGGCCAGCTTTTCCAGCAGATCCATGGTGGTGGCGTCGACGGCGCATTTCGACCAGTCGAGCAAAAGGTCGCCATCGGTGGCGGAGAATGTCTTGAACCGCTGTGGATCGGCAGCGAAGGCCTGGCGCATGTCGGCTGGCGCCCCGGCGCGATGATCGCGCAAGGCGGCAAGCTGTTTCTGGAAGGCTGACTTATCCACTGGCGGGGACTCCTGGCGTTTTTCGACGCACTCTATCAGACCGGATGTTTCCGGCGCGTGTCGTCGCGACAAAACTATTGAGCCGAATTCCGTCCGGTCAATACGCGGCGATGACGCAGCGCGTCACGAAGTGATGGCATGGATTGTCACAGGAACGATACAGCGCCCGATTTCGGCTGGAAGGATCACTGGCATAAATCCCAAAGATCAGAAAAATTGATTGGCGCAACCCCTTGTGCCACCGTTACATTCGACTGGTCCAGCAAAGCGAAAAAAGCTGGCCATCGAGGAACATCTTCCATGCCACAGAGAAACGACACGGCGATATGGTCCGGCCTGTTCCGGATTTCGGCTGAATCCGGCCAGACCCTGCAGGCGCAGATCCGCCAAGCCATCGTGGCCGCCATCCTGGACCGACAGATCGCCGCTTCGATGCCGCTTCCCTCCTGCCGGATCCTGGCCGAGAAACTCGGCGTGGCGCGCGGAACCGTGGTTCTCGCCTTCCAGCAGCTCGTCGACCAGGGTTTCCTGGTGGCGCGCGAACGGCGCGGCCATTTCGTCAATCCAGACGTGCTGGCGACGCCGGCCAAGCCGCATCAGAAGGCGCCTGACCAGGCCAATGAGATCGACTGGAAGGCGCGCCGGCAGATCGCCGCCAGCGACATGCCGCCGCCGGCCAAGCACGAAAACTGGATCAAGTCGTCCTACCCCTTCGTCTATGGCCAGTTCGACCCGGCGCTGTTCCCGACCGCCGAATGGCGCGAGTGCAACCGCATGGCGCTGGCCGTGCTCGAGATCCGCAACTGGGCGTCCGACATGGTCGATCGTGACGATCCGCTCTTGATCGAGCAGATCCAGGCGCGGCTCCTGCCCCGGCGCGGCATCTTCGCCAATCCCGACGAGATCATCGTCACGCTGGGCGCCCAGAACGCGCTCTACATGCTGGCTTCGCTGTTGATGACCAAGGGCTCGAAGGTGGCAATGGAAGACCCGGGCTACCCCGACGCGCGCTCGATCTTCCGCCTTGCGGGCGCCGAGATCCAGCCTGTGCCGGTCGACCAGTCCGGCATCGTAACCTCTTCTATCCCCAATGATTCCGGCTTCGTGTTCGTCACGCCCAGCCATCATTGCCCGACCATGGTGCCGTTGTCGGCCGAGCGGCGGCAGGATCTGCTGGCACGTGCCAACCGTCACAACCAGATCATCATCGAGGACGGCTATGACAGCCAGCTACTCGACGAGGCGCCGCAGCAGGCATTGAAGAGCCTCGATCGCTCCGGCCGCGTCGTCTACGTCGGCTCGATGTCGAAAACGCTGGCTCCAGGCCTGCGGCTTGGCTACATCGTCGCGTCGGCTGGACTAATCGCGGAACTCAGGGCATTGCGCCGTTTCATGCTGCGCCATCCGCCGGCCAACAATCAGCGCGCCGTGGCGCTGTTCCTGTCGCTCGGCCATCACGAGGCCCTGGTGCGGCGTCTGTCGAGCGCCTTTGACGAGCGGCGCAAGCGTCTGGTCCATGCGATTTCCGCTTTCCTGCCGGAATGGCGTTCGACCGATTCGGCCGGCGGCACGTCGCTCTGGCTCGAGGGGCCGCGGGGCACCGATTCCCGTGGTTTGGCCGAGGCCGCCGCCTCACGCAGCGTCATCATCGAGCCGGGAGACCGCTTCTTCGACCGCACCGAAAAGCCTTCGCGTTTCATGCGGTTGGGCATTTCCTCGATCGCGCTGCAGCACATCGAGCCCGGCATCCGCGAGCTCGCCACCGCGGCCGGACGCAGGCCGGCGGCTGCCTGATCCATCCACCCGATGCTTGGACCGGAGCCCCAAAGGCGGCTCCGGTTCCTTTAGCTCTGGCACATGCACCCGAACAGGCTGGCCCATAGGCTGTGCCAAAGCCGGCGGCATAGTCGTGGCACAAAGGGGAAGAAGCAGCCGATGGTGGACCAACCGCCGCCCTGCTTCCGAGAAAGCTGGAGTGTCTCCATGTCAGTGGTTCTTGAAAAGCAGGAAGCGGCGGCGGATCAGCGCTCGCGCCGCTCCGGTGGACGCGAAGCGCGCCGCGCCATGCGGGCCGCGCCGCTCGCCGACGACATCAGGCCGGTGCGCGCCGGCCTCGAGGGCGGCAGCTACGGGCCCTTGCGTGGGAACGATCAGGAGCGCATCCACGAGGCCGTGCTGACGCTGCTGGAGACGGTCGGCTTCGCCAATGCCATCCCTTCCTGCATCGAGGCACTGACCAAGGTCGGCGCCACCCATGGCGATGATGGCCGCATCCGTTTTCCGCGCGCGCTGGTGCTCGACACCATCAAGAAGGCAGCGCGCAATTTCACCTTGCACGGCCAGGACCCGAAACACGACATGGTGATTCAGGGCAAGCGCGTGCACTACGGCACGGCGGGTGCCGCCGTGCATCTGGTCGATGTGGAGAAGCGTGAATATCGCGAATCGCTGCTGCAAGACATCTATGACGCGGCCCGCATCGTCGAGGGGCTCGACAACATCCATTTCTTCCAGCGGCCGATGGTGCCGCGCGACATTCCCGATCCGCTCGAAATGGACTTCAACACGCTCTATGCCTGCGTGATGGGCACGTCCAAGCATGTCGGCACCTCGTTCACGGTGCGCGAGAACGTGCAACCGGCGCTGGAGATGCTCTATGCCATCGCCGGCGGCGAGGAGAATTTCCGCGCCCGGCCTTTCGTTTCGAACTCCAACTGCTTCGTCGTGCCGCCGATGAAGTTCGCCGAGGACGCGTGCGGCGTGCTCGAGGCCTGTGTCGAGGGCGGCATCCCGATCCTGCTTTTGTCGGCTGGCCAGGCCGGTGCGACCGCCCCGGCGGCGATTGCCGGCGCGGTCGTGCAGGCGGTGGCCGAAGTGCTGGCCGGTCTGGTTTATGTCAACGCCATCAAGCCGGGACACCCGGCGATCTTCGGCACCTGGCCGTTCGTGTCGGATCTGAGGACCGGCGCCATGTCGGGCGGCTCGGCCGAGCAGGCGGTGCTGACCGCTGCCTGCGCGCAGATGGCGCAGTTCTACGATTTGCCCGGCGGCTCGGCCGCCGGCATGACGGATTCGAAACTGCCCGACATCCAGTCCGGCTATGAAAAAGGCATCACCGACGTGATGGCCGGCCTTGCCGGGCTCAACCTGGTCTACGAATCGGCCGGCATGCATGCCTCGCTGCTCGGCTTCTGCCTGGAAAGCCTGATCATCGACAATGACATGCTCGGACATTGCCTGCGTTGCGTCCGCGGCATTGAGGTGACCGATGAGGCGCTGTCGATCGACACCATCGCCGAAGTCTGCCTGAAGGGACCGGGCCATTATCTCGGCAACGAGCAGACGCTTCGGCTGATGCAAACCGAGTATTTCTATCCGGCTGTCGGCGACCGGTTTTCGCCGAAGGAATGGAACGAAAAGGGCCGGCCCGACATATTGCAGCGCGCGATCATCGAGAAGAAGCGCGTCCTTGCCGAACGCTTCCCGCGCCATGTGCCGAAGCTGCTCGACGACAGGCTGCGCGCGCGCTTCGGCGACATGATCAAGCTGCCGCGCGCCAATATGGGCGGCTGAGCCTCGTCAAAGCAGTCAGTCGGCGCCCAGGCCGTAGCGTTCAACGACTTCGGCGTTGATCAGCTTGGCGTGCAGCGTCATCAACACGATCCGGGCGTCGAAACTGTCGCCGGCCTCGACCGCGTCCTCGATACGGCGCTCCACGTCCTGCCGCTGCTGCAAGCCGTGGGAGCGCTCGAACGTCTCCGGTCCGGCAACGCAGTAGCTGAACAGTCGCGCCACATCCGGGTAGGCCTGTGGCGGCGGCTCGTCGGACCAGCGATCCTTCATCAGATTGACGAGGGTGAGTTTCACCCCCTCCGGCACAAGCGCGGGATGAAGGTCGGCGTCACGCAATGCCGCATCAAGCTGCCTCAGATCGCCCGATCGTCCGAACATGCCAAGGAAACCGAGGGAAGAGCGTCGCTGCGCCATGATGTTCCAATCCGTTTCCAACCACTTAAATGGTCGGCGAGCGGAATACAAAGGCAGGCGAGCCTCTATCCCCTCGCCGCCAGCAGCAAGACACCGGCAAGGGCCGATCCGGCGAGCGTCGGCAGCACGCCGATCTTCAGCCTCAGGATGGCGATCATCGCGGCGCAGGAAAGCAGCGCCGCCCGCCAGTCGATCGACGAAAGCACCGGGACATTCATGCCGAGACCCATCGCGTGCACCTCGCGGAAAACGACGTGCAAGGCAAACCAAAGTGCGAGGTTCATGACGACGCCGACAACAGCGGCTGTGATCGCCCCCAACGCGGCCGACAACATCCTGTTGCCGCGCAAGGCCTCGATGTAGGGCGCGCCAAGGAATATCCAGAAGAAACACGGCGTGAACGTCACCCACAAGGTCAGCAGCGCGCCAAGCGATCCGCCAAGCAACGGGTTCAGTGACCCGGCGTGACGGAACGCGGCGATGAAGCCGACAAACTGCAACACCAGGATGAGTGGACCAGGCGTGGTCTCGGCAAGCCCGAGACCATCGACCATCTCACCGGGCGCGAGCCAGCCGAAGGACTGGACAGCCGCCTGCGCGACATAGGCAAGCACCGCATAGGCGCCACCGAAGGTGACGACCGCCATCAGACTGAAGAACCGGCCTATCTCCGTCCACACGCTGGCGAAGCCGGTGAACCACCAGATAACAAGAACCGGTCCGAGCCAGATCGGCAGCCAGATCGCGACAGTGCGCGGCGCATGCCATCTGGTCGGTTCGACATGAGTCAGTTCGCCGCGCTCGAACATCAGGTCGACGGCTCCCTTGATGTCGGCAACGTCGCCCTTGCCGTGCGCGGCGCCGGAAAACAGGCCGGGAACAACGCGGTCTCCCAGCCATCCTGTCAGGCCCGCGAGCAGGATGATGAGCGGAAACGGCACATTTAACGCATAGATGGCGAAGAAGGCGGCAACCGCGATCGACACCATGGCTGGGTTTTTCAGCGCACGCCGTCCGATGCGGATCACCGCCTCGATGACGATAGCAAGCACCGCCGCCTTCACCCCGAGGAACAGTGCCGCGACGAGCGGCATGTCGCCATAGAGCACGTAGAGACTGCTCAAGACGAGCATGACGAGCGCGCCCGGCACGACGAACAGGACGCCGGCGACAAGGCCACCGATCGTCCTGTGCAGCAGCCAGCCGATATAGATGGCGAGTTGCTGGGCTTCCGGGCCGGGCAGCAGCATGCAGTAATTCAGTGCATGCAGGAAACGCTGTTCACCGATCCAGCGTCGTTCCTCGACCAGTTCCTTGTGCATCAGCGCGATCTGCCCTGCCGGCCCACCGAAGCTGAGCAGTCCGATTTTCGCCCAGACCTTCACGGCTTCGGCAAAGGTCGGCACCGCCGGCGCTTCGACGTTCCCCGACCTGTGTGCAGGCATAACGGCGCTCATGACGGTTTACCCGCGCTGGGCCAATTGTGCGTTTCCTCGGTGGCATCACGGCACCAGCGGAAGAACGCATCGTAGAGCAGCATGCCTGCCTCCAGTTGCTCCAGATCGTCGCGAAACATTCGCGACAGGCCAAGCGAGGCAGCCAGAAAGCCGGCGGCCTGGGGCACCAGATCGAGACTTGCGGTGTCGGCCGCGCGTACAATCACGGCAAGGCGATCGAGTGCGGTGGATTCCAGCCCGAATTCCTCGATCATCGTATCGAAGGTGCAGCGTTCGCCACGATGGCTCCAGAACACGTTGTCGATGTCGAAAGGCTCGGCCTGAAAGCGGTCGGCCACGGCAGGCACTTCGGCCGCCTCGACGAACAGGAAGACAGCGCGAGGATCGACGAAACGCCGGATCAGCCACGGACAGGCGATGCGGTCGACCTTGGGGCGCGCGCGGGTCACCCAGACCGTGCGGCCCTTTACATCGCGCGGCGGCAATCTGTCGGTGCGGACCAGAAGCGCGTCCGCATCGCGCCAGGCTTCGAAGCCACCTTCGAGGGTTTCGGCGGGAATCCCCTCGTGGCGCAGCCATGCGGCTACACCTTGCGAGAGTTTCCGGCCTTTCTGGCAGACCACCACGACGGGCTTGCCGGCGAAATCGGGCGCCCAGGTCGAAACGGTTTTGAAATCGCGACGGACCGAGGCCGGCAGCAGGCGCGGATCGGCGTCGAAATCCTCATCAATACGGACGTCGATGATTGCAGGCGCGCCCGGCAGGCCGACCAGCCGGGAGAGTTGCGATACGGTGATAGCGGTTGTTGACGGCATGGCGTCCACCTCCTGACAGAGAAGCCTGGACGCGAACGTTGGGCTGACGCCTCACGGGGTCGTCGCGATGCACCCCTTGTTATGATCGTGGATTTGTTGGGCACGCTTGTCAAGGATCGTGACCGGTCTCGAACCACGGTCAGGACGCACAATGCCAAATGGAAGAACGGCTGGCGGCCTGATTGATCAAGCTGCCAGCCGTCGATCCGATGTCAGTGATTGTCCCCGGAGCAATCAATGATTGTCCCCGGTGTAATCAATGATTGTCCCTGGGAACGCCGCTGGTATGGGCGACGTCCAGGTATTTCACGGCCGGCTTCAGCACCATCCCTTCGGAGAACTGGTCGACCATGCCGCGCTGGATCTCCTGCCACGGCGTCTGGTGCTTGGGGTAGTGGTAGCCGCCATCGCTCTCCAGCTCGGCGCGCCGCCTGGCAAGCTCTTCATCGCTGATCAGCATGTTGGCGGTGGCCTTGCGCAAGTCGATGCGCACGCGGTCGCCGGTCTTGAGCAGCGCCAGTCCGCCGCCGATCGCGGCTTCCGGCGAGGCGTTGAGGATCGATGGCGAGCCCGACGTGCCCGACTGGCGGCCGTCGCCGATGCAGGCCAGCGAGTGGATGCCCTTCTTGATGAGATAGGCCGGCGGCTGCATGTTGACGACCTCGGCGCCGCCGGGATAGCCGACCGGACCGGCGCCGCGCATGAACAGGATGGTGTGCTCGTCGATGCCTTGCGCCGGATCGTCGATGCGGGCGTGGTAGTCCTCCGGACCGTCGAAGACCATGGCATTGCCTTCGAAGGCTTCCGGGTCGTTCGGGTTGGACAGATAGCGCTCGCGGAATTCCGGCGAGATGCCGCTCATCTTCATGATCGCGGAATCGAACAGATTGCCCTTGAAATTGATGAAGCCGGCATTGGTCTTGAGCGGTTTGTCGACACTGTGGATGACGTCGGCGTTTTCGTTTGCGACACCCTTGCAATTGTCGCCGATCGATTTGCCGTTGACGGTCATGGCTTCAGGATAGGGCAGCAGCCCGGCCTTCATCAGTTCGGCAACCACGGCCGGCACGCCGCCGGCATGATGATAGTCCTCGCCCAGATATTCGCCGGACGGCTGCAGATTGACGATGAGCGGCACTTTGAGGCCGACCTTCTGCCAGTCGTCATTGTCGAGCGGCACGCCGAGATGGCGGGCGATGGCATTGAGATGGATCGGTGCGTTGGTGGAGCCGCCGATCGCCGAATTGACGACGATGGCGTTCTCGAAGGCCTTGCGCGTCATGATGTCTGATGGCTTCAGATCCTCATGCACCATGTCGACGATGCGCTTTCCCGTCTCGTAGGCGATCTGGCCGCGCTCACGGTATGGCGCGGGGATGGCGGCCGAGCCCGGCAGCTGCATGCCGAGCGCCTCGGCCAGGGAATTCATCGTGGTGGCGGTGCCCATGGTGTTGCAATAGCCGGTGGAGGGCGCCGAGGAGGCGACGATGTCCATGAACTCGTCATAATTGATCTCGCCGGCCGACAGGCGCTGGCGCGATTCCCAGACGATGGTGCCGGACCCCGTGCGCTTGCCCTTGTGCCAGCCGTTGAGCATCGGGCCGACCGACAGCGCGATGGCGGGAATGTTGACGGTGGCCGCCGCCATGAGCAGCGCCGGCGTGGTCTTGTCGCAGCCGATGGTGAGCACGACACCATCGAGCGGATAGCCGTAGAGCACCTCGACCAGGCTGAGATAAGCAAGGTTGCGGTCAAGGGCCGCGGTCGGGCGCTTGCCGGTCTCCTGGATCGGATGGCAGGGGAACTCGAAAGGGATGCCGCCCATCGAGACGATGCCTTCGCGCACGCGCTTGGCGAGCTCGATATGGTGCCGGTTGCAAGGCGACAGATCAGAGCCGGTCTGGGCAATGCCGATCAGCGGCTTGCCCGACATCAGTTCGGCGCGGGTCAGCCCGTAGTTCAGGTAACGCTCCAGATAGAGCGCCGTCATTCCCGGATTATCGGGATTGTCGAACCACTCCTGCGAGCGAAATTTCTTCTTTCCTGTGGGGGCGCCAGCCATCATGGTCTCCGTATTTGTATGACAAATCGATATGACAACGCGCGGATGCAGGCAAGGGGCACGCGCGATCTGAATCCGGACTTTGGTGCGATAGACATGTATCGGGCCGCGCGCTAGGACCAATCGACATCAATTGCACGGGAGGTCTTGATGGCTTTGGTGATCGAAGGCGAGGAACGCATCGCGGCGCCCGTCCAGAAAGTATGGGAAGCTCTGAACGATCCGGCGGTGCTCAAGGAGAGCATTCCCGGTTGCCAGAGCCTGGAGAAGACGTCGGACACCGAGATGGCGGCGACGGTCGTGCTGAAGATCGGACCGATCAAGGCGACCTTCAATGGCGAGGTGACGCTGAAGAACCTCAAGCCACCGCATTCCTACACGATCCAGGGCGAAGGCAAGGGCGGCATCGCCGGTTTCGCCAAGGGCGGCGCCGACGTGACGCTGACGGCGGATGGGCCGAACGCCACGGTGCTCAGATATGCCGCCAAGGCCGAAGTCGGCGGCAAGATCGCCCAGCTCGGCAGCCGGCTGATCGAGTCGACGTCGAAAAAACTGGCCGGGCAGTTCTTTTCGACATTTGGCGAGAAGGTCGGCGGCTGACCCTCCCGGGAGGTCACTCGAAGACGATGCTCGGCACCGCCGCTTCGGCCCCGCCGCGTTCTTCATTGACCCTGTCCCAGACCTTGGCGGCGATGTCGCGATAGGTTTTCGCCGCGGCGCCGTCGGGCTTCGAGACGACCACCGGCGTCCCGGCATCCGAGCTTTCGCGGATGCCCATTTCCAGCGGCACTTCGCCGAGGAAGGTGACGCCGAGGCGTTCGGCTTCGCGGCGCGCGCCGCCATGGCCGAAAATGTCGTAGCGCTTGCCGGTGTCCGGCGCGATGAAATAGCTCATGTTCTCGACGATGCCGAGCAGCGGCACGTCGACCTTCTTGAACATGTTCAGCCCCTTGCGGGCATCGATGAGGGCCAGGTCCTGCGGCGTCGAGACGATGACGGCGCCGGCCAGCGGCACCTGCTGCGCCATGGTCAATTGCGCATCGCCGGTGCCGGGCGGCATGTCGACCACAAGCACGTCGAGCCGGCCCCATTCAACCTCGCGCAGCATCTGTGTGAGTGCCGACATCACCATCGGCCCGCGCCAGATCATCGGCGTTTCCTCATCGACGAGGAAGCCCATCGACATCACCTTGAGGCCGTAATTCTCCATCGGCTTGAGGATCTTGCCGTCAACCGTCTGCGGCCGGCCATGGATGTCGAGCAGCTTGGGCATGGACGGCCCATAGATGTCGGCGTCAAGCACGCCGACCCGCAAGCCATTGGCGGCAAGACCAAGCGCCAGGTTGACGGCGGTGGTCGATTTGCCGACCCCGCCCTTGCCGGAAGCAACCGCTATGATCGCCTCGATGCCGGGCACGCCGCGCTTGCCCTGGCTGTGCGAAGCGGGGGCATGCGGAGCGGAACGTGGTGCGGCGGGCGGAGCCGGCCTGGGCGCGGGACGCGTCGGAACAGGCGCCTCCATGCCGCCGCCCTTCTTTTCCGCCGTCAACGCGACAACGGCGCCGGCAACACCTGGAATTGCCTTGACGACACGTTCGGCGGCGGCGCGCAGCGGCTCCATCTCCTGCGCCCTTGCGGCGGGAACGGTGATCGAGAAGAACACTTTCGAATCGGCGATGAAAATCTCGGAAACCATGCCGAGGTCGACGATGTTGCCGGTGAAATCCGGCCCATTGACCGTCTTCAGACGCTCGGTGACGATTTCCTTGGTGACGGACATAATTTTATCCTGGCGTTGGGCTGCCGCTCAGATAGTGCAGATTGAAGCCGACTCCAAGCGCCACGATGCCTGCGGTCAACCCGCCAGGTTGATGGCGAGATAGGTAAGAGCCGAAATCGCCGCCGTCGCCGGCAAGGTAATGATCCAGGCGATGACGATGTTGCCGGCGATGCCCCAGCGCACCGCCGAGACCCGGCGGGCAGCACCGACGCCGATGATGGCACCGGTGATCGTGTGCGTGGTCGACACGGGAACGCCGAGCCAGGTGGCGGCGAACAGCGTGATGGCGCCGCCGGTTTCAGCGCAGAAGCCCTGCATCGGATTGAGCCGGGTGATCTTCGAACCCATCGTGTGGACGATCCGCCAGCCGCCGAACAGCGTGCCGAGCGCCAGGGCCGACTGGCAGGTGAGGACGACCCAGAGCGGCACGTAGAATTTCTCGCCGAGCATGCCTTGCGAATAGAGCAGCACGGCGATGATGCCCATGGTCTTCTGCGCATCGTTGCCGCCATGCCCGAGCGAATAGAGCGAGGCGGAAAAGAACTGCAGGACGCGAAAGGTGCTGTCGACGGCGAACGGCGTCTGGCGCACGAACAGCCACGAAACCACCAGGATCAGGACAAGCGCCAGGACAAAACCGGTCGCCGGCGAGAGCACGATCGCGGCGACCGTCTTGCCGAGTCCCGACCAGACGATGGCACCGATGCCCGCCTTGGCAACCCCGGCGCCGACCAGCCCGCCGATCAGCGCGTGCGAGCTGCTCGAAGGGATGCCGGCAATCCAGGTGACGATGTTCCAGACAATGGCGCCGACGAGAGCCGAGAAGATCACCGCCGGCGTGACGATGCTGACATCGACGATGCCTTTCCCCACGGTCTCGGCGACATGCAGGCCGAAGAACATGAAGGCGATGAAATTGAAGAAGGCTGCCCACAGCACCGCATATTGCGGCCTGAGTACGCGCGTGGAGACGATTGTGGCGATGGAATTGGCCGCATCGTGCAGGCCGTTGAGAAAATCGAAGAACAGCGCGACGGCGACAAGGCCGGCCAGCAGGGGGAAGGCGATCGCGACGTCCATCGCCTAGACGTTCTCTATCACGATGCCGCTGATCTCGTTGGCGACGTCCTCGAAGCGATCGACCACCTTCTCCAGCTGACCATAGATTTCCGAGCCGATCAGGTAGGCCATCGCGTCACCGCGGCCGTGGCGCCTGAACAGATCCTTGAGGCCCTGCTCATGCAAGTCGTCGGCCCGGCCCTCGGCGCGCATGACTTCCTCGGCGAGAACGTTCAGGCGGGCGCTGTTGGCGCCGACCTTGGCGAGCAGCGGGATCGCCTCCGCGACCAGTCGCGCTGCGTCGACGATGACGGCGCCCATTTCCTGCATCAGCGGATCGAACTCCCGCTTCTCGAACAGCCTTACCGTCTTGACGGTCTTGTGCATCATGTCGATGGCATCATCCATCGACTGGATCAGATCCTTGATGTCGCCGCGATCGAAAGGGGTGATGAAGGAGCGTCGCACGGCGAGCAGGACTTCCGCGGTGACGTGATCGGCCTCGTCCTCGAGATCGACGATCTTCTGGCACCAGCGATCGATGTCCTTGCCCTGGAGAAGCTGCTGCAGCGCCTCCGCGCCGCCGACCACCGTGCGGGAATGCCGCTCGAACAGGTCGAAGAAACGATCTTCGCGTGGCAGCAGCTTGCGAAACCAGCCCAGCATGTCAGTCTCCCATCGCGCCCGGCCCACGGCCGTTTCATTGACATAACGCCGCGCGAAGCCGCGGGAAACAGTAAGCCGGCTGAAAGATGTGGATGCGAAACGATTGCGCATACCGCTTGCGGCAAAGGACGATTTCCCCGAGCCTGTGCGCGACGACCGGAAAGATAGCATGATCGACAAACTCGAATTCTTCATCGCGCTGGCCAAGGAAGAGCATTTCGGCCGGGCGGCGGAAGCATGCGGCGTGACCCAGCCGACCCTGTCGGCCGGCATCAAACAGCTGGAGGGGCAGCTCGGCGTCATGCTGGTCAACCGCGGGTCGCGTTTCCAGGGGCTGACGCCGGAGGGCAAGCAGGTGCTGGTCTGGGCGCGCCGCATCGTCGGCGATTCGAGGACCATGCGCGAGGAGATGCGGGCGGCGCGGCACGGCCTTTCCGGCCGCATCCGCATCGCCGCCATTCCGACCGCGCTCGCCATGGTGGCGCGGCTGACGACGCCGTTTCGCGAAAAGCACCCGGGCGTCACCTTCTCGGTGCTGTCGCGCACTTCGATCGAGGTGCTGTCGTTGCTCGGCAATTTCGACATCGATGCCGGCATTACCTATCTCGACAACGAGCCGCTTGGGCGGGTGACCAGCGTACCGCTCTACGACGAGCGCTATCAATTGATCACAGCCATAGGCAACCCTTATTCGGATCGCGACAAAGTGTCATGGGCCGAGATCAGTCAGCTGCCGCTGTGCCTCCTCACGCCTGACATGCAGAACCGCCGCCTCATCGACCAGCATCTGGCCGAGGCCGGCGTGCAGGTGCGGCCGACGCTCGAATCCAATTCGATGATTGTGCTGTTCTCGCATATCCGCACCGGCAAATGGTCGTCGATCATGCCGCTCAACCTCGCGGAAACATTCGGCTTTTCGGAGCCGATCCGGGCCATTCCGATCGTCGAGCCGGATGCCAGCCATACGGTCGGCCTGGTGGCCGCGCCGCGCGAACCGCACACGCCGCTGGTGCAGGCGCTGCTGGACGAGGCAATGGCGCTGGCAGACGATTTCCGCACCCATCGCTAGTTTAGACACGGTGAGCTGACCGTCATTGATAGAAGATTTCTATCGAGCAACGGATCAGCTTTATTGATTTCGCGGGTTTCCTCTGTTTTTGTAACGACTTAGCGCTCGAGCGCTACCGACCAGGGAGGGCGCTGCTTGACGATGCAGCCTGCAAGTACCGAGATCGTATCGCGCACGGCCGCGATTATCCACGAGCTGAAAGGCCTCGAAGGCCCGCTGCTGCCGATCCTCCATGGCATCCAGGAAGAATTCGGGCATGTGCCGCAGGACGCCGTGCCCGTCATCGCCGATGAACTGAACTTGTCCAGGGCCGAGGTGCATGGCGTCGTGACCTTTTATCATGACTTCCGTGCGCGGCCGGCCGGTCGGCACGTGCTCAAGCTGTGCCAGGCGGAAGCCTGCCAGTCGATGGGTTCGGATGCGGTGGCCGCCAGGGTCAAGCAGCTGCTCGGCATCGATTTCCATGAGACGACCCGCGATGGATCGGTCACGCTTGAGCCGGTCTATTGCCTCGGGCTTTGCGCCTGTTCGCCGTCGGCGATGCTGGACGGCGAGGTGATCGGGCGGCTCGATGACGACAAGATCGACGAGATCGTTGCCGAGGTGCGCTCATGATCCCCCGCATCTACATTCCCGGCGATTCCGGCGCGCTGGCGCTCGGCGCGGAAAAGGTCGCCAACGCCATTCGCGCTGAACTCGCCGAACGCGGCATCGAGGCCAAGATCGTGCGCAACGGGTCGCGCGGCGCCTATTTCCTCGAGCCCATGGTCGAGGTGGCGACCGCCAACGGCCGTGTCGCCTACGGACCGGTCAAGACGTCGGACGTCAAGAGCCTGTTCGATAGCGGCTTCCTCACCGGCGGCCATCACAAGCGCTGGCTGGGCGCGCCGGACAAGATTCCCTTCCTGGCCAAGCAGACCAGGCTGACCTTTGCGCGCTGCGGTATCAACGACCCGTTGTCGCTCGACGCCTACAAGTCGCTCGGCGGGCTGAAAGGCCTGCAGAACGCGGTGGCCATGGCGCCCGCCGATGTCGTCAAGCAGGTTACCGAGTCGGGCCTGCGCGGCCGTGGCGGCGCGGGTTTCCCGACAGGCATCAAATGGAAGACGGTGCTGGATACGGCGGGAGACCAAAAATACATCGTCTGCAACGCCGATGAAGGCGACAGCGCCACCTTCGCCGACCGCATGATCATGGAGGGCGATCCCTTCGTGCTGATCGAAGGCATGACGATCGCCGGTGTCGCGACCGGCGTCACCAAGGGTTTCGTCTATATCCGCTCGGAATATCCGCATGCGGTGGCGACGATGAACAAGGCCGTCGAGATCGCCCGCAAGGCAGGCGTGCTCGGCGTCAACGTGATGGGTTCACCCAACGCCTTCGACATGGAAATCCGTGTTGGTGCCGGCGCCTATGTCTGCGGCGAGGAAACATCGCTGCTCAACAGCCTCGAAGGCAAGCGCGGCGTCGTGCGCGCCAAGCCGCCGCTGCCGGCGATCCAGGGTCTGTTCGGCAAGCCGACGGTGATCAACAATGTCATCTCGCTGGCTTCAGTCCCTATCATCATGGACAAGGGGGCGGCGTTCTACAAGGATTTCGGCATGGGCCGCTCGCGCGGCACGATCCCGATCCAGATCGCCGGCAACGTCAAGCATGGCGGCCTGTTCGAGACGGCCTTCGGCCTGACGCTGGGCGAGATCGTCGACGATATCGGCGGCGGCACCGCCACTGGCCGGCCGGTGAAGGCCGTGCAGGTCGGCGGCCCGCTCGGCGCCTATTTCCCGCGCTCGCTGTTCGACACCGCCTTCGACTACGAAGCCTTTGCCGCCAAGGACGGGCTGATCGGACATGCCGGCATCACCGTGTTCGACGATACGGCCGACATGCTGAAGCAGGCGCGCTTCGCCATGGAGTTCTGCGCCATCGAAAGCTGCGGCAAGTGCACGCCCTGCCGCATCGGCTCGACGCGTGGGGTGGAGACCATCGACCGGCTCGCCGCCGGCATCGAGCCGGAAAAGAACCTCGCTCTGGTCACCGATCTCTGCAACACGATGAAGTTCGGATCGCTCTGCGCGCTGGGTGGTTTCACGCCCTACCCGGTGATGAGCTCGATCACCCATTTCCCCGAGGATTTCAAGCCCGCGCCTGCGCGCGTGGCTGCTGAATAGGAGCTGGCAGATGAACATCAAGGCCGACTTCCCGATACTCATCGAAGAACTCGACTACGGGACCCCGGAATCGAAGGCGCAAAAGCAGGTCACGCTGGTCGTGGACGGCCGCAGCATCAGCGTGCCGGAAGGCACCTCGATCATGCGGGCGGCGATGGAAGGCGGGGTTGAGATCCCGAAGCTCTGCGCCACCGACATGCTGGACTCGTTCGGCTCGTGCCGTGTCTGCCTGGTCGAGATCGAAGGACGCGGCGGCACGCCGGCGTCCTGCACGACGCCGGTCGGCGAAGGCATGGTGGTGCGCACACAATCCGACCGGCTCGACGCCATCCGTCGCGGCGTCATGGAACTCTACGTCTCCGACCATCCGACCGGCTGGAACGAGAAGGCCGGAACCGGCGCCAGCGAGTTCGACGCGGTGGCGAAGTCGGTCGGCCTGACAGAGAACCGCTACGGCATCGAGGGCCGCAACCACGTCAAGCAGGAAGATGGCGTGGCACCCGGCCATGGTTCGCTGGCGGTCGACTATATCGCCCGCGACGAATCCAACCCCTATTTCACCTATGATCCGGCACAGTGCATCGTCTGCTCGCGCTGCGTGCGCGCCTGCGAGGAGGTGCAAGGCACCTTCGCCCTGACGATCGAGGGCCGCGGTTTCGAGTCGCGCATGGTTGCCGGCATGCATGAGGACTTCATCGCCTCCGAATGCGTGTCCTGCGGTGCCTGCGTGCAGGCCTGCCCGACGGATGCGCTGCGTGAGAAGACCGTGCTCGAGAAGGGCATGCCCGAGCGCTCCGCCGTCACCACCTGCGCCTATTGCGGCGTCGGCTGCTCGTTCAAGGCCGAGGTGAAGGGCGACGAAGTCATCCGCATGATGCCGTACAAGGATGGCAAGGCGAACCATGGCCATTCCTGCGTGAAGGGCCGTTTCGCCTATGGCTACGCCACCCACAAGGACCGCATCCTGTCGCCGATGATCCGGGAAAAGGTCAGCGATCCCTGGCGTGAAGTGAGCTGGGAAGAGGCAATCGCCCATACGGCCAAGGAATTCCGCCGGATCCAGTACCAGTATGGACGCACCGCGATCGGCGGTATCACCTCGTCGCGCTGCACGAACGAAGAGACCTATCTCGTGCAGAAGATGGTCCGGCAGGGCTTCCGCAACAACAATGTCGACACCTGCGCACGCGTCTGCCATTCGCCGACCGGCTATGGGCTCGGCCAGACCTATGGCACCTCGGCCGGCACGCAGGATTTCGATTCCGTCGAGTTCACCGACGTCGCCGTCATCATCGGCGCCAATCCGGCTTCCGCCCATCCGGTCTTCGCCTCGCGGCTGAAGAAGCGCCTGCGCCAGGGCGCCAAGCTGATCGTGCTCGATCCGCGCCGCACCGAAATGGTGAAATCGGCACATGTCGAAGCGGATTATCATCTGCCGCTGAAGCCCGGCACCAATGTCGCGGTGCTGACGGCGCTGGCCCATGTCATCGTCACCGAGGGCCTTTTCAACGAAGCCTTCATCCGCGAACGCTGCGACTGGACGGAGTTCCAGGACTGGGCGTCGTTCGTCGCCTTGCCGGAAAACAGCCCCGAAACCGTCGGCAAGCTTTCCGGCGTCGATCCCGAGCTGATCCGTGGCGCTGCCCGGCTCTACGCCAAGGGCGGCAATGGCGCGATCTATTACGGCCTCGGCGTCACCGAGCACAGCCAGGGCTCGACCACCGTCATGGCGATCGCCAACCTTGCGATGGCGACAGGCAATATTGGCCGCCCAGGCGTCGGCGTGAACCCGCTGCGCGGCCAGAACAACGTGCAGGGTTCGTGCGACATGGGGTCCTTCCCGCATGAACTGCCGGGCTATCGCCACATCTCCGGGGAAGCCGTGCGCGACATCTATGAAAGCCTGTGGGGCGTGAAGCTCGACGACGAACCTGGCCTGCGCATCCCCAACATGCTGGATGCCGCCGTCGACGGCTCGTTCAAGGGCATCTACATCCAGGGCGAGGACATCCTGCAGTCCGATCCCGACACCAAGCATGTCGCCGCCGGCCTTGCGGCGATGGAATGCGTGGTCGTGCACGACCTGTTCCTGAACGAGACGGCGAACTACGCGCACGTCTTCCTGCCGGGTTCGACCTTCCTGGAGAAGGACGGAACCTTCACCAATGCCGAGCGCCGCATCAACATGGTGCGCAAGGTCCTGGAGCCGAAGGCACGCTACGCCGACTGGGAAGCAACGCAGGAGCTCGCCCGCGCGATCGGACTCGACTGGAACTACCAGCACCCCTCCGAGATCATGGACGAGATCGCCAAGACGACGCCAAGCTTCGCCGGCGTCTCCTTCGAGTTGCTCGACCGTGTCGGGTCGGTGCAATGGCCCTGCAACGAGAAGGCTCCGCTCGGCACGCCGATCATGCATGTCGATGGTTTCGTGCGCGGCAAGGGCAAGTTCATCCGCACCGAATATGTGGCGACGGACGAGAGAACCGGGCCACGCTTCCCGCTGCTTTTGACCACCGGCCGCATCCTCAGCCAGTACAATGTCGGCGCGCAGACGCGGCGTACCGACAACGTCATGTGGCACTCGGAAGACCGGCTGGAGATCCATCCGCACGATGCCGAGAACCGCGGCCTGCGCGATGGCGACTGGGTGCGGCTGACCAGCCGTTCCGGCGAAACGACGCTGCGCGCGCTGATTACCGACCGGGTGTCGCCGGGCGTGGTCTACACGACGTTCCACCATCCCGACACGCAGGCCAACGTCATCACCACCGACTTCTCCGACTGGGCGACCAACTGTCCCGAATACAAGGTCACCGCCGTGCAGGTCGGTGCCTCCAACGGGCCGTCGGAATGGCAACGCGAGTACGATGAACAGGCAAAAAACAGCCGCCGCATCGCCTCGCTGCAAGCGGCGGAGTAACCTTGGCCGCGCGCCGCAAAGCAACGACTGAGATATCGCGGCTGGCGCACCGTGCCAGTGGCACGGCTGCGGCCAACCGCATGGTGCCGGAGGAGACGCCGGTGGCATTCTCCTTCGCCGGCACCACGCATGCGGTAATGATGGCAAGCCCGGCCGACTTCGAGGATTTCGCGCTCGGCTTCTCGCTGACCGAAGGCATCATTGCTTCCCCTGAAGAGATCGAGGCGATCGAGGTCGAGGATCATGGCGCCGGAATCGATATCCAGATCCGGCTGAAGGACCTTGCCAATACGCGCTTCGAGGCGCGGCGCCGCAGGCTTGCCGGGCCGGTCGGCTGCGGGTTGTGCGGCATTGAATCCATCGAGGAAGCACTGCGGTCGGTTGACGCCGTTGGTGCGTCAAAACTTACGCTTGATGCCGATGACATCGTGCGCTCCGTCAGGCTGTTGTCGAAGGTGCAGCCGCTGCACACGGAAACCGGAGCCGTGCATGCCGCCGGCTTCTACATCCCGGGCAAGGGCGTCGTGATGGCACGCGAGGATGTCGGCCGCCACAATGCGCTGGACAAGCTGGCCGGCGCGTTGGCCAAAGCCGGCATCGACGGCGCGTCGGGCGCTGTCGTGGTGACGTCGCGCGTCTCGGTCGAGATGGTGCAGAAGACGGCGGCGATCGGCTCGGCCTTCATCATTGCCGTCTCGGCGCCGACCGCGCTTGCCATCCGCACGGCGCAGGAGGCGGGCATGACGTTGGTGGCGCTGGTGCGCGGCGACGATTTCGATGTTTTCACTCACCCCGACCGGGTGATCTATGGAGCCGCCCAGCATGTCGCATGACGAAGACCACATCACGAGCACGAGCGAAAAGCTGGTGCGCATGGCCAATCAGATCGCGACCTTTTTTCATTCGAGGCCGCGCGAGGAAGGTGTCGCGGGCGTCGCCGAGCATATCAACAAGTTCTGGGAGCCCAGGATGCGGCGGCAGTTCTTCGAGATGCTGGACAGCGGCGAAGGCTTCGACGAACTCGTCGTGGCCGCATCCGCCAGGATCAAGCGCCCGATCTCGCCGGCCGAGGCCGACATCAAGCTCGGACTGAATCCCTCCCCAGCCGACCTTACCGCCTCGCAAAAGTAGCCTGCGGATCGCACGGACTTATATTTCCTTTTGCTAAAGTTTGAGCTGCCGCTATCGATGCGGCTCTGCTATGTTCGACGATCAGAAATCGTCAGGCCGGGCGGAAGAACTCGTGAGGCCGATCGAGACCCGATATGCCCTCAGTGGCGAGGTGCGGATCGCCTACCAGGTGGTCGGCCAGGGATCACTTGATCTCGTTTTCGTGCCGGGCTTCATTTCCAATCTCGACCTGCATTGGGAAGACGAGGGCTATACCAGGCTCTTGAGACGGCTGTCGGCATTCTCCCGGCTGATCCTGTTCGACAAGCGCGGCACGGGTCTTTCCGATCGTGTCGATGTCCATCACTTGCCCAGTCTCGAAATGCGTATGGATGATGTGCGCGCGGTGATGGACGCGGCGGGCAGCGGCCGGGCGGCACTGCTTGGCGCTTCCGAAGGCGCGCCCATGGCAATGCTGTTCGCCGCCACCTATCCGGAACGGACGCGGGCGCTGGCGCTCTATGGCGGCTATGCGCATTTCCACAAATGGGTGATGCCGCCCGAACGCCTCGATGCCTTCATCGCGACGGCCGAAACGGCCTGGGGCACCGGCGCCACCTTGCCCAGTTTCGCGCCGGGACGGGTGGATGACACCCGTTTTTCGACCTGGTGGGCGCGCTTTGAGCGCTTGTCGGCGAGCCCGACAGCAGCGGCGGCACTGGCGCGGATGAACGCGGAGATCGACGTGCGCGGCGTGCTGCCCGCAATCAGCGCGCCAACGCTGCTGATCCATCGCCGCAACGATGCCCGGGTCGATCCCGACGCCAGCCGCTTCCTGGCCAGGAAGATCGCGAATGCGCGGCTGGCCGAAATCCCGGGACGCGACCATCCGATCTGGACCGGCGATGTCGACCGGGTGGCCGACCTGATCGAGGAATTCCTGACCGGCGAGTGCGCCGTGGCGGAAGCCGAACGCGTCCTGGCCGCGCTTCTGGTGACGCGCATCTACGACACCGCGCGGCTTGGCGACCGGATGTGGAGCGAACGCTGTGAGCGTTTCCAGGAAACATGGCGGACGCTTGTCGGGCGCCATGGCGGGCGCTGCGTGGACATGCATGGCGAAACGATGATTTCGCGCTTCGATGGGCCAGGGCGCGCCTTGCGTTGCGCGGCGTCGTTGCGCGAGGCGGCGCAGCAGATCGGCGTGGCGAGCGCCCAGGGGGCGCATGTCGGCGAGATCGAGTTGCGCGGGCCACCGACCGGATTGACGGGCCGCGTCACGATGCACCTCGCCACGCATGCCGGGCGCGGCGACATATTGGCGTCGCGGCTGGTCGCCGACCTGGCCGCCGGGTCAGGGCTTCATTTCACCGACGCCGGCCGCATCGGCATCGACGAACTGGACGAGCCGCTGGCGCTTGTCCTGGCGATGTCCGAACAGCATCTGGAACCGGCTTGCCGCCCAAAGGCCAAGGCGACCGAGCCTGCCTGCCTGACGGCGCGCGAAAGCGAGGTGGTGAACTTGATTGCCGACGGCAAGAGCAATGCCGCGATCGCCGCCGAGCTCAGGCTGAGCGAGCACACGGTCAAGCGCCACGTCGCCAACATATTGCTCAAACTCGACCTGCCATCGCGAGCTGCGGCGGCGGCATTTTCCGTCAGGCACACTGGCCCGGACGGGCCATGAGAGCCATGGCGCTTTCGGGCGAAGCGGGCATGCCGATGTAGCGCTATCAATTTCCCCCATGCAGGCCAGGCGGATGCCGCCGGGAAGGCGCTGCGAACGGAGGAGGAAATGCTCAAGTCAAAACCGAATGTCAGATCATTTGTGATCGCGGCAGGCATTGGCGCGCTGTCCGCGATCGCTCCCGCAAAGGCCGAGGATGCATCGGCGACAGCCGCCTACAAGGACATCCAGGCGACGCTCGGCTCGGTGCCGGACATGTTCAGGACACTGCCCGACGTCGCGGTCGCCGGTGCCTGGGCCGAGATCAAGGGGGTGCAGCTCAACCCCAAGACCGCGCTCGACGGCAAGACCAAGGAGCTGATGGGCCTTGCGGTGGCCTCCCAGATCCCCTGCCAGTACTGCATCTATTTCCACACCGAGGCGGCCAAGCTCAATGGCGCGAGCGACGAGGAGATCAAGGAGGCGATCGCCATGGCGGCGATCGTTCGCCATTGGTCGACGATGCTCAATGGCAGCCAGGTCGATCTCGCCACTTTCAAGAAGCAGACCGACGACGTCTTCGCGGCCGTCAAGGCGAAGTCGCAGTGAAAGACCCTGCCCGCCGATAAGCGCCGGGCAGACTTGCAAACGTCAACCGCCCGATCGTGAAGACGGGCCATGGAGGATAAAATGCTGACCAAGACCCAAGCCGTGGATGGCGCGGCCATCAAGAAGGCGATCGAAACCCGTGACGGCAAGATGCTGTCGAGCTTCTATGCCGATGACGCGCTGGTGCGGGTGATCGACCGCAACAACCCGCCGAGCAAACCGCGCGAAATCCGTGGGCGGGCGGCGATCACCACCTTCTGGGATGATATCTGCAGCCGGGCAATGACCCACAAGGTCGATACAACGATCGCCGACGGCAACAGCCTGGCCTTTACCCAGGCCTGCGCCTATCCGGACGGCACAAAAGTGTTCGCCGCGGCGATGCTGGAACTGAAGAACGGGCAGATCGCACGCCAGACGGTCGTGCAGGCCTGGGACGAGTGAGGCCGCCATGTTCAGCGCCAGATGGCAGATCGACGCCAAATTCGGCCACAAGCAGACCGTGCTCGAATTGCTGAAGAAATGGGAACGCGAGATTGGCTCACAGGTCGGTCTCGCCGACCTCCAGTTCCAGATCATGACCGGATCGATCGGCGCGCGGGAGGCGACGGTCGAATCCCATCATCAGGTCGAGAGCCTGGCCCAGCTGGAGGCGTTTTTCGCCAAGATCGGCAAGATCGACGCACACGCCAAATGGGGCAAGGAGATGGAGCCCTACGTCGTGTCAGGCACCAGCCTGTGGAACATCTATCGTATTGTCGAGTAGCGGCCGACACCCTTTTCCCCGGCAACGGGGAGAAGGGTGCAGACACACCGTTGTTACATGAGACCGAGCTGCTTGTAGAAGCCGAGCGCGTCGTAGTAGTCGCTCTGGGTCGCGATCTTGCCATCCTTGATCGAGAACATCGAGGCACCGGTGAAAGAGAACTTCTTTCCGGTCGCAGCCGTGCCGTCACCCCAGGCCCCGGTGTTGGTGCCGGAAAATTCCCATTCGAACGAGACGCGGTCGCCGTCGACGACGGGCTTGCCCTTCATCGTCCAGACGGCGTCGGGAACAGCCTTCAGGAAATTGTCGATGACGCCTGTCTTGGCGGCGTCCTTGCCCGCGACCGGCTTTCCGACTGAAGCATCGTAGTAGGTGACGTCGTCGGCAAAATAGCCGGCGGCCTTGGCCGAGTCATGCGCATTCCAGGCCGCGACATAGGCTTCGACCACCGACTGCGCGGTATCGGCGGCGAAGGACGGCGCCACGGCAAGAAACGTGGCGGCGATGGCTGCGGATGTCAGAAACTGTCGGCGCTGCATTGTCTTTCTCCCTCTCGTTGAATGCTTGCCTTCCTTCCCAGCCTATCCGTGCGCCACCATTACGTGGCGGACGGCGGTGTAGTCTTCCAGCGCATAGAGCGACATGTCCTTGCCGTAGCCGGACTGCTTGAGGCCGCCATGCGGCATCTCGTTGGTCAGCATGAAGTGGGTGTTGATCCAGGTGCAGCCATATTGCAGGCGGGCGGCCGTCGCCATGGCGCGCGAGACATCCTTCGTCCACACCGATGAGGCCAGGCCGTAGTCGCTGTCATTGGCCCAGTTCACCGCCTCGTCGACTTCCGAGAACCGGGTGACCGAGACGACCGGGCCGAAGACTTCGCGGCGCACGATCTCGTCTTCCTGCAGCGCGCCGGCGACGACGGTCGGCTGATAATAGAAGCCGCTGCCTTCGCCCGGCTTGCCGCCGGTGGTGATCTCGATGTGCTTCAGCTCCGAGGCGCGCTCGACGAAGCTCGACACGCGATCGCGCTGACGGCGCGAGATCAGCGGCCCGATCTCGTTCTCGGTATCGTCGGGCAAATTGTACTTGATGGTCGACACCGCCGAGGACAGATCGGCGACAAGCTTGTCGTAAATCTTCTTGCCGGCATAGATGCGGCAGGCAGCGGTGCAATCCTGGCCGGCATTGTAGTAGCCGAAGGCGCGCAGGCCATTGACCACGGCGCCAAGATCGGCGTCGTCGAAGACGATGACCGGCGCCTTGCCGCCAAGCTCGAGATGGGTGCGCTTGACCGACTTGGCGGCCGCCTGCAGCACCTTCTTGCCGGTGGCGACGTCACCGGTGATCGAGATCATGTTGACCTTGGGGTGGTTGATCAGCGTGTTGCCGACGCTGTCGCCACGGCCAAGCACGACATTGACGACACCTTCGGGCAGGATCTCGGCCAGGATTTTCGCCAGCTTCAGCGCCGTGAGCGGCGTCTGTTCGGAGGGCTTGAAGACGACCGTGTTGCCGCCGGCGATCGCCGGCGCCAGTTTCCAGGCCATCATCATCAGCGGGTAATTCCAGGGCGCGATCGAGGCGACGATGCCGATCGGGTCGCGCCGCACCATCGAGGTGTGGCCAGGCAGATATTCGCCGGCGACAACGCCCGGCATCGAGCGCACCGCGCCGGCAAAGAAGCGGTAGCAGTCGACGATCGCCGGGATCTCGTCATTGAGCACGGCATTGATCGGCTTGCCGCAGTTCAGTGCCTCGAGCGTGGCGAAATCCTTGGCCTCGGCCTCGATGCGGTCGGCGATCCTCAGCAGATAGCCGGAGCGCTGCGCCGGCGTGGTGCGCGACCACAAGACGAACGCCTGTTCGGCGGCACTGACAGCCGCCTCGATCTGCGCCTGGCTGGCCTCGGGCAGGTTGAGAATGGTTGCCCCTGTCTTGGGATTGAGGATCGGCTCCTCGGTCTCGGCGCCCTTCTCGAACTTCGAGCCGATCAGCATCTGGGTGTCCATCGGGTTTCTCCTTGAACCGAAGTGAGTAGTGAATAGTGAGTAGTTGGTGGTCAGTGATGCGCAGGCTCCGGCTGTGGATTTTCCTACTCACTACTCACTGTTCTCATTTGCCCGCACCCGCGATCTGATCACCGTCGCGGGTCAGGTAGTAGGCAAACAGGATGGGCAACAGCGTCACCAGCACGACGACCATGGCCACGACATTGGTGACCGGGCGCTGGCGCGGACGGATCAGTTCCTCCAGCATCCAGATCGGCACAGTCTGCTGCTGGCCGGCGGTGAAGGTGGTGACGATGACCTCATCGAAGGACAGCGCGAAGGCCAGCATGCCGCCGGCAAGCAGTGCGGTGGCGATGTTGGGCAGCACGACATGGCGGAAGGTCTGGAAACCATCCGCGCCGAGATCCATCGAGGCCTCGATCATCGAGCCGGAGGTGCGGCGGAAGCGGGCGACAGCGTTGTTGTAGACCACGACCACGCAGAAGGTGGCGTGGCCGAGCACGATCGTCCAGAACGAGAAGGGAATATCGGCCAGCGCAAAGGCCGAGCGCAGCGCGATGCCGGTGATGATGCCGGGCAGCGCGATCGGCAGGATGACCAAAAGCGAAATGGTTTCGCGGCCGAAGAATCTTGTGCGCGACACCGCGGCGGCACACAGCGTGCCAAGTACCAGTGCGATCGCCGTCGAGATGGCGGCGACGCGCACCGACAGCGACAGCGCCTCCCAGACGTCAGGCCGGTTCCAGGTGACGGCGAACCACTGCGTGGTCAGCCCCGGCGGCGGCCAGACGAAGCTCTTTTCCTCGGTGGTGAAGGCATAGACGAAGATCAGCAGGATCGGCAGGTGCAGGAAGAGCAGGCCGCAGGCCGCGGCGATCTTCAGGCCGAGCGGAGCGGATTGACCACGATCAGAGCGCATCGAAAGCCCCCATGCGCTTGGCGCCCCAGAGGTAGAAACCCATGATGACGATGGGCACCACGGTGAAGGCGGCGGCGAGCGGGATGTTGCCGGCCGTGCCTTGCTGCGAATAGACGGCCTGGCCGATGAACAGGCGCGACGTGCCGATGATCTGCGGGATGATGTAGTCGCCCAGCGTCAGCGAGAAGGTGAAGATCGAGCCGGCGACGATGCCGGGCAGCGCCAGCGGGAACAAAACATTGCGGAAGGTCTGCCCCGGCGAGGCGCCGAGGTCGGACGAGGCCTCGACCAGATTGCCGGGCACGCGCTCAAGCGCTGCCTGAACCGGCAGGATCATGAAAGGCAGCCAGACATAGACGAAGACGATGAAGGTGCCGGTGAACGACACCGACAGCGAGTTGCCGCCGACGACCGGCAGCGACAGCCAGGCATCAAGCAGCCACAGCAGATGCAACTTGGCGAGCAGCCAGGTCAAAATGCCTTCCTTGGCCAGGATCAGCTTCCACGCGTAGATCTTGACCAGGTAGCTCGACCACAGCGGCAGCATGACGCCGAGATAGAACAGCGCTTTCCAGCGGCCGCGTGCATAGCGCGCCGCATAGTAGGCGATCGGAAAGGCGACGACGGCCGAGGCCAGCGTGACGAGTGCCGCCATCGTCACCGTGCGCAGGATGATGTCGAGATTGGCGGCCTGGAACAGGTCGCCATAGGTCTTCAGCGTGAATTGGCGGTTGATCAGGCCGGAGTACTCGTCGATGGAGAAAAAGCTCTGCGCCAAGAGCGCGAAGAGCGAGCCGATATAGACGATGCCGAGCCACAGCACCGGCGGCAACAGCATCAGGAGCAGAAGCAGTCGCGGCCGGCGCCAGAACAGGTCCGACAGCGCACCGCGCATGCCGCCGCTGCCCGGCAGGATGGCGGGAGCCGTGGCGCGCGGCATGGTGGCGTCGACGCTCATGCCGGCTCGTCCATCAGATGCAGGTGCTCGCGGTTGAAGGTGAGCACCACCGCCTCGCCTTCCGCCGGCAGGGCAGTGCCGGCCGGCACCACGGCGTGCAGCTTCAATCCGTCGGCATCGAGCGCCAGCCTGGTGGTGGCGCCGAGATAGTTGGTCGAGACGAGGCGGGCAGAAACCCCTTCGCCGCTTGCGGCACGGCCGACGCGAATGGATTCGGGACGGAGACTGCCCCAGCGATGCTGGCCGGAATAGCGCTGGACAAAATCCGGCGGCAATATATTGGAGGAACCGACGAAATCGGCGACGAAACGGGTTCTCGGCCGCTGATAGATATCCTCCGGCGTGCCGATCTGCATGATCCTGCCGTCATTGAAGACGGCAACGCGGTCCGCCATCGAAAGCGCTTCGCCCTGGTCGTGGGTGACGAAGACGAAGGTGATGCCGAGCGCCTTCTGCAGCGATTTCAGCTCTTCCTGCATGTTCTCGCGCAGCTTGAGATCGAGGGCGCCGAGCGGCTCGTCGAGCAGCAGCACCTTGGGCTGGTTGACCAGCGCGCGGGCGAGCGCGACACGCTGGCGCTGGCCGCCGGAAAGCTGGCCGGGCCGGCGGGCGCCGTAGCCGGGCAGCCTGACCAGCGACAGCGCTTCCTCGGCCGCCTTGTGGCGCTCGGCCTTGCCGACGCCCTTGACCATCAGCCCATAAGCGACGTTGTCCAGCACATTAAGATGCGGGAACAGCGCATAATCCTGGAAGACGGTGTTGACGTTGCGGCGGTAGGGCGGCACGCCCTCGGCACGCTCGCCGAAGATCGAGATCGAACCAGCGGTCGGCTGTTCGAAACCGGCAATCAGGCGCAGACAGGTCGTCTTGCCCGAACCCGACGGCCCAAGCATGGCGAAGAACTCGCCCGGCGTTATGTCGAGATCGACCGCGTCGACGGCGCGAACGCTGCCGAAATGGCGGGAGACTTTATGAAAGGAGACGGCAGAGGTCATGGGCTGTCAGTCTGTTGCCGGTTTTGTTCTATTGAATCATCTTCGCCTGCAAATCATGGCTTGGATGGCAAATTCGCGGGCCACTTTACCTCCCCCATCCATGGGGGAGGTCGCGGCGAAGCCGCGGGTGGGGGTGATCCGGCACGAACGCCCGCGCTGCCCCCAACCCGACGTTGCGCGTCGGCCCTCCCAACAAGGGGAGGGTAAAGACGATCACCGTCCGCCGATGACGCCGATATAGTCCGACACCCAGCGGTAGTAAGGCACGCACTGGTCGTTCTGGGTGACGCATTTCGAGACCGGCGTCTTCCAGAACTTGATCTTGTCGAAATTGTCGTAGCCGTTGGTCTTGCAGCCTTCCTCGCCGAGCGATTCATTGCCCTTGCAGGCCGCAGGCACGACCGGCAGCGAACCGAACCAGGCCGAAACATCGCCCTGCACTTTCGGGGACAGCGAATGCTCAAGCCACATATAGGCGCAGTTCGGATGAGCCGCGTCGGCTTCCATCATGGTGGTGTCGGCCCAGCCGGTGACGCCTTCTTCCGGCACGGTCGAGGCGACCGGCTTCTTGGCGGCGACCAGCGTGTTGACCTGGTAAGGCCACGAACCGGATGCCACGACGCCTTCATTCTGGAAATCGTCGACCTGGATGGCGGCATCGTGCCAGTAGCGGCCGACCAGCGTGCGCTGGACGCGCAGCAGGTCGAGAGCGGCCTTGTACTGGTCTTCGTTGAGCTCGTAGGGGTCCTTGATGCCGAGTTCCGGCTTGTGGAACATCAGATAGTTGGCGGCGTCCGCGATGTGGATCGGCCCGTCGTAAGCCTGGACGCGCCCCTTGTTGGATTTGCCGTCCGGCAGCTTCATCTCCTCGAAGACGACGTTCCAGCTCTTGGGCGCTTCCTTGAACACCTCGGTGTTGTACATCAGGATGTTGGGGCCCCACTGATAGGGAACGCCGTAGTGCACCTTGTCGACGGTGAACCAGGGCGCGTCCTTGAGACGATCGTCGACCGCCTTCCAGCTCGGGATGAGATCGGTGTTGATCGGTTGCACGCGCTTGCCGGCGACCAGGCGCAGCGAGGCGTCGCCTGAAGCCGTGACGAGGTCGAAGCCGCCTTCGTTCATCAGCGAGACCATCTCGTCGGACGTGTTGGCGGTCTTGACGTTGACCTTGCAGCCGCTCTCCTTCTCGAAGGCGGTAACCCAGTCATAGCCCTTGTCGGTCTCGCCGCGCTCGATATAGCCCGGCCAGGCAACGATGTTGACCTGGCCTTCACCCTTGCCGAGTTCCTTGACCTGGGCAATGGCCTGACCCGAGAAGGTCAGCGCGACCGTCAGCGCAGTGCATGACTTCAGGAATGAATTCATCATCGATCTCCCATTTTGGCGCCTGATCCCGAAACCGCTCCGGTTTTCGCCAGATCAAGCGCGGACTGAAAAACTGCCGGTTCGTCCTATGGACTTGATGTCGCTCTGGTGGCGGCTTGGTCCGTGGAACGGAAGGTGCTTGGAAAATTCCGGTTTCGCAAATTCATTTATCAGAAAGGCGATATCGGTTTTTCCGATAGATGAACACTCTTCAATCAGGGGCGTTGGCGGACCGTGCGCTGCGACTGGGCAAGGCCGACGAAGTCCCGTGCCGCCTGCGGCAGGCCGGAGCCGCGCCGCCAGACCATGCCGACCTGAACCACCGGCAAGGAGCCCGAAATATCGCGCGATTCGATGCGGTCGCCTTCCAGCGACCATGGCCGGTAGACAAGATCGGGCAGCAGCGCCACGCCGGCCCCGGTGGCGACCAGGCTGCGCACTGCCTCGACCGAGCGGGTGCGGAAGGCGACATGCGGCTTGGCGCCGATCGCCGTCAGCAGCTTGCCGGTGTTCTCCTCGATCTCGTCGACGGTGAGCATGATCAGCGGTTCGCCGGCGATGTCGCCAATGCCGATGATGTCGGCGCCGGCGAGCGGATGGCCGAGCGGCAGCCACAGGCGGTAGGCCGAGACCTCGAGGATTTCGGACTGCAGCGCCGTGCGATCGCGCAAATTGGAAGTGACCATGACGGCGATGTCGAGTTTGCCGCCGATCAGCAGATGTTCAAGGTAGTCGCCATTGTCCTCGATGGCCGAAACCTCGACGCCCGGATAGGCGCGGCGATAGCGGGCGAGCAGGTCCGACAGCACATAGCCGGCGACCAGCGAGGTGACGCCGAGCTGCAGCCGGCCGCCCGCCACGGCCTGCTCGCCAGAGAAAGAGCGTCGCGCATCGGACACGTCGGCGAGGATCTTGGTCGCATGACGCAGGAATTGATGGCCCTTGTGGGTGATGTTGAGGCCACGGGGATGGCGCTCGAACAGCTCGACGCCGAGATCGCTTTCGAGTTCCTTGATCGCTTCGGTGACCGAGGATTGCGAGATGGAGAGGTTCTGTGCCGCGCCCGACACCGTGCCTTGCTCGGCGACGGCGATGAAGAATTGCAACTGTCGGATGGTGAAAGCCATCGCCGGACTAAACACCGGCGGCCGGGCGAAGAAAAGCCGACGGCGGAACTTATCCCATGACCGGAGACTGGGGCAGCGCGCTCAGCCGAGCACCAGCCGGATGCGCCGCCGCCATGCGGGCCCATAGCGCAATGCCAGCATGAACGCCGTTTCCAGCGCCACGACAATAACGATGATGCGCAAGCCCACCGTGAAGGAATCCTGGCTGCTGCCGCGCAAGAGATAGCCTGTCAGGAGGAAGCCCGCATTCCAAATGGTGGCGCCGAGCAGCGTCGCGATCGCGAAGGGCAACGCCGGCAGACTGAGGGCGCCCGCCGCGATCGGCAGATAGTTGCGCACGGTCGGGATGAATTGCGCCAGCAGCGATACGCGGACATGATTGCAGCGATAGGCCTGGCCGAGCTTGCGGTAGGTTGCGGGGCGCAGGAAGACATATCTGCCGACCCGTTCGATCATGCGATCTGCACGGTCGAATCCGATCCGGCGGCCAACCCCATACCAGACAAGGCAGCCAAGGAAGGAGGCAAGCGTCGTCACCACCAGCAGGATCGCCAGTGTGAAGCCATCCGGTGCAGCCGTCATGCCGAGGAACAGCAGCAGCACATGCGAGGGCGGAACCGGCAGGATCTTCTCGGTGAAGGCAAGGCAGAAGACGCCGAACAGGCCGAAGCCGAGAATGGCCGACAGCGGCCCGGTCATGCGAAGCGCCAGTCATAGGACGCAGCAGTCTTGATCCTGGCGATGCGATAGACCGTTGCCGGCGGGAAATTGCGAAAGGTATGACCGACCCGCGTGACCTCGAGATCGAGCCGGTCGAGCAGCGACTGGTCGAACGGACAGCGCCGGCCGAGCGTGAACTGATAGAGCGCCCCGCCCGGGCGAAGGTTCGCGAAAACGCCTTCGAGAATGGCAAGCGTCTTGCGCGGCGAAATCAGTCGGAAGGGCAACCCGCTGACGGCAGCGCCAACCACCGGCCCGGGAAACAGCGACAGATGGCGCAGGCCGACGGCATCCGTCTCGAAAATCCGGGCGGCGGGAAAGCGGCGCATGAGAAGTGCCGCAAAATCCGGATCGGATTCGATCAGCGTCAGATCCTCTTCCCTCACCCCGCGTGACAGCAGCGCCCGTGTGAACGGGCCGGTCCCGGGACCGAGTTCCAGCACGGGGCCGGTTTCGGGACCGATATCGCGCGTCATCAAGGCCGCCAGGCTGGAACTGGACGGCGTGACGGAGCCGACCCGGAACGGCGCGAAGGTCCACGCCATGAGAAAAGACAGGGCATCATGTGCAGGCATAAGCAACCTCAATCCCGGACAACAGCACCCCAAACCAATTTGGCGTGCCGCTTGATTTCGTTTCAGCGTCGGACCCGAATCCGTTGCATATCCGGGCCCGACACCTTGATGCCGGCATGGCGATTCCTGCCGGCCGGCGCTGTTTGCCGTGGCTGGATTGCATAGACATTGCGCAATAGCGCGGACGCAAAGAAAGGACTTGCCGGTCTCGGGCCATTCGGCTTTGCCATGTCCACGCAATGTTGGCGCGGTAGCGCCGGATACGGTGTGCTCGTTGCCGGGGGAGTGTGGATGCGTATCTTGCTGGTCGAAGACGAGCCCGAAATGGTCTCGGCGCTGCGTGCGGCGCTGAAGCGCCACGACATGGTGGTCGATCACGCCGGCACGTTGCTCGATGCGGAAGGCTTCGTTGCCGTCGACGGCTACGACGCCATCCTGCTCGACCGCCAGTTGCCGGATGGCGACGGGCTGTCGCTGGTGCCGAGATTGCGCGCGGCGAACAACACCACGCCCGTACTGGTTCTGACGGCCAAGGGCGAAACGTCCGACAAGGTCGACGGGCTGGACATGGGCGCCGACGACTATCTGGCAAAGCCGTTCGCCTTCGAGGAATTGCTGGCCCGTTTGCGCGCTTTGCTCAGGCGGCCGGCGCCGATGCAGTCGCAATTCATCCGCGCCGGCCATCTGGTGCTCGATGTCGGGCATCGCGAGGCTGCGATCCGCGGCGAGCCGCTCAGCCTGCCGCGCCGCGAACTGCTGGTGCTGGAGGCGCTGATGCGGCGCACCGGCCGCATGGTGCAGCGCGAGGCGCTGATGGAAGCGGTGTTCGGCCTCGACGACGAGATCCAGTCCAACGCGCTCGACACCCATGTCTCGCGCCTGCGCCGCAAGCTCGCCGACGCGGAGAGCGGCGTGACGATCAACGGCATTCGCGGCGTCGGCTATCTCCTGCGCGAAACGCCATGAGTGTCGAGCGATGAGCCTCAAACGCCCGCGTTCGCTCAAATGGAGCCTGGTGCTGCGCATCGCCTTGCTGCAATGCGCGATGCTGACGCTGATCATCGTCGGTATTCTCGGCGCGTTGCTCGCCACCGGCCTCATTCCGCACGACTATGAGGACGGCACGATGGACGTGCTGGCGGATGCCGTGGCGCGCGATACGGGCGGCAAGCTTGTGCTGCGCGAGACTTCGGATCTGACGAAGCTGCGATCCGATATCCCCGGCCTGTGGCTCATCATCCGCGACAAGCAGGGGCAGCGGCTGCAGGAAGGCACGGTGCCGGCCATCTTCCAGCCCTTCGCCGACCTGCTGGACACCATCAGCGACGCGCGTATCGACAATTCCATCGGCGAGAGCGCACCGCCGGATGCAAAGATCCGCTGGACCGAGACGGCCGCCGGCAATGTCCAGATCTTCACCGGCACCAAGGGTGGGCTTTCGCTGCTGCGCCTGCTCGGACAGGCGCCGCAATTCTTCCTGCAAGGCATATTGCCGCTGGCCGGATTGATGGCACTTGCCACGCTGTTCGCGACGCCCTGGGTGGTGCGCGGCGCGCTGTCGGGGCTTGGCCATGCGGCGGCCGAGGCCGAGCGCATCGACATCGACCAGCGCGGCGTGCAGCTGCCGCTGAAGGATGTGCCAAAGGAGGTCGCGCCGCTGGTCAAGGCGGTGAACGCCGCCCTCGCACGCCTGGACAAAGGCTATGAACGCCACAAGCGCTTCCTGACCGATGCCGCCCATGAACTCAGGACACCGGTCGCCATCCTCAACACGCGCCTGGCCTCGCTGCCGGCAACACCCGAGCGGGCCCGGCTGCTGCAGGACGCGGCACGGCTTTCGACGCTGACCGACCAATTGCTCGACCTGCAACGGCTCGACCGGCAGACTTTGCCTTTCGAGAAAGTCGATCTCGTGGCAATCGCGCGCGGCGTCATCGTCGATCTCGCGCCGATGGCGTTCTCTGCCGGGTATGAAATGTCGTTCGAGCCGGCAAAGGACACGGTTTTCGCGACCGGCGACCGTACCGCCATCGAGCGCGCGGTGACCAACATCGTCCTGAACGCCATCGAGCATGGCGGCCGCGCGGGCAAGATCACCGTCAGCGTCACCGCTCCGGCCGTCATCGAGGTGCGGGACGAAGGCGTCGGAGTGCCGCCAGCCGAGCGCGAACGCATCTTCGAGCCGTTCTACAGGCTGCGCCCTCAAGATCACGGCGCGGGGCTCGGCCTCAACCTCGTGCAGGAAATCATGCAACTGCATGGCGGGCACATCGAGATTTTCGATGGCAAGCCGAGCGGCGCCTGCTTCCGGATGAGTTTTCGCGCCTCGCCGACATAGCTTTGCCTTGACGAAAAAAGCGTTGGCGGGTTTGACATCGCCGAAATCGTAACTAATTAAGTTGCATGAAACGCAACAGCCGGCTCTCATCCATCTTGCACATTCTCGTCCACATGGCCGAGAAGCCCGAACAGGCGCTGACTTCCGAGCAGCTTGCCACCTTCATCCACACCAATCCGGTGGTGGTGCGCCGCACCATCGCCGGCTTGCGTGACGCCGGTATCGTCACCTCGTCACGTGGGCATGGCGGCGGCTGGCTGCTCGGGCGCACGCCCGAAGAAATCTCGCTGGCCGAGATCAGCGCGGCACTTGGCGAGACGCTGCTGCCGTTCAGCACCGAGCCGGAAAGCCCCGGCTGTCTCGTCGAGCAAGCCGTGATCGCCGTGCTCGACGATTTCCGCATCGCGGCGGAGAAGCTGCTGGCGGAGAAGCTCAGCCGCATCACGCTGGCCGACCTGACCGCCGATTTCCGCCGTCGTTACGACCTCATCGGAGCCTCCAGCCATGCAATATGACCTTGCCGTCGTCGGCGGCAGCTTTGCCGGCCTGTCCGCCGCGATCCAGGCGGCGCGGGCCCGGCGCAACGTCCTGGTGATCGACGCCGGCCAGCCGCGCAACCGCTTTGCCGCGCATTCGCATGGCTTTTTCGGCCAGGACGGGCGCGCACCCGGCGCCATACTCGACGATGCAAGGCGGCAATTGCTGGCCTATCCGACAGCCAAGCTCATCCAGGCGCGGGCAAACAAAGCCGTCGCCAACAGCAGCAGCGATTTCGACATCACCACCGATGGCGGCGAGACATTCGGCGCCGCGCGACTGGTTCTGGCCACCGGCGTGCGCGACATCCTGCCGGAGGTTCCCGGGCTTGCCGGGCAATGGGGCAAGACCGTGCTGCACTGCCCCTATTGCCATGGCTTCGAGGTTTCCGGCGGGCCACTTGGCGTGCTCGCAACCGGCCCGATGTCCATGCATCAGGCGCAATTGATTGCCGACTGGGGCGATGTCACGCTGTTTGGCAACGGCCAGATAGAGCCCGACACCGAGCAGATGCACGCCATGGAGGCCAAGACCATCAGGTTCGAACCCGCGACGGTCAGCGAACTCAGGGAGGACGGCTCCGGCGGCCTGATCGTCCACCTCGACAGCGGCCGGCAGGTTGGTGTCAGGGCGATGTTCACCGCACCGCGCAACACGATGGCGAGCCCGCTGGCCGAACAACTCGGCTGCGGCTTCACCGACGGCTTCCTCGGCCCGGTAATCACGGTCGATGACCGGCAGCAGACGACAGTCGCCGGCGTCTACGCTGCCGGCGACGCGGCGCGCGCGATGCACAACATCGCCTTTGCCGTATCGGGCGGGACTTTCGCTGGCGTGTGCGCCCACCAATCCTTGGTGTTCGGCTAAAAAGCGACTTCGCCGCCGGCAATGCTGAGCCGCGCGCCCGCCTGCGCCAGCGCCGCGGCTACATCGTGCGGCGGCGCGCGGTCGGTGGCGAGTTCGGAAAAGCCGTCGAAGCCGCAGACCTGGACCAGGCCCTGGCGGCCGAATTTCGTGTGGTCGGTGACGACGAGCGAGCGCTGGCCGCGTGACAGCACCATGCGGGCGAATTCGGCCTCTTCCAGATCGTAGTCCATGACACCCGTCACGGCATCGACGGCACCGGTGGAGATGATGGCATGGCTGACGGAGAAGCGGCTGACGAACTCGATGGCCGAAATCCCGAACGCGGCCCCTGAATCGCTGCGCAGTTCGCCGCCGGCCATATAGACCTTGTTGCCGTTGATCGTGGCCAGCGTGCGGGCGATATCAGACGAATTGGTGACAACCGTCAGCCGCCGGTGGCCGAGCAGTTCCCGCGCCAGGAAAGAGGTCGTGGTGCCGGTATCGAGCATGATGGACTCGCCATCGCGGATGGTGGCGGCGACCATGCGGGCGATGACGCGCTTGGCATCGGCATTCTCACGCATGCGTCGCTCGAACGGCGCTTCGCCGATCATCGACGGCAGGCCTATCGCGCCGTGCATCTTCAGCACCGACCCATCAGCGGTGAGCGGCTTGACGTCGCGGCGCACGGTTTCGAGCGAAACACCCAGCCGGTCGGCGAGGCTGGCAATGGTGACGGTTCCCTCTTCCTGCAGCAGCCGAAGGATCTCGCCGTGGCGTTTGGAATGGACCATTGGGTTTCCCGGACTTAGGCTTTTGACCGATTTTAAGGTAATTCAAGCGCTTTTAAAGGGATCGACTTCTGGTTTCGGGCAAAATACCCAAAAAAAGTCACATCTTTTTGTTGACAACCGGGCAACCTTGGCGTGAAATCCGTTGATCGACAGGCGTTTCGGAGCTGCAACGGGAGGGCGATGGCAGAGCCGCAACTCACTGGCCGGGCAGTCTCGAACGTGCCTGGCGCAAGGAATTTTCAGATCCGCGGGGGCGGATGCCGGGATCAAAAACCTGGCCAAGGGGCTCGTCGGTGCGGTGCGGGATACCGATCCTGGCGTCCCGCACCGGCGAGATTATTTGCGCTTCTCCCCGCCGTCGCTGCGCTGTCCATGGCGCCTTGTCGAAGCCCAGCAAACCAGGGATGATCCCGTGATTGCCGAAGACCGCATCCGTGCCCTGCCCTGCTGGACCGGCGCCATCGAGATCGCCCCGCTGCCCGGCGGCCTGAGCAACGCCAATTATGTAGTCAGCGACGGTGCCGGACGGCATGTCGTGCGCTTCGGTCAGGACTATCCATTCCACCATGTCTTCCGCGAACGCGAGGTGATGACCGCGCGCGCGGCCCACGCCGCCGGTTTCGCACCGGCGGTCCATTACGCCGAACCGGGCATCATGGTGACGGCGTTCCTTGGCGCCAGGACCTATCTTGCCGAGGACGTGCGCGCCAATCTCGGCCGCGTCGCGGCCTTGATGCGCGGCTTCCATCGGGAGATGCCCAACCATATTTCCGGCGCGGGCTTCATGTTCTGGGTCTTCCACGTCATTCGCGACTACGCGCGCACGCTCGAGGAAGGCGGCAGCCGCAAGCGCGGTGACTTGCCACGGCTGCTGACGCTGGCAGACGAGTTGGAGCGGGCGCAGAAATTGCTGCCGATCGTCTTCGGCCACAACGACCTTTTGCCGGCAAACATTCTCGACGACGGCAGCAGGCTGTGGCTGATCGATTTCGAATATGCCGGCTTTAACACGGCGATGTTCGACCTTGCCGGCGTCGCTTCGAACGCGGGCATGAGCGACGAGGAATCCTTCGCCTTCCTGACCGCCTATTTCATGAAGGAACCAGACGATGCGATCCGCCGCTCGCACGCCGCCATGCAATGCGCCTCGCTGTTGCGCGAGGCGATGTGGAGCATGGTGTCGGAACTCTATCTCGACGCGCCAGGCATCGACTACGTCGCGTACACCGAAGAAAACCTGGTGCGGCTCGACGCGGCGCTGGAAAACTACCAGACAAAATACGGGATCCTGAAATCATGACCTTGCCCAGCCAGGCCGCCATCGTCGTCATCGGCGGCGGCATCATCGGCTGCTCGACGGCCTATCATCTCGCGCGCGATCACAAGGCCGACGTCGTGCTGCTCGAACAGGGCAAGCTGACCTCGGGCTCGACCTGGCACGCCGCCGGTCTGGTCGGGCAATTGCGCTCGTCGGCATCGATCACCCGGGTGCTCAAATATTCGGTCGACCTCTACAAGGGACTGGAAGCTGAAACCGGTCTTGCCACCGGCTGGAAGATGACCGGCTGCCTGAGGCTCGCCACCAATGCCGACCGCTGGACCGAATACAAAAGGCTGGCGACGACGGCGAAGAGCTTCGGCATGGACATGCATCTTTTGTCGCCGGACGAGGTCAAGGCGATGTGGCCGCTGATGGAAACCGGCGATCTCGTCGGCGCCTCCTGGCTGCCGACCGACGGTCAGGCGAGCCCTTCCGACATCACGCAGTCGCTGGCCAAGGGCGCGCGCATGCATGGCGCGAAGCTGTTCGAGGATGTCCGCGTCACCGGTTTCGAGATGAAGGGCGGCCGCATCACGGCCGTTAAGACCAATCAAGGCGACATCGCCTGCGACAAGGTGGTGAACTGCGCCGGCCAATGGGCGCGGCAGGTGGGCGCCATGGCCGGCATCAATGTGCCGCTGCAGCCGGTGAAGCACCAATACATCATCACCGAGAAGATCGATGGACTGGCGACCGACGCGCCGACGCTGCGCGACCCCGACCGGCGCACCTATTTCAAGGAGGAGGTCGGCGGGCTGGTGATGGGCGGCTATGAGCCCAACCCGCAGGCATGGACGACGGGTGACGTGCCCGACGACTGGGAATTCCGGCTGTTCGACGACGACTACGACCATTTCGAACAGCACATGACACAGGCGATCGCGCGGGTGCCGGCGCTGGAAACCGTCGGCGTCAAGCAGATGATCAACGGACCGGAAAGCTTTACGCCGGACGGCAATTTCATTCTCGGCACGGCACCCGAATGCGCCAACATGTTCGTCGGCGCCGGCTTCAACGCCTTCGGCATCGCGTCCGGCGGCGGCGCCGGCTGGGTGCTGGCGCAGTGGGTGGTCGACGGCGAGGCGCCGCTCGACCTGTGGGTGGTCGACATCAGACGGTTTTCCGCCCTGCACCACGACCGGCAATGGGTGTGCGAGCGCACGCTGGAGGCCTATGGCAAGCACTATACGATCGGCTTCCCGCACGAGGAATATGCCAGCGGCCGGCCGCGCATCATCTCGCCGCTCTACGACAGGCTGAAGCAACGGCGCGCGGTATTCGGCTCCAAGCTCGGCTGGGAGCGGCCGAACTGGTTCGCGCCCAAAGGCGTCGAGCAACACGACATCTATTCCATGGGCCGGCAGAACTGGTTCGCGGCGGTCGGCGACGAACACCGGCATGTGCGCGAGCATGTCGGCATCTTCGACCAGTCGTCCTTCGCCAAATACGAGCTGAGCGGACCCGATGCGGCCAAGGCGCTGGACTGGATCTGCGCCAACGATGTCAGCAAGCCGGTCGGCCGGCTGACCTACACCCAGCTTCTCAACACGCGCGGCGGCATAGAGGCCGACCTGACCGTGGCGCGGCTGGCCGAGGACAAATTCTACATCGTCACCGGCACCGGTTTCCGCACGCATGACGCCTCCTGGATCCGCGACCATATCGACGAGGGCCTCGATGCCAACCTGACCGATGTCACCGAGGAATTCGGCACGCTGTCGCTGATGGGACCGCGCGCCCGCGATGTGCTTTCCGCGGTGACCGAGGCCGATGTGTCGAACACGGCATTCCCGTTCGGCCATGTGCGCGAGATCGCCATTGCCGGCCACACGGTGCGGGCGCTGCGCGTCACTTATGTGGGCGAACTCGGCTGGGAATTGCATGTGCCGATCGCGGCCACTGGTGAAGTCTTCGACGCATTGACGGCGGCGGGCGAGAAGCACCGCATCCGCCCGGTCGGGTACCGGGCGCTGGAATCGCTGCGCCTGGAAAAGGGCTACCGCGCCTGGGGCTCCGACATCACGCCCAACGACACGCCGCAGGAAGCCGGGCTCGGCTGGGCGGTCAAGCTGCGCAAGAACACCGATTTCGTCGGACGGCGCGCGCTCGAGAAACTCGATGGCATGCCTTTGAAGAAGCGCTTTGCCGGCTTCACGGTCGACAATCCGGAGATCGTGCTGCTCGGCCGGGAGACCATCCTGCGCGATGGCGAGCCGGTCGGTTATCTGACCAGCGGCGGCTATGGCTACACGATCGGCAGGAATATCGGCTATGGCTATGTGCGCAATGGCGACGGGGTGAGCGACGATTTCCTCGCCTCGGGCGACTATGAACTGGTGGTCGCAATGGAGCGGACGCCGGCCAAGATCCATCTCGAGCCGATGTACGATCCAGCGGCGGAGAGGGTAAAGGCCTAGATAAGGTTCATCGGTTCACGGAAACGCCGAACCGCCTCTTTGTGTTGACGCAATTCCCAAGGGAAAACAGCGACACGGTTTTTCCTGGAATTGCTTCAGTTTACCCGCAGGACAAGGCCCCGGCTGGGCACGGTGTCGGCCTCGCCTGGCATGGAGACGTAAGGGCGTGTCTCCTCGGCGCGGGTGACGATGCCTTGCGCCTCGAGTTCGGCGATGCGCGCTGCAAAACCCTGATCCCACAGCGTGTTCTTGACCGTCAGCACGATCACCCCGCCGGGCCGGCAGATGCGAATCAGGTCGTCCAGCCCTTCGACGCCGACATGGCCCGAGGTGAAGACGCCGGCCGAAACGATTCCGGCATAGGCATTGTCGGCAAAAGGCAGCCTACCGCCAAGCGCGAGGCAATGCAGCGCGGAATAAACCCCTTTGCGGGCGGCCTGATCCAGCATGCCTTGCGAGATGTCCAGCGCCTCGACTTCGGGATAGCCCGCAATGTTCAACCATTCACCGATGAGACCGGTGCCCGCGCCGGCGTCGAGCAGCGGCGCCAAGCCACGCGGCAGATGGCGGGCGAGCAAGGCAAGGCAGATCGTCGGGTGGCGATAACCGGCGGCTGACATGTCGGCGTCATAGGTCTGCGACCAACGGTCATAGAGGGCGGCCACTTCCTCTGGCCGCTTCGACGCGTAGGCGGCGCCGAGTGCCCCATGATGTTTGCCGTCCACCATCGCCGTTCCGCCAGCCGCTCTCTTGCCCACCACGATCGGATGATAGCCAAACGGCGAAAATTGTGGAACCGTTGCGATGAGAAATAATCGCGTGGGGGCGCAGGCATGGTGACAGACGAGGCGCGGGCAGAACTTGCCGCCATTCCGGTGCTGGCCGGCTATGCCGGACCACTGGACCGGCTTGGCGGCCTCACCAATCTCGTCTTCAAGGCCGGCGACTTCTGCCTGCGCATTCCGGGCAAGGGCACCGAGGAATACATCAACCGCGCCAACGAAGCGGTGGCGGCGCGCGAGGCGGCAAAGGCCGGCGTCAGCCCCGAAGTGCTGCATGCCGACGCCGGCACCGGCGTGATGGTGACGCGCTTCATCGCCGGTGCGGAAACGATGTCACCGGAGAAATTCAGGGAACGGCCGGGCAGCCCCGCCCGCGCCGGCGAAGCGTTCCGCAAGCTGCACGCGTCCGGTGCGGTGTTTCCTTTCCGCTTCGAACTGTTCGCGATGATCGACGACTATCTCAAGGTCCTGTCGACCAAGGACGTCGCCCTGCCCGCCGGCTATCATGACGTGGTTCGCGAGGCCGGGAGCGTGCGCTCGGCGCTGGCCACCCATCCCCTGCCGCTCGTCGCCTGCCATTGCGATCCGCTGTGCGAGAACTTCCTCGATACGGGCGAGCGGATGTGGATCGTCGACTGGGAATATTCGGGGATGAACGACCCGCTCTGGGATCTCGGCGACCTCAGTGTCGAAGGCAAGTTCGACGCTACGCAGGACGAAGAGCTGATGCGCGCCTATTTCGGCGGCGAGGCGAAACCGGCGGAGCGCGGACGTGTCGTCATCTACAAGGCGATGTGCGACCTGCTGTGGACGCTGTGGGGGCTGATCCAGCTTGCCAACGACAATCCCGCCGACGATTTCCGTGCCTATGCCGACGGCCGCTTCGCGCGCTGCAAGGCGTTGATGGAGACGCCGGAGTTTTCGCGGCATCTGGCGGCAATACGCCGGGGTTAGCCCCGCAATCCGGATTTAAATCTTATCCGTGCCGCCGTCCCAGGAACGCCGCGCACTTTTGGGCGACAGGCGTCAATTCACACCCTTCGGCACATTTTCGGGCGGCACCGTGGTGTCGACCACCTTTTGGCGGTGGAAAATGAAGATGCCGGCCAGAACGACGATGGCGGAGCCGATCAGGATGCGCGGGCCGGGGACGTCACCGAAGAACACCAGTCCGAACACCACGGCCCATAGCAGCAGCGTGTAGTGCAGCGGTGCCAGCGTCGAGGCCGGCGCCAGCTTCAATGCCCTGGTGATCATCAGATGGGCGGCACAGGAGACGATGCCAAGCAGGAGCATGGCGCCGAAATCGAGCGCCGACGGTGTCCGCCACGCGCCGATGGTCAGCGCGCCGCCGACCAGCAACGTGCCGATCGTCTGCCATGTCACAAGGTTGGTGTCGCTGGTGCCGCGCAAACGCCGGTTGAGGATGATGGCGAAGGCAAAGGCGATGCTGCCGACGAGGGCGAAGGCCGAGGATAGCGAGAACGCCTCCGAGGACGGCTTCAGGATGATCAGCACGCCGCAGAAACCGAGCAGGATCGCCAGCCAGCGCCGCCAGCCGACCTTCTCGCCCAGCAGCAGGTGCGACAGCGCCGCAACGTAGATCGGTCCGGCCATGTAGAAGCTCATCACGTCGGCGAGCGGCAGATAGACGACCGCGGCGTAGAACAGCCCGGTATCGGCCGTGGTCGCGAGCACGCGCAGGAGTTGGAGGATAGGCCGCTCCAAGTGGAAAAGCTTTGCGGGGCCCTGGTTGGCGATCATCGGGCCGAGCACGATGAAGGCGCCGACGGAGCGGATCAGCACCACCTGACCGACGGAGAAGCTTGCGACCAGCCATTTGCCCATCGCATCGTTCAGCGCAAACATGAAATCGCCGGCCAGCATCAGCAGAATGCCGGCCAGAAGAACGTTCCTGATTGTGGAATTCTGCGCCACGGGCTGCGTCATGCCGATCCCGATTCCTCCCTCGCGTAGAGCATTCCTGTGGAAAGACCGTCTTATACTTTCCTGGAATTGCTCCAGGCCGCGTCGTAGACGGAAGCGGCGGCTTTGACGAGGAGAAATCCCGAAATCGGCAAGGCCAGCACCGGGAATCGGCTGGCTCTGGCCCGTCCCAACCTACTTCGGTTGCGGCCTGACGATGATCGGCCGATAGATCACCGGCCGGTTCCAGGGATCGAAGTCCGGCGTGCTTCTCAGTTCCGCGCGGCGATCGAGATCAATGCGCTGCAGGCATTCGGCGAACGCGTCATTCTTCTTGAGAAAACCGTAGGACCGGCATTTCGCTTCGTCGGCGGCGCGTCGATCCTCCGCCGACATCGTCGTGCAGCCGGCGCAAAGCGCCGTCAGCGCCATCGCCACAAGAGTCTTGCGCCACATGGAACCCTCCTCGATTAAAAGTGGAGAATCACTGTAGACTTATTCGCGGACGGGCAAAGCGGCGAAGCTTGATGCAGATGCTGGCGTCCTATTGGGCCTGATGCCTGCGGTTCACCGCCGCCGGCCTGCCAGGCAGGGAAAGCCTGGTATCCTGCCTTGTCCGTTCCGCCACCACCTTGCCCCTGGCGATGACGCAAATGCGCTCGGCGCGCAGGCGCAGGGCCTCGATCGGATTGCCGGCGTCGAGGACGACGAGGCTGGCGCGCTTGCCGACGGCCAGGCCCAGATGATCCAACCCCATGATCGCGGCGTTGACGTTGGTAACCATGTCGAAGCAGCGCGCCATGTCGGCCGGGCTCGACATCTGGGCGACGTGCAGGCCCATGAAGGCGACGTCGAGCATGTCGGCGGTGCCCAGCGAATACCAGGGATCGAGCACGCAATCCTGGCCCCAGCCGACGCGGATGCCGAGCGCCTGCATTTCCTTGACACGGGTCATGCCGCGCCGCTTCGGAAAAGTGTCGTGGCGGCCCTGCAGCATGATGTTGATCAGCGGGTTGGGGATGGCGGACACGCCGGCCTCGGCGATCAGCGGCAGAAGTTTCGAGACATAATAGTTGTCCATCGAATGCATCGAGGTGAGGTGCGAGCCGGCCACCCTGCCCTGCAGGCCCAGGCGCTGCGTTTCATAGGCCAGTTGCTCGATGTGGCGCGACAGCGGGTCGTCGGTCTCGTCGCAATGCAGGTCGACCATCAGGCCGCGTTTTGCCGCGATCTCGCAAAGCTCGGTCACCGAGCGCGTGCCGTCCGTCATGGTACGCTCGAAATGCGGAATGCCGCCGACGATGTCGACGCCCATGTCCAGCGCGCGGATGGTGTTTTCACGCGCCTTCGGCGAGCGGTAGAAGCCATCCTGCGGAAACGCCACCAGTTGCAGGTCTATGTAAGGGGCAATGGTTTTCTTGACGTCGAGCAGGGCCTCGACGGCCAGCAAACGGTCATCGCAGACATCGACATGGGTTCGGATGGCGAGCAGGCCCATCGACACCGCCCAGTCGCAATAGGCGAGCGCCCGGTCGCGCACCGCCTCATGCGTCAGCAACGGCTTCAGTTCGCCCCACAATGCAATACCTTCGAGCAGCGTGCCCGAGGCATTGATGCGCGGAATGCCGTAGGACAGCGTTGCATCCATATGAAAATGCGGATCGATGAAGGGCGGCGAGACCAGATTGCCGCGGGCGTCGACCTCGGTCCGGGCGGAACTTTGCAGTTTGGGCTCGATCGCCGCGATCGTCTCGCCGCTGATGCCGATATCGGCAATCCCGCCATCCGGCAGCGTGCCGCCACGAACGATAAGGTCGAAATCCATCTGTCGTCATCCCGTTCCAGAATCACCCAGCCATGGTGGCGTAAAAGACAGCTTGCCGCAGCCGTTTCTTTCGGCGATCGCGAAAGGTTTCCTCCCGCGGCAACTCCCTCTATAAGCCGCCTCTCGTCCACGCTGCGATCGGCTTCGGACTCAAGGCCATAGTCGCAAACCATGGAAGTCCCGTGTGAACTTCAACTTGCCGTTCCTGAAACGCGACGAACGCTCGATCGAGAACCAGCGCCTTATCGTGCGGCTGGTCAAAGAGTCCTTCGGACAGCATAAGTTCGGATACGGCGCCGCCATCCTGTCGATGCTGGTGGTGGCTGGCATGACGGCTGCAAGCGCCTGGATCCTGCGCGAAATCACCAATGAATTCGTGATCGACAAGCGGATCGACCGTGTCAACATGATTGCCGGCGCGGTCGCCGGGATCTTCATCCTCAAGGGCCTCGCCAATTTCGTCCAGGCCTACTTCATGAGCCGGGTCGGCAATGCCATCATCGCCGACCGGCAGCGCAAGATCTACGACCGCATCCTGGCGCAAGGCATCGAATTCTATCATTCGACCTCGTCATCCGACCTGATCACCCGCATGACCAACAATGCCCAGGCGGCACGCAACGTGCTCGACCTGATCGTCACTTCCTACGTCCGCGATCTGGTGACCCTGCTCGCCTTGATTGGCGTCATGATCTGGCAGCAACCGGCACTGTCGCTGATCTGCTTCGTCGTCGGGCCGCTGGCCATCTACGGCGTCAATCGCATCCTGAAGCGTGTGCGCAAATTCGCCGCCATGGAATTCCGCTCGGTCGGCCAGATCATTCAGGTGATGCAGGAAACCGCGATCGGCGTGCGCGTGGTCAAATCCTTCAACCTCGAAAGCTTGATGCGCAAGCGCATGTACAAGGCGGTGGCGGACGTCGAGGATCGGGCCAACAACATCGCCGCGCTGGAAGCGGTGACCAGCCCGGTGATGGAGACGCTGGCAGGACTGGCGATCGCCGGGGCCGTCATGGTCAGCGGCTTCCTGGTCCTGCAGGGCGGCCAGATGCCTGGCAACATCATGGCCTTCATCGCGGCGCTGCTGCTTGCCTATGAGCCGGCAAAGCGGCTTGCGCGCGTGCGCATCTCGCTGGAAAGCGGCATTGTCGGCGTGCGCATGATGTTCCAGCTCGCCGACGAGCCGCTGACGCTGGCCGAGAAACCGGGCGCGACGCCGCTTCGGGCCGGACCAGGCGAGATCCGGTTCGATGCCGTCAGCTTCGCCTATCAGAACGGCCCGCCGGTTCTCGACGGTTTCGACCTGACCTTCGCGCCCGGCAAGATGACGGCGCTGGTCGGCCCGTCCGGCGGCGGCAAATCGACGATCCTCAACCTGATCATGCGCATGTACGACCCGAAGAGCGGCAAGGTGCTGCTCGACGGCCAGGACATTTCGCATGCCACGCTCGCCTCGCTCAGGGAAAAGATCGCCTATGTCAGCCAGGACACGTTCCTGTTTGCCGGTACGATCATGCACAACATCCGGCTCGGGCGAGAGGGCGCGACCGACGACGAAGTGATCGCCGCCGCCAAGGCCGCCAACGCGCATGACTTCATCAAGGCGCAGGCGAAAGGCTATGAGACCGATGTCGGCGAGAATGGCGGCCTCTTGTCGGGCGGCCAGCGCCAACGCATCTCGATCGCACGCGCCATGCTGCGCAATGCCGAAATCCTGCTGCTCGACGAGGCGACCAGCGCGCTCGACGCCGAATCCGAAGCGCTGTTCCGCGACGCACTGCAGCAACTGACCGAAGGGCGCACGACGATCGTCATCGCCCACCGCCTGTCGACCGTGCACCAGGCCGACACGATCGTGGTGCTGGAAGCCGGCACGGTGGTGGAGAGCGGGCCACATCGTGCGCTGCTCAATCAGGGCGGGCTTTACCAGAAGCTGTATGAGTATCAGCTGATGCCGTGAGGGCCCTTTCCTTCTCCCCTTGTAGGAGAAGGTGGCCGAGCGAAGCTCGGCCGGATGAGGGGTGCTCCAGCTTGGCGCCGGTGGCGATCCTTCACCCCCCTCAACCGTCTCGGCGCTGCGCGCCGATCCACCTTCCCCCACAAGGGGAGAAGGTAAGGTCGCGCCTCTACTCCGGCACGTGGCGCACCGCGCCCTTGTCGGCGCTGGTGGCGAAGGCGGCGTAGGCGCGCAGCGCGGTCGTCACCTTGCGCTTGCGCTTTTCCTCCGGCTTCCAGGCCAAGGCGCCCTTGGCCGCCATCGCCGCGCGGCGTGCCTCAAGCTCGGCCTCGCTGACGGCCAGGCGGATGGTGCGGTTGGGAATGTCGATCTCGATCGTATCCCCTTCCCTGACCAACCCGATCGTGCCGCCTTCGGCGGCTTCGGGCGAGACATGGCCGATCGACAGTCCCGACGTGCCACCGGAGAAGCGGCCATCGGTGACCAGCGCGCAGGCCTTGCCGAGGCCCTTCGACTTCAGATAGCTGGTCGGATAGAGCATTTCCTGCATGCCGGGACCGCCACGCGGTCCCTCATAACGGATGACGACGACATCGCCGGCCTTGATCTCGTTGGACAGGATTGCCTTGACCGAAGCGTCCTGGCTTTCGAACACCCGCGCCGGGCCGGTGAATTTCAGGATCGACTCGTCGACGCCCGCCGTTTTCACGATGCAACCGTCGAGCGCCAGATTGCCCTTCAGCACGGCAAGACCGCCATCCTTCGAAAACGGCGTCTTTGCGGAACGGATGACGCCCGTCTCACGGTTGGTGTCGAGCTCGTCCCAGCGCCGGTCCTGGCTGAAGGCGACCTGCGTCGGCACGCCGCCGGGCGCGGCGAGGAAGAAGTCGCGGACATTCTGGCTGGAGGTGCGCGAAATATCCCAGTGATCGAGCGCCTCGCCGAGGCTGGCCGTATGCACCGTCGGCAGGTCGCGGTTGATCAGCCCTGCTTCGTCGAGCTGGCCAAGGATCGCCATGATGCCGCCGGCGCGGTGGACGTCTTCCATGTGCACGTCGGACTTTGCCGGGGCCACCTTGCAGAGCACGGGAACCCGCCGCGACAGCCGGTCGATATCCTCCATGGTGAAGTCGACCTCGCCCTCATGCGCGGCGGCCAGGATGTGCAGCACCGTATTGGTCGAACCGCCCATGGCGATGTCGAGCGTCATGGCGTTCTCGAAGGCGCCCTTCGAGGCGATGCTGCGCGGCAGTGCCGTCTCGTCATCCTGTTCGTAGTAGCGCTGGGCGAGATCGACGACGAGATGGCCGGCCTCGACAAACAGGCGCCTGCGGTCGGCATGCGTCGCCAGCGTCGAGCCGTTGCCCGGCAGCGACAGGCCGAGAGCCTCGGTCAGGCAATTCATCGAATTGGCGGTGAACATGCCCGAGCAGGAACCGCAGGTCGGGCAGGCCGAGCGCTCGATGACCTTGACGTCCTCGTCGGAGATCTTGTCGTCGGCGGCCGCGACCATGGCGTCCACCAGGTCGAGCGCCTGCGCCTTGCCAGCCAGCACCACCTTGCCGGCTTCCATCGGTCCACCGGAGACGAACACGGTCGGGATGTTGAGGCGCAGCGAGGCCATCAGCATGCCGGGGGTGATCTTGTCGCAATTGGAGATGCAGACCATGGCGTCGGCGCAGTGGGCGTTGACCATGTATTCGACGGAATCGGCGATCAATTCGCGCGACGGCAGCGAATAGAGCATGCCGTCATGGCCCATGGCGATGCCGTCATCGACGGCGATGGTGTTGAACTCCTTGGCGACGCCGCCGGCCTTCTCGATCTCGCGCGCGACCAGCTGGCCGAGGTCCTTCAGATGGACATGGCCCGGCACGAACTGGGTGAAGGAATTGACCACGGCGATGATCGGCTTGCCGAAATCCGAGTCCTTCATGCCGGTGGCGCGCCACAGGCCGCGGGCGCCGGCCATGTTGCGGCCGTGGGTGGTGGTGCGGGAGCGATAGGCAGGCATGTTTTTTCCTTGGTGGCTGGCCGCGGCCAAAGCGTGGCGCGGCGGAGCTGAATTTGGATCGCAGGCGTTATAGCCGCCAGAGCTTGGTCTGGCCACATTTTTGCGATGCGCCAGATTCCGCCGAAAAACGAGAATCGACGAAAAATCGGATGCCGCTGTCGGATTGCGCGGCGCACGGCCGTCCTTGGGTAGACGGCACGGAAATGGCACCATTCTCGGGGTCAGCCGTTTCACTGCAGAAGCAAGCGAGGAGCACGACATGCAAAAGATCACCACCTGCCTGTGGTTCGACGGCCAGGCCGAAGAGGCGATGAACCACTATGTGTCCATCTTCAAGAATTCGAAGGTGCTGAGCGTTCTGCGCTGGCCCAAGGGACATGCCAATGAGGGCAAAGTGCTGATGACCACGTTCGAGCTCGACGGCGTGCCGTTCCAGGCGCTCAATGGCGGGCCGCAATTCAAGTTCAACGAGGCGATGTCACAGTCCATCGACTGCAAGACGCAGGAAGAGGTGGACTATTTCTGGGAAAAGCTCACGGAAGGTGGCGAGCCGGGCGTCTGCAGCTGGCTGAAAGACAAGTTCGGCGTCTCCTGGCAGGTCGTGCCGGAGCAATTGCCGAGGCTGCTTCTCGATCCAGACCGGGCCAAGGCCGGCCGGGTCATGTCGGCGATGATGCAGATGGGCAAGATCGACATCGCCAAGATCGAAGCAGCGGCCAAAGGGTGAGAAGCAGTCCGCGTAGCGGACGAAAAGCCAATTGCTTGGCTTTTCGAGCTTAGGCTGAACACCCGAAAGGCGGGGAGCCATTCGGAGGGCGGAGGCGCATCTCAGCCGCTAATCCTTGAGATTTGCGCTGTCCCTCATCCGCCCTTCGGGCACCTTCTCCCCGTGAACGGGGGAGAAGGAAGAATGCGCTCACGCCGCCTTGTCGCGGACCTGGTAGTCCTTGATCGTGGCGAAGCGGATTGCCTTCCAGCGTTCCGCTTCGTAGTTCAGCGAGAAGGCGTGCTGGGCGAGGAACACCGGATCGTTATCGAGGTCGCGGGCGATGTCGCCGCGATGCGCCTCGATGAAGCGCAAGACTTCCGCCTTGTCGTCGGCCGATATCCAGCGGCAAACGGAAAAGCGCGACATCTCGAATTCGACGGGCAGCGTGTATTCGAAATTCAGCCGCTCCTTCAACACGTCGAGCTGCAGCGCGCCGACGACGCCGACGATGGCCGGCGAGCCGTCCTCGGGCGAGAACAGCTGGACGACGCCTTCCTCGGCCATCTGGTGCAGCGCTTCCTTGAGTTTCTTCGCCTTCATCGCGTCGCCGAGGCGGACGCGGCGCAGGATCTCCGGTGCGAAATTCGGCACGCCGCGGAACAGTATCTCCTCGCCTTCGGTCAGCGTATCGCCGATGCGCAGCGTGCCGTGATTGGGGATGCCGACGACGTCGCCAGCAAAGGCTTCGTCCGCCGTGACGCGAGTGCGGGCAAAGAAGAATTGCGGCGCGGACAGGGACATCGGCTTTCCCGTGCGAACCAGCTTGGCCTTCATGCCGCGCTCGAGCTTGCCCGAGCAGACGCGAACGAAAGCGATGCGGTCGCGGTGATTGGGGTCCATGTTGGCCTGGATCTTGAAGACGAAGGAGGTCATCTTGTCCTCCGTCGCCTCGACGGTTCGCGTATCGGCGTCCTGCGCGCGCGGCGGTGGGCCGAAGGCGCCGAGCGCCTCGATCAGGTCGCGCACGCCGTAGTTGCGCAGCGCCGAGCCGAAATAGACCGGCGTCAGATGGCCCTCGCGAAAAGCGTCGATGTCGAGCGGCCGGCAGGCTTCGCGCGCCAACTCCAGTTCCTCGATGAAGGCCTCGCGCTCGTTTTCCGGCAGCAGGCCGGCGACGCGGTTGGAATCGGGACCGTTGACCGGCGTGCGCTCCTTCTCGTCGTCGCCCTTGCGCACCGCGTTCAACGCCAGGTGATAGGTGCCGGAGAACGTCTTGCCGCGGCCGATCGGCCAGGTGATGGGAGCCGTGTCCAGCGCCAGCTTCTGTTCTATCTCGTCCAGGATCTCGAACGGGTCGCGGCTTTCGCGGTCCATCTTGTTGACGAAGGTGATGATCGGGATGTCGCGCAGCCGGCAGACCTCGAACAGTTTCAGCGTGCGCGGCTCGATGCCCTTGGCGGCGTCGATGACCATGACGGCCGAGTCGACCGCCGACAGCGTGCGATAGGTGTCGTCGGCGAAATCCTCGTGGCCGGGTGTGTCCAGGAGGTTGAAGACATTGTCCTCATATTCGAACGTCATCACCGAGGTGACGACGGAAATGCCGCGCTCACGCTCTATCTTCATCCAGTCGGACCGGGTCTGGATGCGGTCCTTCTTGGCCTTGACCTCGCCGGCAAGCTGGATGGCGCCGCCGAACAGCAGCAGCTTTTCGGTGAGCGTGGTCTTGCCGGCGTCGGGGTGGGCGATGATCGCGAAGGTGCGGCGGCGCGCCACTTCCTCTGGTATTGTTTCGGGCATTCTCTGGGATTTCCGTGTGACAGGCCGGGCTTCTAGCAGCGCAGTGCCGGGCTGTCGACCGGTCCGGCGGCGTTGACGCCACCGGATGCCACAGCCCGCCTCAGGCCACCTCGCTCATGCGGCTCGCCTGGATGACCTCCGGAAGCCAGCCGGCAACGGCGCTGCCGATGGCGTCGGCATGATCTTCCTGCAGATAGTGCGCGCCGGGCCCGAGATTGATGAACCGGCAGTTCCGCAGCCCGGCCGCGAATTCGCGTGCCGCTTGCGGCGAGATCAAAGCACCGGGATCGCCCGCGAACAGTAGTTTCGGATAGGTGGACAGCCGCAGCGCGCGGTGGTCGTGTTCGCTGATGGCGGCAACGTCGGCGGGCTGGCCCTCGATCGGCAGTTCCCGCGGCAGGCGCAGCACCGGCTTGCGCGATTGCGGCGTCGGGAACGGCGTCCGGTATCCGGCCATCTCGTCGTCGCTCATTGTGCGCAGCACCGAGGCCGGCAGCACCTTTTCGACGAACACGTTGTCTTCGAGGACCAGTTTTTCGCCGACACCGGGCGTGCGCAACGCCTTGAACGTCTCGCGGGCTTGCGGACGCTGGTGAAAATCCTCCCAGCGCTCGAAGGGCCGGATGAATTCCATGAAAGCGAGGCCAAGGATGCGCCGCGGCCGCCTGGCCGCGAGATGAAACGCAAGGGCAGTGCCCCAATCCTGCGCGACCACCACCGCATCGCCGATGTCGAGCGCATCGAGGAAGGCGTCGAGATAGCGGACATGGTCGAAGAAACGATAGTCGATATCGGGCTTGCCGGATTGGCCGTAACCGATCAGGTCAGGCGCGATGCAGCGGCCGAACGGCGCGACATGCGGGATGATGTTGCGCCAGATATGGGATGAAGTGGGGTTGCCGTGCAGGAACAACACGATCGGACCAGACGCGCCCGCTTCAACATAAGACATGGTGGAATCGAGCACGGGAACCTGAGAACGCCTTGCCGTGGTGGTCCCCGTCTGGGGCATGTCGATTTTCGAGTTCATGACGCCGTCTCCTTTGCAAAAACCGTGCTGAAGATGATTTTCTTGAACCGCTCGAGCGGCGCCGGGCTGCGCTCGACCTTCATGCGCAACATTGCCCCTTGCCAGGACGACAGCAGGAAGTCGGCGAGGTCCTCGGCGTCGAACGCCCTGGTGATGTCGCCAGCCGCCTGGCCTTCGGCGATGCAGGCCGCGAAGGGCTGGCGCCAACGCTCGAAAATGGCGACGAGCCGCAAACGCAGCGGCTCACTGTGCACCGCTGTCTCGAGGCTGAGGTTGCCGATCATGCAGCCGCGCGCCCAGTCATGCGCTTCAAGCTTCGAGGTGATGACGTCGAGGTAGCGGCGCAGCCTGCCGATGGGCGGCGTGCCGTCCCGCTCCAGCGCTGCTTCAACCAGCCCGCCGACATAGGCGAAGTAGCGGTCCAGCACCTCGCCGGCGAATTCCTCCTTGGAGGCAAAATGGTTGGTGAACGAGCCCGGCCGGGCGTCGGCAGCAGCAACGATGTCGCGCACGCCAGCCGCGGCATAGCCGGACTCCCATATCGTCCGGAAGCCGGCATCGAGAAGTTTTTCGCGGAGTGATTGTCTAGCCATGGCAAAATAATACGTACGTACGTATTGATGTCAAGTACATCTTTTTGCCGTGTCGGCTGTTGGCAAGTGACGAGCAGGGTGGCACTGGAAGAGTGTCCTCGGCGGACCACAAGACAAGGGAGCGAACATGGCTGCGGCGAAACAGTTTATCGTCGTCGGCGCCGGCATCATCGGCGCTTCGATCGCCTGGCACCTGGCCAAAGCCGGTGCACAGGTCACGGTCGTTTCCGAAAGCGGCGCGGGCGGCGTCGCGACGCCCAATTCCTTTGCCTGGATCAACGCCAGCTGGGGCAACCCCGAAATCTATTTCCGGCTGCGCACCCGCGCCATGGCCGAGTGGAAACGGCTGGCAAAAGAGTTGCCCGGGCTTCCGCTCGCCTGGTGCGGTGGCCTGTGCTGGGACCTGCCGGCCGACCGGCTCGAAGCCTACGCGGCCGAACACTCTTCATGGGGCTACGGCATCGAACGCGTTGACCGGGAGCGGGCGGCGCAAATCGAGCCCGACCTCGCCGAGCCCCCTGAATTCGCTGTTTATGTCGCCGAGGAAGGCGTGACCGAACCGGTCGCCGCGGCCAGGGCCCTGCTGGCCGATGCCGAACGGCATGGCACGCGGGTCATTGCCAGCACGGTCTCGGCGCTGGCCCAGACCAATGGCCGGATTACCGGCGTGGACACATCGCATGGGCTGATTTCCGCCGACGAGGTGGTGATCGCCGCCGGCGTCGGCGCTCCGGACATTGCCGCCACGGCGGGGATCAGCCTGCCGATCGAGACGCCGCCTGGCCTGATTGTCCATTCGCGGCCATACAAAAGGCTGCTTAACGGCCTGGTACACGACGAGAAGCTGCATATGCGCCAGACGGCCGAAGGCCGCATCATCGCCGGCTCGGATTTCGCTGGCGGCGATCCAGGCGATGACCCCGCCGCTACGGCGCGCGAATTGTTTGCAGTAGCGAAGGCGGCGTTGCGCGGCGCCGGGGATCTGGAACTCGATTTCCATACGGTCGGCTACCGGCCGGCGCCGATCGACGGCTTTCCCATCATCGGTCGCGCCGAGGGCATGGACGGCCTGTATATTGCCGTCATGCATTCCGGCATCACGCTGGCGCCGGCCGTCGGCCTGTTCGCCGCGAGGGAAATCCTCTACGGCGAGCGCGACCCGCTGCTGGCGCCCTATGGATTGTCGCGTTTCGCTCAGTAGCCCGGCGGACGACGGAAGCCGCCGATGAACGGCTCAACCGCCGCCGCAACACCAAGCAGCCGCGATTCCGACCAGCGTTTGCCGACCAGTTGCAGGCCGATCGGCAGGCCGTCGGGACCTTCCCCATACGGCATCGAAAGTGCCGGATGGCCGCTGTAGTTGAAGACGGCACCGTAGGCCGGCAGCATCCAGTAGCTCTGTTCCCGACCGTTGACCTCGATCGGCTTGCCCGGCTCGCAATGCGGGAAGGCGGTGGTCATGGCGACAGGGCAGAGCAGTGCATCCCAGTCGTCGAAGAACCGATCCCAGGCGAGAATGGATCTGTCGCGGCGGGCGAGCGCCTCGAACCAGCGCGAAACCGATGTCGGCTGCGCCGGGGGCTCGGGTTGGGCAGCTTCCATCATCATGCCGATCAGCGCGCCGCCTTGCGCGAGATCGTCGTGCAGGTCGAGCCTGGGCAGTTTCGCTTCCTCCACGGTAGCCCCGGCCGAGCGTAGATTTCCGGCGAGATCTTCGACCGCCGCACCGATGTGCGCTGCCACCGGGAAGCCGCGAAAGGACGGCGCGAAGGCGATGCGCAATGCCCTGATGTCGAGCTTCGGCATGGCCTCGAGCGGCCCCGGCGCAAGATCGGTATCCCGCCCGTCCGGCCCGGCGATGATCCGATAGATCAACGACAAATCGCCCACGCTGCGTGCCAGCGGTCCGAGACAGGACATCAGCCGCACGCTGCGCGCCGTGCCGCCCGGGTCCGGGAAAGCACCGGCCAGCGAGACGCGATGCTCCGTCGGCTTCAGCCCATAGACACCGCAGAAGGCGGCAGGCAGGCGGATCGAATCCTGCATGTCGGTGCCGACGTCGAATGGCGTCATCCCGGCGGCGACCGCCGCGGCGGCGCCGCCGCTGGAGCCGCCGGCGGTGCGCTCAAGGTTCCACGGATTGTTGGTGCGGCCGAACAGCGGATTGTTCGACTGCCAGTCGGAGAGCATGGTCGCGACATTGGTCCTGGCCATCAGCACGCCGCCGGCGGCCTTCAGCCTCGCAACCACCGGGCTGTCGCGGCTGGCGACATAGTCGACGAAGGCCGGGAAGCCGACCGTGGTTTTCATGCCTGCGGCTTCGTGCGTGTCCTTCAGGGTGAACGGAACGCCGTGCAGCGGCCCGGGCGTGGCGCCGCGCGCGAGTGCCGCGTCGGCGTTTTTGGCGCGCTCACGAGCGCCTTCCCTGTCGAGCGCAATGACGGCGTTGACGCCTTCGTTGCGGCTGTCGATCTGCGCCAGAACGGCGTCGACCGCGTCGATAGCGGAGATTTTGCGCTGGGCTATCGCGGAAGCGAGGTCGACGGTTGAGGAGAAGGCGACTTCCATGGTGAATGCTCCGGCTTGGCCGCGCTCATCCAATCGAGATGGCCCAACGGCGGCGCTGCTTCAAGCGGAGTTGAGCATTCAGGGATCGCCTGCGTTTGATCGAGATTGCGCCGAGGCCAATTGAGGTGGGCACTCCACGGCGGCGTTCCGACTAGGATTACCCTACCAGCGCCAGCTTCGCCGCTGTTGGCGCAAACGGGCGAATGCTGACCCCATCCCGGGTCATTGTGACAAAGCTCGACGGCGGGATCGCCTGCCAGTCGCCGCCTTCGCGGTCGAAGGGCTCGGAGACGATGCAGCGGCCGCCGCCCTTGCGCAGGATAGAGGTGTAGAGTGTCGGCGCATGCGCATCGGTGGCATAGCGAACCGCGTGCAGCGCCTGCCCGTCCGAGAAGGCGGCGGTGAGTTTGAGTGCCGGTTCGAGGCCGGCGCGGCGCGAGGCTTCGAGAACCCGGCTGGTGGCGCGCGACACCGCGCCCTGCGGGTCGCCGGCCAATCCTTCGTCGATCATGAGGAGAAAAAAGAGTTCGGAATCGGTGGTGCCTTCGCGCTGGTCGAAGACGGCATCGGACAATGAATTCTCCAGCGCGCGACGGATTTTCTCGAAACCGCCTATCTGGCCGTTATGCATGAACGACCAGCGGCCGGAGATGAAGGGATGGCAGTTCATGCGGCTGGTGGCGCCGCCGGTCGAGGCCCGCACATGGGCGAGGAACAGGCCGGATTTGATCTGGCGGCACAGGCTCTTCAGATTGGGATCGGACCAGGCCGGCAGGATGTCGCGGTAGAGGCCGGGCTCCGGACGGTCGCCGTACCAGGCAAGGCCAAAGCCGTCGCCGTTGGTCGGTGACTTCGCCTCCTGGGCGCAATGGCTCTGGGCGATCAACGAGTGACAGGGCGCCGTGAGGATGTCTTCGAGAAAGACCGCTTCACCGAGATAGGCCGCCCAACGGCACATCGCTTCTGTCGTCCTCTAGGCGCGATCCGGGAGAGCCGCGGGCTCCTTGGTCGCGTGTGTGCCTCTGTTGTGCGTCCGCTCGTAAAGCTCACGGACGATTCGGCTTGCGGTAGTCTCGAAGAGAAACGGCAAGAAAGCGTGAACGAGCGCGGCACCCGCCGCCATCAGCAAACGCGAGGAAAACCAGGCGGCGAAGGCCATATGGCCGAAATAGGTTTCGCCGACCTTTGCCGGATGAGAGGTAAAGATGCTTGCGACCGACATGCTGGTCCCTTCAGCGTTGGTTCCGATATGAGTATCCTGACACGCTTCGCCGGTTCATCGGTCTCAAAATGTCCTTGTATTTTGCCATTCCATGGGACAAACATCCCAATATGGCGATGGAAATCGATGAAATAGACCGAAAACTGCTCGCCGAATTGCAACGCGACGGCACGCTGTCGGTCGACCAGCTATCGGAGCGGGTGGCCTTGTCGCGCAATGCCTGCTGGCGGCGCGTCAAGCGAATGGAGGAAGAAGGCGTCATTACCGGCCGCGTGGCGCTGGTCGATGCCGACAAGCTCGGGCTTGGCCTGTCCGTGTTCATCCTGGTCCGGACGTCGAATCATGACCCGGACTGGCTGCAGAAATTCCGCGCCGCGGTGACCGGCTTCCCCGAGATCACCGGCGTCTACCGCATGTCCGGCGACCTCGACTATGTCCTGCGCGCCCGTGTCGCCGACGTGAAGGCCTATGACCGGCTCTACCAGCGACTGATCGCCAAGGTGGCCCTGTCGGATGTTTCGGCCTCCTTCGTGATGGAGGAAATCAAGGAAACGACGGTGGTTCCGATGGAAGTACGCTGAGGCGTGCCCAGTCATAGTGATGCCCGAAAGAAAGCCGTTAATACCCCGGCGGGCGAATTGACCGAATCGGCAATCGCGCCGATAGGATCGATTTTATGCGCGCAGCCATCCAAAACTCCTCCGTCATCGGTCCGACCGTCGGCTTCGTCAGGTTGCCGCATGCTGAAGGACTACCCCTCCCCGCTTATGAAAGCGCCGGCGCCGCCGGCATGGATCTGCGCGCCGCGGTGCCGGACGACCGGCCGCTGCTGATCCTGCCGGGAAAACGCGCCCTGGTGCCGACCGGGCTGATCCTGGAAATCCCCGAAGGCATGGAAGGCCAGGTGCGGCCGCGCTCCGGGCTTGCTTTCAAGCATGGACTCACCGTCCTCAATTCGCCAGGCACGGTCGACAGCGACTATCGCGGCGAGGTGAAGGTGCTGCTGGTCAATCTCGGCGATGAGGATTTTGCCGTGACGCGCGGCATGCGCATCGCCCAGATCGTTTTCGCCGCCGTGACGCAGGTGGCCGCCGAAGAACGTTCGCTGGCCGGCGGCACGGCGCGTGGCTCGGGCGGGTTCGGATCGACCGGCACGGCCTGATGCGAATTCCGAAACTTGTCATCTTCGACTGCGATGGCATCCTCGTTGATACGGAGAACCTCGCCAATCGGCGCCTCGCCGAGTGGTTGAGCGCGGCTGGCTATCCGACGAGCTTTGAATATTGCCGCAAGAATTTCTCCGGCCGCAGCATGCTCTCGGTGCAGAAGGAAATCGAAGAGCAGACCGAGGTCCGGCTCGGCGCCGATTTCGTCGATCGCTGGAATGCCGGCCTGCCGGACCTGTTTTCCCATGGCGTCGAGGCCATACCCTATGTGCGGGAATTCATCGAGGCGATCCGCGCGGCCGGCATACCCTATTGCGTCGCGACCTCGGCCAGGATTTCGAAGATGCACATCACGCTTGGCCAGACCGGGTTGTTGCCGCTGTTCGAACATGCGATGTTTTCCTCGACCATGGTCTCGCGCGGCAAACCGTTCCCGGACCTGTTCCTGCATGCGGCCAGGACCATGGGCTTCGCTCCCGTCGACTGCATCGTCATCGAAGACAGCGTCGCCGGCACACAGGCCGGCATAGCCGCCGGCATGCGGGTGTTTTCCTATCATGGCGACCCCTATTCCGACCGTGATGGCCTGATCCAGGCCGGCGGCATCCTGTTCGACGACATGCGCGAACTGGCCGGCCTGGTTCCGATCCACTGACCCTGTTCCGACACGGCTGCACGCCGCTGGAACCCGTGCTAGCGTGAGTGGCCTGATCTCGGGGGGACACTCATGCCGACGAACCTGCTCCGCCTCATGCTCGCCTTGATACTGCTGCCGTTGTTGTGGATGGCGGCCGGCGCGCAGGCCGTGAGTTTTCCCGAATTCAACAGCCCGCTGCCCGGCCGCGGCGACATCACCTATCTCGACCTGGCCAAGATGGTCATCCCGGACCTCGCCGCCGACAAGGACGGTTTCTACAAGGGCGGATTGCCGATCGACATGCGCCACATTGCCGGTGGCGATGACGGCGGCTCGCCGCCGCAGACGACGAGCCTGCCCAATGCTGCGGTGCTTCCCATCAAGGCCGGCGGCAAGGATCGGCTGGCGATGCTGTTCGATCTCGGCGACTCTCCCGACAGTGCCGAAGGCTATGCGGTGCTGGCGCTCTACGACCTCGCGGCCAAGCCGAAACTGCTCGATGCGGCCAATGTCGCGGTCGACCGCAGCACCTATTTCCGCGAGCCTAACAAGCTTTCGATCGGCGCCGGCGACGATGTGCTCATCTCCATGAGCACGCATTTCAATTCGAACCAGGGCTATGTGAGTACGCTGCTGATCCTGCCTCGCGAGGATCGCCTTCAATTGGTCGACACGATCAACACGTTCGACGAAAACGTCTGCGCCTACAAACGCACCCAGGACCTGGCCTTCCTGACGCTTGACGACGGAAAGCCTTATGCGGCGATCAAGGTGACGGCGACCGACGCCACCGTGCCGAGTGGTGAAAATTGCGATGAGGCCGCGCCCAAGGCAGCGTCGCACGACATTTCCGTCACCTACCATTGGGACAAGAAGACATCGCACTACGTCAAGGATTCCGACGCGTTCGAGAAATTGTCAGCAGAGAACGCGAAACGCTTCTGAGCCAAACGCATTCGTTTGCCCGACTTGAGACAGCGCGGTAGCATCCGCCCAAAACTCGTGATGGGGAGCATTCATGGACAAGGGCAAGATCTTTCGCGACCTGCATGCCTCGACCTTCGTCATGCCCAATCCCTGGGATCCGGGCACGACCAAGCTGCTCGGCTCCTTCGGTTTCAAGGCACTGGCGACGACCAGCGCCGGCTTCGCGTTTTCGCGCGGCCTGCCGGACGGCTCGGTGACCTTCGAGCAGATGATCCATCACTGCCGCGAGGTGACGGCGGCGACCGACCTGCCGGTCTCGGCAGATCTCGAGAGAGGCAAGGGCGACAGCGCCGAGCGGGCCGCCGAAACCATCTTCGCGGCGGAAGCGGCCGGCCTTGCCGGCTGCTCGATCGAGGACCACACCGGCGATCCCGACAAGCCGATCTATGATTTTACACATGCGGTCGAGCGTGTCGCCGCGGCGGTGGAGGCGGCGCGGGCGCTGAAGCGCGATTTCGTGTTCACCGCGCGCGCCGAAAATTTCCTCTGGGGCAGAACCGATCTCGACGACACGATCAATCGGTTGCAGGCCTTCGAGAAGGCTGGGGCCGACGTGGTCTATGCGCCGGGGATCGGCGACATCGAGATGGTGCGTACGATCTGCTCGGCGGTCGGCAAGCCGGTCAATGTCATGGCAAAGCCGGGCTTTACCATCGCCGATCTTGCCATGGCCGGCGTGAAGCGCATTTCACTCGGGCCGTGGCTGACCAATTTCGCCTACGGCATGCTGGAGACGGCGGCGCGCGAGATCCAGCAGGACGGCACGTTCGGCTTCACCCGCGCCGCCATGCCTTTCGGCAAGTTGCAGGCGCTATACAGCAAGCCATCATGATGAACAGGCTGGGCGCATGACGCTGACCGTCGTCGACATGCATACGGGCGGCGAGCCGCTGAGGATCGTCACCGGCGGCTATCCCCGTATCCCGAAGGGTACCATCCTGGAAAAGCGCGCCTATGTGCGCGACCATCTCGACCATCTCAGAAAAATCCTGATGTTCGAGCCGCGCGGCCATTACGATATGTACGGCGCCCTGCTGGTCGAGCCCGACTTGCCGGGGGCCGATCTCGCGGTGCTGTTCATGCACAATGAGGGCTATTCGACCATGTGCGGGCACGCCATCGTCGCCCTCGGCCGCTACGCCATCGATGAAGGGCTGGTGGCGAAACAGGAGCCGATCACGACCGTCAACATCGAGGCGCCGTGCGGCCTGGTCGTCGCTTCGGTCGAGGTTCTGGACGGCAAGGCCGGCGCCGTATCGTTCGAGAGCGTGCCGGCCTTCCTGTTTGCCGGTGACCAGCAGATCGAGCTGACAGGGTATGGCAAGATCGGCTTCGACATCGCTTATGGCGGCGCTTTCTACGCGCTGGCGGACTGCCATCAGTTCGGACTGGAATTCGGCCGTGATCGCGTGCGCGATTTCGTCGATGCCGCAACGACGCTGACGAACAGGCTCAAGGCAGAATTTCCGCTGTCGCATCCCGACCACGCCGACCTCGCCTTTCTCTACGGCACAATCCTGACCGACGGACGCGACGCGTTTTCCGGCGAGGTGACCAAGAACATCTGCGTCTTCGCCGAGGCCGAGGTCGACCGCTCGCCGACCGGCTCCGGCGTCACCGCCCGCCTCGCCGCCATGCTTGCCAAGGGCGAGATCGCTATCGGGCAGACGCGGACCTTCGAGAGCATCGCCGGTTCGCGCTTTTCCGGCGCGGTGGCGAGGACGGCTCGGGCCGGCCCGCATGAGGCGATCATCGCCCGCGTCGGCGGCCGCGCCTACTATTGCGGGCGGGCGGAATTCATCGTCGAGCCCGATGACGAGCTGGGGCGAGGTTTCCTGCTCCGTTGAGCCGCGCTTAGCTCCGCGAGCGACGTGCCGCTTCCCGCGCCGAAATCGCCTTGTGCAGGTGCACCATCATGGCGGCGGCGAAGAGCGGCGTCACCAAATTGAGCAACGGCACGGCGAGGAAGGCGGCGATGACCAGCCCGGCGACAAAGACCGTGCCGGCATACTGCCTTCGCAAGGCCCTGGCTTCGTCTTCGCCGCGAAAGCGCATGGCGGCAAATTCGAAGAATTCGCGGCCGAGCAAATAGCCGTTGACGACGAAGAAGGCGGCAATGTTGATGCCCGGCACCAGCAGGAGCAGCAAGGCGACGATGTTGCCGAGGATGACGACGCCGAGGAATTTTATCGCCAGCACCAGCGAGCGCAGCGCCGGCATTGCGCGCCCAATCGGGTCACCGGGATAGTCGGTGCGCTCGACCACTTCGGCGACATCGTCGAGGAACAGGCCGGCGATCACAGCCGTCACCGGCGCGACGAGCAGCGCCGTGCCGAAGGCAAGCGCTATTGCCGCGATGATGCCGCCCAGCCAGCCGGCCCACGAGGGCATGCCGGGCAACAGGGCCTGCAGCCACGGAAGCGCCAGCCATTCGACCAAGCTGGTCAGGCCGAACCACAAGGCGACCAGCGCCAGCACGGTCAGGCCAAGCGTCTTGATGAACACGGCGCGAAACGGCGGCGAGAGCAGTTCGAGGGCCGCGGTGCGGGCAGCGTCGAAAATCACCGTGCTTCAACCCCAAGTCAGCGACAGCGCCGTAAAGGCGGGACGTTCACGAGATAGGCAGCGCGGCTCTTGAGCACAAGCGCGTATCGCTATCGGGCAAACGCCGGCTTTCTGACCGGGATCGTCATGGCCGCGACGCCTACCACGACAAAGGCCATACCCAGCCATGCCGTTGGCCCCAGGCTTTCGCCGAGGAAGACAGCGCCGATGCCGACGCCGATCGGTACGCGCAGATAGGCCTGCGATGTCGTGCCGACCGAACCCAGCGTGTGGATGAGGCGAAAATAGATGACGAAGGCCAGCGCAGTCGAAAACACCGACAGGCCAAGCAGGGCCAGGGTCGATGCCATCGAGGGTGTCAGCGTCCATGGCTGGTCGACCAACAGGCTGAGCGGCACCAGCATGAACGCGCCGCACAGCATCGAACCGGCGGCCGGCAACATCGGATCGAGGCCCTTGAAGCCACGGCCGAAGATCGCCGCACCCGCATAGCAGATCGTTGCCACGACGATGGCGACCTGCGCCCAGAGTTCGTGACCGAGACCACCCAGCGCCTGCGTGCCGACAATGAAGCAGATGCCTGCCATGCCGGCGCCGACACCGATCAGCTTGCGCACGGTCACCGGCTCATGGCGGGTGATGAGCGCGGTGAAGACGAAAGTGAAGATCGGCGAGGTCGCATTGAGGATCGTGGCCAGGCCGGCATCGACCGAGCGCTCGGCGGCAGCGATCAGCGTGAATGGTATGACGCTGTTGAGGCATGCCTGGAAGGCGAAGCGGCGCCAGCTTGCCGCATCGACGGGCATGGCCAGCCCGCGCCAGCGGATGATGGCGAACAGGATGCCGCCGGCGATCAAGGTGCGGGCGGCGATGAAGGTGACCGGCGGGATCGTCTCGACGCCGATCTTGATGAAAGTGTAGGAGGCGCCCCACAGTACCGCCAGTACGGCAAGCAGCGCCAGGTCGATGGTCGTGTCGTTCTTCGCGGACATGGGCTCGCCGTCTTCCGGTGCTGTCAATCAGGCCCGATTTGTAGGCAATGCGGTGATGAAACGCTTCGTCCACGGTCGAATTGTCGTTAGCGCCTGGATGTTGATGCGCTGTTCTGGGGCGATCCCGCCAAAGTTGAGTCGTGCTCTAGGCAAAGCTGTCGTTAATCGCTAAACCCGCGCCCGGCCAGCGTGGCAAGAAGCCGGCTCGGGTTTTGGCGGAGATATTGATGCCGGATTATGACGTGCTTTGCATCGGCAATGCCATTGTCGACATCATCGCCCAGTGCGAGGAGGAATTCCTCGAAACCAACGGCATCATCAAGGGCGCGATGAACCTCATCGATACGCGGCGCGCCGAACTGCTCTACAGCCGCATGGGCCCGGCGATCGAGGCCTCCGGCGGCAGCGCAGGCAACACAGCGGCAGGCGTCGCCTCCTTCGGCGGACGTGCCGCCTTCTTCGGCAAGGTCTCCAACGATGCGCTCGGCGAAATCTACGCGCACGACATCCATGCGCAGGGCGTCGCCTTCGACACCAAGCCGCTCAACGGCGAGCCGCCGACGGCGCGCTCGATGATCTTTGTCACCCCCGACGGCGAGCGTTCGATGAACACCTATCTCGGTGCCTGTGTCGAACTCGGCCCCGAGGATGTCGAGGCCGAAAAGGCCTCGGGCGCCAAGGTCACTTATTTCGAGGGCTATCTGTGGGACCCGCCACGCGCCAAGGAAGCGATTCGGCAGACGGCGAAGCTGGCGCACGCGGCGGGCCGCGAAGTCTCAATGACGCTGTCGGATTCGTTCTGCGTCGACCGCTACCGCGACGAGTTCCTCGACCTCATGCGCTCGGGCACGGTCGACATCGTCTTCGCCAACAGTCACGAGATCAAGTCGCTCTACCAGACATCGTCCTTCGACGAGGCGCTGGCCAAGATCCGCAAGGACTGCAGACTAGCCGCCGTGACCCGTTCGGAAAAGGGTTCGGTCATCGTGCGCGGCGACGAGACCGTGGTCATCCAGGCGACGGCGATCCGGGAGCTGGTCGACACGACCGGCGCCGGCGATCTCTACGCCGCCGGTTTCCTGCATGGCTACACGCAAGGCCGCGACCTCAAGACCTGCGGCGACCTCGGCTCGCTGGCGGCCGGACTGGTGATCCAGCAGATCGGCCCAAGGCCGCGGCAAAATCTGCGCCGCGAGGCGGAACTGGCGGGGTTGTTGTAACAGCGTCTGCAGCTCTCCCCCACGAGGGAGGAGATCGGCAGCCGGACTATCCCGCTCGCCGTCGCGCGGTTGTCACATATCGCCCCTACACGAAATCGTGAGTGTCCCGTGACTGACATTTCGGGACGCCCGCAGCCAATGGGGTGTTGAAAAATGCAAGACAGCAAGCTGTCGGGCAGCGCGATGCGTTGCCGCCGCGATCTCCGTTTTCCGTACTAGAAATTCAGCAGTCGGCCGCGGCTGAGGGAGGAACGCGCGCGGCCGGAAGACATATGCATGAGCAGATTTCAGACACCTGGTCTTGGACAGGACGACTTCGCGGAAATGGTCGCGGAGGACGTCGAGCGCGCGCTTGCCCACTATGACGAGGCCATAAACCAGTCCACCGTGGTCTCTGTCGGCAAGATCGCCGGCAGCATAGCATCCGCCGTCACCTTGCTGTCGCCGAAGCACCAGAGGGCCATCGACGCCATCCATGCCGACCTTCCCGGCCTTGCCTCGAAATTCGTGCGCGCGCTGGCGGCGGAAGCCGCGCGCCGCAGCGAAGCCGGCACTGCCGGCACAAACCGATTGACAGCTTTGCTGGCCGATGAGCCGCTTTCTGCACCGCAGCGGTCCGACGACCTCGAATCGATGCTGATCGAGGACTGGGCCGGCCGTGTCGCCGGTTCGACCTACCTGGAAGAAAACCTTGGCATAGCCCGCTCGACCCTGCATCGCTGGCAAAGGCGCGGCGATGTCATCGCCTTGCGCAAGGGCGGCCGCAAACACGTCTTCCCGCTGGCGCAGTTCGTCGACGGCAGGCCGGTGGCAGGCATAAGCGACGTGCTCAAGCAGATCGGCAATCCGAGGCTGGTGTGGCTGTGGCTGACACGCCCGGCGGCAGAGCTCGACGGGCGCATTCCGATCGACCTGCTGCGGCAGGATCAGGTGGGGGACGTGGTCGAAGCGGCGCGGGCGTTCGCGCCGGGCTAGCCTAACGGCTGTTGGCTTTCGTCTGCAATGGCTCTCGCCTTAAGCCCTCTAGGTGACGCACGCATCTTCCGTGATTAGGGCGGCTGATCGGCCCGAAACTTGATTGCGATGTGGTTCCCCCAATCCGTCGCTGCTTCGCAGCGCCACCTTTCCCCCCTCCGGAGGCAAAGGAAGGGAGCGTTGCCGGACAAGCGTTGACGATAAAGAACTTGGTGCCTTTCCTCTACCCCGTCGATCGGGGGAGAGGTGTCTCGGCGAAGCCGAGACGGAGTGGGGGTCGACCAGCGCGGCACAAGAGAATGCATGCGCCAACCTGCCATGCACGTTATCGCCAAAGACCGGCTGCTTGGAAATGTGTGATGCCGTAGTCAAGTCCCCGCCGTGTACGCCGCGATCACCGCCATGTTGACGATGTCGCTATCCTTGGCGTTCAGCGACACGATCTGGACCGGCTTGTTCAAGCCGACCAGCAGCGGGCCGATCACCGTCGAGCCGCCCAGTTCCTGCAACATCTTGGTCGAGATCGAGGCCGAGTGGAAGGCGGGCATGACCAGGACATTGGCCGGGCCGGTGAGGCGGATGAACGGGTATTGCGCCATGGCGCGCGCGTTGAGCGCGACGTCGGCGGCCATTTCGCCGTCATATTCGAAATCGACGCGGCGCTTGTCGAGGATGCGCACCGCTTCCTGGACGCGCTCGGAGCGCTCGCCCTGCGGATGGCCGAAGGTGGAATAGGCGAGCATGGCAAGCCTCGGCTCATAGCCCATTCGGCGGGCAAAGCCAGCCGCCTCCTCGGCGATGTCGGCGATCTGCTCGGCGTTCGGCATGTCGTGCACGGCGGTGTCCGCGACCAGCACGGTCTTGCCCCGCGCCAACACGATCGACACGCCGATGACGCGGTGGCCGGGCTTGGCGTCGATGACGCGCCGGATATCGTCAAGCGCGGTCGAATAGTTGCGGGTCACACCGGTGACGATGCCATCGGCGTCGCCCAGCGCCACCATGCAGGCGGCGAAGTGGTTGCGGTCGTTGTTGATCAGGCGCTGGCAGTCGCGGAACAGGAACCCCTTCCGCTGCATGCGCTCATAGAGATAGTCGGTGTAGATGCCGTTGCGGCGAGACAGCCGGGCATTGATGATCTCGATGCCTTGCTTGTTGAGGTCGATGCCTGCTTGCTTGGCGTTTTCCTTGATGACATCGTCACGGCCAAGCAGGATGGCGGTGCCGAGCCGCTGGTTCACATAGGAGACGGCGGCGCGCATCACCTGCTCCTCCTCGCCCTCGGCGAAGACGATGCGCTTTGGCTGGCGGCGCACGCGGTCGTAGATGCGCTGCAGGGTCGAAGCGATCGGGTCGCGGCGGGCCGACAGTTCCTGCGCGTAGCGATCGAGGTCGAGGATCGGCTTGCGGGCGACGCCCGAATCCATCGCCGCTTTGGCCACCGCCAGCGGAATGGCCGAGATCAGGCGCGGGTCGAACGGCACGGGAATGATATAGTTGGGGCCGAACTTCGGCCGGTTGCCCTGGTAGGCGGCGGCGACGTCGTCGGGCACGTCCTGGCGCGCCAGTTCGGCGAGCGCTCTGGCCGCGGCGATCTTCATGTCGTCATTGATGGTGGTGGCCCGCACGTCCAGCGCACCGCGGAAGATGTAGGGGAAACCAAGCACGTTGTTGACCTGGTTCGGATAGTCCGAACGCCCCGTCGCCATGATGGCGTCGGTGCGGATCTCGGCCACTTCCTCCGGCGTGATTTCCGGATCGGGATTGGCCATGGCGAAGATGATCGGGTTCTTGGCCATCGACTGCACCATGGCGGTGGTCAGCGCGCCCTTGGCCGAGAGTCCGAGGAAGACGTCCGCGCCGTCGAGCGCCTCGGCGAGGCTGCGCGCGTCGGTCCTGACCGCATGCGCCGACTTCCACTGATTCATGCCTTCGGTGCGGCCCTGGAAGACCACGCCCTTGGTGTCGCACAGGATGATGTTTTCCGGCGCGAAGCCCATCGCTTTCATCAGCTCGATGCAGGCGATGCCGGCGGCACCCGCACCGTTGCAGACCAGCTTCGTGGTCTTCATGTCGCGGCCGGTGACTTCCAGCGCGTTGATCAGGCCGGCGGCCGAGATGATGGCGGTGCCGTGCTGGTCGTCATGAAAGACTGGGATGTCCATCAGCTCGCGCAGCCGCTGCTCGATGATGAAGCATTCCGGCGCCTTGATGTCCTCGAGGTTGATGCCGCCGAAGGAAGGACCGAGGAAGCGTACGCAGTTGATGAACTCGTCGGCATCCTCGGTGTCGACCTCGAGGTCGATGGAATCGACATCGGCGAAGCGCTTGAACAGCACCGCCTTGCCTTCCATCACCGGCTTGGAGGCCAGCGCGCCGAGATTGCCGAGGCCAAGGATGGCGGTGCCGTTGGAGATGACGGCGACCATGTTGCCGCGCGTCGTGTAATCGAAGGCCCGGCTGGGATCCTCGGCGATGGCGCGCACCGGCACGGCGACGCCTGGCGAATAGGCGAGGCTCAAATCGCGCTGCGTCGTCATCGGCTTGGTGGCGACGATCTCCAGCTTGCCAGGCCTGCCCATGGCGTGGAATTCGAGCGCTTCCTGCGCGCTGACGGACGGACCGCTGTTCTCGGTTTTCCTTGCCATGATGCTTTTTGATTTCCTCGCCGCTGCTGCACCTCCTTGAAGCGGGTGCTTTGTTTCGGTCCGAATTAAGACCACGCGCCGCCGCGTGTAAACCGCCCCCACGCCTGAATCGCGGATCGTACAGAAATTGCGGGCACCTCTCGCCTCGGTCTTCCCCTGCTTTTCGATGACCCGGCATTAAACCCGGCCATCACATCTGCTAGCGTGCCGGGCCATGAACATGCACAGCCCGAACGAGCCCGACGCCCCCGAGGTGATGACGCCGCCACAGCCCGGCACGGCCGCGGTGACGCCGATGATGGAGCAGTTCATCGAGATCAAGGCGGCGAACCCGGATTCTCTGCTGTTCTACCGCATGGGCGATTTCTACGAGCTGTTCTTCGACGATGCCGAAAAGGCGAGCCGCGCGCTGGGCATCGTGCTGACCAAGCGCGGCAAGCACCAGGGCCACGACATCCCGATGTGCGGCGTGCCGGTGCATGCGGCCGACGATTATCTGCAGAAGCTGATCGGCCAGGGGTTCCGCGTCGCCGTCTGCGAACAGATCGAGGATCCGGCAGAGGCGAAGAAGCGCGGCTCCAAATCCGTGGTGCGCCGCGACGTGGTGCGGCTGGTGACGCCGGGCACCATCACCGAGGACAAATTGCTGGCGCCGTCGGAATCAAGCTTCCTGATGGCGCTGGGGCGGGTGAAGGGCGGGGCGGACCATTCGTTTGCGCTGGCCTGGATCGACATCTCGACGGGCGCCTTCCGCGTCGCCGAGACCACCGCCGACCGCCTGCTCGCCGACATATTCCGTGTCGATCCGCGCGAGCTGATCATTGCCGAACCGGTGTTTTATGATCCGGAGCTGAAGCCTGTGTTCGACGTGCTTGGCCGCGTCGCCAACCCGCAGCCGCCGTCGCTGTTCGATTCGGCCTCCGCCACCGGGCGCATCGCCCGCTTCTTCGAGGTGGCGACACCCGACAGCTTCGGCACGTTTACGCGGGCCGAACTGTCGGCGATCTCGGGCGCCATCGCCTATGTCGAGAAGACGCAGAAGGCCGAGCGCCCGCCGCTGTCGCGCCCTGAGCGCGAAGAGCAGGGCTCGACCCTGTTCATCGATCCGGCGACACGCGGCAATCTCGAACTCCTGCGCACGCTGTCCGGCAGCCGCGAAGGCTCGCTGTTCAAGGCGATCGACCGCACGGTAACCGGCGGCGGCGCAAGGCTGCTCGCCGACCGGCTGATGGCGCCGCTGACCGACCCGGCGGCGATCGGCGCACGGCTGGACTCGGTGTCGTTCTTCCGCACCGAAACACGGCTTTGCCAGGCGGTGCGGGCGAGCCTGAAAAGCGTCGCCGACATGCCGCGCGCTTTGTCCAGGCTGGCGCTCAACCGCGGCGGCCCGCGCGACCTCGGCGCGTTGCGCGCCGGCTTCGAGGCGGCGGGCGCCATCGCCGAGATCTTTGCCGCGATAACCCTGCCCCCGGAATTGGGGGACGCACTTGCCGCCATTCATGCGTTGCCCAAGCCGCTTGCACAGCACCTGACGCAAGCGCTTGGCGACGAACTGCCGCTGCTCAAGCGCGATGGCGGCTTCGTTCGCGGGGGCTACCACCCGGAACTCGACGAGATGCGCGCGCTGCGCGACGAGTCGCGAAAGGTGATCGCGGCGTTGGAACGCTCGCTGATCGAGGAGACCGGCATCCGTTCGCTGAAGATCCGGCACAACAACGTGCTGGGTTACTATATCGAGGTTACCGCCAACCACCACGCGGTCATGACCGGCAGCGATGGCGCCAAGGCGCGCTTCATTCACCGCCAGACCATGGCCAACGCCATGCGCTTCACCACGACCGAGCTTGCCGAACTCGAGACCAAGATCGCCAACGCCGCCGACCGGGCGCTGAGCATCGAACTGGCCGCCTTCGATGCGCTGACGGCGGAAGCGGTCGGCGAGGCCGAGGCGATCCGCGCCGGCGCCGATGCGCTTGCCGTGCTCGACGTGTCGGCGGCACTCGCGCTGCTTTCGGAAAGCGAGGCGTGGTGCCGACCGGTGGTGGATTCCAGCCTCGCCTTCGAGATCTCCGGCGGCCGGCATCCGGTGGTCGAACAGGCGCTGCGCCGTTCCGGCGAGGGACCGTTCGTCGCCAATGATTGCGATCTCTCGCCGGAGGGAAGCGCCAAGAACGGCGCGATCTGGCTGCTGACCGGCCCGAACATGGGCGGTAAATCGACCTTCCTGCGGCAAAACGCGCTGATCGCGATCCTGGCGCAGACCGGGTCATTCGTGCCGGCGGCATCGGCCCATATCGGTGTCGTCGACCGGCTGTTCTCGCGCGTCGGCGCTTCGGACGACCTGGCGCGCGGCCGGTCGACCTTCATGGTCGAGATGGTCGAGACGGCGGCCATCCTCAACCAGGCCGGCGAGCGAGCGCTGGTGATCCTCGATGAGATCGGCCGCGGCACCGCCACTTTCGACGGCCTGTCGATCGCCTGGGCGGCGGTGGAGTATCTGCATGAGAAGAACCGCTGCCGGGCGATCTTCGCTACCCATTTCCACGAGATGACGTCGCTGGCCGGCAAGCTGGCGCGGCTGCACAACGTCACCATGCGGGTCAAGGAATGGGAAGGCGACGTCGTCTTCCTGCACGAGGTCGGCAAGGGTGCGGCCGACCGTTCCTACGGCGTGCAGGTAGCACGGCTGGCCGGCCTGCCGGAGGCGGTGGTGGATCGGGCGAAGGAAGTCCTGCACCAGCTGGAGGAAGGCGAGGTTTCCGGCAAGACCAACCGGCTGGTCGATGACTTGCCGCTGTTTTCCGTGGCGATGAAGCGGGAGGCGCCGAAGCCGGTGAAGAGCGACGCGCTTGGCGCGGCCCTCGGCGAGATCAATCCCGACGAGATGACGCCGAGGGAAGCGCTGGAAGCGCTGTACCGGCTGAAGGGGCTGGCCGGGAAGTAGTCAGATCATCTCCAGCCCGCGCTTGCGGGTGGGCGGGGGGAAGGCGCGGTCGAGATCGGCGAGGTCTTCGCTCGTAAGGGCGATGTCGAGCGCGGCAAAATTCTGGCGGACGTGCTCCTGGCTGCTGGCCTTGGGGATGGCGACGACGCCGTCCTGATGCATCACCCAGGCCAGGGCGATTTGAGCGGCGGTCGCATTGTGGCGGGCGGCGACGGCTTCGAGCCTGGCATTGCGCGCCAGCGCGCCCTGCTCGACCGGCGAATAGGCCATCAAGGGAATGCCGCGCTTGCGGCTCCAGGGCGCCAGATCGAACTCAAGCCCGCGCCGGACCAGATTGTAAAGCACCTGGTTGGTCTGGACGTTGCCGCCGTCGGGCAAGCCGGCGAGCTCCTCCATGTCCTCGGTGTCGAAATTGCTGACGCCCCAATGGCGGATCTTGCCGGCCTTCTTCAAGGCTTCGAAGGCCTCGACCGTCTCCGCCAAAGGCACGCTGCCCGGCCAATGCAAGAGATAGAGGTCAATGCGGTCGGTGCGCAGGCGCTTCAGGCTGTTCTCGCAGGCGCGCTGCACGCCCGCGCGCGAAGCGTTCGACGGTAGAACTTTTGAAACCAGGAAGGTCTCGGCGCGGCGCCCGGCAATGGCCTCGGCGACCACTTCCTCGGCGCCGCCGCTGGCATACATTTCGGCGGTGTCGATCAGCTTGACGCCGAGATCGAGGCCAAGCTTGAGAGCATCGACTTCCGTGGAGCGCCGGCGGGAATCCTCGCCCATCTTCCAAGTACCCTGGCCGAGAACGGGTATGGCCTCGCCAGACGGCAACGCGGTGGTTCTGACGCTCGACGGCATGGCAGGCTCCAGCTGAGGCCCGATCGCATCACAGGCCGGACGAGAAATCCAGAGCGTTCTCGCCGCGGCCCACGTTCCGATGCCTCGAAAGCTCTATTTCACCGGATGGGCGGCAAGCCAGTCCTGCATCTGCTTGATCTCGGCTTCCTGGGCGGCGATGACGCCTTCGGCGAGCTTGCGGATCTCCGGGTCCTTGCCGTTGGCGAGCTCGACCTTGGCCATGTCGATAGCGCCCTGATGATGCGGGATCATGCCGCGGACGAAATCGACGTCGGCATTGCCGGTATACTGCGATGCCATCATGTCGGCATGCATCTTGTCCATCGCCGCCTTGTAGCCTTCGGTCGAAGGGCTGGTCGCGTCCGTCGACATGCCGGCCATGTCGTGTTTCATCTCTTCGCTCTGCGCCGGAACGCTTTCGAGGAAGACGGCGAGCAGCATTCCGGCCGCCATCAGCAAAAGCACGAGTTTCTTGGCCAAGGTCATTCATGATCTCCTGTTGGTTGGGTTTCGTATTTGGGGGCTTGGATCAGAGTTTCAACGTGCGCAGCCGCAATGCGTTTGCGATGACCGAGACCGAGGACAGGCTCATCGCCGCCGCCGCCAGCATGGGCGACAAAAGCATGCCGGTGAGCGGATAGAGCACGCCGGCGGCCACCGGCACGCCAAGGACATTGTAGAGGAAGGCGAAGAACAGGTTCTGCCGGATGTTGCCGATCGTCGCCTGGGCCAGCGTTCGAGCCCGAACAATGCCGTTGAGGTCGCCCTTGACCAGGGTGATGCCGGCGCTTTCGACCGCGACATCGGCGCCGGTGCCCATGGCGATGCCGACATCGGCGGCGGCCAGGGCCGGTGCGTCGTTGACGCCATCGCCGGCCATGGCGACACCGGCGCCCCTGCGGCGCAGTTCGTCGACCAGAGCCGCCTTCTGCTCCGGCAGCAGCCCGGCACGAACCTCGTCAATGCCGAGACTCCCGGCGATGGCCCTGGCCGTGCGCTCGTTGTCGCCCGTCGCCATGATTATCCTCAGGCCGCTGTCATGCAGGGCCTTGATCGCTTCGGCGGTGGTTGCCTTGATAGGATCGGCGACGGCGACGATGCCGGCCAGCGTCTTGCCGGCAGCAACAAACATCACCGTCTTGCCTTCAGCCTGCAGCGTCTCCGTCCTGGCAGCGATGGAGGCGATGTCGATACCAAGATCGGCCATCATCGCCGCATTGCCGAGCGCGACTTTCTGTCCCGAGACGGTGCCAAGAACACCCTTGCCGGTGACCGCCTCGAAATCGCTGGCCTCTGCGATCCTGAGGTCACGGGAGCCGGCGCCCTCGACGATTGCCTCGGCAAGCGGGTGCTCCGAGCCTTTTTCCAGGGCGGCGGCAAGCGCCAGCAGTTCATTCTCAACCATGCCCCCGGCTGCGACAACATCGGTCAGTTTCGGCCGGCCTTCGGTCAGCGTGCCGGTCTTGTCGACGATCAGGGTGTCGACGGAGGCGAAGCGCTCGAGCGCGGCGGCTTCCTTGATCAGCACGCCGGCATGCGCCCCGCGCCCGGTGGCGGTCATGATCGACATCGGCGTGGCGAGGCCGAGCGCACAGGGACAGGCAATGATCAGCACCGAGACCGCCGAGACGACGGCGAAGATCAGACTTGGCTGGGGGCCGAAGACCGCCCAGGCCATGAATGCCACGATGGCGACCAGGACGACCGCCGGGACAAAGTAGAAGGAAACGCGATCGGCAAGGCCCTGGATCGGCGCGCGCGAACGCTGTGCCTTGGCGACGAGTTCGACGATGCGCGCCAGCGTGGTCTCGGCGCCGATCCGCTCGGCGCGCATGATCAGCGAGCCGTTCCTGTTGAGCGTGCCGCCGGTGAGCGCGTCACCCTCGGCCTTTTCGACCGGCAACGGTTCGCCCGTGATCATCGATTCGTCTATGGCGGAGCGCCCTTCAATCACGGTGCCGTCGACCGGCACGGCATCGCCGGGCCGGATGCGCAGGCGGTCTCCAGCCTGAACGCTGTCCAGCGGCACATCGGTCTCGGAACCGTCTTCGGCGATGCGCCGCGCGGTCTTTGGCGCCAGATCGAGCAAGGCGCGGATCGCCGATCCGGTCTTTTCGCGGGCGCGCAGTTCCAGCACCTGGCCGAGGAAGACCAGCGCGACGATGACGGCGGCAGCTTCGAAATAGACCGGCACCGCACCGCCATGGCCGCGGAACTGATGCGGAAAGATGTCCGGGAAAAGCGTGGCGACGACGCTGTAGAGATAGGCGGCACCGACGCCGAGCGAGATCAGCGTCCACATGTTCGGACTGCGGTTGAGGATCGACTCCCAGCCGCGATGAAAGAAGGGAAAGGCGGCCCAAAGCACCACCGGGCTTGCCAACACCAACTCCAGCCAGGTTTTTGTCCGATCGCTGACGATGTTTTCGAAGCTCAGGCCGACCATCGGCGCCATGGCGACGATCAGAAGCGGGATCGACAAAGCAGCACTGACCCAGAACCGCCTGGTGAAGTCGACCAGTTCGGGATTTGGCCCTTCATCGCCTGTTGGTACGCCCATCGGCTCAAGTGCCATGCCGCAGATCGGGCAGGAGCCGGGCTTGTCGCGGACGATTTCCGGATGCATCGGGCACGTGTATTGCGTGCCTTTGGGTGCCGGCACCGGCGCCGGCCTGTCGCCGAGATAGGTTTGCGGCGCCGCCTCGAATTTCGCCTTGCAGCCGGCGGAACAGAAATAGAAGCCCTGGCCTTCATGGCGCACGAAATGCGTCGCCGCCGAGCGGTCGACCCTCATGCCGCAGACCGGGTCGGTGGCCGTCATGTATTTTTCCGGCTCGGCCTGGAATTTCGTGCGGCAACCTTCGCTGCAGAAATGATAGAGGCGGCCGCCATGCTCCGATGTCGGCTTGGCGGCGCCCGGATCCACGGTCATGCCGCAGACCGGATCGCGCAGAACGGCCGCATCGGCACCCTTGGGCGTGCAACAGCTGCCGTGCGCGCCATGTGAATGGTGGTCGCCGCGATGGTCATGGTCTGAATGCGTCATTCCAGGAATGCCTCTATCCTCTGCCTGTTTGCGGAGGTAGTGCTTCCAGTAACTGGAAGGTCAAGGGCTGTTTTGATTTTTCGTGTTTCCCAGATCCAGCACGGGCTGTTCGCCCCGAAAAAGCCCAGATTCCGTAGCGCAGCCTGCTAATATATAAGCCGATCCCTCCAACGCGATGCCGATCCCGTCAAGACATGAAGTGTCTGGTCATCAATCTTGATCGGTCTCCTGACCGCCTTGCCCATATTACGGCGGAGTTTGCCCGCATCGGCATCGCCTTCGAGCGTATCGTCGCGATCGACGCGCGTGACCATCCCGACCTGATGCTGCAGCCGCAGCATGCGATGTATTCCATCCGGCGCCTGTCCCACAGCGAGATCGCCTGCATGCACAGCCATCGCGCCTGCTGGGCCATCATCGCACAGGACGATGCTCCTTATGGCGCCGTCTTCGAGGACGACGTCGTGTTTTCCGCGAAAGCCGGCGCCCTGCTTGCAGACGTGAGCTGGATCCCGGCCGATGCCGATGCCGTCAAGCTCGAAACATTCTTCATCAAAACCATGACCCAAAGGAAAAGAACCGCCGTCGGCCACGGCTTTTCCTTGGTCAGGCTCCGCAGGAACCACGTCGGAACCGCCGGCTACATCCTGTCGAGGCAAATGGCGCGCGACCTCCTCGATGCTTCCGCACAGGCCAGCGCGGCGGCCGATGATCTCGTCTTCAATCCGGCGTTCCCCACGTCGGGCGAAAAGACGATCTACCAGCTTGTTCCCGCGCTTTGCGCACAGGATCAGTTCGTCGGCGACAGACTGCCAAGTTTGCTTGTCGAGGAACGCGATGCGGCATGGGACGCAAGCGGGCTGACCATCAAACGCAGAAGACCGGTCACCGAGAAAATGAGGAGGGAGACCAGACGCGTCGTCGAATGGATCATTGATTACTGCCGAATGCGGCGATACACGGTCGTTCCCTTCGACCCACCCGAAGCAGACCGATAGACTTGTTTCCAGGCTCAGGCATCCTGATACACAGATCGGACAAAACCTGCATAGATATCCGTGAAAGCGAGTTTATCTCGCACTTGCGGCCGGCAACTCGTCAAACTCATCGCGGAAAACTTGGTCTCCGTCTCGTATTTCGCCTTGCCGTGAGCGGCCCTGAATAGAAAATTCACCGCACTTCCTGTCGCATCTACTCTGCCAGTAATCCTGGGAAGATCGGCTGGGTTTAAATCTTGGCTTTCTGATCTGGCGTAAGATATCCCCAGAAAAGATCAACAAATCACAACGTCATCTGTGCTAGAGGACTCCCGCTGGACGGCTGTTCCGGTTTCGTGAAAGCAAAAGTTTCGTAGAAAAGTCGCTGGTGGAACATGAAGTGCCTGGTCATCAATCTCGATCGGTCCCCCGAGCGGCTTGCCCACATGACAGCGGAGTTTGCCCGCATCGGGACCGCCTTCGAGCGGGTGGTGGCAATTGACGGCTGCCAGCATCCGTATCTGGGGCTGCAACCACAGCATGCGCTGCACGCAGTACAACGCCTTTCCGGCAGCGAGGTTGCTTGCCTGCACAGCCATCGCGCCTGCTGGGCCATCATCGTTCAAGGCGACGCGCCCTACGGCGCCGTGTTCGAGGACGACGTGGTGTTCTCGGCGAAGGCCGGTGCGCTGCTGGCCGATGCGAACTGGGTTCCGGCCGATGCCGACATCGTCAAGCTGGAGACAACCTTCCACACGACCGTGATCCAGAGAGAACGGTTTCCCGTGGGCCACGGCTTTTCCATGTTCAGACTGCGCAAGAACCACATAGGAGCCGGAGGCTACCTGCTCTCCAGAGAAGCGGCCCGCGACCTTCTCCTGGCAACCGAGGAGGTCAACGTGGCAGTGGACAATCTCATTTTTGATCCCGCATTCGCAACATCGACCGGCAAGACGATCTACCAGCTCGTTCCAGCCCTGTGCACGCAGGAGCAGTTCGTTGGCGCCAAATTGCCCAGTCTGCTTGCGCCGGAACGGGACGCCGCGTGGGTCGCCAGCGGGCTTGCCAACAAGCGCAGGAAGCCGCTCACGGCGCGAATCAGGAGAGAGGTCCGGCGGACCGCGCGGTGGATTGCCGACTTCTGCAGGTTCCGGCGGCAGATTGTCGTCCCTCTCGGCGCGATCGAGGCAGCGGACTAGCGGCTCATCGATTCACGGAAACGCCGGACCGCTCCATCTCTGTGCTTTGACCCAACTCCAAGGGAAGGCGCTACGCGCTTTTCCCGGTTCTACGCTTTTCCCGGAATTGCTTCGGCCCGCTTGCCGGGCTGCGCGCCGGCCCCATACCCAGCGCCGCGAAAACGCGCTATAGACGCCGCCCAAAAGGCAAGGCCGACCGGTACCTATGGCGAAAATCTCCCTGAAGCTCGATGAACTGATCGACGGCGAAGCCTTGCGCCGCGAGATGACCGCGCTGACGGACGCCACGGCCGGTGACGGTTCCGGGCAGGCCGCCCGCGCCGGTGTGCTCCAGCTTCTCAAGGCCCGGCTCGCCGAAGGCCGAAAGATCGCCGAGGCCATGCTGAGGCAAGATGGCGGCGGCAACGCTTGCGCCGAGCGGCTGTCGCATCTGATGGATGAGCTGATCCGGGCGCTCTACGATTTCGCGGCGACGCATGTCTACCGGGTGAAGAACCGCTCCGTGGCCGAACGCATGGCCGTTGTCGCCGTCGGCGGCTATGGCCGCGGCACGCTGGCGCCGGGATCGGACATCGACCTCCTGTTCCTGCTGCCCTACAAGCAGACGCCGTGGGGCGAACAGACCGTCGAATACATGCTCTACATGCTGTGGGACCTGGGCTTGAAAGTCGGCCACGCCACCCGCAACATCGACGAGTGCCTCAGGCTGTCGCGCACCGACATCACCATCCGCACCTCGATCCTGGAAGCGCGCTTCCTGTGGGGCGAACGCAAGCTCTATGACGAGCTGATGCTACGCTTCGACCACGAGGTGGTGCGAACGACCGGCCCGGAATATGTGCAGGCCAAGCTCGCCGAACGCGACGAGCGCCACGCCAAGGCCGGCGAAAGCCGCTACCTGGTCGAGCCCAACGTGAAGGACGGCAAGGGCGGCCTGCGCGACCTGCAGACGCTGTTCTGGATCGGCAAGTACTTCTACCGGGTACGCACCGGCGAGGAACTGGTCGAAAAAGGCGTCTTCACCGAGGCCGAGTACCGGGAGTTCCAGAAGGCCGAGGACTTTCTGTGGGCGGTGCGCTGCCACATGCATTTCCTCACCGGCAAGGCCGAGGAGCGGCTGCATTTCGACATCCAGCGCGAGATCGCCGAGCGGCTGGGCTACACCACCCATCCCGGCCTGTCGGCGGTCGAACGCTTCATGAAGCACTACTTCCTGGTGGCCAAGGATGTCGGCGACCTGACGCGCATCTTCTGCGCCGCGCTGGAGGAGGAGCAGGCCAAGCATGTGCCGGGGTTCAACCGCATCTTCCTGACCTTCCAGCGCCGCAAGCGCAAGCTTGCCGGCACGTCGGACTTCATCGTCGACAACTACCGCATCAACATCGCCGATGATCAGGTGTTCGAACGCGACCCGGTCAATCTGCTGAGACTGTTCTGGTTCGCCGACAAGCACGGGCTGGAGTTCCACCCCGATGCGCTGAAGTTGCTTACCCGCTCGCTCGGCCTGGTCAACAAGTCGCTGCGGCGCGACGAGGAAGCCAACCGGCTGTTTCTCGACATATTGACCTCGGATCGCAACGCCGAGCTCAATCTGCGGCGCATGAACGAGGCCGGGCTGCTGGGCCGGTTGATCCCCGATTTCGGCAAGATCGTCGCCATGATGCAGTTCTCGATGTACCACCACTACACGGTGGACGAGCACCTGATCCGCTGCATCGGCGTGCTGGCCGAGATCGAGCGCGGCGACGGCGAGAAGATCCATCCGCTGTCGCACTCGCTGATGCCGGGCCTGAAGAAGAGCCGCGAGGCGCTCTATGTCGCCGTACTGCTGCATGACATCGCCAAGGGCAGGCCGGAAGATCATTCCGAGGCCGGCGCCCGGATAGCGCGGCGCATTTGTCCGCATATGGGGCTGTCGGCGGCGGATACGGAAACGGTCGCCTGGCTTGTCGAGAACCACCTCGTTATGTCGATGACGGCGCAGACCCGCGATCTCAACGATCGCAAGACCATTGAGGATTTTGCCTCGATCGTGCAATCGGTCGAGCGGCTGAAACTGCTTTTGATCCTCACTGTCTGCGACATCAGGGGCGTCGGCCCCGGTGTGTGGAACGGCTGGAAGGGCCAGTTGCTGCGCACGCTCTATTACGAGACCGAACTGCTCCTGACCGGCGGCTTTTCGGAGGTGTCGCGGGCACAGCGCACCGCCGCGGCGCGCGAACGCCTGGCCGAGGCGCTTGCCGACTGGCCCGACAAGGCCCGCAAGCGCTATGTTGGGCTGCATTATGAAAACTACCTGCTGACCGTGGATCTGCCGGACCAGCTTCGCCACGCCGTATTCATCCGCGAGGCGGACGCGGCCGGCAACAAGCTCGCCACCATGGTCAAGACCCACCAGTTCGAGGCGGTGACCGAAATCACCGTGCTGGCGCAGGACCATCCCCGTCTTCTCTCGGTCATTGCCGGGGCATGCGCCGGCGCCGGCGGCAACATTGTCGACGCGCAGATCTTCACCACCTCGGACGGCCGCGCCCTGGACACGATCCTGATCTCGCGGGAATTCGACCGCGATGAGGACGAGCGGCGGCGCGCCGAGCGCGTCGGACGGCTGATCGAGGACGTGCTGTCGGGCAAGAGCTGGCTGCCGGAGATGATCGAGAAGCGCACCAAGCCAAGGCGCGGGTCCAAGGTGTTCAAGATCCCACCGCGCGCCGAGATCCGCAACACGCTGTCGAACCGCTTTTCCGTCATCGAGGTCGAGGGGCTCGACCGCCCGGGGCTACTGTCGGAGATCACCGGGACGCTGTCCGACCTGTCGCTCGATATCGCATCGGCGCACATCACAACCTTCGGAGAGAAGGTCATCGACACCTTCTATGTCACCGACCTTACCGGCCAGAAGATCGACAGCCCGGCCCGCATCGCCACTATCCGCAACCGGCTGATGGCGACGCTCGAAGGCATCGCGCCCGAACGCGGCGGCAAGGCCAAGGCGGCCGCCGAGTGACTGCCATCCCCACCTTGTCCCAATCCCTGGAGCTGTTCACCGTTTCACGAAAACGGCGAACCGCTCCAACTCTTTGTTTTAACACAGTTCCCAAGGGCAATGCGCTATGCGCTTTGCCCGGGAAAACCGCTCACAGTTTTCCTGGAATTGCTCCAAGGCAGTCTTCAAACGCATGAGCCTCGTCAAGAAATTCGCTACCGTAGCTTCCGGCACGCTGATGAGCCGCGCGCTCGGTTTTGGCCGCGAGATGCTGATGGCGGCAGCACTCGGCACCGGACCGGTCGCCGACGCCTTCAACGCCGCTTTCCAGTTTCCCAACACCTTTCGCCGGCTGTTCGCGGAAGGCGCCTTCAACGCCGCCTTCGTGCCGCTGTTCGCCAAGGAGATCGAGACGCACGGCACCGACGGCGCCAAGCGTTTTTCCGAGGAAGTGTTCGGCGTCCTGTTCTCGGCGCTGCTGGTGCTGACCATCGCCATGGAACTGGCGATGCCACTGATCGTGCGCTACCTGGTGGCGCCCGGCTTCGCCGACACGCCGGGCAAGTTCGAGACGACCGTCCGGCTCGCGACGATCATGTTCCCCTACCTGATCTGCATGTCGCTCGCGGCCATGATGGCGGGCATGCTGAATTCCCTGCGCCGCTATTTCGCCGCGGCGATCGCGCCCGCTTTCCTCAACATCATCCTGATCAGCGTGCTTGGCTACGCCTGGTATCATGGGCTGGATGCACATGCTGTCGGGTTCAGCCTGTCTTGGGGCGTTCTGGCGGCGGGCATCGTGCAACTCGCCATTGTCTGGGTGGCGGTGCGCAACGCCGGCATCTCGATCGGCTTCCGCCGGCCGAAGATGACGCCGAACGTAAAACGCCTCCTTATCCTGGCGCTGCCGGCGGCGATCACCGGCGGCATCACCCAGATCAACCAGTTGATCGGCACCGCGATCGCCTCGGCGCAGGACAGCGCCGTCTCCTCGCTCGCCTACGCCGACCGCGTCTATCAGCTGCCGCTCGGTGTCGTCGGGGTCGCGGTGGCAATCGTGCTTCTGCCGGAACTCTCGCGGGCGCTGAAGTCAGGCAATCTCATCGAGGCCGCCAACCTGCAGAACCGTTCCGTCGAGTTCACCTTGTTCATGACCTTGCCGGCGGCCGCCGCACTCTGGGTGATGTCGGAGCCGATCGTGCGGCTGGTCTACGAGCGCGGCGCCTTTGCCGCCAACCATTCGACGCCGACGGTGGCGGCGATCCTGGCGATCTTCGGCCTGGGCCTGCCGGCCTTTGTGCTGATCAAGGCCTTCACCCCGGGCTATTTCGCCCGCGAGGACACGCGCACGCCGATGATCTTCGCCGCGATCTCGGTGGCGGTGAACGTCGCCACCGCGCTGACGCTGTTTCCCAGGATGGGCGCACCCGGCATTGCGGTCGCCTCGGCCGTGGCCGGCTGGGTCAACGCGCTGATGCTGCTTGCCGTGCTGATCCGACGCGGCCACTGGGGCCGCGACGTGCCGCTGCTGAAGCGCATTCCCCGACTGGTTCTGTCGGCGTCGGTGATGGCGGTGGCGCTGTATTTCGCCGAGCATTGGCTTGCCGTCAGGCTCGGCCCCGGTTCGCCGCTGGTCGTCAAGGCAACGACGCTGCTGACGCTGGTGGCCGGCGGCGCGCTGCTCTACTTCGTCACTGCCTTTGCCACCGGCGGCGCCGATTTCGGCATGATCCGGCGCAATGTCAAACGCAAGGGACCACCGGCGCCCAAGGAACAGTCTCCGGATCCGTGAGCCCAAGACATTCTCACAAATGTCGATGTCGGCGCCGCCCCTCATTGCCCTGCCGGGCATTTCTCCCCGTAAACGGGGAGAAAGAAGCTGAGTGCGACGACGGCGCTTCCTGCAAACCTGGCGATTGGCGAAACCGGCGATGACGACGTCCTTCTCCCCGTCACCATACGGGGAGAAATGTCCGGCAGGACAATGAGGGGCGGTGCGCACCTGTCAGACTGAAAGACAGGCGCAACAAGCGCGACGCCTGCATTGAACGGACAATTCAGCCTGAAGCAATGGCGCCGCGGGCTCTCCTGCCTCTTGATCCTCCCCACACTCTCGTTCATAAGCGCGCCGTCGAAAAGACTTTCGCCGCGCGCGAAACGGCCCTCCACAAGCCCTGAGGAACCCCATGTCCGCCTTCAAGCCCCTCGTCTTCTCCGGCGTCCAGCCGACCGGCAACCTGCATCTCGGCAACTATCTCGGCGCCATCAAGAAATTCGTCGCCCTGCAGGCCACGTCCGACTGTATCTACTGCGTCGTCGACCTGCATTCGCTGACGGCGCAGCTCGTCCATGACGACCTCGCCGACCAGACGCGCTCGATCACCGCCGCCTTCCTTGCCTCCGGCATCGACCCCAAGAAGCACATCGTCTTCAACCAGTCGCGGGTGATGCAGCATGCCGAGCTCGCCTGGATCTTCAATTGCGTCGCGCGCATCGGCTGGATGAACAAGATGACGCAGTTCAAGGACAAGGCAGGCAAGGACCGCGAGAATGCCTCGCTGGGGCTGCTTGCCTACCCCTCGCTGATGGCCGCCGACATCCTGCTCTACCGCGCCACGCATGTGCCGGTGGGAGAGGACCAGAAGCAGCATCTGGAACTGACCCGCGACATCGCCCAGAAATTCAACAATGACTTTTCGAGCCGCATCGCCAGCCTTGGCGTCGGCGTCGAGATGCAGGTTGGCGAGGAGACGGTGAACGGCTTCTTCCCGATCACCGAGCCGGTCATCGGCGGCCCGGCGGCACGCATCATGAGCCTGCGCGATGGCTCGAAGAAGATGTCGAAGTCGGATCCGTCGGACCTTTCGCGCATCAACCTGACGGACGATGCCGACACCATCTCGAAGAAGATCCGCAAGGCCAAGACCGATCCGGAAGCCTTGCCGAGCGAAGTCGACGGGCTGGAAAGCCGGCCGGAAGCGGAAAACCTGGTCGGCATCTATGCGGGCCTGGCCGAGATTTCGAAGGCCGACGTGCTGAAGGAATTCGGCGGCCAGCAGTTTTCGGTGTTCAAGCCGGCGCTGGCCGACCTCGCGGTGGAGAAGCTGGCGCCGATCGCCGACGAGATGCGCCGCATCCAGGGCGACCGCGCCTATGTCGACGCGGTGCTCAGGGATGGCGGCGAACGCGCCGGCGTGCTGGCCGAAACGACCATGAAGACGGTGCGCGACATTATAGGCCTGCTGCAGGGCTGATCTCGGCGGCGGTGCACCGCATTGACACTGGCACAAGGCCGGCCGCTTGCGGCCGGTCGAAGCGGGTGGCAGATTGCGGCCGAAAACAAACTCGTGTCCCTGATTTTGAAATTCGCCAGAGTTGTAATGCGAATTTCAAAATCAGGGACACGAGCAAACTATTGATTTCTAGTGTCGTTTTTGATTTCGAAGTTCGCTCGGGGCGGGATATCGAAAGCAGGCGAACTTCGAAATCACGACACTAGGTAGATAGACATGGTCTCCAAACGCCTTAGCCGCGAAGCCGGTCATCGCAGGAAATTCCTGGCGATCATCGACGACACGCCCGAGTGCGAACGCGCCGTCGCCTACGCTTCGAAACGGGCGCTGAGCACCAGTGGCACGCTGGTGCTGCTCTATGTCATCGTACCGGACGATTTCCAGCACTGGCTGGGCGTCGAGAAGATCATGCGCGAGGAGGCGACCGCAACGGCGCGCGCGGCCCTCGACGGCCATGCCAACAAGGTGCGCCAGAAGCTCGGCATCGAGCCGGAAATGGTGGTGCGCGAAGGCAAGCCGACGGAAGAGATCCACAGGCTGATCGAGGAAGACCAGGATATCGCCATCCTGGTGCTGGCAGCCGGCGCCGGCAAGGAAGGGCCGGGACCGCTGGTCGGTGCCGTTGCCGGCAAGGGGGCGGCCTTCCCTATTCCGGTCACCGTCGTGCCGCAAAACCTTTCGGACGAGGAGATCGACAGCCTCGCCTGAGATGTATTGAGATTCAGGTGAGGCCGGCCTGCCAATGGCGGCTTCCAGCGCTGCCGGTGCTCACGCACTTCAAGTACGCTCCGCTCCGGTTCTCGGAAACCGCCATTCTCGACTCGGCCTGACCTCATTCTCAACACATCCCGCGTGAGTGCAGGTGAGCAAAAACATTCCGCCAGCCAGCCGTTCCGGCGACGCGTTTCGCTTGAATGTCCAGCCAATAGAGCCTATTTAGAACTATTCCAAACTAGCTGCCCGAAATGGGCACGGAGACGGCCATGTTCATACAGACCGAATCGACGCCCAATCCGGCGACGCTGAAATTCCTGCCCGGCAAGGAAGTGCTCCTGGAAGGTACCGCCGATTTCCGCGACGCCGATAGCGCGGCCACGGCCTCGCCGCTGGCCGGCCGGCTGTTCGAAATTCCTGGCGTCACCGGCGTCTTCTTCGGCTACGACTTCATCACCGTGACCAAGGATGGCCCCGACTGGCAGCACCTGAAGCCGGCGATCCTCGGCGCCATCATGGAGCATTTCATGTCCGGCGCGCCTGTCATGGCCAAGACCGGCCCGGCCGCCGAGACGAGCCAGACCGGCGAATTCTATGACAAGGCGGACGAGGAACTCGTCATCACCATCAAGGAACTGCTCGATACACGGGTGCGCCCGGCAGTGGCCCAGGACGGTGGCGACATCACCTTCCGGGGCTTCGAGAACGGCACGGTGTTCCTGCACATGAAAGGCGCTTGCGCCGGTTGCCCGTCATCGACGGCGACGCTGAAGCACGGCATCCAGAATCTGCTTCGCCATTTTGTGCCCGAAGTTCAGCAGGTCGAGCAGGTCGCCTGATGTTTTTTGCGCGCCGCCTCGTCGGCGTGCGGGCGCACCTGAAGCATCCTGTTCGTGAATAACAAAAAACCGGGCCGAATTGCCCGGTTTTCTGTTTGGGACGTCCGTTGTTGCCTAGACGGTCCGCGCACGAAAGGTTTGACCTGATCCTGAGATCAGGATGCTTACATCACGATGACCTTGGCGCCGACCGAGGCGCGGTCATAGAGATCGATAATGTCCTGGTTCATCAGCCGGATACAGCCAGACGACATCGCCTTGCCGATCGAATTCCATTCCGGGCTGCCGTGCAGGCGGTAACCCATGTCGCCGCCCTTGTTGAAGAGATACATGGCGCGCGCGCCGAGCGGGTTCTTGAGGCCCGGCTCCATGCCATTGGCGAACTTCGCCAGTTCCGGCTGGCGCTTGATCATTTCACGGGGCGGCGTCCAGGTCGGCCACTCGCGCTTCAGCGCGATATGAGCGGTGCCATGCCACTCGAAGCCCTCGCGGCCAACGCCGATGCCGTAGCGGATCGCGCGGCCGTCACCCTCGACGAAATAGAGGAACTTGTTCTGCGTATCGACGATGATGGTGCCTGGCTTTTCCTTGGTGTCGTAGTTCACCTCCTGTCGGTGATACTGCCTCGGCACTTTTTCGATCGGGATGCGCGGCAACTGGTAGCCAGCGTCGGACACCGCGCCGTAGTCGTTTGAGAAAATCTGCCCGCCGATGGTGCTGCAACCGGCGATAGCAGTGGACAGCGCCAATGCGGCAATTATTGCAAGCGACTTCATGCGCATGTGATGATCCGGTGCCCTGCCCAACGCCAGCGGCACGAGTCGGCCGCTTTCTCACCATCATTCATGCTGGCATTTGCTTTGCTTGCCAAGCACACGATGCCTATATCCGTGGCCTTACGTGCTGGTAAGCGTATCAGTATGGCATTTCGGCAACAGCCTTCACCAGATTGTGAAGTAAATTCAATGGGCCTGAACCGCGCGGGCCACAGGATCGAGGATCTCCGCCATGAATGTCGGCGACGCCGCCCACCGTTCAGGACTGCCAGCCAAGACCATCCGCTACTATGAGGAGATCGGCCTGATCGCGCCCGCGCGTGCCGCCAACGGCTACCGTGATTATTCAGGCGACGACGTCCACCGGCTGGCCTTCCTGCGCCGCGCGCGCAACCTCGGCTTTTCCATCGACGATTGCCGCCAGTTGATGGCACTCTACCGGGATCGCGGCCGCGCCAGCGCCGACGTACGCGAGATCGCCGCCGCCCATGTCACAGCAATCGAGGAGAAGGTGCGCGAACTGCAATCCATGCGCTCGACGCTGCAGAAGCTGATCCATGCCTGCCATGGCGACGACAGGCCGGACTGCCCGATCCTGGATGACATGGCGGGGACGGCGGCGGGAGCCGACCAGGCGGTCCGCTGACCGGATCAGTCCAGGCCGCCCGAAAAACCTACCCGCCGCGATACTGCGTGGGCGACGCACCGAACGGCACCCGGAAGCGGCGATTGAAATAGGACACGTCGTTGAACCCGGCGGCAAGCGCGATATCGCTTATCTTCATCGCATCCTTGCGGACGTCCGACAGCATGGCGGATTTCTGGCGCGCCGAGAATCTGCTCGCCACGGTCGGCGAACCAGGGACTTCAGTCTTATTTGCGCAGTTGCTAATATATATGTAGGTTAGTCCGCGCGGGGACGATCATACCCAAAGCCCAAACCCGCAATGGCCGGCGCAGCCCCCCTATAGACCCAAAGCCAAACTGCGCCGGCCATTCCGCCAGCCACCTTCCGCAACGTCAAGCTTCATATGCTGAATAACTAAAGTAATGGAACGTCCAATGGACATTGACGGAACCAAAACGGTAACGTCAGACCTTTGCTTTTCTGACGCAAGACTTTAGTCCTGCCGTCCTATGGTTAGGATCGGAAGTTGATCGAGGCGAGATAGGGCCGTCTCGCAACAGGTCAATAGCAGACCGCACTTGACCGGATTATGGTGCGATCACGGAAGGGCGCTTCCGGTCCAACGGGTCTGTCAAATATATAATCGCCCGGCACAAGGCGATTATCTGGTTGACAAACCCAAAGTGAAATAGGAATATAAACCTGACAGGCCGGCATGCTGACAATTAGAGCT
>NZ_JBWKRC010000009.1:0-268142 GCF_059419085.1 Mesorhizobium sp. GW821-FHT07A06
AGCTCTAATTGTCAGCATGCCGGCCTGTCAGGTTTATATTCCTATTTCACTTTGGGTTTGTCAACCAGATAATCGCCAAAAATGTCCCTGAACGACAGACCGATCCCTACTGCCAGGATCGGCAGGCATGCGAGCAGCATGTACACCTGGGTGGTAGGTTGGTCACGATTGAGATCGAACCTCGCGGCCGCCCATGAATATGCCGCTCTCAGGCCCCAGGGCGCGAACGCGGCCGCAACGAGCGCGGCAATGCCGAAACCCAACAGCGAAAGGCGCATTACCGGCGTAAGCCGGTCCGGCGCGGGGATGTGCACGGCGAGATCCGCGTCCGCCACCTCGCCGCTCTCGACGAAGGTCAGGAACAATCGTTCTTCGACCAGCGCCCGAGAAGCAGGGTCGGCGCCTTTTCGCAGCTCGCGCATCTGCGACAGCAATTTCTCGGCAGTCGTCGATGGGCGATAGACCTGCGCCCCGAATGCCGCCGACGACCTCACCAGACACAGATTGGCAAACACGGTGAGGTCGGTGCGGAGTTTCTTCCAGAGATCCTGCCTGGCAAGCCGTTCGGTCTGGCGCTGGAAGCACCTGGCGAGGTCGGAGCGGAACCAGTCCGGCATGCGTCCCACCCGGAACCAGGGCAGCCGGGCAAGTCGTGCAAGCCGGGCAGCGCTCGGCGCCTGGCCGGTTGCCTGCCGCCATAGCGCCGGCGTGAAATTGGGATCCAGCCTGGGAAACAAGGCAAGTGCCGCCAGCCCGGCTCCCGCCCGCAGCGCGAAATCGTCCTGCTGGTAGGGGTCGTCAGGCAGTTCGCCTTCCTCCGGCTCGCCTATGCGGGCGCAGGCATAGGCGGTGACGCGCCGCGCCAGCCGGTCGCGGAAGGCATCGTCGACGGGCGGTATGTCGCTCGCGAAGTCGGCACGATCAAGTTCCAGCAGCAGCGGATCATAACCGGGAGTGGCCTGCGCCATCACGCCACGATCGACGGCCTGCGATCGCCTGCTTGTGACAATAGCTTCGACCGCGCTTTCCAGGCCGGCGTTCGAGTCCTCCGCAAGGCCCAGGCTGATGACGGCGAAGCCGGCCTCCTGCAAGGCCCGCTCTGCCGGCCCCCAACGATCGGGCGGAGACGGTGTCATCAGGATCGGGGGCTCGCGAAAGGCCGGAAGGGCGCGCGGCAGCTGCCGTAATTGTCGGTCGGCGTCACGGTAGTCGACCCATGGCAGTTCTTCGGGCTCGCCGAAGAAGGGTTTGCCGCGCCGCAGCTTGTTCTGTTCATAGGGCTCGAAAAAACCGCGCCCCGTGCCGACGATGACGACCCGAGCTCCCGGGTGGCGGCGCGAGAGGGCGGCGAGCGAAACCACCGGTTGGCCGCCAAAACGGCGCCCGACGGCTTCAAGCACGTCGGGAAAGACCCGGAATTCGTAGCGCAGCAGATCAGCGCCACCATCGCGCAACCGTTTAGCCAACGCGTCGGCAAGAGCCGCCAGATGGTCGTCATTGCCGAGGCGTTCGATCAGCATGAGGCAATCGGGAGCACGCGGTTCCACGCCCGTTTCCAGAGTCGGGTAGCCGGCGGCCTCGATCGACGCCGCGACGCTGCGGCGTATATCGATGCGGTGGCCGGCAACGCGAACCGGCCGGCGCAGCAGACGGCCAGCCCGCCGCACCACCGCAGTGGGAAACAAAATCTCGCTGGCTTCCGGCGACATCGTCGAGGCGACGGTGCCGTCTTTCCTGTCACGAGCAAGGCGCTCGTCGCGCCGCTTGCCGGCATAACCCCACCAGAGCGCGGCAAGGCACAGCACCGCAAGAATGGCAAACAGACGATGCAGGAGGTCCTGCATGAAGAGCTCCGCCAGCCACGGCCAGAAGGTGGCGGATGGCTGCGGCGAAGGCGGCGGATGGACAGAGGGCGACTTCGGCGTGATTTCAACCGCCGCATGCGGCACCTCGAAAACAACATAGCCCACGGCGAGCACCAGGATGGCGATCAGCGCCGCGACAAGCAAACTGCGATAGCGAAGCTTGTAGAGCCGTTCATGCCACGGCACGGGCAAGGCCTGCTTTTCTTGATCGCATATGGGCGGGCCCGATTGCTGCCGATTCCAGAAAGTCGCTATGGCGGCACGCCCAGCCAGTTGCGCTTCGCCGTTGACCGTGAGCAGAGGCATCATCACATCGGCGGCTTCGGTCGCCGATGCGAACCGCACGTCGCGGCCCGCAAGAACCGCCAATGCAACGCCCAGCCTCGTCACCCGGTCGACGCCAAGCGCAACGCCGGCAATACCGGCCAGTTCCGACAGCAGGTGCTCGATGTCACCGCGACCGCCAAGCTCGTCCCAACACCCCTGAAGCGGGTGGGATTGCGGCGTGCTCGGTTCGCGCGGGCCGGTCATCGTGTTTGCGATAGGGACGGGAATACGCCGAGCGCCTTGCCGAGATCGTCAGCCGTCTTCACTAGGACGCCAAGCAGGGCCTTGATCAGATCGACCGAGGGTGTCTTGACGTTGCTGTCCATGGCCGCCAGGAATTCGGCGGCGCTGATCGGCGAGACATGGACCGCACGCGCAAGCGCGATGTATTCGGCGGTACCTGGAGGCCGTGACGAGCCCTTGATCCGGTTGGCCACCTGGTCGCCGACGGCGAAGGCCGCATTGGCCAAGTCATTGGCCTTGCCGTCGTCGAGCTTGTCGATGGTCCTCAGATGCTCGGAAACGATCCGCTTCAGCTGCGCCTCGTCAGGCATGGCGATTTCATGAAACACGCAACGCCGCAGAAAGGCGTCCGGCAAGTTGTTTTCCGCATTCGTGGTGGCAACGATCACCGGCCGCGAGCGACGACGCTCGGTGTCGTCCCCGGCGGCATCCTTGGCGCCGATCTTCAGGCCGAGCTCATCGACGGTAAAGCGCATCGCCTCGAAACTCTCGAGCAGATCGTTGGGCGTATCGCGCGGAGCCTTGTCGATCTCGTCGATCAGCACGACGCTGGGCCTGGGTCTGTCCGGTGGACATTCCGCCGGCTCAAAAAGGTCGCGCAGCAGCAGCGGCCCCGGCTCCCGTGCCACGTCGCCGACGATTGCCGCAATGCGCGATGGCTCGGTGACCGGCTGATCCGTGGCCGCGTCCAACACCAGCGCGCTGCCGCCGCAGGCGGTCACGATAGCGCGCCCAAGCGCCTCGAAACGCAACAGGCGTCGCAGCGGCAAATCCTTGTCGTGAAAACGGGTCAAAAGGTCGAACTTGTAGAGGAGGTCGCGGCCCGTGGTTTGCGTGGTGACGGTGACGCGGATCGGCTCCTGGCCCTCTCCGAACAGGCTGGACGCGATATGATAGGCCGCCCCGGTCTTGCCGACACCCGGCAGGCCACTCAACAGCAAGGGCTGTCCAAGCAGGACCGCGAGCGCTGCCGCTGTCGTCAGGCTGTCGTCGGGCAGATATGGCCGCTTCTTGGCGCCGGCGGCGCGGCCGCCGAAAGAAGCGCCGTCGAGCCTGTTCTTGAGAAGATCACCGTTAAGATCGAGACCGATCATGCTTGTCTCCTGTTCTATTTCAGCGCGTTGAGACGTTTCCAGATAGTGTTGAAGCGCAACGTGCCACCCGTGAATGGCGGCTCCATCGCGTTGCCGAGCGTGCCGGAAAAGTCGGCGGTGCGGAATTGCTGCTCACACCAGGAGCCGAAGTCGGAAAACGAAATCTCGTCGAGGGGCTGACTGCACACTTCGCAATGCATGCCTTCGGGGGATCCACATTCGTCCTGGAAAAGGGCGATGGCGCGCTGGGTCAGATCCTTGGCCTGTTTGAAGGCCTGGTGAGCCTCGCACGACGACGACACCTGGATCCGCAAAACCGTGACAAGAGGGTTTGCCCGCTGGTATGAAATGCCGCCCTGTGGGATCAATTCCTGCTTTGCCCAGCCGGCGATTTCCAGCATCAGCTGCCGCAGCATCGCGACCGCGCCTTCCAGCCGCTCGCCCGTATCCTCATCGAAAATCCGAGACTCATCGACGTCGAAAAGCAGCAGGCGCGGCCCGGCGCCGCTTGCCAGCCTGTCGGCGATGGTCGGCTGGGCCGGACTCTCGCCGGGTGCCCGCGCCCCGATCTGCCTAGCGAGGGTGGCGAACAGCCGCGCGCAGTCCGCCGCACCATTCATGCTCTGAATGGTCACCAACGGTGGGTTCAAGGCAAAGGAGCTGTCGAATAGCGGCTTGTCGCTGTTTGTGCTCACCTCTTGCAGCCGTCTGCATAGAGCGTCCGGACCGTCCCAACTCGTGGTGACAAAGACATAAAAGTAACTGCGTGGGCGTTTGATTCGAAATCCGTCGAGGTAAATCTCTACCGGCTCGATGCGGTCGAGCCGATGAATGACGTCCAGCGCACGCTGCCGGGAGTCCGCCTCGACAAATGCCATGGCCGCCGGGACGAAGGACCAGAAGTCAGCGTCGGACTGGTTGCCATTGGGCCTCGGAACCGGCGCGACGGACAACAGGCTGGTTGCGCCATCATTCGACAACAGGCGGTTGAGCACGCCATAGATCTCGACGTATTCCCCGGCCTCTTGCACACGATAAACAGACGCGCCGGATATGCCCACCAAGGGGTTCGGTTGCTCGGGCGTCGGCGGCCAGATCTGGGTGGTGTAGAGAAAGATAAGATAGCCCTCGGTCGGATCCGCGAGAGGGACAGCGCCGCCGATAGGCAGCGGCAGCGGAATGTTTTCCCGGCCGATGGCCTTTTGCACCGTCTTCAGGGCTATTTCTCCAGCGAGGGGATAGCCCATGAAATCCACCGCCGGCGGCCGATGCCCGCTGATGCCGAGACGTATCCGCCTTGTGGCTTCCTCGAGGTGATAACGCCTGATCAGATCCTGCGCGGCGAGCACCCAGTCGTCGGGAAGATAGCCTTCATCCCCTTCGTTCAGGCCTTCATTGTCGAGCGCCAGGAGCGCGATGTCGCAGAAATCTTTCGACGCCGCGGCGCCGGAAGGCGGCCATACCAGCCGAGCCGGATAAAACTTCACAATGGTCCCGGGCGCCACGCTGGATGCAATCTCGAACCGTACGGAAAGCTTCAGCAAATGATGCGCCGGGACAACACGATCTCCCCCGAAAGGACAGACCACGTGGAGCGCGGTCATGACCAGGCGCGGCGTGATCAACAGGCCAGTTCCCGTTTCTTCGCCCCCGCCGGCAATCCGGCGCCGGACGAACATGGTCAGGTCGGCTATGGGATTACTTTTTGCCACCGCGAACCGCCCCGATGCAGCCTATTTACCGTGAAAACACTTTCGGCCATGAGAATACCCTTCCTCAGAAATTCCGGCTGTCCGCACATACTTGGGCTCGCACTGCCGGTGTCAGAATAGAATAGGCCCACCCGAAACCGGCCCTTCATTTCATCTGCGGTGCCTGGACCAGGCCCTGGCCGACATCCTGCTTGGACAGCGGCGCAAGCCCCAGCGCCGTCGCCTTGAGCTTGTCGATGACATTCCTGGCGGTGAACTGGTCACCCTGCCTGAGCTTTTCCACCCACAGCGCTGCCACTCCGGCAACATGGGGAGCGGCCATGCTGGTGCCGCTCATGGCGACGAGACCACCGCCTGTCCGAGCCGAGACGATCTCTTCTCCAGGCGCCGCTATCGTCGCGCCTTCATTGGAAAAGGGTGCGACGCGGAAGGTCTTGTCCTTCTTGCGGCCAAGTGCCGCCACGGATAGAAACCGCTCTCCGGTGGCCGGCGGTGCGACGATGATGGAGTAGTCCGGCCGGTGGCTTTCATTGCCGGCGGCGGCCGTCACGATCTGCCCGGCCATCAGACCATCGTGATCGACCATGCTGCGCGACAGGTCGTCGAAAAGCCTCGTGTTGAGCCGGTAGCCGGCGAGCGCAAGCGACGTGGCCTGCGCGGGCGCGTAGTGGTATTTGGTCATCAGCAATTGCTGGTAGCCGGGAAAATCCATCCCCAGCGACATCGAGAGGACATTCGCGCCTTCAAGCTGGGCCCACAGGATCGCCTGTACGATCTGTTCGGACGACCCACCCCCTTCACCCAAAACCTTGCCGATGAGCGCCCGCTTAACCCCTCTGGCCACACCGATCCGGCAGTTGTCGACATCCCGGCCGAATATGATGCCGGCACAATGGGTTCCATGTCCCTCGGCGTCCGTGACGTCATCCGGGGCGCCACCTATGAAATTGCGGCCGACCAAGTCGACACCGGTGAACGCCGGATGGGTTCTGTCAATGCCGGTATCCAGCACCGCCACTGTCACGCCGTCGCCGCTGAACGGGCTCGTTGTAGCGGCCACGGCTTCGATGCCCCAACCGACGGTCGCGGCCTTCGGCGAAGCCTTCGCCGTGGGGAAGGCCGCGATGAGCATGACCGGCATCTTCGGCGTGATCGACAGCACCGTTGGATCGGCGGAAAAGCGCCGGCGATCGCCGGCGCTCATTTCGTCCACCTGAACGTCGACATCCTCGAAACCATGGGCAGCCGCGCGAGGCCTCCTGGCCGCAATCAGTTGCGGGTCCATGACTTCGTCCAGGCTGCCGCGACGCACGCTTTCAGGATTTGTGCTTTCGAGCCCAGCTTCCAGACCACGCGGGGCGCGGCTGCGAAGCACCACCATTTCCAGCTTCATCTTCTTCATGCCATCCCCCTTTGCCTTGCGGCTATGCCCCTCGCGAAAGCGCCCTAGACGCGCACATCGCCCAACACCCTGATCTCCGACGAAATGGACAGCCCGCCTTCGATCTCTTCCTCATTGGAAAACCCGTCGAAATTGGCGAGCGAGCCAAAAGAGAGGCCGGAAAGCCCTTCGACGTATTTGACGCTGCGCTGGTAGGTTTTGTAGGCGCCGAACGCCGCCTCCAGCTGACTGAGCTCCTTTTCCTGCTCAACCACATAGGCCGTCGATGACGGACGGCCGTCATCGGAGATGAACGACACCACTTTCCAGAAAGCTTTCGGAATGAGCGCATCGCGGTAGCGAAGATCAGTGGCGCCGAAGACGGGTCCGGTGAACACGGAACACCGCTCGGCCCAGGCCCGCGCATTCTGCAGGATGTAGTTCTCAAGTCCGAGCCAGGTCTTCTGATTGACGATGTCCATCTGCGGCGCACAGTTCGTGAAGTGAAACGTGTCCGCATTGGCGACGAGGGCGTTGGCCCCCCAATTGGGATCCTCGCGCCTGACGAGATGTCCCCTGTCGAGGCGATTGCCGGCATAGAGGTCCTCACCGAGTTGCGCTTCGGCCGGCAGGCGGCCGTCCAGCGCCCATTTGTCGTCCTCGCGCCCAATCGAAATGGAGCGGGCGCCCTCGATATTGACGGCAGTGAACATGGCCATGCGCCGGGACGCGCACATGACGACGGAAAAGTTGCAATAATCGAGCCGGCCGCTGGCATCGCCGCCAACCGGCGTTATGTCGCGGGATCGTTGGCCGGTCGGCTTGGGCAGGTCGATGGGGAACCTGGTCAGGAAAGTCCGATCGAAGCCGGTACGGCCAGCAAAGGACTGGGGCGACGACGTGCGCGGTCGAGCCGCGCGCTCGGCCATGGCACCCTCACTGCGAATGTGCGTTTCGAGAGCTGCCCCGTTCCCCGGCCCGCGCAGCCGCCGCATATCGCGAAGCTGCGGTCGCCGGTCCATCCTTACGGTCACAAGTTCAGTCGCGGACATGAGTTCTCCAATCGAAAAAAGCCGAGGACATCACCTGGCGTTGAAAAAATTTCCAAAGGCCTTCAAATCGAGCAGTTGCGCATCGCCGTCGACGGCATGGCGAATGCTGGCCAGATCGTGGGCGAGGTTCTGCCGCAGCGTCTGCCCGCCAAAATGCAGGCCGCCTATGCCATAAGGATTGCGCAAGCTGATAAGGGGGGCGCCCGAGTTGCCGGCAAGGGTGGTGCCGTCATGGCTCACGGCCCAGCGGTGCTGGTCCCCGACCATCTCTCCCGGCTTGTTGACGATCTGACCGGGGCTGACATATTTGGTGCCATACTCGTCGCCGAACAGCTCCCAGAAACGGTCCCAGATATCGGTCGAGACCTCGCCGGTGTCCGGATCGACGGCCGCCGACAGGTTGGGTTTTGCCGGGTACCCGACAGCGATGAACTTGGACTGCTCGGCCGATTCCATGAAAAGCGGACCCGATGGGGCCGGCTCCGGCAGGCTGGCGCCAGCGGCGTTGGTGGTTTCCACCTCGAGGATGGCGATGTCCAGCTTGCCGATGTCGGCGAACTGGCCGATCTGCCAAGGCCCCGCCGTCAGCACGCTCTTGACCAGGAAGCGACGCTTTTCGTCGATTGCAGCCTCGTCGAAGCAGATGGACACCGGCGCGTTGAGCACAAACCGGCGCGGCCCACCTGAAGACGGAACCGGCTCGGAAAACGCCTCGATGACGTGCCGGTTGGTCATCACCAGACCCTTGGCGATTACCGTGCCGGTGCCGACATGCGAATGGCCGCCGGCCTCGTCGATGTCGATGCGGCCCACCGCATCGATGAGCGGCTTGAGAACCTTTCTCGGCGGCCCCAGGTCGCCGGCCCAGAATTCCAGCTGCGGATCCTTGGGATCGACCATCCCGGCCACGACCCGGAGCGCGGGACGGTCGGTCAGCCGCACGATCGCTTCCGCCGTCGCCCTTACGGCCCCCACCGATCCGGCATCGATACTCCTGCCCTTCGCCCAAGCGTCGACGACGCCTTCGGCATGAGTCATGATCACACGGCCGGCCGCGCGGGCGGATTCGGTTGTGCCCGGCCGCGCTCCTCGGCTGCTCAGGACCTTCTCGATACGGTCGAGCATCTCCTGTTTCCCGGATCGGGCAAGCATCGTCCGCGCGGTGATAGGCGGCGGAACCGCGCTTTCGGAGGCGGAGCCTTGACGCGGCTGCGAAGCACCCGACGGCGTGCGTGGTCCGACGAAAGCGGTCAGCGGTCCCGATGGTCCCGGCAAGGTGGTGCGATCGAGCAGCGCGGCTGCAGCACCGGACGTACCGGTGGCTGCCGCCAGGGCCCGGCTGGGGCGCGGTGCAACGGCGCTTTCGAGTGCCCCAACACGTTTGGGGTCCATGCGCTGGCGCCGGTCAAGCGCCAGAAAGCCTGCCTCCGCGACGAAGCGTTGCGGGTCGGACGTCGCCTCGAGGATCGGCTGGCCGGGATGGGCGCTTTCCACGGAAGCGGCAGCCGGGATATCGGAAAGCGGCAATGCCAGCAGCTGTTCCGCATCGACCACACCGGCGCCCATGGACCTGCCGGGCCAGTTTGCCGGTTTGCGCGCCGATTTCCTGACGGCGGCGCGAAACAGTTCCTGGACGTTCACACCGCGCCTAGCCGCCTCGGCCTTGACCGCGGCAGGAGAGTGCCTGGCAAGCCAAAGTGCCGCGCACCCGGCAGTCAGAGCCACGGCAAAGGATGTCCCCTGGCCGGGCTCGACAGCCGATTTGTCGGCATCCATGGGCCGGTTCCGCCGCGCCACATAGACATTCTCGCCCGGAGCCGAAATGTCGACCTTGGGGCCGCTGGACGTCCCTTTCCAAGGTCGATCGTTGAGGTCGACACCAGCCACGGCAATGACATTGCGGTCCCAGGCGGGATAGACGACAGTTGGTATGCAATTGCCGGCCGCGGCCACAACGATCATATCCGCCTTGACGGCCCTTTCGATAGCCCGCCGCAAATCCGCGCCTTCGATCGGCCCGCCAAGACTCATCGTGATGACGTGGCATTTCGCCAGGCGGGCATGATCAACGGCGGCCGCGACGGCGGCGCCACCGCCGATCACCACCGAATTGACGCAACGGATTGGAACCAGCGTCGCTCCGGGGGCCGCACCGACGATCGCCAACGAGGGACGGCTCACGACCGTACTCGACGTCGCCGTACCATGGCCCGGCGAAGACATCGACGAGGAGAGTGGGTCGATCGGAAGGCCGCCGCCGGCCAGAATGTCCGTGCCTTTTGCCAGATCGAGCGCACCATCCAATTCGCGATGATCGGCGACCCCCGTATCGGGCTGGCCGACCAGAATTCCCTCGCCGGTGGTGCCGAACCTGGCCCATGCCCGATCGGCCCGCACCGCCGAGATCGCCCAGCGGATGGTCGGGGGAACCGGAGCGCTCGACTTGCATAGCGTCCAGACGATACCGCCCACCGATTCCGGTGCACTGCGGTTAAGCTCGTCGTCGGCAATCCAGCCCGGATCGACATCGGGAACGCAGGAACGCAGGCCGCAATCATCGATCAGATTTTGCGCGACCTCGAAGAGGAACCCCGCCGATTGCTCGCGCCGCACATTGGGAAACTGCAAGACGTGGACGAGCGGATCTTCACCGGGCGGCAAAGGGAAGAAAGCAAAGCGCTCGCTGCCAATCAGTCCGGCCAGCTTCGCGCGTTCCGCCGGAAGATCGGGCGGCGCGCCGTATTCGAGCGTGAAACGGATGATGTCCGGTGCGAGCGTTTTCGAATCCGGGTCATCGGTTGCGTCGGCGGCCGCCTTCAGGAATTGACGATACATGGCGTTATCCTCCCGCGCTCAAGTCGACGCCGGCATTCCGCTCGAGCGTGATTTCGAAGTCCGCTATCGCCCTGTCGGCAAACGACCCGGTCCAACTCCAGATCGGCTTGAGCGTGGTCTTGATGACTTTTTCGCCCTTTGTCGGCGGAGGATCCTGCACGACTTGCGACAGCGTGATCGCGTAGGGCTTGCCCGTTGGCACGGTGTAGCCGCCGCTCGACGGGTAACGCATCGGATCGCGTGAAAAGACCCGCCTCAATCTCTCCCCCACACTGCGCCTGGCCAGCACGCCAAGCACGGGATCCCCGGCCACTGATTGGTCAGCCAAGGTCAGGCCGACGACATAGTCGGCCCGCGGGGCGCTTCTCGAGGCGACCACCCGCACCGAAAACCACGCCGACCCGGTTTGCGGCTTGGGCGGTTCGGCGGCGGCGGAGGGCGTGCGCAAGCCAAGGTTGACCAGCAAGGTGTTCACGCCGGCGCTTCCGCCTGCGATGATCAACGCCGACAGGACGGTGGTCAGCACCGTTGTCGGCATGGTCGCCGGCACCTGCTGGATACCGTTGGCAAAGCCGATGATCTTGCTGACGGGATCGTATCCGGAGAGGCCGACGAACAGAGCCGCGATAACCAGCATCACCAACGTCTTCACCGCGCGCGCCGAAAAAAACTCCTGATAGAGCCGCCAGTTGAAGATTGCGGCGAACGCCTGCTCGAACACCGCGGCGATCAGAAACACCTTCATCAATTCGGTGAGGATGTTGGAGGCATTCGGAATGTCGTTGCCCTGCGCGACTGCCTGCTGGGTCGATATGGTGAGAACCGGAAGAACGTACGCAAGGGCCTTGCGCCAACCCGCGGCGGGTGACCGGGTGCCCACCGCGTCCGCGCAACGCCTCTCGCCAATCCTGCGAGCCGCCGCGGTTTCCGGCTCCCTTGTCGTCACGCCAGATTTGACGTCGGTCGAACTGTATCGGTTCTTCATCGCCGCACCCCTCCCCTAACCGTCGCGGCAATTTGGGAGGAGCACCGTGAACTCAGCGTGAAATCAACCTCAGGCGGAGCCCAAACCCTCAGACGAGGAGGGGCATCAGCCGCTCAAAATCGCGGCGGCCGTAAGTTGCCTGCCAACCTCGTTGTTGAGGTAACATCCAGAGCCGTTTACACCCTGACCGCGGCTTGAAATGCGCGAGACCGACGCAGATCGCCTTGACCACGGGGACCTCGAATGAGGGCCGCTGCAAGTCCGCGAACCATACATTGCCGCCGCTTGCGCTGCTTATCTCTTCCATCAGGCGCGACAGCATCCCGGCTTGGCCTGTCTGCGTTGCCGAGCCGGGATCGGAGCCGCTCAAAAAGCCCATTGTGTCGAGGTTTGCGTGCTCCAGCCAGGCCGCGACGCGACGGTCCGCGGCAGACATCGGCGCATTGCCGTTTGTTGCGACCCGCATCTCATGGGCATCGAACGCGAGCTCGGTCTGGATCATCTCGAGGAACGCGGCCTTGGCCGCCGCCTGCAAATCGAAGGCCGCCGCAAATCCGACCGCCAGGCGCCGGCCGTCCCCGTCGCACGATATCGCGGCTGCCACATGCGCGCTGTGAAAGGTTGAAATGTCGAGGAACCAGACACGCCGCCCGGTTTCGATGGCGTGCTCCGTCAAGGCCGCTGCCAGGGAAGCATCGTGCCCGGTGGGAGCAAAGCGCCGACGCCGGCAGCCTCGCCACCACCATATGCCGGTTGCATCGCGCTCAACGAGCTCGAGCACGGCGCGCGACATAGCGGCGTCGATGGTGCTTCCGGCGGCGCAGCCATTGGAATCGGCGTTCAGGCTGTTGTCTCCATGGACGGCGTCGCCAAAGCCACCGAAGCAGAGAAATGCGGGGCACATCGCGGTGCGCGAGCCCGCGAAGTCGCGCACGCGGGCCAGCCGGTCGGGATCGTGCAGTTGCCGGGGCGGGGGAATCGCATCCCAGCCATCCCACATGCGGTTGAGACGGCGGCGCTGCTGTATCTGGCGCCTGGAAAAACCCAGTACCGCTTCGGCCGGGATGATATCGCTGGTCTGGCCGGCCGCTACAAGCGTGCACTCGTCCAAGGCCTGATACATCCAACTGCTGATTTCCACGGCTTCGCCAAGGCATCCCAACAAGGCCTGTGACCGGCTGTATCCCTTTCCGCTTACAGTCACTTGGCGGATACCGCCGCTCCACGGCAGATCGAGATTCGCCGCGGCCAGAATACCGCCCGGTATCTCGAACAGATCGACAATCAGGCCGTGAAGGGCGGCGAAGCTGTAAAGACGCAGGCGATCGGAAGCCTCGACATCCGTTTCCGGCCGGAGCTCCAATCCCGCGAGCCGAAGATCCCGCCTTATTGTATCGGGCACCTTGTCCAGCACCGTGTTCGAAGAGTCGACTGCGGAATGCGGCTGTGCGCAAAGCACTTCCCAATGACTTTTTTCTAACCGCATTCTTCGATCTTCGCTTAACGTCAGTCCGGTTCTGGTATTAAATGACCAAAGGGCGTTTGGGTCGATCATGTCAGTAACCATGATCCACAGGCAGAGAGAAAGGGGCTCTTCCAGGAAAAGCCTCGAGATCAAACTCGTCGGCAATTTCGAGATACGCAGCCTCGATAAGGTTTATGCTCTCGACAAACGCAAGGCCTGCGCGATCCTGGCCTATCTCATTTTGTCCGAACAGACGCGCGAAACACGCGGACGTTTGTCCGCGCTCCTGTGGAGCGACAGCGATGAAGAACACGCACGCGCCTCGCTGAGGCAATCCATTCGCGATCTGAAGCAGATCGAACTCACGACGGGGGTGCCGTTTCTGGTCCTCGACAAGCTCTCCGTGGGGATCGATCCCAATGTCCTGCGCACGGATCTCGCCGCTCTGCGCCATGCGCTCAGGGATCGGGATTTCCCGGCTGTCGACGGCATCCTGGCGCGAAGCGACAGATCACTTTGCATCGGGCTTCAGGATTGCGATCCGGTATTCGACAACTGGATCGGGATGATTTCGACCCAGTGGTCGGATGGTCTGACCCATCAACTGTCGAAATCGCTCAACGAGGCAAATTCGACCCTGGCGGAACGCAAGGCGATCGCCGGCTGCATCTTGCGCCTCGACCCTTTCCATGAATCGGCGGTCATCACCATGTTGGGCGCGCTGCATCGGGAAGGCGGCTATGCCAGGGCCCGCGTTTTCTTCGAACGCTATGTCAGCGATCTGAGATCGGAACTCGATCTCGCACCGCCACGCGAAATCATTCAGCAACTGGAGCGGTTCAAGACAGCGGCCGTGGATGCGACGGATGCGCAGCCGCAAGTCGCCCTCGACCCTGCCGCGCCGCGCCAGCTTGTCGAAAGGCCGACGATCGTGCTCGTCACGGAAAAACACAGGAGCACCGACGCGCACATTCAGTTCGCCCTGGTCAGTGAACTTTCCGCCACCCTCTCGCGGTTCAGGCATTGGACCGCAATCCACACCGAGCTTGATCGCGACACGATACGATCAGGGTCTGTCGAGACGCTTCGTGCCGCCGTGGGGGAAACCGCTGACCTTGCCGTGATCATAACCGCGTCCGACGGCGAGGACGAACCGCATTTCGATATTTCATGCCGCACGATCCCAACGGGCGTCTTGCAGTTCTCCACCACCGCGCCTCGAGAACCGGCGGCATGGAGACCCGTCTTCAATGAAATCTGCGCGCGGGTTGCTTCACGCCTCCAGTTGGTGATTTCCACCACGCGCCTCCATCGCATCGACGAACAGTCGCCAAACTACATCTCGGCCTATGACAATTGGCTCGACGGACAGCGGCTTTCGACGTTGTGGCGCAAAGACACCGACGCCATCGCGATCGCGCGTTACGAAGAAGCCATTCGCCAGGACCCTAGCCTGGCCTGCGCCTATTCGAGCCTGGCTGTGATCCTGAATTCGCGGTGGATCGTGCTGCCCGGCTATCCGGTCGAGAGCGCCGACCTCGACCGCGCATTCGACCTCGCCAAGAAGGCGGTCGCGATCGATCCTCTCGATCATCGCAACCAGGTCAACCTGGCTTGGAGCCACCTCCTGGCGCGGCGCTGGGAACTGGCGGAATTTCATTTCGGACTGGCGCACGACCTCAACGCCGCCAATCCGGCGACCCTTATCGCCTATTCGCTTTTCAGCGCGTTCATCGGAAACCATCAGCGGGCGGTCGACCTGTCGCGACGGTCGTTCGAGCTCAACCCGCTGCATGAGCCGCACTACCACGGTTACCATGCGACCGTTGCATTCCTGGCGGGCGACCTGCAGGGCTGCGTCGAGGCTGTCGAAAAAAGCGACGGCCTGTTTCCCGATATCCGAGGCTGGTCGGCTGCCGCGCATGCCTTCATGGGCGATGACGCGAAAGCCGCCACCGACTTCAGAATATTTCTGAAGGGTATCACGACCGCATGGCACAATGGCGAGCGCCCGACCCGGCGAAGCGCGATCGACTGGTTCAAGAACGTCTTCCCGATCCGCCTGGATGCCGACCGCGCGAGACTGAGCGAAGGCATCGACCGCGCCTCACGGCTGGCATGACGCGGCCGAAGCCCGGCGCATCCTATCTGCAGCGCGACATGACATAGTCGCCAAGCCGGCAACGGTAGCCCCGGAGCCGGTTTGCCTTCTTCTCCTCGACCGTCGCGCCTGCGTTGGGATCGAATTTGTAGTGGGCCGGGAAAGGATAATCCTCTCCGGGGCCGACCTCGGGCGCGATCGTCCGCACGGTCTCCTCGACGTCCCCGGTGAAAGGAAAGGCAATGTTGACGACGTTTTCTTCATCGAAATGCGCGATGATCTCGATCTCGTCCCAGGTCTTGCCGCGCGGGTTCATGAACCCTCTGAGCAGGTCTTTCTTCTCGTCCTGCGTGCCTTTCCTGAATATCTCCATGGTGGCGGGATCCTTTATGGCTTCTCGAATAAAGGCTCCCAACGCTTCGAACTGCACATTCTCGAATTTGGCCATGACCCCTCTCCATTTCTTCAGGTTGCGACGTTGCCGGTTCTTCGATAGGCCCGCCCCGGCATGTCCAGGTTAGCGTACCGCTGGAAGTATTCGTAGAGCTGGTCGTCTGAAACCAGCCTGTCGTCGGCCAACCCCAAGAGCCCCGCCAGATTGCCGGGTTCGGCCGATGACAGGGACAGCGGCATCTGGATTTCGCTGTCTCCGGCATTGAACAGTGCGGCGGCGACGGTGGCCGCGACGATGAACGAGCCGGTCGGTCCCAGCCGGTTGCCGTCATCGCCGAGCACGGCGGCTTCCTGCATGATGTAATAGGACAGAGGGGTCTCGGTCAGGAACTGCGGATGGGCCAGCAGCGTCTTCTCAAGCGCGCCAGCCTGGAAGCTGTAACGCTTCCTGCAGCTTTGCGTGGGCAGCATGGCAGCGCCGGAAAGTACAGGCACATCCGCGGAAAGCGCAGCAGCGACGGCGCCGGCAATCGTCTGGCCTGATGCGATGCCTAGATCGTAACAGCGCCAGCAATCCATGAAGGCGATGGACCGAGGGGCCCCGTCGAAGTCGGCGGCGTGCTGAACCACCGCCATCTCGTAGTTGAGAAACGGGCTGATACGGCGTGCCTTCAGCGCCTTCGCATCGTCCGACTCGATGAAACGGCTCCAGTCGACGGCCCAATTCACGCGGACCGGAACGTCACCATTCGGGCGCTGGCTCGAAAATGCCAGGATCTCGCGCAAGGTGCCGGCTTCCTCTTCGAATGCCTTGTTGAGGGCATAGCGGTCGCGGACCATCGAATGCGCAAACCGCGAGGCGCCAAATGTGAATTCGATCGGCAAGTCCGCCAGCGGCCTCAGCGATGCGACGCCGGGTCCGCGAAACTCCTCGCCATCGAAGAAGTGCGCCCAGACCGCCGGGGCCAGAATTCGCCTGAGATAGTCGTCGACGACGACGCGGCGATAGACACCGGTCAGGTAAAGCCGCGCTTGGTCGAAGGCGGTCTGCGGCGGTACAGCGCGTCGCGCCATCAGCAAATCGACGAGACGGTTGTGCACCAGCATCAACGAGCATTGCAGCTGCGAGAGAATGAGATTGTCGTCGTTCCTGGGGTCGCCGATCAGCGGACGGTAAGGCGCCTTTCGTCCGCACACGCTCAGAAAACCGCTGGAGGCGTCGACGCGCGGGACGTCTCGCGCCCTTTCGACCGCACCATCGACGGGAAGTTTGACCTGCTTGTCGCTGACCCCGGGCAGGCCGATCGGGAATCGACACAGGGTGGTGTCGCTTTCCGATGCGGAGTCATAGAGATGCGAGTCCACAACCAGGCCTCGTCCATAAAGGCCCGACAGATCGAGACTGCCCGAGACGGCGTTCCTCAAGGTGCGCCCGGCATGATCGCCCGGCATGCCAAATATGCGGCTAAAGACGATGTCGTGAAAAGCGAACTGGCCGAAATAGGTATAGGCAGCGGGATTGTCGCTGAGGTCGGGGGAATCGATGGGACCGAGCATGGAGTTCGAGATGTCGGTGAGCGCCGCCTGGGTTCTCTCCGTCATGGAGCCATCTTCTCCAGCCGGCATGAGGCTTATCGGCTTTTCGGCGAGATCGGGAAACAGGAGCCGGCGCCGAAGAGCGTCGCCCGCGTCCGCACCTGCCGCTTCGACGGTTTGACCTCCAGCAGTCCTCGCCATCGCGTTGAGCGCGCGGCGGTGATTTACCAGGGTTTCATATGCCGCATACTCGCCGTGTCTCATCACCACCTCTTTTCGTCAAAGACTATTCCATTCGCACGCGCTCGGCGATGCCAGCCGGCCATATCTTGCGCCCCCGGCCGAACGGCCCAGTCCGAGGGCGGGACGGATTATGTTGGGAGGCCCAAAATCCGTCCCGCCGCCGACCCCCCGGCCGACTTGAGATGCATGGTTGAAGCCTGCCGATCACCCGGTGCAACAGGTCCGGACATCAGTTGGCGCAAGTTTGCCCATCGGGGTCACGCCGCCAATCATCGACGACACGGATTCCGTGCCGGGAGGCGATATGACGAGCTGGCGAAAACGGTTCCAGTCGAAGCTCATGCCTGGATCGGGCCGGCGGGCCGGATCGAGCGCGGCATGCGAAACGATGGTCTTGAGGTTCGGGTATTTCGCCCAGCAATAGCGCACAATCCTCGCCGTCACTTCGACCTGCCAGCTCGAGAATGGGGCCGCGACCTGGCTGTTGACGACTTCAATGCCAAGGCTCCAGTGATTGACGCGCTTGGCGCCGCCATTGACCCGCGGATGGCTCTTGTCGTTTCCTACATGCCAGGCCGCCCGCGATTCCGGCGCACACGCCCAGACAATGTTTCCGTGCTGGCTTTCGTTCTCATCGGGAACCAGCCAGTGAAAACTGGCGGTGCCGGCCTGCATCACCGACATCGCCCCGGCCGAGCTGCCGCCGGCAGTCGCATGAATGACAACCGCCTCGATGCCGAGGATCGGATCGAAACGCCGCAAGGACGTCGAGCCCGCCCAGTAATCTTGGACGCCGGGATAGAGCACCTCCGGGATCGCAAATGGTGCCGGCCTGCCCGCGGCCGGCAAATCGAACAGGTACGTCTTCGGATCCGGCATTGCTTGCTCCTGCAAAGCTCGCGTTTGACGCCCCGGTATCGCAACGTTGGCGTGAAACCAGCGTGAACCATGTTCCGCCGCCTCGGAGGCATCACTGGCCATCAAGAGATGGTCCATCGGCCAGCAGCGCCTGATCAATCCGATTCTCGATAGAATCCAGCACGTTCTGGGAGTATGATCGCCGCGGATACGCTATACTCGAAGCGGCTGCGCCACCGTGGCAATCCTTGCTTGACCGGCATTCGCCCGAGCTACTCGAAGGAATAGGTGAAACCTTCCTTGGAGGCGCCAACGGTGACCTTTGACATTTTCTCGCCCGCGAGCGACCGGTCGAGCACGCCCCGGCTCAGTTCCGGCAGCAGCGTGTTGGTCAGGATGGCATCGATCATCCGTCCGCCGGATTCGATCTCGGTGCAGCGGGCCTTGACCAGATCCATGACACCGTCGCCGATTACCAGTTCCGCATCGTTGGTCGTGCGCAGCCGGCGAGCGATCTTGGCAAACTGGTGACGGGTGATGGCTTCGATCATCCCGTCCGAGAGCGGGTAATAGGGAATGGTCACCACCCGGCCGAGGAAGGCAGCCGGGAAGACCTTCAGCAGCGGGCTGCGCAAGGCGATGTCCAGATCGTCAAGTCCGGCCCGTATAGTGCCGTTCCCGGTCCGCTCCATGATGACCTCCGAGCCGACATTGGAGGTAAGCAGGATCAGCGTGTTCTTGAAATCGATCCGTCGCCCCTCGCTGTCGTCCATCATGCCCTTGTCGAAAACCTGAAAGAATATCTCGTGGACGTCGGGATGCGCCTTCTCGACCTCGTCGAGCAGGATCACCGAATAGGGTTTTCTGCGCACGGCCTCGGTCAGGATGCCGCCCTTGCCGTAACCGACATAGCCGGGCGGCGCACCTTTCAAGGTGGACACCGTATGCGCCTCCTGGAACTCGGACATGTTGATCGAGATCAGGTTCTGTTCGCCGCCATAGAGGGTTTCGGCCAGCGCCAGCGCGGTTTCAGTCTTGCCGACGCCCGAGGGGCCGCAGAGCAGGAACACGCCGACCGGCTTTTCCGGTGCACCGAGCCCGGCGCGGCTGGTCTGTACGCGCCTGGCGATCATCTCCATGGCGTGATCCTGGCCGACGACCCGCTCCGAGAGCGTGGTGGCGAGCTTGAGCGCCTTTTCGGTCTGGCTCGACAACATCCGTCCAGTCGGGATTCCCGTCCAGTCCTGGACCACGGCGGCCACGGCATTGCGGTCAACCGAGGGCAGGATCAGCGGTGTCTCGCCTTGCGCCGTGGCCAGTTCGGCCATCAGCTCGCGCAACCGAGCAAGGTCGGCCGCCGGATCCGACGGCGCCGGATCGGCAGCCGCCGGCGCCTCGGCCCTGGCTTTGGCCGCCTTGGTCTTCGTCGTTTCCGCCTTCGCCGTTTCCGTCTTGGGCGGCTCAGTCTTGGGCACCTTGGTCTTTTCCGCGTCCGTCACTGCCGTTTCAGTGTCGGCCTCAGCGGTCGCCTCCGCATCGAGCGGCACGCCCTCACCGCGCAGCCGCGCGCGCAATTCGAGTATCTCGGCGACCAGCGCCTTTTCACGCTCCCAGCGCCCCTCGGCGGCAGCCAGCGTGGTCTCGGTTTCGGCTAACCCGGCTTCAACCCGCGCCTGCCGCTCCGCCACCTCGATGCCGATCGCAGCCTCGCGACCGATGATGCCGCGCTCGACCTCCAGCGCCTGGCGGCGGCGAATGATGTCCTCGACCTCGGCCGGCGTCGCGTGCTGCGATATGGCGACACGGGCACAAGCGGTGTCGAGCAGGCTCACCGCCTTGTCCGGCAGTTGCCGCGCCGGGATGTAGCGATGCGACAGGCCGACCGCCGCCTCGATCGCCTCATCGAGTATCTGCACCTCGTGATGCTTCTCCAGAACGCCGGCCACACCGCGCAACATCAGCACGGCCACCGCCTCCGACGGTTCGTCGATCTTGACCACCTGGAAACGGCGGGTCAGCGCAGGGTCTTTCTCGATGTGCTGCTTGTATTCGGCCCAGGTCGTCGCCGCGATCGTGCGAAGTTCACCGCGCGCCAGCGCCGGCTTCAAGAGATTGGCCGCGTCGCCTGTTCCAGCCGCGCCGCCGGCGCCGATCAGCGTGTGCGCCTCGTCGATGAACAGGATGACCGGCGTCTCGGACGACTGAACCTCGTCGATGACCGCCTTCAGCCGTTTTTCAAATTCGCCCTTCACGCTGGCGCCCGCCTGCATCAATCCGACGTCGAGCATGCGCACGCTGACGCCTTGCAGTGTGGGCGGCACGTCGTCCGCGGCGACACGCAAGGCAAAGCCCTCGACCACCGCGGTCTTGCCGACACCGGCCTCGCCGGTCAGGATCGGGTTGTTCTGCCGGCGCCGCATCAGGATATCGACGATCTGCCGGATTTCCGGATCGCGGCCGACGACCGGGTCGATCTTGCCGTCGCGGGCGCGCTGGGTCAGGTCGGTGGCGTATTTCGCCAGCGCCGAATCCCCGCCTGGCCCCCGCCGCGGCGCTTCAGGGGCGGAGACCGGGGTCGAGGCGCCGGCTTCGAGCGAACCTTCCACGACGTCGGCGAACCGCGCAATGACCGCGTCGGCGTCGATCTTGTCGAACTCGCCGCTGATCTTCGACAGCAGGCCTTCCAGCACCGGCGTCCTCAGGCAGGCAAGCAGAATATGTGCGCCGCGGACTTCCTCGACGCCGAACTCGAGCGTTGCCAGGTTCCAGGCCTCCTGGATGGCATGAAAGATGTGGTCGGAGAATTCCTCGATCGAGGTCGCGCCATAAGGCAGCTTGTCGACGGCGCGGGTCATGTCGGCCGTGAGCCGGCTCGCATCCACGCCCGCATCGGCGATGATCATCTGCACATCCGAGCGGTCGGAAAGCACCAGTTGCTCGATGAAATGGACCAGTTCGACATAGGGATTACCGCGCAGTTTGGCGGCATCGGCGGCAGCCTTGAAGGCGCGGACACCGACAGGATTGAGCTTGCCGACCAGTTCCTTGCGTTTGAAAGTCTGCGATGACCGGCGCTGTTCCATCGAACGTGCTCCTGCAGTCTGCCAGCCGATAAACTGCCACATAAGACGTCACTTGACAAAGAGCGTCATGGACGATGTCCCGATGCCCGGTTTAGCCGGCTCCTTTCCATTTGTGGAAAGTCCCGCACCCTTGACTGCAAAAAGCCACGGCACTGGACGCCCCTCCGCAACGCGGTTCGTATGCTGCCAAGGCAACCGCGCCGTGGATTTCAGCGCTCGTGAGGCGATCGCGTTTAGCTTCTGTTAATTTTTGAGCGCTCGTTGAATTGTGGTAAAGTGCAACCGTGTGATAACGTTGCGTCACATATGGCTTGAGGCTGGTCGCTGGGGGTTTGTGTGATTGATGTCGCACTCTGGCTTAGTCCGCTCGACGGTGAAAATCCGTCAGGGGAAGACTTGCGCAACGACCCGGCTTTTCACGAGCTGGAGCGCCTGACCGAACCCGAGATCAAAGTCGTCCACGACGGCAACAACAAGCCCACGTCGCAAAGCACCATTCCGGTCGACTGGTCCGCCGTGCTGGCGAAGGCGGGGGAATTGCGTGCGCATGGCCGCGACCTGCGGCTGCTGGTCATCGTCACCCGCGCGCTGGCCAATGAAGAAGGACTGGCCGGGCTCGCGCAGGGGCTGACGCTTATTGCGCAGACCTTCGACCAGCATTGGGAAACCATGCATCCGGTACTGCGGCCCAACGCTTCGCCTCGCGATGCCGCCTTGCGCCGTATCAACGCGCTGCTCGACCTCCAGAACAGTCAGGGCGGGTTGTTGGCGAACCTGAGGCAAATGATTTTCTTTACGCCACGCTCGATCGGGCCGGTCAGCGGACGCGACCTGGAACAAAGCGCGCTCGACGACCGCGTCATGCTCCAGGAAGCCGCGTCGGGATTGAACACCGCGGAAAAGGCCGCACTGGTCAGCGCACACGGGCAATTGTTGAACCGGGTGCGCGCCGGATGCGCGGCACAGATCGATCAGGCCGGTGCGGAGATGGTCTCGCTCGTCGCCGACGCCCGGGCGGCGATCGCGGCCCTCGACGCGGTCGAAACGGCGCTGAACGCCCGTCTCGAAGGCGGCGGCGCTCCCGTTCCGGAATTAAAACGGTTCCTTCAGCGTTTGCTGACGACCCTCGAACGGAATTCGGCAGCCGGCGCCGTGGCGAATGGCGTGGCCAAGCCGGCTGAACCGGTAACACCTGCTCGAAACGGTCATGGAGCCGAGACTATGGCAAGTGCGGCAAGCTACGCGGACTCGAGCACGGGGCTTCCCGACCGGATCTCCTCTCGCGACGACGTGGTCAAATGCCTGGACTTGGTCGTCGCCTTCTATGACCGCACCGAACCGTCGAGCCCCATACCGCATCTGGCGCGGCGCGTGCGCCGGATGGTGCACATGGATTTCGTTGAACTGATGGAAGATCTCGCCCCGTCTGGGCTGAAGGAATTCCGGCTCCTTGCCGGCGTTCCCGATGTCAAGAAGACGGCTCAGAAGGATGAAAGGTAACAGCACATGCCAGCCGAAAGCAAAGCGAAGGTCATCGAACGAAATCGCGCGCCGCGGGTGCAGATCGCCTACGACGTGGAAACCTACGGCAGCCCGACGACGATCGAATTGCCGTTTGTGATGGCCGTGATGGCCGACCTTTCCGGCGCTTCGCAGACCAGGGAAGCATCGAAATCGGTGCTCGACCGATCCTTCGTCGAGACCGACGCGAACCGCTTCCCCAAATTCATGGAAGCGCTCGGGCCGCGCGTCAAAGCCCGGGTGAAGAACACGCTGCCGCAGGCCGAAGGCCAGGAGCGCGACGAGGAACTGGCGCTCGATCTCACCTTCACCAAGATGGGTGATTTCGCCCCCGACAAAATTGCCGAACAGGTGCCGCAACTGGCCGAGATCCTGAAGATGCGCCGCCAGCTCGAAGAGTTGCTTGGCTTCATGGACGGCCGCGTCGACGCCGAAAAACGCATCGCGCAGCTTCTGAACAACGAGCCGCTGCTTGGCAAGATCGCCAGCCAGGCACTGGCCGACGACGACAAGGCAGGGGAGTAAACCATGGCCGAACAGCAAAAGACCGCCGCCGTCACCGCTGATGCCGAAGCCATAAACCTCGACGAATTCAGCGGGCTCCTCGAGAAGGATTTCAAGGTCAAGAAGGACGACAGCGAGAAGCTGCAGCAACTCGTGCGCAATCTCGCGCTCGCGGCGCAATCGCGTTCCGACACCACGACCATCTCGTCCAATGCGATCAAGTCGATCAAGTCGCTGATCGCGGGCATCGACAAGATGCTGACGACACAGGTCAACGAGATCCTGCACGCGCCGGAAGTGCGCGAGATGGAGGGCACATGGCGAGGCCTCTGGTATCTCGTCAACAACACCGAGACCGACCAGAAGCTGAAGATCCGGGTGATGAACATCTCCAAGGAACAGCTGGCCGACACGCTCGAAGACTATGAAGGCCAGATGTGGGACCAGAGCCCGATCTTCAAGAAGGTCTACACGGACGAGTATTCGATGCTGGGCGGCGAGCCGATCGGCTGTGTGATCGGCGCCTACGAATTCTCCAACCACCCGCGCGATGTCGGCTTGCTGCGCAATATTTCCGGCATCTGCGCCTCGGCGCACACGCCGTTTATCGCCGCCGCCTCGCCCCGCCTGTTCCGCATGGACAGCTGGCAGGAACTGCCGAATCCGCAAGACCTGCAGCAGATCGTCTCCAACCCGGCCTATGCCTCGTGGCAGTCGCTGCGTGAGAGCGAGGACGCACGCTATATCGGCCTGACCATGCCGCGCGTCCTGGCCAGGTTGCCCTATGGCACCGATACGGTCCCGGTGAAGGGCTTCACCTTCGAGGAAGAGGTGCAGGGCGATCACAACAAATATGTCTGGATGAACGCCGCCTTCCCGATGGGCGTCAACATCAACCGCAGCCACAAGCTTTTCGGCTGGGGCACGCAGATCCGCGGCGTTGAGAATGGCGGCACAGTGCTTAACCTGCCGGTGCACAGCTTCCCGACCGACGACGGCTCGATCGCGATGAAATGTCCGACCGAAGTCGCCATCGACGACCGGCGCGAGGCCGAACTGGCCAAGCTCGGCCTGATGCCGATCCTGCACCGGAAGAACACCGATCTCGCGGCCTTCATCGGCGCCCATTCGCTGCAGGACGACGAAACGCGCGCCGGCCGGCTAGTCGACCCCGATGCCCAGTCGAACGAACGGCTGAGCGCCAACCTGCCCTATCTCTTCCCGGTCTCGCGCTTCGCGCACTACCTCAAGGCGATCGCGCGCGACAAGGTCGGCTCGTTCAAGGAACGCTCCGACATGCAGATCTGGCTGACCGAGTGGATCAACCGCTACGTGCTGGCCAACCCTGCCTTCGCCGACGACAAGGCGCGCGCCAAGCGCCCGCTGGCGGCGGCGGAAGTCCAGGTGGACAGCGTGGAGGGGCGGCCGGGCTACTACAACGCCCGCTTCTACCTGCGCCCGCATTACCAGCTGGAAGGCATCAACGCCTCGCTGCGGCTGGTATCGGAACTGCCGTCCGTGAAGACCTGATTTGCAGCAACCAAACCTTGTTTTGTTTGAAAGCGGTGGAGAAAGACAATGCCAGTCAAGATTGATGGTTTTCTGAAGGTTCCCGATATCAAGGGCCCAAGCACCCGCGACGGCCACTCGGACGAAATCGAAATCCATGGCGTCGACTACAAGATGGTCGCGCCCTATGACCCGAATTCGCTCTCACGCCGCGGGCGCGTGTCGATGGGCATGATCAAGTTCATCAAGCATTACGACAAGTCCTCACCATACCTGGCAAAGGCGTTGTTCGAGAACAAGGCGCTGGATGAAGTGGTGTTCTCCGCACGGCGGACCATCGATGGCGAGACCAAGGATTACCTGGTCGTCACGCTCACCGACGCCTCGATCATGGAATACGACATGTCGCAGGCCGAGGACGAGGAAGACCTGATCCAGGAAGAGGTCAGCTTCGCCTACAAGAAGATCAAGTTCGTCTATGACGGCAATGATGAAGCCGAAATGGATGTCTATGTCGGCAAGTGAGGTTCGGCGGCCCGGCGCGGGCAAGCAGCAGATAGCCGGCAGCTTGCGGGCAAAAAGCGAGGCCGTCCAGCCATCGCTATGGGATCGTCTTGTCAACGATCTGCCGGGCCTGACCTCGGAGATAGACGGGCTGCGCCATGTCCTGCTGGACGAGCTTGGCGCGGACCGCCTCGACGCCTTCGTTGCCGGCAGTGCGCGGACCATCGACGCCGATGCGGAGCTGACGCCAGACCAGAAGCGGCGTCTGCATCGCCTGGCCTTCCAGACCCAGCACCGCGCCGAGATCGAAAGCCGTGGCGTGGTGGTATCGGCGCGCGTCCTCAGGGAAGCAGTGCGGCGCGACATCGAGGCTCTGTTCAACACCGAGCGTTTCGAGGCCACGCCGTTGCTTTCCGACCTGGAAAACGAGCAAATGGCGGACAATCCGCCGTCGCTCGCCGATTTTCCGGAGGTCCGTCGAAGCGTGGTCAATTACGGCGTGCCCTCCTTCTCGGGCCGGTCGTCCCGCGACTTTGACCGCGACGTGCTGGCGCGCGAAATCCGCTTAGTGCTCGCCACCTTCGAGCCCCGCCTCAAGGAAAGCGCGACGAAGGTTACCGTCACCCTGGGCGACAAGACCGTGGGCCTGAAGATCGAGATAGACGCCGTGCTGATCATGACGCCCACACCGGAACGCATGCGCCTGCGCACCACGATCAATCTCGACAACGGCTTGGCGCGGACCGAAATTAGGGACGCCTGAGATGGATCGGGTCTTCGTCGAATATTACGAGGAGGAACTTACCCATATCCGCGGCCTCGCGGCGGAATTTGCCGACATGCATCCGGCGGTGGCGCGCAACCTTTCCCTCGATACGGTGCCCTGCCCGGATCCTTATGTCGAACGGCTGCTGGACGGCGTCGCCTTCCTCGCCGCGCGCACCCGGCTGAAAGTCGACGCCGAGCGTTCGCGATTTTCGCGCAGCGTGCTCGAAGTCCTCTATCCCGATCTGGTCACGCCGGCGCCGGCAACGGCGATGGCCGTGCTGAAACCCGGCCAGCAGGTGCAGACCATGCCCGCCGGCCACGTCGTCAAGCGCAACACGCGGCTGGTCTCCAGCCTGCAACCCGGACTGTCGACGCGCTGCACTTTCTCCACCGCGCAGGACATGACGCTGTGGCCGATAGCGATCACTTCGGTCAGCTATTCTCAGGATCGAAGCGCGCTGGCCGCGGCCGGCATAGGACCGATCGGCGGTACCGGCGGCGCGGCGGCGCTGCGCCTGGGGTTGACGCGGACGGGAAAAGGCAAACTCGACGAATTGGCGCTCGACCAGCTTGACCTCTATTTTGCCGGACGCACCAAGGCGCCGCTTCTGTTCGACGCGATCTTCGGCGCCTGCGTGGCTGTTGGCGCACGGCCGGAAGGCAAGACCAACCGGCTGTCGCCCTTGCCGGCACCCGAAATGGTCGGCATCAGCGACGACGAGGCCTTGATGCCGCGCACCCGCCCGACATTCGAAGGGTACCGCCTGTTGCGCGAATACTTCGTCATGCCGGAGCGCTTTCACTATGTGCGGGTCCAGGGGCTGCAGACCGTGGTGCGCAAATGCGAGGCCGGCCTGGAGATCATCTTCCTGTTCCGCCGCCCCGTGCCCGAACTCGCCGACCTGACGCCGGCGGATTTCGAACTTTTCGCAACGCCGATCATCAATCTGTTCGAGCGTGAGTGCAATGTCGTAGAGCTCGACGCGCGCAAGACGCGGCAGGTGATCCACGCCGACCGCACACGGGCGCGCGACTTCGAGATTTATCGCGTGATCCGCGTCGAGGATGCCGACAGTGAAGGCAGCGACGCCGAGATACCGGAGTTGTTCAGCCTCGGGCAGAACCGCGGCAGTGGCTGGGTCTATTCGACGGAACGACGCCCTAGGCGAGCAACGGAGGATGAACGGCGCGAAGGCCTGACCCGCACATCATACACCGGGGACGACGTTTTCCTGGCCGTATCGCGGCCGCTCGCAAGTCCCGCGAACCGGCCGCTGAAGCGTCTCGACATCATGGCGCTTTGCACCAATCGCGACCTGCCGATCCTCGACGACAATCCGACCTTGACGCTCGAGGCCGGTGACCCGGTCGAATCCGTTCGGCTGCTTGGTGCGTTGCGTCCGCCACAGCCAGCCATCCCGGCGGCGCTTCCCGCCGGAGCCGATGGTGAATCCCGCGCCGACGATCTCGCCTGGCGGCTGGTCGCGCAGCTGGCGCTCAACTTTCTCAGCCTTGCCAGGGAAGGCCGCGGCGTCGATCCGCTGCACGCGCTGCTTGATCTCTATGCCGACCGGGGCGACCCCGGACTTGCCCGCAACGTGCATTCGATCGTGCGCATAGACTCGCGGTCGGTGGTCGAGCGGCTGCAGATCGATGGACCGATGTGCTTCGGGCGCGGCACTGAAGTGACGCTGCATGTCGATCAGTCGGTGCTGGCGGGGCAAAGCACCTTGCTGCTTTCGGCCTTGCTGGCGCGGCTGTTTGCCCGTCATGCCGGAATAAACGGCTTCGTGCGAACTCGCACGCGGCTATTGCAGAAGCAGGAGGATGTGCCATGGCCGATGACGCCCGGCAATCGCTACCTGATCTAGACAAGACACCTGAACCGGACAAGACACCCGAGCTGGACAAGACTGGCCCGGACCGGGCCGAAGGTCTGTCCGAAGCATTCGACTTTTTCGAATTGCTGCGCCGTCTTGAACAGCGCAGCGGTCTGTTCGGCCATTCCGGACGACCCGACCGCGAGCCCGCGAGGCTCGGCCAGCATGTGCGGCTCGCCTTTTCCGCGCGGGACCTGGTTCAGTTCCGCGAAGCCAACGACAAGGCGCCGGCACGGGTCACGGTTGCAAATCTCGGCCTGTTGGGCCCCGAGGGCCCAATGCCGCTGCATCTGACGCGCTGGGTACTCGACCGCCTGTCGCAGCGCTGGTTCGCCGGCGCCGACGCACAGCACACCAGCGACACGACATTCGTGGACTTCGTCAACATCCTTCAGCACCGCATGATCGCCCTCTACTACCGGGCCTGGGCGGATGCGCATCCCGCTGTCCAGGTCGAGCGCGCGGTGGGTGGCCGCGTTCGCGCCATGCTTGAGGCGATGGCGGGGATCGGGCTTCCCGGCACCCAAAATCCTGATCTCGACACCGTCAAGCTTCGCCAGGCCGCGGCGCTCGCCAACCAGGTCGACGGACCGGAAAGGCTCACGTTGTTCCTGGCCGAAGCGTTCAAGGTACCGGTTCAAATCAAGGAATTCATCGCCGCCTGGATAACCATCCCGACGAGGCTCCAGACCCGGCTCGCAAAAGCCTATGCGGGGCTCGGCCGGGGAGCGACCATCGGTCCGCGCGTCTTCAACCGCCAAAGCAGGATCGAACTGCGCATCGGCCCTCTCGGGCTTGAGGAATTCAAGGCATTCCTGCCGGGAGGGTCGCGCCTCAAACTGTTCAAGCAGGCGGTTCGCGACATGGTTGGGGAAACGCTCGACGTCGACCTGCGCATCGTGCTGGCGCGTGAAGCCGTGCCGCCGCCTTGTATCGGAACGGTCCAGCTTGGCCGGACCGCCTGGCTTGCGCGGCCCACCGAAAGGGGGGATGCTGACGATCTGCGGCTGCGGACAATTGTCGGATGGCGGCCGGAAATGGCGGAGGGCGCGGCATGAGCCTGCTGCTGACGCTGGAGCAAGGGCCACGCACCCAGACGGTACGGCAGACCCGGCTGGACGAGGGCGAGCTGGTGATCGGCCGCAGCGCGGACGCAGGCTGGCAGATAAACGATCCCGACATGTTCGTTTCCCGGGCTCATTGCAAGATTTCGGGCGGGCGGGACGGGTATTTCGTCACCGACACGTCGAGCAGCGGACTGTTCATAAACGATTCCGACAGCCCGCTTGGCCCCGGCAAGTCGACGCGCCTTCAAAACGGCATGCGGCTGAGACTGGGCGACTACGTCGTCCATGTCGACTTGCAGACGCCAACCGCCCAGGCACAAGCAGCCAGCTTGCCCATTCCGGAACGCCTGCCGCCGGCATCGCGGGCGCCGGTGAGCATCGGCCGTGATGATTTCTTTTCCGCCAAGGTCGAGGAAGAGCCGCGACGGCCGCGTCCGGCCGATCTGCCCAACCCGTTCGAGCAGCCGATTGCGGGCGCGTTCGAGCGTGCCGCGTCCAGCCAGCGCAGTTCGCCTGCTTTCGATGACCCGTTCAGCCTCGATCCGGTTTCGACGCCTGTGTCGAAAGACGCCGCTCCTTACCTCGAACCCGGCGGCCACGAGAACCAAACGGACCCGTTCAGCCTCGAGCCCTTGCCATCCCTCGGACGCGGATCCCAGCTCGCTCGGGGAAAGCCGTCCGATTTCAATGATGATTTTGGTTTCGGGCCAGCCGCCGCAACCGGGTCGGCAAACGGCGCCGGATCGGCCGGACAGCGCGAGCGCGTTGTCCAGCGATCCGCCAATCCCTGGGATTTGCCCGTGCAAGCGGCAGATGGTCCGTCTCCGGCGCGCGCGGGCGCCGCTGCCGCGCCCGCTCGCCTGCCGGCGGCGGCCCAGCCGGGAGGCATGGCGCTTCGTTCCGCGTTCCTGCGCGGCATGGGCGTCGAGGAAGCCGATTTCCCCGGACGCGACAGCATCGCGGAAATGGAGAAATTCGGCCGTGAATACCGGCTGATGATGGAAGGCCTGATGCAGCTTCTGCGCAAGCGGGCCGAGGAAAAGGGAAACGCCCGCGTCGCCCAGACCATGGTCGGGGCTTCCGAGGTCAATCCGCTCAAGTTTCTGCCAACGGTCGACGACGCCATCGTCACGCTTATCGCCGAGCGCAGCCCCGGATTCCTCGCCGCCGAAGCGGCTATCGCCGACGCGGTTCGCGATCTCGCCCAGCATCACGTGCGCGCCTGGCGCGGCGTGCAAGGCGCCTTGCGACGGATGATCGACCGCTTTGACCCGGCGGCGATCGAGGAAGAGCTGAAATCGAATTCGGCGATCGGCACCCTGCTTTCGGGCGGGCGCGGCGCCAAGCTGTGGGAACTCTACCAGAAACGCCATCGTGAAATCGCCGAGAGCGCGGAGAAAAGCTTCCTTGGCGAAATCGGCGCTGATTTCCGGGACGCATATGAGGAGGAGTGAAACATGATCGATCGACGCGAATTTATCGTTGCCCTTGGCGCAACGGGGCTGCTTGCGGCTTGCCAGAGCGGCCCGCCAAAACCTTCGGTGATCACCGTCAACGTGTCCGGCGGGGCCGGCATGAACCCGGGACCGGGCGGCGGTGACAGGCCAGTGACTGTCCTCGTGATGCGGCTGCGCGGCACCGGCAAATTCAATTCCGCCGACTATTTCGCCTTGCAGGGCGATGCCGGTACGGCGCTGGCAGGCGATCTTATCGGATCCGACCAGATCGCCGTCGGGCCGGGAAAATCCGCGTCCAAAACCATCACCGTCGAGCCCGATGCCACGGCGCTGGGCTTCGTTGCGCTGATCCGCGAGCCCACAGGCAGGAACTGGCGGACGACCAAGTCGGTGTCCCCGGGATCCAAATTCACAATCAACGTCACGCTTGGCAGCGGCGGTATTTCCGCCTAGCGGCCAGGGCAAGGAGAGCTCGATGCAGAGAGCAGCGGCATGAGCGATGCAAACAGGGTGCTGTGGTCCGAAGGCCTTTTCCTGCGGACCCAGCATTTCCAGCAGCAGGATCGTTTCTTCGAGGCGACGGTGCGCGGCGCGTTGCAGGCCGGGCAACTGCATACGTTCGGCTTTCAACAGCTGACGCTGGACCAGGCATTGCTGGAAGCCGGCCAGGTCTCGATCCTCTCCGCTCGGGGCATCTTCCCGGACGGGACGCCGTTCTCCATTCCCGACATGATGGATGCGCCGCGACCGTTGCCGGTCACCCCGGACACAGGCGCCGGACCGGTGCTGGTCGCCTTGCCGCTGGAACCTCCCGGCGGTGTCGGCTTCGATCCGGCACACGCGGCCGCTTCGGGAGCACGCTATCATGGGCGGATCGTTTCGGTGCGCGACGCCGTCCAGGGCGGTTCAGACCCCGAAGAAATCGAAATCGCACGGCCGCAGGCGCTGCTGCTGGCGCCCGGCAGGTCGGTCGGTGGTTACACGGCCTTGCCGATAGCCGACCTCAAGGGGATTCGAGCCGATGGCGGCGTCTCGCTGGACGAGACCTTCCTCCCGCCGACACTGGTGACCGGCGCGGTGGCCTGGTATCGCCAATTGCTGCTGGAAGTCGTCACGGGCCTCGACCAGATCGCCGAGGCGCATGGCAAGATGGTCATGGGCGGACCGGGGCGCAGCGTCGAAGACCTGCTGATGCTGAACCTCGCCAATGCGGCGCGGCCGCGACTGGCCCACATGCTGGCGCAGGATGTCTTCCATCCGGCCGAGCTTTACCTGGAGCTTGCCGGCCTCGCCGGTTCGATGGCGACCTACGGATCGAGCGCGCGGCGGCTGGGCGAATTGCCGGCTTACGATCACATGGCCCCCGGGCCCGCCTATATGGCGCTGGCGGATGCGCTGCGCTCGCTCATCCTCAGCCTGCGCTACATCGAGCCGAAATCGCGGGCGCTGCCGGTCATGCGGCATTCGACCAATGTCTGGAAAATCCGCATCGACAACCCGAAGCTGCTGGTCGCCAGCCGCATCGTCATCCGGGTCGGTTCAGAGTTGTCGGAAGACGCGCTGCGCAAGATCTTCGTCAACCAGGCGACTGTCGGTTCGGCCGACCAATTCGAGGGCCTGTGGAAATCGCGCCTGCCCGGCATTCCGCTGAAACCGCTTCACTCCCAGCCGCGCGAGATCCCTTACGACGGCGATCGGCTATGCCTTGAACTGGACCAGAAAAGCGAACACTGGGCGTCGCTGCTCGATGCTCCCGGCTTCGTCATCGGCGTTTCGGGCGTGTTGCCAAGCGAGCCGCAGGTGGACTGCTATTCGGTGAACAGGTGAGATGATGAGCCGCGATGATCCTTTCGGACTGTCGGAGGATCGCGAACGAACCCGCATACGGCTGACCGGCGCGCCGATGCCACGGCCGATGGCGCCGCTCTTGCCGGGCACGGCGGTCAAGCGATCGCGCACGCATCCGAACGCGCTTGTCAACGCGTTCGCGCCCTTGCTCGAATTCGCGCCCGAGCTTGAAAGCGCGCTGGCGCCGGAGAACCCGGAAGCGCTGCGCACCCGTCTGCTCGAAGAACTGGTTCGGGCACGCGACACGGCGATGGCTACGGGGTCCTCGCTGGAGCGGGCCGACCAGGCAGCCTGGGTGGTGGCGGCGTTGCTCGACGATCTCGCCCTGAACACGCCGTGGGGCGGGGCCAGCGCCTGGCCGCGGCAGCCGCTCGTGGTCATGCTGCGCGGCGATGTCGATGCCGGCACGCAGTTCTTCACGCGTCTCGACGAACTGGAACGCCATCCCAACCGCGATCGCGAATTGCTGGAACTGCAATATGACTGCATGGCGCTCGGCTTCCGCGGCAAATATCGCGTGCCCGGCCGGTCGGGCGACCGCTCGCTCAACGCCGTTCGCGTGGCCGCGGCACGCTTCCTGCGCGACGCCGACGCCGAGGGCGCGCCCCTGTCGCCAAACTGGAAGGGCGTGATCGCCTCCGACGAGCCGCAGCGCTTCATCGTTCCGATCTGGGTCATGACGCTCGGTGCGGCGGTTGTCGCCACGGCCGTCCATATCGGGCTGTCGATGGGGCTGAGCAGCCAGGCGGTCGAGCTTTCAGCGCTTGTTCGTACCTTGCCGCCGCCTGAACGCGGTGACATCAGCCGGACCTCGCCCAAGGTCGATGCTCCGCCACCGGAGAAAGTGGATTTCGCGCTCTTGCCGGAATTCCAGGCGGGGGCGCCGGCCGACCTCAGGTCCGCCCTGAGCGGCACCGAGAGCGTCTCGCTGGCCAAGCTGATCATCCAGGCCTCCAACCCGGAACTGTTCCAGTCGTCGCGGCCACAACTGACCGAAGGCTTCGAGCCGCTGATCGGTTCGATCGCCAAGGTCATCCTCGCCAATCGGGAGCTGATCGGGAACATCACGGTGATCGGACATACGGACGGCGTTCCCCTGCAGAAGACCAATCCGCTGTCGACCAACCAGCGGCTGTCGGAGGCCCGCGCCCAGACGATCGCCGACATGCTGGTCCAGAACGGGGTGCCGCAGGACCGCGTTCATTCCGAGGGCCGCGCGGCGACCGATCCAGTGGCCAGCGACAGCACGCGCGAGGGGCGAGCCTTGAACCGCCGCGTCGAGGTGCTCGTCGAAAAGAGGCTGTGAGATGTTCATCCTGCGCTTCCTCTGGGCGGTCCTGACATCGCGCTGGCTGTGGACGCTGGTCGGCATCACGCTGCTTTCCCTGGTCATCTGGGTGTTCGGTCCGATCGTCAGGGTCGGTCCTTACGAACCATTCACTTCCGAAAATGTGCGTATCGTCATCATCGCGCTGCTGGTCATCTTCTGGCTGATCTGGCTGATCGTCGCCCAGCGCCGTGCGATCCGCGCCAACCGCATGTTCGTCGCCGAGATCGCGGCGCCGGTGGCGGAAAAGCCGCTCAGCCCCGGCGAGGAAAACGTCGCCGCCGTTGGTGCCAAATTCGCCGAGGTGATGGCCGAACTGAAGCGCCGCAAGCTCGGCGGACGCAAGTTCCTGCGCGAGATGCCGTGGTACGTGATCGTCGGGCCGCCGGCCACCGGCAAGACCACGGCCCTGCGGCAGTCCGGACTGAATTTTCCGATCGACCTCACCGACGACCTGCAAGGGGTCGGCGGCACGCGCAACTGCGACTGGTTCTTTTCCGAGAACGCGGTTCTGATCGACACCGCCGGCCGCTATGTCCAGCAGGAAAGTCAGCCCGATGTCGACGCGGCGGAATGGCTGGGCTTCCTCGACCTTCTGAAGAAACATCGCGGCCGCCGCGCGCTCAACGGCGTGATCGTCGCGCTTTCGATCGACGTGCTTTCAGAGGGCGACGAAGCCATCAAGGCACACGGCCGCAAGATCCGTCGCCGGCTGGCCGAACTCAACGACCGGCTCGAAATCCGACTTCCAGTCTATCTGATGCTGACCAAGGCCGATCTGATCAAGGGTTTCGAGGCTTTCTTCGGCGGCCTGTCCACCGCTTCGCGCGAACAGGTATGGGGAACGACCTTCGCGCTGGATGCGCGCGTCGATGCCAAGACCATCGAGCGGGAAATTTCAATACTGGCGACGGAACTCGAGCGGCGGCTGGTACCGCGCCTGGAGGACGAAGACAAACTCGCCGCCCGCGCCGAGATCTTCAGGTTTCCCGCCCAGTTGTCCAGCCTGTCCGAACCGATCCAGGTGCTGGTCGAAGCGATGTTCGGCGAAAGCCGGTATGAAGAGGCCGCCTGGCTGCGTGGCCTCTACCTGACATCGGCAACGCAGGAGGGGGCGCCCATCGACCGGCTGACCGCGGCGCTGTCGTCGTCCTTCGGCCTGCCGCCACGACGCGCCCTGCCCGCGCCAAGGGTGGAGAAACGCAGCTTCTTCCTGAAGAACCTGCTCACCGAAGTCATCTTCAAGGAAGCCGGCCTCGGCACGTTCGACCCGCTGGCGCAACGCCGCCGCGCCTGGATCTGGCGGGGCGCCGCGGCCGCGTGCGCGGCCGGCGCCTTGCTGGCCGGCGGTCTGTTCACCTGGTCCTATTTCGACAACCGCAACGCGATCACGGCGCAGGCAAGCCAGTTCGAATCGTTGCAAGCGCCGCTGACCTCGGCTGCCGCAAGCCCGGCATCGGTGCAGCAGCCCGCCCTCGACGGCGCACTCGAAGCGATGGACGCGGTCGCGAATGCCCGGACCGCACCGCCGGGCGCCGCCCAGGATCTGCTGGGTCCATCCGCCTCGGCCGAACTGGTGCGAGCGCAGAGCGACACATACGACCATGCCTTGCGCAATGTTCTCGAGCCACGCATGGTCGCACTGCTCGAGGCGACCATGTGGCGGCAGATCCGCGATCCGGATTTCATGCTGGGAGCGCTGAAGACCTATCGCATGATGACGGGCCTGTCGCAGATGGATGCCGATTTCGCCCAGAACTGGTGGGTGAACAGCTTGCCGGAATTCGCGGCCGCCGCGCCGTTTCCGACCGCCGACGCCGAAGAGCATCAGCTTGCCGCCATCCGCCGCATGGCGGTCGACGAAAGCTATGTCGCGCCCGACCAAGCGCTGGTCGCCGAAGCGCTGAAAACAGTCTGCACGATCTCGTTGCCGGCGCGGGCCTACAAGCAGTTGCTGGCCGATCCGGAGGTGGCCGGTCTCAAGGAGTGGATCCCGGCCAATTTCGCCGGCCCCAATGGCGGCAAGGTGTTTGCGCGGCGTTCCGACAAGACACTTCGCGTCGGGATCGCGGGGGCATTCACCTATGCCGGTTTCCACGACGCCATTCTCGACCGCATCGACGATGTCGCCGCCCAGGCGGCGCTCGATCGCGCGGTTTTTGCCGGCGGCTGTTCGGAAAACTCCGAGACCTCGGTCTCGGCGCTGTCCGAGGATATTCTGAAGCTCTACTATGACGACTACATCGCCCAATGGGACAGCTTCCTGCGAGACATGCGGCTCGCGCCACTGACCGATCTCAATGTCGCCAGTGAGAATCTGAAGGATCTGTCGAGTGCCGATTCAGCCCTGAAACGTCTGCTGACGGCGGTCGTGCAGGAGACCGAACTGACGCGCTCCGACGAAGCGCCCGCCGACGACAAGGCAGCGGCCAAGGGCGCTTCGAAACTGCTCGGCAAGCTTGGCAAGCTCGGCAAGCTGGCGACATCGGGGGCTAAGCTGCTTCCCCGCGCCGGATCAGCCACAGAGGTGGACCTGACCGGCAATCTGGTGGCGGTACATTTCAAGCCGCTGAAGAGCACCATTGCCGAGGTCGACGGCCAGCCGCCTGCACTGGATGCCGCGGTCGTCGCGCTGACCGCGCTGTCGAACGTCCTGCAGACGGTCACCGCTAACCCCAATCCGCAGGATGCCATCAAGAAGCAAGGCGGCCTTGCCGAACTGACGGGTGCGGTCGCCAGGCAGGCACAGATCCTGCCCGACCCTATCAACGCCTGGCTCGGCGGGATTGCCGGTGACACCAGCAATTTGACGCAAAAGGCTGTGACCTCGGAGCTCAACGCGATCTGGCGGGCGGACATACTGCCCTTCTGCCAGGCAGCGCTGAACGACCGCTATCCGTTCAGCGCCGACAGCGCGGTGGACGTCAATGTACGTGATTTCGCCCGCTTGTTCGGGCCGGCCGGACTGATCGACGGTTTCATCAACGACCATCTGATCAACTATGTCGACACGACCAGCCAGCCGTGGAAATGGCGTGCCGATTTCGGCCTCGATCCCTCGGCGCTGGCGGCATTCGAGCAGGCCAGGCATATCCGCGACGATCTTTTTCCAGGCGGCACCGGACCGGTGATGAGCTTCACGCTCGAACCGAAGGACCTGTCTCCGAACGTCACGCGCGTCACGCTCAATCTCGACGGCCAGACCCTCGTCTACTACAACAATGCAACGCGGCCGCAACCGATGACCTGGCCCGGCAAGGATGGGACAGGGGTCATTTCGCTTGCCTTCCAGCCCATCGACGGATCGCCTGAAATCATGCTCAATGAGACCGGCAGCTGGGCTTGGCTGAGGATGCTGCGCAGCGGCCGTTTCGCCGGCACGCAGCTGTCCGATGTTTACAGCCTGCGCCTGGGCACGAAGGGCATGTATGCCGATTTCGAGCTCAAGGCCGCCAGCGTCGAGAACCCCTACAATCTGCAGATGTTCAAGAAATTCTCATGTCCGCCGCAGATATGATCCTGCCCGGCTTCTACGGCAAAATGCCCGCAACCGGCGATTTCGTGACGCGGCGGCTGTCGGGTGAGTTTGTTCGCGGCTGGGATCGCTGGCTGGCGCAGCACCTCGTTCCGCTGTTCGGCTCGCAATCCTGGCCAAGCACGACCGCGCTGCGCTTTCTGGCTGGCCCGGCGTCCTTCGGCGCCTCGGCGGGCATCATCGTGCAAAGCGCCGACAGGGTGGGCAGGAAGTTCCCTTTGAGCGTCGTTGCGCAGCTTGCCGAAGCGCCCATTCAGCTGGCTGCCGCCGAGGCGTGGTTTTCCGGCATCGAAGCGGCGGCCGTCACCGCCCAGAACGGCGAATTGACGCCGGACCAACTGGATGCCGCGCTGGCCGGACTGCCGGTGCCAGCCGTCGAGCCGGGCGACGAGATCATCAGCAACATGGTGATGTGGACGGCCAATTCGGACATTTTCGACATCGATCCGCAATCGCCGCAAACGACGCTGGAACAAATCCTCGCCGCCAGCTGGGAGACCAGCTGATGGACGAGGCGCCTTGGGCGGATCGCGCTGCCACGCGCGGCGGGATGCCGCCACCCGGGACCGGTTGAAAGAGCGCGTCGATGTGGCTCTTGTCGAACCAGACGCCATTCGCCGTAGAGCGCAACTGGACACGCGACGAACGCGGCCATGAGGTCTGGCTCGTGGCGATCAAAGGCTCATTCGAGATCGATCCTGACGGCAAACAGACGCTGCTGAAAGACCAGACCCCGGTCACCAAGGCTCCGCTTCACGGCGCGGATCCAAACGAATTGCTGGACGAGAGCGATTTCAATATCGAAAAGAAACATTCCGATGTGCTGATCGAGGGGCATGTTTACGCACCGGGCGGCCAGCCGAGCCTCGATACCGTCGCCCGCGTCAAGATCGGCGATCTGGACAAGACCGTCAGGGTCAGCGGCGACCGTGTCTTCATGCCCGGCCCGGTTTCGGTCCGCATGAGCCGTCCGCAACCCTTTGTCGAGATGCCGATCAGCTGGCGCCGAACCTATGGCGGCATGGACATGGAGGCCTCGACGCCGGACTGGGATCAGCGCAATCCGCTCGGCACCGGCTTTGCGGTGAACCCGCAAAGACTGGTCGGCAAGACGGCACCGAACTTTGAATATCCCGACGCACCCTATCGCGATCATCGCAGCGGCAAGCCGGCAGCTTTCGGTCCGGTGGCCCGGCATTGGCAGCCACGGGCAAAGCACGCCGGCACCTATGGCGAGGAATGGAAAAAGACACGGGACCCGCTTTTGCCGCATGATTTCAGCCGCCTGTATTATCAATGCGCCCCTCAAGACCAGCAGACCAAACTACCGCTCGTCGGCTACGAGGACGTGCGTCTCGGCAACTTCACGACTGACGGCTTCTGGCGGTTCCTGCTGCCGCGCGTGACGTTCGTGATCACCACCGAGTTCTACGGCCGGGCGGACCGAAGGCATGACGAGGCGCCGATCCACACACTGCGCATCAAACCCGATTTGCGGCAGTTCTCGATCACGTGGATGTCAATCCTGCCGGTCCCCTATGACGAGGAGCATCTGAAAAACACGACGGTGCGGCTGAAGAGGCGGATCGGTGTATCACCGACAATCGCGGCCACCGGAGTGTGGTCGGCGGAGGATTCGTGATGGCCGGGGGCGCGGTCATCGTGGTGGTCGGCGTTGGCGCGCGCACGCCTCTTGGCTTCGACGCGTCGTCAAGCGCGGCAGCGGTACGTGCCCGTCTTTCGGCGATCCAGGATCACCCTTTCATGGTCGACCGCTTCGGAGAATTGATGAAGGTAACGCGCGACACCGGGATCGATGTCACCCTCAACGGTCCGGACCGTGCCGTTGAAATCGCAATCTCGCCGGCGCTGGATGCGCTTCGGCCCTTGCTGGCGAGCACGCCGTCGACCGAGGTTTCGCTCATACTCTCCACCGGCGAACCTCGCCCGGGTCAACCGCAAGGCTTCGCAGCTGAAGTGAACTCCAAGCTGCGCAGGCGGCTTTCACAGCACGTCATATTGGAGGGCGGGGGCTCGACCGCGGGCGGTCACGCCGGCGGTTTGCTAGCGATTTACCACGGGTGCAAGTTGCTGCGCGAAGGCAAGGCCAAGTTGTGCCTCGCCGGAGGGGTCGACACCTATCTCGAACCCGAAACGCTTGAGTGGCTCGATGAGAACGGACAGCTGCATTCGGAGGGGAATATCTACGGATTCTGCCCTGGCGAGGCGGCGGGATTCTGCCTGTTGACCACATTGGCGACAGCTCGCGCGCTCGGTTTGCAACCGCTGCTCGAGGTTGTCGCGACGTCGGCCGCGGGCGAAGAAAACAAGATCAAGACGGAGACCGTGGTGCTTGGCGAGGGCTTGGGAGCGGCGTTCCGGACTCTGTTCGAGGATGCGCCGACAGACCCCGTCGATCGCATCATCTGCGACATGAACGGGGAACGTTACCGCGGAAACGAATATGGCTTCGCGGTGATCCGCAATCCCGGCCGCTTCCGAGACGCCGCTGATTTCGAAACCCCGGCCGACTGCTGGGGCGACGTCGGCGCGGCATCCGGGCCGCTATACGTCAGTCTCGTCACCGAGGCGCAAGCGCGTAACTATCAGAAAGGCCCGCTGTCGCTGATCTGGGCAAGTTCCGAGAACGGCTCGCGCGCAGCCGCCCTGCTCGGCTCACCGGGCGTCCGGCCGAGTTCCGGGGCTGACGGCCCCCGGCCTATTGCACGGTAGGCAAGGTCAGCCATTTCGAATCGATCGAGAAGCGGTGAAGCCACTCGTCGGTGGATTCGGCGTTGGATATGAAACCGTCGCCGGCCAGCGGGCCGACGCCGCTGAGGACAAAGCCGTCCATCACTTTGGCCATTTGCTGATAGGCAAGCACCTTCCTGGCCAGCCGGTTTCTATCGAGCGAGTCGGGTTCGGCCGCCAACATGAACACTGTTCCGAACCGTTGCTCGAATATGGCGATATCGGCGTCCGCACGAAGGTCCTGGATGCGGGCAGCCACGCCCGCGTCGTCCATGAAGGACGTGCCCAACAGGTTGATCCAACATGGTGATTTCAGTTCGCTTCGCATCCGGAACGGAATGAGGTCGAGCATGTCGATATCGACGCCCCAGAACCGTCGGGCCTTGGCGTAGATTTCCGTGAAGGCCTCGTCCTTTTTGTCCCTCGCGAAGGCGAAGACGGGCCCGCCATGCCCCGAATAGATATCTATTCGATCCGCCAGAGTGCGCAGGAGACGCGTCAATTGCTCGACGGGAAAATCCAACGGAAAGAGAAAACGGACATACCAGGCCAACCCCAGCGATCGTCGCTTCATCGCCTCGATGTTGAGGCTGAATGTTCCCCGGTCATCGTCGATCTCACAACCGTCCCAAAGCTGGGCCTCAAGGCCCCTGCCCTCGCGGATCCGCTTTCTTGCCGCTTCGAAGAACCGATAGTTCGATTGGTCGGCGCTTCGCGCCGCCTGCGTCAGAACCGGATCCGCAACCGACGACCAAAAGGGCAATTCCGCTATCTTGAACAGCTTGATGCGGCTCTTCGGGCACACCGCCTCATACACATCCAGAATCCAGTCGAAATCGTCGACCGTCAATCGTTTCGGGTAGATCACAACCTCAAGCAGGATCTTGTTGAGTGGCGCATCGTCGACCACTCTCGATCGCAAGAGCGCGGCGGGGAATCCCGGCAAGGGTTTTCCTGGATCACTGTTCGTCGGCATCGCCGCGGTCCGCACCTTCGCGCTCCACTTCGATGGAGTGCCTCAACGATTTCAGGAACTCCGTGAGGTATTCGTCAAAATCAACGTATTCGCGCGTCAGCTTTCCGTCCTCATACTCCTTGAACGTCGCCTTGCCATCCGAACCCTCCTGCGGCGGCCACATGAACAGGTAATTGTTGGTGTCCTCGCCGAGCACGACGGCGACCGCGTCGTCGGCCGGATTCTCGTCACCAAAATCCTCGAACACCTCCCAGACCATCTCGAGCGTGTCCTCGAACCATTCCTCGTTGCTTCCTCTCGTCCCCAGGATCGCGGCGTCGCCGTCGAAGTCGGTCCAGCCGTCATGCATCAAGAGGAACTCGCGATAGGACGGCTCGATGGGGAACCCGCATTTCTTCTCGAAGCGTGCGATGTCCTTTTCCGTTGCCGGCTTCGACGGCGGAGCGGTCATGTCCTCATCCAGCGTGAGCATGTCGAGTTCCCGCTTGGCCTCCAAAAGCTGGGCCACAAGATCCGTGCGCTCTCGATCGTTCAGCATGGCGGCTCCATCAGCAGCAGTCCCCGCGAACGCCCGTATGTCGGTTCGGGCCGCTCGTTTTCAGATCGCTCATCGCACCACCGATCCATTTGTTCGGCCGGCGTGACATCCAACGAAGATTGGATCCCCGGGTAGGATGGCCGTTGTGCTGGATTTCCTGGACGTGATCCGGGCTGAACAGCCTGTATTTTGGCCGCGTGCTCTCGGCCTTCTCCTTGAGTTTCTTCTGACAGTCCGGGGAAACGTCATGGAATCCCATGTCCTCGGGCTTTCCTTCCCCGCCCGGACCCTTGCCCAGCCTGGCGTAGCGCTTGATCGACTTGCAGACGTTGTTGCCGGAATTTCTAGTTCCGTCGCCATCCGGCCCGTATCTCTTGCCGGCCTGCTTGACCTCGGTGAACTCCGAACTCTTTCTGCCCTTGAGCGCGGCATCGTACGCCTTGATCTTGGCGCATATCTCTTCCAGCTCGCACTCGTCGTACTTTTTGCGCGGCTTTCCGGATTTCGTTTTTCCCTTCGGCGCGTCTTCGCACAGGATCACCAGAACCGTGCCTTCGGTCTTGCTCCGGGGATCCACATTGCCCCCAAGATCCACCGTATTCTTGTCGTTGTGAAACTTCTTGTCCGTGTGGCGGCAGGCGTTCTGGCCGTCCATTTTCACGTCGAAGGAGTAGGTGATCCAGTCCGTCGCCTTCATGTTGACGTTGGATTTTACGCCGCCAACGGTGCCGGGTTCGTCGCCATTGCTTCGGCTGTAGTGGGATCCCTTGATGGCAATCATCTTGCCCTTTGCGAACACCGTCGTCGTTCCATCGGAGAGCGATGATTGTTCCGCGATATTGGGGTAGGGAAGCGGGACAGGCCCGCCGGGGCTTGGCGTCTTGCAGACATCCGGGATTGTCGCCATCGAGAGGCCGACCGTGCCCTTGTAGGTCAGGCCAAGGTTGTTGACGGAGATGTGTGACGGCATCGCCTTACAGCCCCCTTGCCCAATCCTTCACCCGGTCCGCTACCGGCAGGTAGGGTGGGTTGTCCTCGAAATACGTCGCGAAGGCGTCACCGAGCACTTCCGGCTCGACGGAAAACAAGCTGTCCTCCAGCCGTGCCTCGGGAAACAATTCTAAAAATGCCGCCCCCGCGGGCACCGCCAGCGCCGGTGTGCGCATCTGGTGGATGAGCCAGTGCAGGAGGGTGCGATCGCCGAGCATACCCGCGCCTCGCACGGCCAAGGGCGCGGTTTCCGGCGTCTTGAGCAATCCACCCATCCAGCCGCGCACATCCTTGTCCGGCTCGGCCTTGATCACCGCGCGCAAGGCCGTCATTGCATCGGCACCACCACCGACCGCCACCTTCCGCAATTGAGGGCTGGCCAGATCGCCTGAGCCGAGTTCGGTCAGCGCCCAGGCCGCCCAGAACCGCGACTTCTCGTCGGCATCATTCAAGGCGGCTCTCAGTTCCTCCACAAGGTCCGCACGTTTCAGCTTTCCGGCGAGGTGCAGGCTGGTGGCGCGAACCCGTGCATCCGGATCGCGGACAAGTCGAACCAGCATCTGCCTGGGATCGACATTGTGCCCGAGGCAGGCGGATACACCGAGAAATCGCTTGAACGCATCCGGCGCTCCGATCCAGTCCCGCACCAAGGGGGCGATCGTTGTCGGCTCGTGCCAGGCCAGCGCACCGATCAGCCCGCGAGCGTCGTCGCCACCTTGACGGCCGAACTCGACGGCCTCGGCAACACGGCGACCATCGGTCTGCTCGATCCCCATCCATCCGTAGAGGAACAGTTCGCCCTTTTCGGGGAAGTCCTCATACGCCGCCAAGATATACGGCCAGGCGGCGGGACCGGCGATGCGCAAACCATCAAGGTTGGCCTCCAGGCGCCTGTCGACGCCGGCGACCACATCGACATCGGGCGGATCGCTCTCCATCAACGTGTCGCGCTGCGCCCAGAAGAACGCGGCCTGCTCGGCATGCTGCCGAACGATATCCGGCACTATTCGCCGCTCGGGCGCGCCTTCCGCTTTCGGTTTGTCCTGTGCCGCCAACATCAGTTGAGATCGATCGATCCGCCCCGGATACGATTGGCGGCGCTGGCCTGGCTGGTGACATAGGTGCCGCGAATGGTGATGCGGCCGTCTTTTTCCATCAGGATCGCCGCCTCGCCGCAACGCAACTCGATACGCTCCTTGCCCACAATCCGCACAATCTCGCCGTCGCGAATGATCTGCGGCGAGGCCGCCTTGCGGGCCGGCTCGACTACGCGCCCAACAATCAAAGGGCGACCCGGATTGCCATCTTGAAACAGCAGTGCGACTTCGGCACCGATCATTTCGGAGCTGAGTTCGGTCAAGCTGCGGGCCGGGATGGCTATCTCTTCTGGATTGCCGGGGAAGACGACAAGCGGCGCACCTTCTCCGAACCCCAGGAAAATCCCGATCACGACCCCTTCGATACGCTCACGTGTTTCGACCATCGTCACATCCTCAGTTTTCACTGATCTTCGAACCCTTCATCACAATGTCGCTGGAAGCCTTGATGGTGATCTTGCCGGACCCGTTCACCGAAATGTCCTTGCCCTCGATGCCTATCGAACCGTCCTTCTTCATCATGATCTTGGCCGATCCGCATTTGATCAGGATTTCGTCACCGGCGTCGATCACCAGCTTCTTGCCGACCTTGATGGAGCTGTTCTCGCCGACGTTGATCGAACTGCCTTTCGCAACACCCAAGGAATGGGCGCCGCCGACGGTCGTGGAATCGTCGGCGGCGATGCTGGCGCTGCGCGCCGCACCGACGTTGAACGTCTGGGCGCTGCCGATAGTCACGCTCTGATCAGCGCCGATATTGACGCTTTGCGCCGCCGCGATGTTCCAGCTGTCGGCTGCCCCGATGTCGTGGCTTTGCGCTGACCCCACGGTGACCGACCGTGTCGCGCCGATCGTATTGGCTTGCGGGCCGCCAACGCTTCGTGTCTCGGAGGCCCCGACCGTATCGATGCGCGCCGCGCCAACAGTCACTGTCTGGACAATCCCCACCGTCTGCGAGTGGTTGGAGCCGATCGTTTCCGTCGAGTTCGAACCGATGCTGATCGTCTCATTCGCCCCCACTGTCAGTGAGCGGTTCTTGCCCACCGTCTCGGTGTCGTTCGAGCCGATATTCGTGGTCTGGTCGACGCCGACCTTGACCGTCTTGTTGTTGCCGACGTCCTCGTCGAGGTTGTGGCCGACGGAGTGCTTGGCGTCGTGGTCGATGCGGTCGGATTGATCGTGCTGGACCAGCTTGGCGCGGTCGTGCTTGATCAGCAGCTTGTGGTCCTTCTGGGCCTGGAAATTGACCAGTTCGGAGCCGGCCTTGTCCTCGAACATCAGCTCGTTGTAGCCGCCGCCGCCTTTCGAGGAGTTGGATTTCCAGCCCGATTGCGTCGCGTTGCCCGGCAAGCCGTAGGGCGGCATCTGCGAGGCGTTGTAGACCCTGCCGGTGATGATGGGCAGGTCGGGATCGCCTTCAAGGAAGTCGACGATCACCTCCTGGCCGATGCGCGGTATCTGGATGAAGCCCCAGCCGCTGCCGGCCCAGGTCTGCGAGACACGCACGAAGCAGGAACTGTTTTCGTTCTTCTTGCCCAGGCGGTCCCAGTGGAACTGCACCTTCACCCGGGCATATTTGTCGGTGAATATCTCCTCGCCGGAAGGGCCGACAACCGTCGCCGTCTGCGGCCCGCGCATGATCGGCCGCGCCGTGATCCGTGGCGGGCGATAGGGCAAGGCAGTCGGCGCGACGCCGAGCACGACCTTGAAATTCTCGCTGTGGGCCTCGTTCTGGGTCCTGTAGCCCGGATCGAACAACCTGTATTCGGCGCTGATCACCAGATATTCCTGGTTCTGGTCGTCGCGCGGAAAGCTTTCCAGCTTGAAGGTACAGCCGGAATGGAGGCCGCGCACGGTTCCAACGGCGGTGATGCGCTGATGCGCGGCCTGGAGTTCCTCGCGCCGGATGCCGGCCAGGGTGTCGCCGCGCCCCACATCGAGATGCGCCCCAGGCTGGCGATAATTCTCGCCGGAGGCTTCCTTGTGGCTGAACGGCTGGGCGGACTTCGCCATCAGATCGGCGCCAGGTTTCTGGAAATCATAGTCGGTATGGGCATAGGCCCCGGGCCGCACCGAACTGCCTGGAATCCATTCGGTGATGTATTCGACGTCGCGCCGCGAGCCATGTCCCTCGAAATTATACAGTATCTTCTCGTAGCCCGGCGCCGGCTTCAGCTTGCTCATGGCGTCGCACAGCACGAGCGTGTGCTTGCCCTCGTCATGCTCGAAGAAATAGAAGATGCCTTCGTGCTCGAGCAGGCGCTGCACGAAATCCAGATCGCTTTCATCATACTGCACGCAGTATTCGCGCGAGGGATACGACCCTTGCAGCCGCTTCTCGAATTTCGCCGCACCGTATTTCGAGAAGATCTTTTCGACGATCTCGACAGCGGTCATGTTCTGAAAGATCCGGCAATCGGTCGCATTGCCGAGGAACCAGAGCCACGGCCTGACGATCGCTTCGTAGTAGGCCAACCGGTCTTCGATGCGGGTCAGGCGAAACTCCGACACCAGGCCGCTGAACCACCGTTTCGGATCGGATTCACCTTCGACCGAAACCACGCCTCCCAGCATCTTCAGCGGATCGATGTCGGAGCTGGGGCTGACGAACCCGACCGTATAGGCAAAGCAACGGCTGATCTCATCGCGCCCGACAAGATGCGTGAAGGTCAACAGCTCGGCGCCAACCGGTGTCTGTACAACCGTGGCACGTTCGTTCGGCATGGGTCGTGCCCCTCCTGGACGCGGCCGCCGACGCGGTGGATCTGAAGTTCCATCCGCTGAGGAACCTTTAAGACCCGCCGCGCCAGGCCATGTTGAGCCTACCACATATTGTCCTGCCAACCAAAGAGGGCGCACAGCGGCCAAACCTTGCCCTGTCGATGCATCGGCTCGAAACACTGCTGTCCTGTTGTATGTGCAAACTGCTAGAATGTGGAGTATCGGTCAGCGTTCGACGGCGATCCTTGGATGTACATCAGTCTGCAAATCAACAATGTCGACGCCTTGCCCGCCGGCATCTCGACCGGCTACGCGGCGCGCGACCGCAGCTTCGAAATCGGACGCGATGCGTGTGACTGGACCTTGTCGGACCCCGACAAGTTCATCTCGGGCCGGCATTGCGAGGTTCGATACGAGGCAGGCGCGTTCTGGCTGCACGATGTCTCGCGCAATGGAACCTACATCAACGGATCAAGCCAGCGCATGGCCGGCCCGCATCGGCTGGGTCATGGCGACCGGATGCTAATCGGCCGTTATGTGATCTTCGTGTCGATCGACGACGAGCGCGCGGCGACAGGTCATCCCAGCCGCGGCTCGACGCAGCGAGAAATGCAGGCCGCGACAAATCGGTCGCTGGAATTCGGAGAAGGGCCCTTCTTCGATCCCGCGGAGCAACGGTCCGGGCAGCGGGTTGCGGCTCCAGCATTCTCGTCGCAACCCTCGCCGATTCCCTCGACGCGAGACGAGGTGCTGCGGGAAATCGCGATCGCGGCCGGTATCTCGCCGGAATTGCTGCAATCGCGCGACCCGCATGAAGTCGCCGCCGAAATCGGCGCGGTGCTGCGGACGGTGGTCGAGGAGGTGACCTTGCTGCTGAAAGCACGCGCGGCCGCGAAAATGCTGGCCAAGAGCACACAACGAACGATGATCAGCGCGGCCGACAACAATCCCCTGAAGTTCGTCCCAGGAACCGACGACATTCTCGAGATCATGTTTGCGCGGCGCCGTGCCGGCTATCTCGATGCCAGACGCAGCATCGAGGATGCGTTCCGCGATCTCAAGACGCACGAATTCGCCACCTATGCCGCCATGCAAGCGGCGCTGTCGCGGCTGCTCGACGACCTGTCTCCCGAAGCGATCGGAAGAAAGCTTCCGCCGACGTCGTTCTCGTCGAAAAAGAGCCAGGCCTGGGACGCTTTTGTCGCGACCTGGCGAACCATGGAGGAAGCGCACGAGAACGGCATGCTGGACATATTCCTGGCCTATTTCAGCGAAGCCTATGCCAAGGCCGACAAGCAGAAATAGGCGCTTCAGGAGAGCCGTGGCGCCGCAGCCGACGAAGATACCTCTTCGGTGCGCGGCATCCGGTTCCAATCGGGAGTTTCTGAGACTACGATCGCATACGACAATTCGCCAAGCGGGTAAGGCTCATCGACCTGGGGGTCTGCGGCAAATGTCATCCTACGGCGGGATAGCAAGATGTAGCCAACCGTCCTCACGATACTGCCCTGCCACGCAGGGCCCGGCTTTGTTTTACCCGACCGCGAAAAGCTCTGCGCCTGTCCGGCAAGGGCGCAGGAGCCAGGCACGGACGGACGATCGACGATGAGCTCGAAGGACGATCCTTTCGGCCCGGCGGGCAAGACCGTCATTCGCGCCACGCCACGGCGTGAGCGAAAACCGGCCCCTAGTCCTCCCGTCGCGGATAGCGGACAACCCTCGCAGGTCAAGGATTCGACCGTGTTCGATCCCGGCGTCGGCCAGCATACACCACCCGGTTGGACATCCGGAACCGTGATTTACCAGGGGACTCCTCCCGTGGCGGCGCCGGCTCCGGCTCTGTCGCAGGAGACCCTGCTCAATGTCACGGACAGTGTCCGATATTCCGCGGCAAATCCGATCCTTGCCGCGGCTGCACCGTTGCTGATGCTGTTCGGCCAGTTCAGGCTTATCCCGGTCGAGAGACAAGCGGAGCCGTTGGCGGAACACATCACCGAGGCGATCGACAAGTTCGACAGCGCACTGGAGAAAGCAGGCGTTGCCGAAGAGGATGCGCGGATTGCGAAATTTGTCCTGTGCGAAACCGCCGACGATCTCATCGGCAACCTGCCCTGGCCACGGAAGGACGCCTGGGCGCGGCACAGCATGCTATCGCGGTTCTTCCACGTCGAGCCCAATGGCACGGGCTTTTTCGAAGCGCTGAACAAAATCCTGGCCAGCCCGGAGGCACATTACGATCTGCTCGAACTGATGCATGTGTGCCTGTCGCTGGGGTACGAGGGCCAATATCGCGGCCTGACACGCGAGGATACCAATCTCGAACGCGTTCGGCGCGACGTCTACGAAACGCTTCGCTATTTCAGGCCGCGCGCGGACGAAGACATCTCGCCTCGCTGGCAGGGCCTGGCGGCAACGATGACGCAGTCTTCGACACGCCTGCCGCTCTGGGCCGTTGCGGCAGCGGCAGCGGCGCTGCTGACGGCGGCATTCTTCGCGTTGCGGGTCTTCATCACCAATGAAGGCGACGCCACCGCTGGTGAATTGCTGGCCCTCAACCCGTCGACACCCATCACCATCGAGCGCGCCAGCGTGGCGCCTTTGGCCGAGCCGGCGAAAGTCACCCCTCCGGCAGCCACGACCACGCAGATCGATCGCATCCGCTCGGCCCTGGCCAAGGATATCGAGGCCGGCGGGCTGACCGTCGGCACGAAGGGCGACTTCATCGTCGTTGAAATCAACAATCTCCTGGTGTTCCAGTCCGGCAGAGCCGACGCGAAGCCGGAGTTCCAGCCCATAGCCGCCGACATCGCAGCCGCCCTGGAACCGGAGCGCGGACCAATCAGGATCGTCGGCCATACGGACAATGTGAAGCCACGAAAGTCGAGCCTGTTCAAGTCCAACTTCGATCTTTCCGTCGCCCGGGCGAAGGCCGTCGAAACCATGATGGCGCAGAAGTTGAGCGATCCTTCGCGACTGACGGTCGACGGCAAGGGCGAGGACGAGCCGATCGCCGACAATGCTACACAGGAAGGCCGCGCCAGGAACCGCCGTGTCGATGTGATGATCGCCAAGGAGGAGACATTGTGAGCAGGGCCGGTTGGATGCGCCGATGACACGTTGGCTGCCGCGGATATTCAGCATGATCGCGCTGGCCGGTTTTTCAGCGGCAGTGTGGTTTGCCGGACCTCTGATCCGCTTCGCCGATAGCCGTCCTCTCGGGCCGGCCTGGCTGCGCGCGGCAATCATCGGTGTGATCGTGGCGGCCGTAGCGCTCTTCCATGGATTGCGTTTCTGGCGGATGCGCAAGGCACAAAAGGCGCTGGAGACCGCCGTTGCCCGCAATGATGACAGGGATGACGACTCACTGGTGCTCGAGGCGCGCATGAACGAAGCCATCGCCGCGCTCAAACGGTCGAGCGGCAAGCGCAATTTCCTCTATGAGATCCCCTGGTATATCATCATCGGCCCGCCCGGAGCGGGCAAGACAACGGCACTGGTCAATTCGGGTCTGAATTTTCCGCTGGCAGGTTCGGGTGATGCCCAGCCGGTCGCCGGTGTCGGCGGAACACGTGCCTGCGACTGGTGGTTTACCGACGAGGCCGTGCTGATCGACACCGCTGGACGCTACACGACGCAGGATTCCAATGCCGAGAGCGACAAGAAGAGCTGGCTCGCCTTCCTGTCGCTGCTCAAGAAATACCGCACGCGGCAGCCGATAAACGGCGTCATCCTGGCTATCAGCCTCGCCGATCTCATCAGCCTCGACGATCAGCAGCTTGATGCTCACGTCGTGGAGATACGCAGCCGGCTGCGGGAAATCCACGAGACGCTGAAGATCCAGTTTCCAGTGTATCTGCTGTTCACCAAGGCCGATCTCGTTTCGGGGTTCACGGATTACTTCGGCGCTTTCGATGAGCCCCGCCGACGCAAGGTCTGGGGCGCGACGTTCCAAACCACGGATCGCAACAAGAACATGGCGGCCGAGGCCCCGGCCGAATTCGATGCGCTGGCAAGACGCCTGGTCGAAGAGATGCCGGACCGCCTTCAAGAAGAGGTCGATCCGGTAGCGCGCATATCCGCTTTTGGCTTTCCGGCGCAGTTTGGGGCGCTGAAGAGCCGAATTGCGCGTTTTATCGCCGGCTTGTTCGATCCGGCCCGCAGCCAGGTGAATGTCAGCCTGCGTGGCCTCTATTTTTCGTCAGGTACGCAAGAGGGAACGCCAATCGACCAGGTGTTGGGCGCGATCGGCCGCAGCTTCGGCGGCAATTCCCGCGCCCATTTTTCGGGAACCGGCAAAAGCTTCTTTTTGCATGATCTGCTGACGGGCGTCATTTTTGCTGAATCCGGATGGGTCTCCTACGACAAATCGGCTGTAAGGCGTGCGGCGATCGCCAGATTTGCAGGACTTTGCGCCATCGCGTTGATCGCCGCGGCGGCCCTCGGCACCTTGGCCCTGAGCTTCACGGCCAACAGGTCGCTGATCGCCTCCACAACGCTGGCCATGGGCCAGTATCGCGCGACGGCGGACGCGCTGCTCAAAACTACCGAGGTCACCGACGTCGACCTCGAAAACGTCATCGGCCCGCTCGACCAGTTGCGCGATCTGCCGGCCGGGTTCGAAATCGGCGACGTGTCGACACCGATCGAGGAGACCTTCGGCCTCGGCCAACGCGAGAGACTTGTTTCGGCGTCCAGGACGGCTTACCGGCAAGCGCTGGAACGCATGTTGCGGTCGCGTTTGCTGATCCAGGCCGAGCGGACGATCCAGGCCAGGATGGCCGATCCCGCCGCGCTTTACGAGCCGTTGAAGATCTATCTGATGCTCGGCGGCAAGGCGCCGAAGGTCGACGACGCGCTGATCGTTTCCTGGATGAAGCAGGATTGGGAGCAAAACCGGTATCCAGGCGAGAACAACCGCGCGGGACGCGAGCAACTCGAAAAGCACCTGCGCGCCATGCTTGCCCTGGACGACGCGTATGATCCGGTTTTCGAACTCAACCAGCCCCTCATCGAAGCCGCTCAGCGTTCGCTCGGGCGCATGAGCCTCGCCGACCGCGCCTCCGCCTTGATCAAGTCGGCGGTGTATTCGGCGGCGCTGGACGATTTTTCCTTTTCCATGAAAGGCGGACCGGAAGCGCGGCTGTTGTTCGAACGTGTCGATGGCAGCGATCTGTCGGGCCTTCGCGTGCCCGGCCTCTATACCTGGGCAGGTTTCAACCACTTCTATCTCGGACAGCTTTCGCACATTGCGCAGATGCTCGTCGACGACCAGTGGGTGCTCGGCGGCGGCGGCGAGCAAGGCGGCATCGACCAGGAGTTGCTCAAGCTCGGCCCCGAACTTCTCGATCGTTACGGGAAGGAGTTCGCAACGGCGTGGAACGGCGTTCTCGACGGGTTGAAGTTCAAGGCGATGCTGAAGGACAAGCCGCATTATATCGCGCTTTCCGCCGTCGCCTCGCCATCCTCGCCGATCGAACAGCTGTTTACGGCGATCGCCGACGAGACAGCACTGACGCGGAGCACTGCTTCCGGCCAGGACTCAGGCACCGAAGCCGGCACGGTTCAAGGCCAGTCACAGGAGGCTGTAAACATGGCCAGGGGCCTGGCTCGCATCGGCATACAAATCGCCACCGGAAAATCGCAAAGCCGTGCCGGCACAGGATCCGCAAACGCGCAAAACCAAAATCCCGGGGCCAACATCGAAGCGCAGTTCAGGTCATTCCAGGCCTTGGTGAGCGGTCCTGCCGGACACCGCCCGATCGATGCCTTGACCCAGAATTTCCGCGATATCTACCAGAGCCTGAAACTGGCGACCGACGTTCCCTCCCAGACGGAACGCGTCAACGCAAACCTGCAACTCCAGATAGCCACCCTTCGCGCCAATGCCTCACGCCTGCCCAAGCAGCTCGCCAGAATGGTCAATGCGACGGCGGACGAGTTCGAAGGCAACGTCACCGAGACCTCGGTGGCGAATTTGAACCAGATGCTTGATCAATCGGTCACGGCGCCCTGCGAGGCGGCCGTCAACGGCCGTTACCCTTTCTCCGGCAATGGTGCCGAGGACATGGCAATGGCGGATTTCGCGAAACTGTTCGCCCCCGGCGGGCTGATGGACCGGTTCTTCGCCCAGAATCTCGCGTCGCTGATCGACATGACGGGCCAGGACTGGAGCTGGAAGCAGGATGCGCGCTTCGGGCGCGGCCTGTCTAAGTCGACGCTGAAGAACTTCCAGCTGGCGGCCGAAATCCGCAGCGCCTTTTTCCCCCAAGGCGGTTCGGTGCCCTCGGTCAGCGTCACCTTCACGCCGTTCTCACTGCATGGCGACGCCGACGCGGCGGTGCTCGATGTCGATGGCCAGACCGTCCAGAGCAACCAGGCGGGCAACACGCCGAGCACGGTGACCTGGCCGAGCGGCACGGCTTCCGGATCCGCCAGTCTGAGCCTGACGCCGGAGATGCCAGGCCGCGAATCCGCCCTCAAGTTCGAAGGGCCGTGGGCGCTGAAACGGCTGCTGGACAAGGCGACCATCAGCGGCAACGACCCCAATGTCGAAGCGCGCTTCGTGATCGGCGGGCGCGACGTCACCTATACGATCCAGACCGGCTCCGGGCCCAACCCCTTCTTCCTTCCCGCACTCTCGGGATTCAGCTGTCCGAAGGCGTTTTGAAATGAGCTTCGAGCTTTTCAATACAATGACAGCCTGTATGAGCCTCACGCGCCCGGACCTTAATTTCTATACTTTAATGGTCGAGCCTGTGGCAAAGTGGCGAGAGCGAGCGCCCGCGAGTGCGCCGCAGAGGACGCGCAAGACGCGTTTGGTGGCAAGTTGAGCAATGTCGCCCTTCCCTTTGACAGCTTCGGCGTGAGCCACAAAGGCTGTGTCCGCGAGGTCAACGAAGACAACTATCTGCTGGAGCCACGAACCGGGCTTTGGGTGGTGGCCGACGGGATGGGTGGGCATGATGCCGGAGAGGTCGCCTCGGCCAGCATTGTCGACCATCTGGCCACGATCGGCATCGCAAGCTCCGCTCCGGACCTGCGGGCGCGCTTCGAGGACAGGCTGAGCCGGGCCAATGCCGAGATCCGCAGGATATCGGAATCGCGCGGCATCACCATCGGCTCCACTGTCGCCGCCCTGTTGGCGATGGACGGACGGTTTGCCTGTCTGTGGGCGGGTGACAGCCGGATCTATCTGATCCGCAACGCCTCGATCTCGCAGATTTCGAAGGACCACACCGAAGTGCAGGAACTGCTGGACCGAGGCATGATCAGTGCAGCCGAGGCGCTCACCTGGCCACGCCGCAATGTCATCACGCATGCGGTCGGCGTCAGCGATGACTTCATCATCGACTTCCAGCAAGGCGAACTGATGCCGGGGGATATTTTCGTGCTGAGCACCGATGGGCTGACAGCGCATGTCACCGACGCGGAGATCGAGGCAGCGGTGGTGTCGGCAACGCCGCAGGGGGCCTGCGAAAATCTTTTGGAAACGGTGCTGGCGCGAGGCGGAACGGACAATGTCACCATTGTGCTGGTGAAGATCGGAAACGGGCGCAATGGACAATCGCTCAGCGCTGATCTGTCGAGAGCGGAGGGCTGAGGCTGATGAGCGCCGACGACAAGACGCGAATATCGCCGCAGGTGGCCAACACCGCCGTGGGCACGCAGCTCAGCGGCATCTACGAACTTGACGAGCGGATCGCATTCGGCGGCATGGGCGAGGTCTACCGTGGCCACAACATCCAGACCGGAGATCACGTCGCGATCAAGATCGTCCTGCCCGAGTTTGCCCGTGACCAGACGATCCTGTCCTTGTTCCGCAAGGAGGCCTCGATCCTCAACCATTTGTCGCATGACGCGGTCGTGCGATACCACGTCTTCACCATCGATCCCGGGATCGGCCGTCCCTACCTTGCCATGGAATTCGTCGACGGCGAGTCGCTGTTCGACATCATGCGACGCGGGCCGATGCCGGTGGAAGAGGTGCGCAAGCTCTGCCATCGCCTCGCATCCGGCCTGAGCGCCGTGCATCAGGCGGGCGCGATCCACCGCGACCTTTCACCCGACAACATCATCCTGCCGGGAGGCCGCGTCGACCGTGCAAAGATCATCGATTTCGGCATTGCGCGATCGGCGACCGTGGGCGGTGAGACGCTGATCGGCGGAAAGTTCGCGGGAAAGTACAACTACGTTTCACCCGAACAGCTCGGCCTTTACAGCGGCGACGTCCGTGAACAGTCCGACATCTACAGCCTTGGGCTGGTGCTGGCCGCCGCCCTGCGCGGCAAGCCGATCGACATGAGCGGATCGCAGTTCGAGATCATCGAAAAGCGCCGGACCGTGCCCGACCTCGCCGACATCGACGAGGACTTTCGCGGCATTGTCGAAGCCATGCTGCAACCGGATCCGCGGGACCGGCCGGTCAGCATGGCGGATATCGCCAGGATGACGCGCGACGAGGACGAAGAAACAACGCCGCCGACGTCGATCACCCCCCGCGACCGGCCGGGCTTGCCTCGAGCCGGGCAGACCCTTGCTCCCGATCCCAGAGCGCAGCCCCAGCCATCCTACGTCCCGGGACACGGTGCGCCAGCGGCAGTGGGCGCGGGCGCGCAGCCCTTCGTGCCGCATGTCCGGCCCGCGCTTTTATCCGAACCGCAGCCTCGGGCGAATCCCAGCCCGCCCCGTGCTGCCGCACGCAACGCTCCAGGAAAACCCGGAAGGACCCGCACCGCCGCGATCGCCGCCGTGGCGATGCTGGCTGTCGCCTCAGGCGCGGGCCTTTACTTGGCCGGCTTCATGACGCCTGCGCCGCCGATTGCGGGCAAGACGTCGCTTTCCGCGTCCGAACTGTCAAAGCCTGCTGCGGAAACGGCAAAGCCGCTCCCGGCCGACAAGATCGCGAACGCCCCGGAACCGGCAAAGCCGGTTCCGCCCGCACAGCCGGAAGCCAGCGTGGCTCCGGCTGAAAATCAGCCAGGGGCAGAGGTGGCTCAAAAGCCACGGCCGGCCAAACCCGCGGAAGCTCTCTCACCGGCCGAGGCACCCCCGAAGCCGCCGGCAATGGCGGCGCAACCGCAAACAGAAGCGGGCACGCCGTCGGCTGAAAGCCAGGCTGATGCCAAGCCGGTGCAAGCGCCGGAGCCGGCGAAGCCCACAGCCTCCGCGCAAACCGAAGAACCCCCGAAGCCATCCGCAGCGGAGGTGAAGCAGCCGTCCGAAACGGCATCGCCGGCAATCCAGCCGGATACGATGGCCAGCAACAGCCAAATGTCGGCCCCAGCATCCGGGACGACAGCTCCAACCCCGCCAGCCGAGAAGGTCGCAACGCCGCCGCCGGCCCAGCCAGAGGCCGTGCAGATCCCCAAGCCTGAGCCACAGATCAGTCGGCCGGAGGCACCCGAGGCGGCTGCGCCGGCCCCCAAACCCACTGCAAGCCAGACGGATGGCGCGAACGCCGAGGGTCAGAACGCATCGTTGCCGTCAACCAAACAGCCGGACCAAGCTGTCGTCGCGTTGAACGTGCCCAAACCAGCGATCCCCTCGCCTGTCGACGACAGCGCGCAACGAGTCTCCTGGGTTCGCGACTTCAGCGGCGGTGACTGTTTCTATGCGACCATGACGTCATCAGCCGACAAGCCCCCCGCGATCGAAGGATTTGGCACGGCGGTCCAGCCATTCGAACGGATGCTGGGCGCTTTCCAGGCAAAATTCCGTGTCGAGCCGGACATCAGCGTCCGCCTCATTGAGCAGAGCCAATGCGAAGTCACCAACTTTCTGCGCTTTCTGGGACAGACCGCGGCCGACAGACCGCAACTTGTTCTCGACCGGACATCGGTGCCGGATGGTACGCCGATCCGCGGTACGCTGGTGACGCGTGGCGGGCTCATTTCCAGTGTGCTGCTGATCGACCACAAGGGCATGGTGTTCAATCTCGACGACCGCATCGTCGTGCAACCGGACAAGGCCACTTTCAGCATTCCGATCGGGCTGGGCGCCGCCGACAAAGCCACTGGGAAGGCCGTGCCGCAGATCATAATGGTGATCACAGGCCCGCAGGATATTCAGGCTGCTGCCTTCTCCACGCCAACGCCAGCCTCGGTGCTGCTGCCAAAAATTCTCGAGGAGATCGAAACCGACGGATCTCAGTTTTCAGCCACTGCCAAGTATTTCCGGCTCGGCGGATAGCATGGGCGCCCGATGGAACCCAGCCGCGCGTGTTTGCCCCCTGCCGCCCTGCCCATAGAGCAGCGTGATCCGGCTCGAACCCTGCCTGCCCTGACTGGCCGCATCAAGCTCGCGGTCATGGCGGGAGCGGCACTGCTGGCCATGCTGGCATCCAGCGAAGCGCGCGCCGAATTCACGGTCTGCAACCAGACACTCGACGTCGTCAATCTGGCGGTCGGCCAGAGGGTCGACAATGCGGACCAGACCGACGGCTGGTGGACCATCGGCGCAAATCAATGCGTGAACGTCATCCGCGAGGAACTGACGAACCGTTACATCTACATCTATGCGACGGATGTGTTTGGTCACGCGATCCTTACCGGATCGACCGAGATGTGCATCGAGCGACGACGCTTTTCGATACGCGGCATCGACGATTGCTGGCAGCGTGGCCATATCGCGGCGCAATTTCTCGAAGTCGATACGCTTGAACAGGTGCGGTGGACCTTCTTCCTGACCGGAAACAGTCCGTGACGCACAGCATCGACACGAGCTTCAAGCAGAAGAAGCAGGCGCGAGCCGCGCTGCGCAGGCGCACGCTTTGGCGCAGGCTCATTGCCGGTTTCGCTGTGGTGATCCTGCTGTCCATCGCCGCCGGTTTCTACTTAACCGCGGACTATTGGTCGTTCGGCGACGAAGACGAGGAATTGCACGCCGTCGAAGGTGCGGACGATGTGCCGGCCGATGCCTCCGTCTACGTGCCCGCCATCATAGACCTGGCTGGAGATCCGATGTGGATCACCCTGGCACCCGATGCCGACACCGCAAGCAAGGGCCATACGGTGGCACGGCCGGCCGAGCTCGACAGTTCCGGCGCCTCGCCGCAGATCGAGATCCTCTCCGACGTGATGCTTAGCGCCAGCGAAAAGTTCATGACGACGATCCCGTCGACGCAGGAGGACTTCGCGTTCTTCCAGGCGCAGCGGCGGACCGCTCCGGCATCTCCGGCCGCCGCACCCACAGAGCAGGCCGCCCCGCCTGCCCCGGCGTCGCCACCGGACGACCAGCAGGGCGACCTGAATAACGACCTTCAGGCGGCACCCGATGCGGGTGGGGCCCCGGCTGTTCCGGTGCCCAAGCAGGATGCCGACGACCCGGAGGCCGGCTGGGGAGAGACCGTCAATCAGGGCGAGGCAGCGCTGCCCGCTTTCACGAAGACCCAGATCGAGAACAATACGACCGTGGCAACCGTGACCAACGAATACCAGCGCTTCGAGGCGACCGAAGACACGTTCGTGAAGATCCTCAACGACCGCAGCCTGGACAGCGTTGTGCTCGATGCACATTTCTCCACCGACGATGCCAAACTGGCGGGCGAAGCGCTGAAGGCGCTCTTCAACCGGGACGGGCTGGAACCGGGTTATGTCGTCGCCATGCGCGGGTTCCGGCCGAACCGCGGCACGGCCACGATGTCGCTCATGCAGGTTTCGGTCTACGCCAAGAATGTCTTTGTCGGCACGCTGACGCGCGACGCCGCGGGCGCCTTCGTGTCGGGTGTCGACCCCTGGGTGCGCGAGGACCTGTTCAACTATTCCGGTACCGATCAAGGCGGGCCCAAGCGGCAATACCGCCTGCTCGACGCGATCTATTCGACGGCCGCGCGCAACAAGGTCCCGACCGGCGTCATCGGCGAGGCGATCATGTACCTGTCGCGAGGACAGGACCTCGACGCCTTCGCCAGCGAGGACCAGCGCCTGGTGCTGATCTACTCGCAGACGCCGCGCGGCAAGGACGAGACGTCCGGGCGGGTGCTTTATGTCGGCGTCCAGGGCGGTGAGAAGACCATCGACTGTTTCGTCTTCCAGCAGAGCGACGGCCAGTTCGCCTGCGTGACGGGCAATGACGAGGTGCGCTCGCTGACTGTCGCCAACGGCATGGTCACGCCGGTGAACGGGGTCATGACCTCGACGTTCGGCCCGCGCAAGCACCCGATCCTCGGCGTCGTTCGCATCCACAAGGGTGTCGATTGGGCAGCCCCTGTCGGCACGCCGGTCGAGGCGGCCTTCGATGGCGAGATCAGTTTCCAGGGCGACGGCGGCAGCTATGGCAATCTGGTGAAGATCTCGCATGCGAACGGGCGCGAAACGCGCTACGCGCATATGCAAAAATTCGCCATTGCGAGCGGCGTCGGCACCAAGGTGAAGGCCGGCGACGTCATTGGCTATATCGGCACCACCGGGCTTTCGACCGGCCCGCATTTGCATTTCGAGCTCTACCAGAATGGCGAGGCGATCGATCCGCTGGGGACCTCCACCACGGTCGCCACCTATGATGCCGGCAATTCCGGCGATGTCGCCGTTGAAACGCTGACCGAGCGGATCGTTCACGTCGAAAGCGGCGGCAGCGCCCGCGCCAAGAACCCGAATTCCTCGGCGACCGGCGCCGGCCAGTTCATAACCAAGACCTGGATCCGGATGATGAATACCTATCGTCCGGAACTCGCGCGCACGCTGTCGACCGCCGACCTCTTGGCTCTGCGCTACGACGCCACCATTTCACGAGAGATGGTGCGCAATCTGGCGCGCGAAGGCGAGGCCTATCTTCGGGCGCGCGGCCACCAGATCACGGCCGGCCGGCTCTATCTCTGTCATTTCCTGGGAATGGAAGGCGCGCACCAGGTGCTGTCGGCGCCAGCTTCGGCGCAACTGAGCGCCGTGCTGGGGTCGGCCGTCATCCAGGCCAACCCGTTTCTCACCGGCAAGACAGCCAGCTATGTGGTGGACTGGGCCGAAAGGAAGATGGGCCAAAAGCTGAGCCGTGTGGCCACCGACGCCAGCCCGCAGACGACGACTACGGAGATCCGCCAGACATCGCCGGAGTTCGAAGAATACAAGCAGGCCGTCACCGCCCTCATAGGTTCGATTCAGAATACGCTTTGAGGCTCCCATCATGGGATTGCGGTCAAGATCACATACGCCCTGCAGGTCGTTGAGAAGTGGCGCAACCGCGGCCGTGCGGCGGGATGATCCCGCCACCCGGGCGCAACAACGACTTCCCGCCAAGGGCACTGACCTTCGGCGCCGTGTGGCCGGGGGTGGCGCGCTCAACCAGCGACCGGTGCGCGCTACTGCGTCTTTATCCGCATTTCCACGCGGCGGTTGACCGGATCGTAAGGGTTGGGGCTGCGTGGATTCTTTTCGCCCATGCCAATGGCGTCAATGCGGGCTGCCTCAATCCCCTTGGCCTTCAGGAAGGCTGCCACCGATTGTGCTCGTCGTTGTGACAAGCCTTCGTTGTAATGCACAGTGCCGGTGGCGTCGGTGTAGCCTTCGACGACGAAGCTGAAGGTGCTCAGCCTGCTGTCCTTGAGAGCCTTGGCGAACTCGTCGAGTTCAGCGCGCGCTGTGGTATCGAGCGCGGCCGAATCCAATCCGAAATTGATCAGCATATCGAGGCTGGATTTTTCGGCCGGCCCGTCCTTCGCCTTGCTCTTGCTTTTGCACTCCTCCTCGGTGCCGACACAAATTCCGCGCGACTTGCCTAGATCGGCCGCGCCGGCAAAAAACTTCACGATGTCTTCTGATTTCTGAACGGGATCGGCGGAAGCGTGGGTCGAGAAAAACACGACCGCCAACACAAAGGCTGTACTGCCCCACTGCATAGCGGTTACTCCTGTTTGAGCATCCGATTTCGACGATCGTGATGATATCAAATCGCAAGGCAATTGTCTGTCGATAAACGCTGGAGCACGATAGTGCCGACGGGTCCCGCGGCGTCAGAGGTTCAGACTTGACCCGCGCCGCGCCTGAGGCTTGAGTGGCCAGGGCTTCTCGATGAAAGCGTGGCGGTCATGGCCAATGGGCTTCGATTCAAGACGGCACGGGATCTTTTCATGGCTTGTCCCGCCATTGCCAGGGACATGGGAACACCTCCAACCGAACAGGACTCGATCGCATTTTGCCGCGACCTCCTTGCCGGACGCGTTCCCGAGGAAGCGATCACCTTTTGTGCCTACCTGCTTCCCGAGCGGGCCGCGGTCTGGTGGGCGCATGAATGCCTGAGCCACTTGACCGACCTGTTCGATGGAACCGATCAAGAACTGCTTGCGCATGTTCGCGACTGGGTGGGTGAACCGGACAATCCCCGCCATCGAGCAGCCGTCGGCACAGCCGCGGCCGCACCACCGACAACGCCGGTCGGCTGGATCGCTCTCGCCGCCGGATGGCGTGACAGCGGCTCGGCCATGGCCACGACCGAGATGGCGGCCTTGCAACCATTTCCTGCCGCCCATGCAGTCAATGCGGGGATACTGGCCGGACTGGCCCGTGTCGCTCTCACGGACCGGTTTGCCGTGCTTTCGGCATTTGTCGACATGGGCATCCAGATGGCCGAGATCGAGGCGTTGCGCCAATCGGCGGATGCCTATTAAGGCCGCCATCCCGGCGGAATCGACTGGAGCCGCCACTTTCCTGCCTATTTGCAGCCGCCCTGCGCCCATTTGGCAAGCGCCACCTTGAAGCGTGTGCCCAGCGGATGTTGCAGGCGCAGCACCGAGACATCGTTGGAGGCAAAATTCTTCGCCTGATCGCACAGCCGGGCCTCGTTCCATTCGTGGCAACCGTCGCAGTGCTTGCCCTCCCAGACCGACTTGTCCAACCCCTCCACCGGGCTGAAAAGCGGCTTGCCCTTGATCAGTTCGGCGATGCTCTTGCCGTCGATCGCCGCATCGCCGAAGTCGATCGGATGGTCGAAAAGGATCGGGGCATCCGACGCCAGTTTGGGGATTTTCCGACGCAGCGCATCAAGCGCAAGCTGGTCATCGCCCTGGTTCGCCGCCGCGCCGGTGTTGCGCGCTTCGGAGCCGCTTTCCGCCTGAGGCGCGCTCGCCTCGCCAACGATCAATGGCGCATTGAGATCGACCTTGTGCAGGACGACCTCCGTGGTCAGCGAAACGTTGATCCAGGGACGCTGCTTGCCGGCTGTTGCCTTGAAGACGTCGCTGGTGACCCTGTTCATGGCCTCGGTGATGGAGACGTTGGATTCGCCGATGTGCTGAAGCAATGCCGCTGTGAAGGGCGAGTGCTCGCCCGACCCGTCATAGGCGAGTTGGTTGGGGCTGGCGGCGAAGGCGACGAGCGTGCCGGCGCCTCCATTCTCGATCGGAATCTCGGCCAGGCCGCTGCTCGCACCGTTGACGCCCGCGGTCTTGGCCAGCGCCTCGGCAAGAGGATTGTCGCGGCAGGCGTCGAGAAATACCAGCCTGATGCTGGTCTCCCGCGACATCTGTCGCAAAACGAAATCAACCGACACAGCCTCGAAGTCGAGAGAGGTCTCGTCCTCCAGCGCGGCGTCGACCGGAAGCAGGTAGTTCTTGCCGGAAACCTGCAAGCCGTGCCCGGCATAGAAAAAGAGCGCGATGTCGGCACCACGCACCTGTTTTGCGAACTGGGCGATCGTCGCCTGCGTCTGCAATTTGGTTTCGTCGAAACCGGAAACGACCTCGAAGTCGAGCTTCTTCAAGCGTTCGGCCATGACCTGGGCGTCGCGCACCGGATTGGCGAGCGCCGCCGCGTGCTGGTACTGGGCGTTGCCGAGGACAAGCGCCACGCGGCGCTCGGCGCTGGCGCCCGTCAAACTCAACAGCAAGGCGAGCGCCGCAAGACAGGCGGCGCGAAAGAAGCCACCGCAACGGGCGATCGGATCGGACTTCACCGCGACCTCAAAGCTTGGTGGCGGAAAACTCGATCCGCCGATTGAGCGCCTTGTTCTTGGGGGTATCGTTGGCGGCAACCGGCCGCTCCTCGCCGTAGCCCGTGGAACTGACCTGGTTGCGTGGAATGCCGGCGGCAACCAACGCATCCGCAACCGCCTGGGCCCGGCGCTCCGACAACAGCTTGTTCGCCTCCGGCGATCCGTCTGAATCGGTATAACCGGAGACCTCGACCTTCAGGCTCGGGCATTTTCCGACGACGCCTTCAACCTCGGTCAGCAAGGGACGGCTTTTCGCGTCGAGCCGCGCGCTGGCAGGCCGGAAATATATGGCGCCGGTGCGCGAGAGCACGGCGAACCTGTTCAGGCATTCCTCGTCGCTGAAGTTCGCCTTGGCGGCATCCGTGGCAACCGGACCCACATCGGCCGAACTCGCCGCGGCGACCTGGGTGGCGGCCGGCTTGCTGCCGTCCGCGGTAAAGACGAAATCGAACGATACCGACGCGGTTGGCACGATGTTGGTGACGTTGGCGGCCTGCTGCAGCTTGTCGATGTTCGGCAACAGGCCGAAATCCTCGACATGGACCGCGACCGGAGCTTCCGAGGCAACCGACACCATGGTGTCGCTGATCATGGTGACGACGACACTGGCCTCGAGGTCCTTGTCGACGCCGTGCAGATTGAGGCGGAAGGGCAGCGTTGCCTTCACCCTGCGCTTTGTCGCGAGGTCGCCGAATGCGGCAGGATCCACCTTCGCCGTAAGCTCGGCGGTCGGGTATTTGAATGTCTCGAAGAACAGGAAGCGCATGCGGACATTGCGCAGATCGACGCCGGTATCGACCGAATTGAGGTCGAACGTGACCTTGGCATCACCCGCCGAACTCAGTGTGCCGGTGATGTTCCTGATCTTGTTGGTCTCGACGATCGTGTTCTTCTTGACCGACTGGTATGTGATCACCGAAGCGGTGGGATCGAGCGTCCAGTTCGGCGCGGCGCCTGACGCTTGCGATCCGAACAGCAGCAGCCCGGAGAAAGCCACGACCAGGCCAAGAGCCCTTAGGGTGAGGTTCCCAGACCCCGTTTTCCACCGGAATGCGACGACTTCGAACATGGAACGCCCCTGCCCAGGACAACCGTATCGACACGACACCAATCGCGAGCATAGAGCACTTGCGGCTGGTTGGCGAGCAACTCCCGAGAATCCCGATACTACCGGAAAATCGGCCAGGAACTGCCGCATTCGTGCAGGCCGTAAACTAAGCCTCTGTGAAAACGGTACGGGAGTCGGCTACGACCAAAATCTCGAGGCTTGCTCAACCTCCCCAGCCGCCTCCGCCGCTGCTGCTGCCTCCACCACTGCTGCCTCCGCCGCTTCCGCCAGCGCCGCCGCCTCCACCCGCCGTAGGAACGACAGGCGGGGAAACAATGGATTCCTCAACCGGCTTGATCACCTTCTTGGCGGTGACCTTCTTCTGCTGGCCGATCTTTGGCGTGGACGTCGTGCGAACCAGCTTCGGCCTATGTTTCGTCGTCGTCACCGTCGATTCGGCCTTGGGCGCGACGGACATGCAGCCCGTTAGCGCCGCAAGGGCACCGGATAGAACTGCCGCAATCAATGCCTGCTTCACTGCCCTGCCCACAGTTACCTCCTTGTGCGTCAAAACAAGTCCCGTCGCGGGTTGGCTTGCTCCCAAACCGCTCTGGCTGCCTTGACCAGTTGGTCGTCCAGCGAACCGTTCGCCGGGATCTTCGACTTGAGTTCGCCGCGCAACTGCTTGAGCGCCGCGGCTTTTGTTTTCGCCCCGAATTTTGTCAGCGCCGTCTGGGCGCCCGGCAGTTCCTTGCGAAGATCAAGTGCGACCGCGAAGGCCAGATAACGCACCGCTTTCGCCTGGTCAGCCTTGTCGCCCTTCTGCATCTCGAGCGCGGCGCGATCATACGCACCGGATTGATCGCCGCGAGCGGTGGCCAGCTCGAACAGTCGTTGCGCTTCATCGAGGTTTCGTCCTACACCGACACCGTCGCGATACATGCGGGCGAGGCTAGCCGGAGCATAAGGCTGGCCGAGATCCATGGCCTGCTGGAAAAGCCCTTGCGCCTGCCTGGGATCCTTGCCGACGCCCACGCCGGCCAAATAGTTACGGCCGAGCAGATTCATCGAATACATGTCCTGCCGCTCCACGCCAGCTTTCAGAAAAGCCACGGCGCGGGACGGATCCGCAGGCACGCCATTACGGCCCTCCGTGAAGATCGCGGCGAGATCGTTCATCGCGTAGGTATGGCCCATGGCTGCCGCCTTGAGCAGCAGGTCCAGCCCCTTGCCGGTATCGCGCTCGACACCATAGCCATTGAACAATGCACGGCCCCAGGACGTCATCCCGTAAGGATCGCCCTTGTCGGACGCGGCGGCGTAGAAGCTATTGGCCTGCTTGCGGTCGACGGGCATTCCCGTTCCCGTCGCATTGAGGTAGCCCAGCTCGAACACCGCGCGAACGTGGCCTTTATCGGCTGCCGCCTGGATCGCTTTCTTGGCGTCCTCGACCTTGCCGGCCGCAAGCAGCGCCCGGCCCAGCTCGTAGCGGAAGCGGGCGACATCGGGATAGGCCTTCACCGCCGCCTCGCAGGCCTTGACCGCCTCGGCGCCAATTTCATTCGGCAGCAGGCCGGGAACCACGCCTTGCAGATCGAGAGGCTCGCCGGCGGCCTGGTCGCACGGATCGACGCTTGGCGACAGTTTCATCGTGGCGGGCTTTGAGGAGCTGCTGTCGGCCCGGATCTCGAAGCCGACCTCGACAGCACCGGCAGCACCAATCTGGGGTTCGTAGCGCAGCAGGTCGACCTCATCCGCCATCAGGCTCGACTCTGGCGACAGAGCACGGTCCGGCAGGGACAGGGTTCCCGTTGCCGGGTAGCTCGCGAGTTTCAGGCTGACCGCAGGATCCCGGGTCGGGAAGTCCAGCTTCAGCGGAACCGGGCCGACACCGACCGGAACGCTGATCTCGCGGTCTTCGATCGCCTCGGCGGCGCCGGTGATGTGGATGCCCCGCTCCAGCACCTGCTGCTTCTGCTCCGTATCGAGCGAGGCCACGATCTGTTCGCCCTCGGCGCCCTGGCCGTCCTTGACGCGGAACACCATGATGCCCTGGGCCTGACCGCCCCAATTGTCATGCGTGGCGTAGGCCAGCATGTCGACCTCTTCGGGCGCACCGACGCCCTTGGGCACATCCATCTTCAGGCGCGGCAGGTCCCTGCCCTCGATCTGTTCGCCGACCGCGACAGCCTTGCCGTCCAGCAGCAGGCGTCCAAGCGCGGGCGGCCTTTCGATGCTGACCGTGATCGATCCGCCATCGACATCGACCGGTTCCGGCAGATCCAGGGCAACAGGTCCGACACCCGAGGGCACGACTTTTTCGAGAACCGGCGGCAGCGAAGGTCGGCTGGCGCGGCGCATCAGGACAACCTCGTCGATGAGCGACGAATTCTCCCAGGGAACCTGCTTGCCGTCGGTGGCCTCGACCACATCGCGGCGCACCGCGGCCATGACCGTGCGTATCTCCTGGTTGGGCGCCAGCGCGCGATGCGAGAATGCGGATGAAAACGGGCTGAGGTCTCCCGCTCCATCATAAGCGACCGCTCCTGGCTCGGTGGCAAAGGCAATCAGTGTGTTGAGCGAGCTTTTGACCTGAGCAAGACCGGTATTGCCCGCCGTGATCAGCTGATCCCTCAACCAATAATCCTTGCGCGGAAACGGGTTGTTGCGACAGGCATCGAGGATGATCACCTGGATCTTCGATTTCGCGCGCAATTGCTGCAGGACATCGTCCAGCTTGACCGCCTGGACCTCTATGTCGGCCGCATTCTTTAGCGAGGCATCGACGGGGATCAGGAAATTCTCGCCGCCGATCTGAAAGCCATGGCCGGAATAGTAGACGACGGACAGATCGGCGCCATCCGCCGCCGCGAGGTAGTTGCGGAACTGCTTCTCGAACTGCAACTTTGTGAGATCCTTGGCGACGAACACTTCGAAGCCGGCCAGCCGAAACGTCTTGGATACGTCCTCGGCATCCTTGTCGGGGTTCTTGAGAGCAGGGATTTCCCGGTACTGGGAATTGCCGATCACCAGGGCCACCCTTCGATCGGCCGACGCATCGAAACTTGTAAGGGCCGCGACAAGGACGACCGCGATCAATCCGCAAAGCCGGAGCATGGCAACTGCCTCAACCGCCGCGACCTGACGACCACAAGCTCCCCAGATTGTGGCATCAAGATCTGTTGAAGAACTCACAATCCGCAGCGACAGGGACAGAAACAAGACCGGAAACCCGTCGCCGCAGCTGGCACCTTCCTCATCCGAATGTGTAAACTACCTCACGACCGAACCATTCGCAATGAGTGTCGAACCGCTCGGCCAGCTGTCCGGCTCACCTTTTTTTGAAACAGCAGATACGGCAGGTAATGGTGTAGCAGCCACCTGCTACCACCGACGCGAATTTCGGCGCTACCTATTGTGAATGGCGCATCTGACGATGGCAGTGTAGGCTTCGCCGCACATAAAAATGACCGTACCTGCGGCACCGCCAAGCTGACGAATCTGGGAGGATTCATGGTCGAGATCATCTCCAAGCGGGACGGCCCGCGTCGCGAGGATGTTCAGGTCAAGCGGCTGATCGAGCAGAACCGCTCGACCATCGTTCGACTTGCCGACCAGATCAGCGGCGGCGGCTATTCGGCTTCCAGGAAGCCACGCCAGCAACCCAAGGCTGAAGGCCTGATCATCCACGTTGGCGGCGGCGCGGCCACCGTGGCCGAGGCCAAGCCGTCCATCCGCGTCACCATGAATGGCCGTGTGATCTCCAAGGACCAGAATACCGGCCGCCAGCTGCATCATATAGGCGATATCCGCAATCGGGATGGAGAGCAGATCTTCGTTCTGGGAACAAAGCAGAACGGCTTTTTCTCGCCGGTCGACGAAGCCATCGGCGAGGCGCTCACCGAGTTGGACGGGTCCCGGCTGACCGCGACTTACACCGAGGAGCAGCTTGCAGCCGATATCGGCGCGAAACTCGGCATCGACTGACGGCAGGCTGTTGGGCGTCGCTGAGCATGCCCAATCCGCGACAGCATACAGAAATGGCATACCTCAAAAGGTACTGTGATGGCTGAATGAGACACGCGAACGGCCCCAATCAGATGAAGACAAAGGCTATTCCGGCGCGTGCGTCGATGGCCACCGGACAGTTGGTTCTGGACAACGTCGACTATGACGAGCGCGCCACCATGCGCGCCTGGGAAAGTTTTCTGGCTGACGCGCCGAAGTGCGCCCGCGATCCGGTCCATGTCCGCTCGCTGATCCACGATTCCTGGTATCGCAGCGCCACCGGCGGCATCGACGCTCAAGGCATCGAGGCACCGCTCTCCAGCGACCGTGACGAGATCGAATATCTGACCCGCGCCAACGCCGAGCTGCTTTCGGCGGCGCGGCGATCGTTTGCCTCCCTTGGCCCGTTGCTGGAGGGGACGGGAGCCATGCTGGTGCTCGCCGACAGCGACGGCGTGCTCATCGACGCGATCGGCGACAAGAAGACCCTGCATAACGGCCAGGACATTCATCTGGGCATCGGCGGCAAATGGAACGAGGATGCCGTTGGAACCAATGGCATCGGCACCGCGCTGTGGACTGGAGAGCCGATTTTCGTCCATGCCGCCGAACATTTCTGCGCCGGCATCAAATCCTGGACCTGCGCCGGCGCGCCGATCCGCGATCCCCTGGACGGCAAGATCATCGGCGTTGTCGACCTGTCGGGCTATTCGCCGATCTTCCGGCCGCACAACACGGCGCTGGTCGCGGCCACCGCCAGGCAGATCGAAAAGGCCCTGGCCGAACAGCAGCAGGAACAGCGCACGCGCCTACTCGAAGCCTTCATTTCCTCGGCACCCAGCTACCGCCGCAAAGATGGGTTGGTGATTGTCGATCATCGCGGCCGCGCGATCTTCTGCAACAACGTGCCCAATGGCGACACGACAGAGATGATGGACGGCCCGATGGAACCGGGGCGTGGTCGATGGCTGATGAACCTGCCGGCCTCCGGCTCCGACAGCGATCTCGCCAACGCGCTGCCGGCGCATCTGCGATCCTGCCATGTCACACCGCTGAAGCTTGACGGCGATCTTCGTGGCGCGGCCCTGGTGTTTCCATCGGTGCCGGCCGTCTCGAGCATGACGGTGATCCGCCGAGAAGAAAACAAGCATCTGCGGACAGCCGCGGCGATGATCGTCGGCGAAAGCGAGAAATTGCTGGCTGCCGTCGATGTCGCCTCCCGGGTGGCCGGCTCGAACGGTGTCACCTCGTTGCTGATAGAAGGCGAAACGGGCGTCGGAAAAGAGCTGTTTGCCCGGCTTGTCCATGCCGGCAGCCGACGCACCGAAAACGACCCTTTCATTGCCATGAACTGTGGCGCGATCACCAAGGAACTGTTCGGCAGCGAATTGTTCGGTCACGTCGGCGGCGCCTTCACCGGAGCTTCGCGCGAGGGCAAGCCGGGCATCTTCGAACTCGCCAATGGCGGCGTGCTCAGCCTTGACGAAATCGGCGAGTTGCCGCTCGAGATCCAGCCCTTCCTGTTGCGTGTCCTGGAAGAACGTGTCGTCCACCGCATCGGCGATTCCAGGGGCCGGCCGGTGGATGTGCGGCTGGTCGCCTCGACCAACCGCGACCTCAAGCAGGAAGTGGCGGCCGGGCGCTTCCGCAGCGATCTCTATTACCGCATCGGCGCGGTTTCGATCCATGTGCCGGCGTTGCGTGAACGCGGCGACGACGTTCTGCTGCTGGTCGAGCATTTCAACCGGCGGATCGCGAAGCTGGCGGGCAACGACCCGCTGGAGTTTTCAAACGACGCCCTCGACGCGCTGCTGGCCTATCGCTGGCCGGGAAATGTGCGCGAATTGAAGAACCTGGTCGAGCGCCTGCATATACTGGCGCGCGGCGGCACGATCGAACTCCAGGACCTTCCCGGGGAAATCAGTGCGGGCAATCGCGACGCAATAGCCATGCATGGCGACCATCCCGCGACCATGCTCGAAGCACCTGTATGCACCTTCGAGGATGCCGAACGCCAGGCGATCAAGAATGCGCTTGTCGCGGAGAGCGGCAATCTCAGCAAGGTTGCGCTGAGGCTCGGCATTTCGCGGCCGACGCTCTATCGCAAGCTCGGCCAGTACGGCATCCGGCGCGGGTTCCTCTGACACGCAGCAAAAAGAAGAACCCCACGGCATTCGCGCCATGGGGTTGGGGGAATTGCGGCTGATGGATCGGACTGGCGACTGGCCTGCGCCCGCATTCCGGCCGGGCGTCAGGGAACGATGACGCCGCGCCCGGTGAACCGCCGGTTCTTGAAATCGTCGAGTGCGGTGTTGATGCTGGCGAGATTGTATTCGGTGTAGTGCATCTTCACCTTGCCGTCGGCGTTGAGTTCCATCAGTTCGACAAGCTCGGTGAAATTGCCGACCAGGCTGCCGCCGATGTTGATCTCCTCGATGACGAGATGCGCGGTCGGCACATTGATGTTGCCGCCATAGCCGACGACAAACAATTGTCCGCCCTTGCGCACCATCTTCCAGCAGATGTTCTCGACGCCGAGTTCGCCGACGAAGTCAATGACCACATGCGCGCCGCCGCCGGTGATCTGGCTGACCTCCTCGACGACGTTTGGCCCGCCATCAAGGATGAAGTCGGCACCGAGATCCTTGGCCAGCACCCGTGCCGCCGGTTCTCGATCGACGGCGATGATGCGGCAACCCGAGATCGCGTGCAGCGATTGCAGCGCGATGTGGCCGAGCCCGCCTATGCCGAGCAGCACGCAGTAACTCCCCGGCCGTAGCAGCTTGGCGGCGCGTTTGGCGGCGCGGTAGGCGGTGATGCCGGCATCGGCCAGCGGCGCCACCTCGATCGGCGTGATGTTGGCGTTGAGCTTGATCAGCGAGCGTTCGCTGGTGATGAAGTATTCGGCGAAGCCGCCATTCATGCCAAGGCCGGGGAATTGACCGTTGTCGCAATACATGTCCTCGCCATGGCGACAGTTGAGGCAGATGCCGCATGAGCGGAAAGGATGGCAGATCACCGCATCGCCGCGCTTGACCGATTTGACGCCGCTGCCGACCTCTTCGACCCAGCCGGCATTTTCGTGACCCATGATGTAGGGCAAAAGCGTGCCCTCGGGGTCCATGGTCGGCTTCCAAACACCCTCGATGATGTGCAGGTCGGTGCGACAGAGACCGGCGGCGCCGACCCGTACGATCACCTCGTCGGGCGCGGTGATTGTCGGCGCCTTGACCTCCTCGATCTTGAGCTGGACGTTCATCTTCGGGTCGTATTCGTAGAGTCTGGCAGCTTTCATGGTCGTATCCTTCAACGTCGAGATTGTCTGGATTGCTTCAGGCGCGGCCGAGCTTTTCCGAGCCGCCGCCACGCGCCGGACCGGCCGTCGGATCCTCATCCTCGGCGAGGTCGCCAATCAGCGTCTCGGTGGTCAGGATCAGCGTCGCCACCGACGCCGCGTTGGCGAGCGCGGTGTAGGTGACACGAACCGGATCGATGATCCCTGCCTCGAACATGTTCTGATAGGCGCCGGTCGATGCGTTGTAGCCGTAGCCGCCGTTGATGCGTGTGACCTCGATCACCACGGCTTCGGGATCGGCGCCGGCATTGGCGGCGATGCGCCAGAGCGGTCGCGTCAGGACCGAGCGCACCAGGCGCACGCCCTCGGCGACGTCGCCGTCGACCCCGGCCGCCACCTTGTCGAGCAACGGCGCGATCTGTGCGAGTGCCGAGCCGCCGCCGGCGACCACACCCTCTTCGGATGCGGCGCGCACCGCATTCAAGGAATCCTCGATCAGCTGGATGGTCCGCTTCTGCTCGACCGGCGTGACGCCGCCGGCATAGAGGATCGCGGTGCCGCCCGAGAGCTTGGCCAGGCGTTCGCGCAGCTTGTCCTGGTCGATGTTCGGCTGCGAGGCTTCATACTGCCGCTGGACCTGAGCGCGGCGCGAGGCGATCGCCGCATGGTCGCCGCCGCCGCGAATGATCGAGGTGTAGGACGAACTGGTCTTCACCCGGTCGGCGGTGCCGAGATCCTCGGCGGTGACATCCTCGAGCCGGCCGCCGAGATCGCGCGCGATCACCTTGCCGCCGGTGATGATGGCCAGATCCTCCATCATCGCCTTGCGCCAATGGCCATATTCCGGCGGATGAACGACGAGGTATCGTCCCGGCCCCTGCTTGCCGAGCAGCGTCACCACCACTTCCGGCGACATCTCCTCCGATACGATCAGCAAAGGCCGGCCATTCTCGTTGGCAATGCGGCGAACCGCATCGAGCTGTCCCGGCTCCTTGATCTTGAGGTCGGTCATCAGGATGTAGGGCCGATCGAGAACCGCCTCCATCTTCTCCTGATCGGTCACCATGTGATGCGAGAGATAGCCGCGTTCGAAGGACATGCCTTCGACGACGTCGAGCGTGGTCTCGGTGGTAACGCTGAAATCGGTGGTGATGACGCCTTCGGCACCCACCCGCTGATGCGCCTCCGCCACCAGGGCGCCAAGCTTGGCGTTGGTCGCCGCGATGTTGGCGACCGACGCCAGGATACCGTTGCCCTTGGCGGGTTTGGCGGAAGTCTTGAGCGCGGCGACCACCGCCGCCACGGCAAGGTCGATGCCCTTGCACAGATCGACGGATTTCACCCCGCGCTCGTTCGCTTCGACGCCGCCCTGGATCAGCGCATTGGCGAGCACGATGGCCGTCGTGGTGCCATCGCCGGCGACCTCGTTGGTCTGCATCGATACTTCGCGGACGACTTGCGCGCCCATGTTTTCGAAACGGTCGTGCAGCTCGATCTCGGAGGCGATGCTGACACCGTCGCGGGTCACCATCGGCGTGCCGATCGGCCGGTCGATCATGGCGTTCATGCCTTTGGGGCCGAGCGTCGGCTCGACGGCGGCGGCGAGCCGGAAGACGCCACGGGCGAGAGCGCGGCGGGCTTCGGAATTATGAAGCATTATCTTGGGCATGGTTCCTCCTTCCGCCTTACGGGGGGGTTGTTGGTTAGGGGCCTCGTGCAAGGGAGGCCGTTGCTGTCGGCTCTGCTTCAGGCGGTTGGTGCGACTCGCACCGGAACGCGATCCATGATGAAATCGACCAACGTTGGTTCGCCGTCGACCACATCCAGTTCCTTGTACCTGGTCTGCTTGAGTCCCCGGCACAGCGCGCCGTTGAACTCCATGTTGATGCGCACACCGCGCAATTCGGCGAGGTAGGCGCTGAGCGCGGCAGGCGGTACGGGTCGCCCTTCCCAGGTCACGAAGACGGGTTCGTCCGCCCTGCGGCCGGGAAAACGCTCGAGCAGGGCCGCCCGGTATCTCGGCTTCTGTTTGGCTGCCTCGCCCGGCTCGAAACGCGCGACGTCATATGCCGGCAGGTCCATGCCGAGGATTTCGCGATCGGTGAGACCGTGCGCCTTGAGGCCGCGCAGAAGTGCCTCCTGTCGCCGCTTGAAGGCCTTCATCGCGAAGGTTTCGCGCAAGGCGCCGAGATCCTGATCCTCGGCAAGCACGGCGAAGATGTCGCCGAACGCCTTGCCGGCCTCCATGCCGCGATTGACCTCTTCGGCGAACATGTGATCGTGCAGCTTGACGCGATAGGCCGGTGACCAGGAAAGCTGGTCGAGTGCCTTGCGCACACCGTCCAGCATCAGGAACGCGAAGTTGGGCGAGCACCAGTAGGTTGGCAGCCGGAAATCTATCTCCACGCTGCCATCGCCCTTCACCTCGCCCCGCTCAACGAAACCCATCTCGGTGATGGGTTCGTCGAGTTCAGGGTCATTGACCTCCCCAAGGCGCCGCCAGAGTTCCTTCTGGCGGTCGCCGGAAACGGTGGCGGTTGCCATGGCCCCTACTCCGCCGCGATGCTGAAGGGCGAGCTGGCGAGCGCCTTCTTCTTGGCTTCGATATCGATGTTGTAGAGACGAGCCGCGTTGAGGCCGAGGATCTTCTCCTTGATCTCGTCGGTCAGCTGCACGCCCCGTTCGGCGGCGATGTCCTGCGGGATCTGGTAGGCCCAGAATTTCTCGACCAGCCAGCGCGGCGTCCAGATCGCGTAGTCCGAGCCGAACAGGATCTTCTCCGGCCCGAGCCAGAACAGAAGCTCGGCGATGACCTCGCCGAAATAGCGCGGGCGTGCGTGGATGAAGGGCAGTGCCACCGCCAAGCCGCCATAGACGTTGGTTTCCTGCGTCGCGATCCAGCAGAAATCGTCGAGGCGCGGCAGGCCGCAATGCTCGATGATCCAGTTGAGGCCCTGGAAATCCGTCGCCGCATGGTCGACGTCATGAACGTCGAACGCATCCTTCGAGAGCGGCAGGATCGTCGGGCCCTTGTGGACGTGGATGTTCCTGATGCCGAGCTTGTCGCAGAGCTCGAAGCATTTGTAGGCATCGGGATCGGTGAGCTTCCAGCCCTTGGAGGCGCCGTTCCACTCGGCCGTGTACATCTTCACGCCCTTGACGTTGTAGGTCTCCTTGAGGAAGTGGATGTATTCCAGCGCCTTCTCGCCATCGCGCGGATCGAAGGCGCCGTTGACGATGAACCGCTCGGGATAGCGCTTGGCCACCTCGGCATTGCGCTCGATCGTGTTGAAGCCGTTCTTGTAGAAGTCCTTGAGATAGGTCGACTGGACGATCGCCACATCGTCGGGACCGTCGATGAACAGGTCGCGATAGAGATCATCGGCGCTGTATTTCTCGAACTTGCTCTTCTCCCACAGCTGCTCCTTCGGACTCAAGCCCGTGTGGTAGGCATAGAAGCACTCGATGAACTGCTTGCCGTGGATGTTCTTCTGGTTTTCCGGGCTGCCGTCCCAGAAATGGGTGTGGCCGTCGACTATGAAGATGTCCTTGCCTTCCGGTGTTCTGTACATGTTTTCCTCCGCAGCAATCGCGTTGATGGGTTGGGCGCGCCGCACCCGGCGGCGCGCCGGATTTTTTGGCGATGGCTATTCGATGTATTCGAACATCTCGTCCATGTTGCCGAACAGGATCACGGTGTTGTCGTCGACCCGAACCATGCGGCCGTAATGGGTGGAGGTATTGACCTCGAAGGTCTCGGCCGACATCTCGCGGCCGAGATATTCGCCGATCGCGTCCATCTTGAAGATCAGCTTGCCGTCGCCGTCGATGCGGATCAGTGCCGGCTGATAAGTGATGGTCACCCCAGGCTTCTGACCCATGAATTCGGCGATGGCGCGTGCCTCGACCGAGTCGTTCATGGTGACGCCGCACTGATGCGAAATCGTCTGCTCGAAGGTGATATCCTTCATCGCCTTGAAGATGTTGGAATGCGTTGCGTCGCGTGCAGATAGTGACATGACGATTTTCTCCTGTTTCAGCGCTTGAGGCCGAGTTCGCCGAGGATCTGGCCAATCCGCTCCTCGGATTTGGCACGGACATCGACGAATGCGACGGGCTTGGAATGCGGCATCGACCAGATCGGCTGCAGGCCGGTGGCTGCCTTGTCGGCGAGTGCGCCGTGCTTCTTGACCCAGCCCTGGAAGAGCTTCTTGTTCGCCGCGCCGTATTTCTCGTCGTTGGCGAGCATGTGGATCAGGTCGATCGTGTTGGCGAGGTTGCGCTCGTAGTCCGCCTCGGCCGCCGAGATCACCGCGGGCGTAATGAAGTCATGGTTGGCGGCGGCGATCTGCATCAGGAAACCGGAGCGGAACGCCTCGCCAACCAGCGGCTCGAAGACGATGTTGATGGCGAAATACTGCTCGAGATAATCGGTCGCGCCCATGATGGTCTCGATCGCTTCGCGCGTGCCCTGCCAGTTCTTGTCCTCGAGCCAGGCCTTCTTGCCGAGTTCGTCGTCCCAGCCCGGCAGGTCCATGCCGATCTCGGCAAGGTAGAGCGTGATATCCTGGGCAAGCCGCAGCTTGTAGGACGAGTTGGTCAGCGTCGCGTTGTTGATCATCTGGGTGTAGCCGTAACGCTGCGCCTGCATCAGCGAGGTGCCGAGCCCGAATTCGGCATGTTTCCAGGCGCCGAGCTGCGTCTGCAGGATCTTGACCCAGGCCTTGTCGAAGGTCTTCGGCGCACCCGACTTGCGGGCATTGTTGATGACGCTCTGCACCATCGTCTCGATCTTCGACTGGCGCTGGTAGTGCGTGCGCTCCCACTCCTGGTCAGGGGCGCGGAAGGCATGCCAGTTGGAGCTCTGGGCGGCGGTGTTCTGCTTGACATAGGCGCCCTTGCCGTCGGCGAAGGAGATGATCCAGTCCTGGATCAGGTAGCGTTCCGGATCGGGCTGAACGTCGACCGTCATGTCCTCGTAGTGTGTGGCACGCTGGCCTTTCGGCTCGAAGTACCGGTATTTCCGGCTGTCGGAGTCGGCGAAGATCGCGGCACCAGCGGCTCCGGAACCGACTGAACTCGAGGTTGCAGGCATAGTCTCTCTCCCTTGTTGCAGTTGTGGTTGGCTTGGCACGACCGCCCTCAATGGGCCGACGTTGCGCCTGCCGATGTGGTGAACTTGTCGAAGAAGATCCGCTCGGTCTCGAAGCCGTTCATGAACAGCACCGGCTGCAGCGCATCGATCATCGGCGGCGGGCCGCAGGCATGGACATCGCCCTGCCCGTCGACCGCCAGTTGCTTGAGCTTGGCATCGACACTCTGGTGCACGAAGCCACGCTCGCCTTGCCATTCGGCGTCGTCATTGGCGTGCGACAGCACGGGAATGAAGGTGACGTCGGAATGATTGCCGACCAGCTCGGCGATCCTGTCGAGATAGAACAGGTCGCTGCGGGTGCGGGCGCCGTAGAAGAAATAGACCGGACGTTTCTCGCCGCTCTTCAGGTGGTCGTTGAGGATCGACCAGATCGGCGACATGCCCGATCCGGCCCCGACCAGGATCAGTGGTCCTTGCCGTTCGTTGCGGCGGAAGCAGGTTCCGTAGGGTCCGACGACGGTGACTTCGGCTCCGGCCCTGATGCCTCCGGAATCGAGTTCTCCCGAGAACTTTCCTTCGGGGTATTTTTTGATGATGAAGGAGAGTTTTTGGGTTTGGTCCGGCGTATTTGCCATGGAGAACGAGCGCGTAATCGTCTCCCCTTTTTGCGTGGTAACCGTGATGTCGACATATTGCCCCGCCCAAAACTTCATCGGCGAGCCGAGTTCGATCTCGATGCCGCGAATGTCGTGGGTCAGCTGCTCGATGCGAGCAATCCGGCCCTTGTACGTTTTAACGGCAATCGCCTTCGCCAGAATCTCCTCGTCGTAGTTGAGAAGCTCGACTTCCAGGTCGGAGTAGGCGATGCAACGGCACAACAGGACGTGCCCGCTTTCCTTCTCCATGTCGTTCAGCGCGAAGGTCGAATATTTCAGCATGTCGACTTCGCCTTCGAGCAACACGCTTTTGCAGGCCGAGCACTGCCCTTCCTTGCAGCCGTGCGGCAGCGCGATGCCCTGACGAAACGCGGCGTTGAGCACCGTTTCGCCATTCTCGACATCGAACTCGACACCGACTGGGCTGAGCCTGACCGTGTGGGTTTCCGACATACGGACCTCCAGTGAAAGCAAGGGGCGGGACGAACCCGCCCCCTGGCCTGATCAGTTGCAGGGATTGATGGTGAAGCCGGCCCGGTATTCGGCCAGATGCTTCTCACGGTCCGCGGGCGACATGGCACGCAGGGCGTTGAGCGGCGATCCGAGCGTGTTGCCGCGCACATCGTCAAGCGTCCACATCTCCTTGTCGTCGAAGCGCAGATGCGGTTGTGGAACCAGCGTCTTGCCGTCGGAGCGGACGAAGTTCAGGTCCTTGATGGCATCAGCCAGGTCCCAGCCGTCATAGAGCGTCTCCCACTCGCGCTTGCCGCTGAAGCGGCCCATCGCCGGCGTCGGACGGCCCTCATACTCGTCGTTGAAGGCGACCATCGTGGTCCAGCGGTCGAGCTCGTGAGCGAATGTGTAGAGTTCGCCGTTGATCTCGCCGACCACCATGTCCTCGCGGATCAGGCAGGGGACGAGGCAGGACCAGCAGCGGTGCGGATAGACGTAGCCGACGTCGCTGTTGAACAGCAGCACCTTCTCGCCCTTGTGGCTGAGCTTGGCGTACCATTTCCAGAAGTCGCCGAATTCGGCGTACCAGCCCGGATACTTGTGCTCGAACCACTCGAAGTCCTTGTCGGTCTGGGCCTCGATGCGCCAGAAATTGACGGGCCAGCCGACCGCGAAGAACTGCCCGACCTTGTGGACGTAGTTCTTCTTGGTGATGCGCTCCCAAGCCGCCTGGACGTCGTCGTGATGGACCTTGATGCCGTATTTCTCAAGCGGCAGCATGTAGGTGCGATAGTAGTCCTCATAGATCCAGCGGTGCCACATTTCCGCGTAGGACTCCTTGTTCTTGTCGCGGTTGGTGGTGCCGTATTCGATGAAGGTGCCGATGGCGGCATCGACGATCGCGTGGTTCTGCCAGAAGGCGTAGCGCAGGTCGCGTTCAAGCAGCAGATGGTTCTCAGGCTCCTTGAGCGCCGCCATCAGCAGCGAATGGCCATTGCCGATATGCCGGCTCTCGTCGGACTGCACCGACAGGAAGACGGTCGGCAGGGCGTAGTCACCGTTGCGGGCGGCCTCCGAAGGCATGGCGACGAACAGTGTGTTGGTGAAGGCGGTCTCGGCCACCACGGTCAGGTACATGCAGGCGGCGGTCATCGTGTCACCGGTGATGAAGCCTTCGGCGAACTGCCGGCCGATGGTGGTGGCATAGCACTTTCCGAAGGCTTCCTCGGTGATGTCGAAGCCGGCCGGATCGATGTAGTTCTCCATGTACCATTTCTTCAGATTCATCTGGATCGTCGAGTGACGGAACTCGTCGATCATCTGCATGGTGAAGCCGGTTCTGAGTTCCTCGCCGGGCGCGATGCGGGCAACCATCGCCATCGATCGGGCGGCGGAGATTTCCGGGAAGGGAATGATGGCCAGGAAGAGCTTCATCCACTCGACCCAGCGCGGTTCGACGTTGCGGAACATGTCGCCGCGCAATGCCGCGTCGAGCGCTCCATAGACGCGGTTGTCCTTCTCTTCCTGCATCGGGAAATAGGACCGCAAAACCTGTTTCATCGGGTCGCGCGGCGTCTTGTTGATCTTGTAGTCGGTCGGAAACGTCATCGCTTCCTGCACGTAGGAAGGATTCCAGCCGAGGTCGGCAATCTTCTTGGTCGCCTCGCCGACGGAGATTCCGCGCTGCGAGGTAATCTTGTTGAGCGTCAGAGACGTCATGGTCATAAGCCTCCACCAGGTTTGAGCCGCGGGTCCCTTGACCCCGGCATGAAGCGGCACAAAACGCCGCCAGTGAGAGTGCGAACGGCATGACAAGGGGTCGCGCATCGAGGCGCGACTCATGGTCCAGCCATTCAAGTGGATCGCGGCAAAGGTTCTCGAGGCGTTTGCAGAAACCCGCGGCGCCAACCGCATGTGCGGTGGGCGTATCGAAGCGGAATGCGTCTCTGCTTCCTCCGTTCCTTCGTTCTTTTGGCACCGCGCCAAGCGCGATGGGCTTCTTATGAAAATGAGCAAAGCAAGCAGCGTGCCAGTTCCGGAATAGCACTCATGGCCGGGACTGAAAACAAGATCGCGACCCCTTCGGCGCGCAACCCCGAATTCGAATGTAACGTTTCTTTACACCTGTAACTTACGGCTGTAATATTTGGCGTGTATATTCGCACTCGCAACATATTTAGTTAGCAATTGCAGCAAATATCAAAATCAACATCACCTGTTTAATTATTCGTCTTTCTCTATTATTTGAAAGCCACAGCCCATCGACGGGCTTCGCGCTGGAGAAAGACCATGCCGAACGATGAAGACAGAAACGGGCCGCCCGGACCGATGTCCAGCCATGCCGACGGCATCGCCGGCGATCTTGTCAAGCTGATGCCCCGCGACCTGGTCTTCGTCATGCGTTTCATGGGCGAGAGCCAGCACCGCCTGCAGGCCCATTTCCAGGACTTCATCCGGGCCGAACTCACCGCCGGCGGCGTCACCTCGGAGACGCATCCGATGGTCCATCTGTTCATAGAAAGCCATGCGATCCTGTTGCGGGACTTCGTGTTTTCAGGTGTTTCGCTGACGCGTCAGTTCCGTGTCGAGGAGATCGAGCGCTTGACGGGCGACACGACGTCGATGATCCGCGTGGACATCTGGGACCAACTCAAAAGCCATATCGAAACGGCCGAAAAGCAGTTCCAGTCGCAGGCCGGCACGCTGCCCAGATTGCTCTCGGCTTTCGAAAAACCAGCCGGGCCTTTGGGGAGGGAAAAATGACCAAGGGATCCGAAACAGCCAGGCGTGGCGCGCTGCTTGCGCGCCGACTCGATCTTGTCGCCAGCGTCTCCGCTCTCACCGCGGAAGCGTTGCGGCTGAACCAGAAGCGCGCCGGCATCGAAATGGACGTGCTGCGCCTGGAGCTGGAAATCGGCAGAAGTGGGGCCAGTGCGCAACTGGTGCGGGACTTGCATGACGCAGAGCAGAGCGCGGCGGCAATCATGCAGGCATGCGCGGCGTGCGAGCAACGCATTGTCGCGGCCGAAGATGATGTCGATGACGTTGATCGCCGGCTTGCCGCAACGACGAACAAGGACTGATGGAGAGACAGCATGAACCAGCAGACGATGCAGAAGCTGACCTTGTTCGACCTCTTGGCGCGCACCTGGCAACGACCGTCGGCGATCGCGGAACTGCGCTTCAGCGCCGACGGATCTGCTATCGCTTTCACTTCGGTGGACGGAACCGTCGCCATTGCCGCGGTCGCGGACAACGAGCCGCCGGAAGCGCGGATCCGGGTGAGCAACGATCTCGGCCAGACGACGATCCGCCCCCGGGAAAAGCCCCCATTGCCATTGATTGCCACGGCGGCATTCGCGGAGGGCGATGTCCCGCTCGCCACCCATCCGCATTCCGGCTTTCTGGTTGGCGCGGCCAGCGGCGAGGTGCTGCATCTGAGCGCCGGCGGTGAAGTCGCGAATCCCCTGATCAGAATAGACGGGCCGATCGTCGCGATCGACCACAGCGCAAGGGCTGGCACGACAGCCGTCAGCAACGGGCATGATGTCTTCCTCTCGCAGAGCGAAAGCGGCACCACGCGACTGGAACGCGATGTGAAATCGTCGACGGATTGCCTTGCCTTCTCGCCAGGCGGCCGGCGCCTTGCCTTGGGCCTTGGCGAGGGGCTGTCGATCTGGGCGATCGAAGACGACGCGGCCCTGATACGCGATGTTTCCCTCCCGGCACGCCCGGTGTCGATCCGATGGAATCGTGACGGCACGTGGCTGGCCTGCGGGCTGGAGACAGGAGGCCTTGGCCTGGTCAGCATCGCCGGTGGCCAAGCTGACATCGTCGAGGGATTCCCCTCGCCTGTTCGGACCGTGTGCTGGAGCTCGCCGGCAAATGCGCTGTTTGCCTCGGGCGCGTTCCGGATCGCCGGCTGGTCGATGACAGCCCCGCCGGTTGGTGGCGAAACCTCGGGTGCATTGGAAACGGGTCGTGCCGGGCTGGTCCTGGTCGAGGTGGTGGCGGCACACCCGGAAAAGAAGCTGATCGCGGCCGGCTACGCCAATGGCCGCATCACCGTCGCCCAGGTCGGCATGCGTGACGAGCTCCTCGTCAGGCCGCTGGGCAGCGCGGTAACCGCGCTTGCCTGGTCGGGCGATGGTCGACATCTGGCGATAGGCGCCGTCGACGGCACCGCCGCGATCGTCACCTTCCCCGCGCAGATGTTCAAATAGCGGACGCTGTCCGCATGACACAGGAGGATGAAATGCAGACCGAACTCACCGCAGAGGACAAAAGCAAGGACGATTTTTTCGAACGGCTTGCCAATCTGTCGGAAGAAATGGTGGCCAAGCATGGCAAGGATTTCAGCATGGGCGCGCTGGTACTGGCCGCCCGCTGGATCGCCGAGAACCGCGTCGGCAAGCTAAAGACCAACTAGAGCAATTACAGGAAAGCGTGAATGGCTTCCCAGGGAATTGCGTAAAAACAAATAGCTGGAGCAGTTTGCCGTTTCCGTCAAATGGTGAACCGCCCCAGCCGGGGAAAGCGAAGGTCAGGGCAGTGACGTCGACCAGTCCCGGACGATCGGACGGCTTGCCGAAGCGTGGTCATCGAGCGCGGTTTTTATAGGCTTCAAGCTTCAGCAATCTTGCGCCTTCTTTATTCTCCGAACGATTTTATGGCTCTGAGTTAGAGCTATCATCTTGAATTACTTACTATTTCAACAGGCGACGCATGAGCGGGAAGTCCAAAAAATGTGTGCCCGGTCTCTGATTCACCTGCGCTCCAGCCCAAGCCCGAAACGGTGGAATCGTAAGCGCGCCAGAAGCCGCCCGATAAAGGCCCGCGCACTTATGGGTTGACAGGATGCCGCCGCGGCCTCTTGCGCACCGGGAGTGTCGAGTTGGGCCATGTTCCCACCTCGACCGGCTCAACAACGTCCGCGTCTTGATCCTTGACGGTCAATAATCGACGACGTCGCGGATGATCGGGCGGGTCATGCAGTGACCACCTCCACGTCCACGCCTGAGCTCGGCACCGGTGATGGTGATGACCTCGATGCCTTCCTTGCGAAGCAGCGTGTTGGTGTAGGTATTGCGATCATAGGCGAACACCACGCCTGGCGAGGCACAGACAAGGTCGGCGCCGCTGTCCCACTGGGCGCGCTCACGCATGTAGTCGTTGCCGCTGGTTTCAACGACGCGCATCCTTTTGAGACCAAGCGCATCACGCACCGTCTCGACGAAACTGCCCTTGTCCTTGTGGAGTTCGACGCCGCCCTTCCCGTCGGGGCGATAGGAGAATGCATCGATGCCATCGACGATGTCCGTATACAGCAGGACACAGTCATGATCGGCAAGGTGAACACCGTGTCGAGGTGCATCGCCGCGCGTAGCATGGGAATTGCTGCCACGTCAGATGCGCTCGGTCTATCCGATGATCCAAGACTTAGTGAAAAGCGATATCGTCGTCATGATCGGCGGGCAGCTCAAACGAACCGGTCTCGGCATCGAAGAACAGGACGTCGCGATCGATGTAGGGGGCGGCCTCCAACTCTTCCCTGATCCGGAATGTTACATTGCCAACACTGCGAATGACATCTTTCGAAGGCGTCGGAACGACTGTGGTGCCCTTGATGGTGATGTCGCCGCTGCGAATGCCCGATATCAGTTGAGACGGCGCCGCTGTATTTTTCTTCTTCACGGGGGTAGCCAAAGCCTTCACCGCAGGCGCAACCGAAGCCTTCGCCGCCGGAGCCGCCACTGTCTTGACCACGGGCGCAACCGCAGCCTTCGCCGCCGGAGCCGCCACTGTCTTGACCACGGGCGCAACCGAAGTCTTTGCCGCCGGAGCCGCCACCGTCTTGACAACGGGAGCAACCGAAGCCTTCGCCGCCGGAGCCGCCACTGTCTTGACCATGGTCGCAGCCGCAGCCTTCGCTGCCGGAGCTGCCGCTGTCACCACAGGCGCAGCCGGAGCCTTCGTTGCCGGAGTTGCCGCTGTCACCACAGGCGCAGCCGGAGCCTTCGCAGCCGGAGCTGCCACTACCGGAGCAGCCGCTGGCTTCACCGCCGCAGCGGAAACCTGCACATCCGTTTGCGGCTTGGCAGCCGCAAACGCCATCAGGAGTCCGGCCGCGTTGGGCAGCGTCGTTTCATCGAAACCCTTTATGAACGTCAAGTCGGCGGTCGGGCGATAGACCGGCGGCTGAGCGACCGTGTTGATGATTTTGGGCGTTGTGCTGATGCCATTTGCCGGGGCTGATGCGGCGCCAACTCTGACCGAATTCAATCCGATCGGGTCCAGCGATGCTGCCGCGGTCCTGACATTGGCGCCAAGTTGCGTCATCAAGGGGCTGATCCAGGAGCTGCCCAGCACCAGGCTGCTGGAGCCTGCATCCAGCGACTGACGGACCACATCCGTGCCGCCGCCGGCCTCGACTTTGTCGCGTGTCCGATCGAAGGCATAGATGTTGGTGCCGATGCCGCCATTGACGGTATCGAAGCCGTTGCCGCCGGACAGTTGATCGTTGCCGGCGCCGCCCGAAATATAGTCGTCGCCGAGCAGACCATAGAGAACGTCGTCACCGTCGTTGCCGATAAGCCGATCAGCATCGATCTTGAACAGCGATGGCGTGTTCACATCGGTCGCCAAGGCGCCATGCAAGGCCCCGAACGCGCCATAGTTGTAGACGTAGCGGAGCGTCGCCGTCAGCGTAGCAGCGGTTTCTCCGACAGGCAGGACCCTCATGCTCTGGATCATGCCGGCGCCTGTGGTGCCTGTGACGATCGGAATGACGGCCGCCATATCGCCGAACATCAGGTCATTGCCGATGCCGCCGTCCATGACATCGCTGTCGAGGACGATGTAATCGGCGGCAGGACGCTGCGACTGGCGCTTGTCCTGGGTATTGAGCAGCCAGGAACTCCTTGACCCGTTCTGCGACCAATCGACGGTCTTGGAAGCTGTAAGCGTCGACTGTACGCCCCAAGCCTCGGCGCGCGCCAGCGTCGCGCTGATATTGCCCAGATAAAGCCGATCGATCGTCTTGAAGAAGGCGTCTTGCAGACCGTCGGCAATCGGCTTGGCGGTCGACGACGTGCTCGCGATCGTCAGCATCGGCTGCTCGATCAGTCCTACGTCGCCGATCAGGACATCGTTGCCGGCATCGCCGAATATCTGGTCGTTGCCGACATTGAGCGCATAGCCCAGACCGTTACCGAACACCCAGTTGCCAACATTGTTGGCGTTGGCGTTGATGGCATGGTCGCGCGCCATATGGGCCGCCAGAGCGGTGGTCCGGGTTTTGTCCTGCGCCGCCAGCGCGGCGTTGACGGCGGAGAGTTCGGCCGTCGAGACGCCGGCCAGCGTGGCTGAATTCGCCGCGCTCACCGCCGGCAGCACGACGATGCCGTTGTCGCCGACGACGAAATCGTTGCCCAGGCCGCCATGGATGACGTCATTGCCGATGTTCAGCCGATAGGTTGCGCCCCGCAGCGTCGACTGACCGGCAACGAAGGTGGCATTCGTCGTATTGGTCTTGACGCCGAAATCGGCGATCACCTGTTCGCCGGCGGCATGCGCCGTGTACGACATGTCAGTGACCACGGTCTGGAAATCCATCAGCCAGTTGTGCAGGCTGAGCGCCCCAGCGGTGAGGTTGGTGCCGACCATGGTCAGCGCGGTCGCCGGCACGATTATGGTCCCGGTATCGCCGAATATCGTGTCGTCGCCATCGCCGCCGGTGATCTGGTCCGCCCCAACCGTCACATTGACGATGGCCGCTTTTGGAGCCGCATCGAGCGCATTTTTGGCAAATCCAAGCGATGACAGGTCGAGCAGCAGGTCGTTCATCGAAACCGACAGGCCGGCAACCTCGTTGTCGATAGCCGCCAGGCCGGTCTCGGTGATGGTGGTGATCCGTCCGTCGTCGCCGAAAATGCTATCGTTGCCGGCGCCGCCGTCGATTATGTCATTGCCGTAAGCCAGGTCCTTCACCCGCGTCACATCCGACAGTACCGAGGCAAACACCTCGATGTGCTTTCCATCGACGCGCATGATGTCGTTCTTGGCCGAGAACTCGCCAAGGAAGCCACTGGCCCCCGGCAGAATCTCGAGCTGCGGCAAGGAATTCGTCAATTCCGATGGCAGCAGGTTTGCACCCGGCACCACCAGCTGGCCGCCGATCGGCAGCGAGATGTTGAGACCCGCCGCCGCGCCGATGATGCGATAGGCATTGACGATCTTGGGCAGGTCCGTCTGGAAACCGCTCCCGTTGGAGGCGCGGTCGCCGAAGATCGTGTCATCGCCGAGCCCGCCAAGCAGCGTGTCGTTGCCGCGCTGGCCGAAGATCACATCGTTGCCGTCGCCACCGTCGATGTGGTCATCATAGGCGGCTTCAAGGTCTATGCCGATCGCCTGCGTGTCCCATGTCCCGCCAGCCAACGTCACCTGGACGCCGTTGGCATTGACGACCCCGCCGACAAGCAGCATGTCGGGACTGAGCAGGTTCGATGCCAGATTGGCGCGCGACACCGTCTTGCTGGAACTGATCGAGACGATGCTGACCATCGTGGCGACTTCTTCCAGCACCACATCGCGGTGCCAGCTGCCGTCGCTGTTCAGCAACGCGGTGCCGTTGGGGTTGAAAGCTCGCAGAATCTGGCCTTCGTCGCCGAGCAGATAGTCCACCCCAGCGCCGCCTTCGATCGTGTCGGACCCGAGGCCGCCGACGATCTCGTCGATACCGTTGTCGCCATACAGGCGGTCGTCGCCACGCTGGCCAAAAATCCGGTCATCGCCGTCGCCGCCGTGGATCTCATCCTTGCCGCCGACACCATCGATCAGATCGAAGCGGATGACGTCGCGAAGCAACGACGGCGCTTTTCCGGGAATTGCCGGATCGAGTTGCCATACGGTGTTCTTCCACGACGTTCCGCCGATCACCTTGCGGGCGATCAGGCCATTGTCGCCGAGCACGACGTCTTCCCCGGCCCCACCCTCGACATAATCGTGGCCGTCAGCGCCGCCGATTACATTGTGGCCGCCGATGATGTCGTCATCGCCGTCGCCTCCGAACAGCCGGTCGTTGCCTTGCTGGCCGACGATAATATCGTTGCCGGCATCGCCGTAGATCGTGTCGTTTCCAGCGCCGTCCTGATTGGTGGTGTAGATCGAGATGATCCGCTGGTTTTCCGGCAAGGTCAGGTCGAACAGCGCGTGATCGCCGAACAGGCGGTCGTCGTTCGCGCCACCGTGGATCTCGTCCGCGCCGGTGCCGCCGACCGCAATGTCGTTGCCGCCGCCCGCATTGATCAAGTCATTGCCGCCATCAAGCGGATTGATGGTGAAGCCTCTCTGCAGGTTGGCAACACGCTGTCCCAGGACAGTTGCGATCGCGAATTCGAACCGGGCATTGTCACCGAAGATGACATCGGCACCATTTCCGGTGGTTATCGTGTCGCCAAAGGCGCCGCCAGCCACGATGTTGTCGCCGTCGCCGGTCGTTATCGTGTCGGCACCACCCTTGCCCGTGTCGATCGAATAAGCGAGCGTCGGCAAGGTGTTGTCGAACTCGGCATATCCGCTGTCGCCGAAGACGACGCTGTTGCCGGTACCGATCTTGATCTTGTCACCGGCGCCGCCGCCGAACACGACATGGCTGCCGTTGCCCGCCTGGATATCGTCGATGCCGTCGTCCTTGGTCCATGCACTGTGCACTGACGTCATCTTGCCACCGACGTAGCGGGCAATGCCGTTGTCGCCCAGGATGACATCGTTGCCGCCGCCGGCAACGATCTTGTCGGCGAACGAACCGCCCATCAGCACATGATTGCCGCTGGCGATGGTGATGGTGTCGTTGCCGCCATAGGTGACATCTGTCGTCTCGACCGAGACACGCCGGCCTGTCGCGTCGAAAATCGCCAGGCCGTTGTCGCCGAGGATGACGCTGTCGCCGTCGCCGGCGGTGATGTCGTCGTCGCCATTGCCGCCGAAGACGACATTGCGGCCCGATCCGGCCTTGATCGTATCCTTGTAGCCGATCAGCACAGGCAAGCCGTTCAGAAGCGGTGCGAAATCGGCGAAGGTGCTTTCGATGCGGAGAAGGATGTTGTTTGCGAACGTCGCCTTGCCATTGTCGCCGAGGATAACATCGTCGCCGCCCTGCGAGGTCACCTTGTCGTTGCCCGAGCCGGCAATCACGATGTTGTCGCCCGCACCCGTCTCGATCACGTCGTCGCCGTAGTAGATCGGGTCCGTGCTTTCGATGCCTGTGACATTGCCGATGGCGTCGAACAGGATCACGCCATTGTCGCCGAGCACGACGTCGCCGATGTCCATGGCGCTGCCGCCGAGGACTTTGATGGTGTCCCCGGCCGAGCCGCCGACCAGGATGTTGCGGCCGCCGGCGCTGGTGATCTGGTCGGCGCCGCCGAACTGCGGATAGGTGGTCTTGACGATCTTCGGCAGACCGTTGGCGAATTCGGCGCTGCCATTGTCGCCGACGATCAGGTCCTGACCGCCGGTGCTCTTGATGATGTCGGCGCCGAAGCCGCCGAAGACAATATTGGGTCCCTTGCCGGCGTCGATCTGGTCGTTGCCGCCCACCGACGGGTTCGATGTCTCGACCTTGATCACCGCGCGGTCAACCATCATGTCGAGCGTGCCGGGCACCAGAACGAGGCTGGAACCGGCGATGGTCGCAACCTGCGTGATGATGCCGTGATCGCCAATGATGACGTCACCGGTGTCACCACCGGTGATGATATCGGCGCCGGCCGTTTCGGTGACGCCCTGGGCGTTGATGCCGTCATCATCGATGATGACGGTGCGGTTGAGATAGTCGACGTCGAAGGACGAGTCGCCAATGATCCAGTTCTTGCCGGTGATGCCACCGAAGATATGGTCGGCGTCGGCGCCGCCAGCGATGAAGTTCGTGCTGTGGCCACCGGTCAGCGTGTCCTTGCCGGCGCCTCCGTCGATGACGACGATACCATGGGCGCCCGATGCGTCGATGATGTCGTCACCGGTATTGAGGAACGAATAGGCGGTGCCGTTCGGCGTGCCCGGCGTCGAGCTGTACCGCAACCCGTTTGCCGAGGTGTCGCCGAACAGGACGACCGGTCCGGTGCTGTCGTGGACAGTCAGCGTATCGCTGCCGCCGCCGCCATGCACGACGGTCAAGGTCTGGTCCTTGGTGCTGTTGATGGCGAAGTTGTCGTTGGCCACGCCAAGCAGAACCTCGACCACCTGCAGGTTGGTGTAGGTGATGCCGCGCGGCACGTCGACCGGCGGATTGCCGTCATTGTAGTCGACCGACAATGGGTTCGCCGGCATGCCCAGGCCGGAAATGTGCGTGTCGGTCAACACGCCGGTCAGCGGCGCCTGGGCGGTGTCGCTGAATACGACGAGCTGGTCCACATCGGTGCCGTCATCGACCTCTATCTGCCGGATCACTTCCGGGTTGAACTCGTCCGGCAGCGCCACCGAAGGCGTCAGCGAACGGTCTTCCGGTCCGACGCCGCCTTCGACGAACAGGGGGCCGCCGATGCGGGTCAGGTCATGCGGCTGCTGGGAGAATACACGGATGCCTTCCGGCGGCGCTTGGCCGGCGGCGTCGAAGACCAGGTTGACGGTAACCGGCTGATCCCAGTTGGTGTCGTTGAATGTCACGAAATAGCCGCTGGCGTCCTGTTGCACGCCTGGGGAAGCGGCAAGATCGACGCGCGCCTGGCCGTCAATGGCAATATGGACCGTGACCGGCGCTGTCGGCTTGGTCGTCAGCACGATCTGGTAGCTGTCGGTTTCGCCTGCCTGCGACACGACGGTGCTGCCATTGGTTTCGATGATCCGAACCGCTGCCGTATCGGAATCGACCACCTCGACACTGACCTTCTGGGTATCGACGACAGCATAGACGCCATCCGCCTTGTCCGAAGTGACGACATTGCTGATGGTGGCGACGATGCGGTTCTCGGGCGTGGAATCGGTCGGCGAGGACACAAGCACGGTCTGCGCGTCGTTCCAGGCGAAGACATTGTTTGCGGCATCCGCGACCAGCCCGAACTTGATGGTTGTGCGCGATAGATCGACCTGGTTGCTGCTGGAGGACAATGTCACGGTGACGGTTTCGCCGACTGCCGGCGGCTTGTTCAGCACGACAGTATAGCCATCGGCGGCGCCGCCTTCGATCACACTCGTCGAGCCGCCGCTTTCGGTGATGATGGCGTCCGGTTTGTCGTCGTCGATGACGGTGACCAGCACGTTCGGGATCTCGAGATTGTTAAGCGGCTGGGCGACGCCATTGCTGTCGACATTGATGACCGAATGGCTGATGGCAACGACGGTCTTGCCCTCCTCGGCGTTGTCGGAGATCGCCTTGACGAAGATCTGCCGCCCTGCCTGCCAGTTCGAGCCGTCGAAGGCGACTGTCACGGCTTCATGCCAGTCGTCGGCGTTTCCGGTCAGCGAGACCAGGATGGTCTGGCCCTGCTTGGCACGCTGCTGGGCCGACGCCTGCGCGGCCGAAACCGTGACATAGGCGATGGTGCCGGCCACCGGCGCCATCGGCAGCGTCAGCGTGTAGCTGTCCACCGAGGTCGCGTCGTCTTCCTTGACCGTGAGCCCGTCGCCGATATTGACCGCAACGGCCGTGCTGCCCTTGGTGGTGAGATCGATACCGGGCGTGAACAGGCCGCTGTAGCGCGGGTCGGCGCTGGTCACCGTATGAGTGATTGTGCCGCTGTCGCCATTGGTATCGTCCGACACAACGGTCTGCGTTACGTCGCCCGCGACGTTGAAGGTGTCGCTGCCGAGGCCGCCAATCAGGGTGGTGACGATGTCGTCGGCGGTCGACAGCACGTAGAACGTGTCGTCGCCCTCGAGTCCGTCGACATCCATCGCCTCGGCGTTGCTGACCTTGACCGTCAGGCCGGCGCCGTAGACGCCGTCCTTGGTGATGACAAACGTGTCGGCGAGCTCGGTGCCCAACACCACGACCCTGTCGAACCCGGCGCCGCCATCGATGTTGACGGGCGCGTTGACATTGTACTGGATGACGTCGTCGCCATTGCCGCCATTGACCTTGACATTGACGCCGTCGGCCAGCGCGAAGGCGCGGATGATGAACTCGTCATTGCCGTCCTCGCCCTCGAGCCTGAGGTCGGCATGGTTTGAGTAGACGACGAACATGTCCTCGCCGCTGCCGCCATAGAGCACGGCCGGCACGGTGATGCCTTGCGACAGATAGCCAAGGGTCGTCTCGATCGTGGCGAAGCGGTCTTCTTCCGAGATGATGGCATAGGCGCCGTTCGGGTCGAGTTTGCCGTTCGCATCGACTTTCTGGTCGCGTGAACTCCCGAAGATCTGGCCGACCTGGAAGAAGTCGTTGCCGATGCCGCCGTCAACGGTGAGGATCGCCGAATTGTCGTCGAAATAGAAGCGGTCGTCACCCTCATTGCCTTCGACGATGACGCGGCCATTGCTGCTGGCATCATAGTTGATGCGCTCGACGGCGGACCTGTAGCCGCCGCTGCCATCGGGCACCATATGGGCGATGAAGTTCTTGCGGAACAGGAACGTGTCCGCGACGCTCGTGCCCTCGATCGTCAGCGTGTCGACGCCGTCACCGCCGGCGCCGCTGTCATGGATGTTCATGACATAGTCGGCATCGCCCTCGATGTTGACGACCACGGAATCCGTGCCGCCCTCGCCGTCGATCGTCAGTTCGTCGCGAATGATGCGACCGGTGGCGTCGCGGCCGAACGCCGGCAGGCCGTTGGCGCCCGGCGCCACGTCCTTGCCCAGGTAGGTGGTCATCGACGGCAGCTTGTTGACGGTGATGAGATCCTCGTCTCCCCCGCCATGGACAAGCGTGTTGCCGCGCAGCGAGGCCACGTCGATCAGGATGTTGTCCTTGTCGCCGCCGCCCGCGATCTCGATCTGCGGCGCCTGCAGCGTGCCGTGCAGTTCGATGCTGGAGCCCACGCCTGGATCGGGATCTGTCACAGCCGGAGCCTGATAGTCGCCGGCAATCAGTATCTTGGTGGGCGAGATGATGACCGAGGTCGCATCCGTATAGACGTTGTCGCCCGCCAGGATACGAACATCGCCAACCGAGGCTTCCAGTATCACGCCCGCCGCGACGGTGATGTCGTCCGGCAGGTCGTCATCGCCGATGTGTGTGCCCTCAAGGTCGTCCTCGGCCCAGAATTCGAGCGTGGCGTGCTGGGCGATACTGCTTTCGGTGATCAGGATCGGGCTCGACGCCATGATATAGGCGCCGCCCCCGGCATTGACGCCGGAAGTCTCGGCGCGCACGCCGCCAACTTCGAGCGCACCGAGATTCTGAATCCACGTGTCGTTCTGGTAGGACCAGGATTCGAGGTTGGCGACAGAGGTTGTGACGCGCTTCGAGGACGTGCCGATGCTCTTGGAAGCGAACAGATAGGTTTTCTTCGAAATGACGTTGGCAAGGCCGTCGGTGCGACCGTTCAGGATGCTGCCGTTGACCGCGGTGATGAAGGCCACCGCGTCGGCGAACGCCGCTGCATTGGCCATCCCGGCGCCGACCTCGTTGAGGACGAGATCGCCCGAGGTCTCGATGAAGTAGATGCTCTCGAGATCGGTGTGCGCACTGACAGTGCCCGGCCCGGACGCGGAGCTGTCGATATCAAGCTCGTTGGCGACGGTGCCGATGCCGAGATGCGCGGTGAGATTGATGTTGCGGCCGATGACGTCGGCCTTCGGCAGCACGACCGCCCGTGTCGGATGCGACGGGTCGATATTCGAGTCCGGAATGGTGAGATTGTAGTTTGGATCGGGAAGCTCGGCATCGATGATCGATCCCTCTTCGGCGACCAAAGTGACATCCCCGTTGATCGAATGGATGCCGCGGACATTCATGTCGCCGTGCGTTTCCGTCAGGAATATCGAGCCGCCCGCGATCGCGATGATCGTGCCGCGGTTCGTCGCATTGATCGCAGGGTCGCTCGACAGGTTGCCGGTGACGTCGATCTCGAGCGCGTTGGTGCTCGTTCCGATGCTTCCGCCGGCGCTGAGTGATATGTGCTGCGCCTGCACCTTGGTCGCGGTCGAGCCCGGCAGCGCGTCGAGGATCGACTGCGCCGTCGCGGTCAGGAAGGCGTCCCCGCTCTTCGAATAGACGGATTCCACCCTGAGGTCGCTGGTCGGAGCGGTGATGCGGACATCGTCCTGTGCCCTGGCGATGAGCCCGCCCTGGCCGCGCATCGTCACGGTGACGGCAGCGCCGGCCTCGCCAATGTGGCCCTTGCTGGCTTCCAGCAGGATGTTGGCGCCGTCCAGATTGACGCCGCTCGTCGCGCCGTTGATCAGACTGCCGCTGGTCTTGATGCGGATGTCGTCGCCGTTCGCGTGACCCTCGCCGGCAACCACATTGCCGAGCTTGATGGTGGTTTCGGAACCGAGATAGATAGCGCCCCCGGCCTTGGCCGTAAGCAGGTTGCCCACCGTCACGTCGACGTCTTCGCGGCGATTGACGATGATGCGGGTGATGCGCTCGGTCGTGCTCAGCGGATCGTCGACGACGGCGGCGAGCGTGACCGTGCGACCGAGCTCGGTGACGAACGACTGATCGGGAGCCAGGTTGACCGTAATCACGTTGCCGACCACCGAGGCAACGGTGAAATAGGCGTCGTCCTCGGTCGTGTTCTGCGTGTTTCCGGCGATGTAGAGCAGGTCACCCGGCTTGAACATGCCCGCCGGCCAGGCGCTGGCAGCGGTGATCGTACCCTGTGTGCCGCCGGCCACGGCGGCAAAGTTGACGACCGTGGAGGCGATGTAGGAGCTGGCGACGACGCCAGGCGAGGTCTCATAGCCGCCTACATAGACGATGTCCTGCCGCTCGGCGGCAGCGAGCGCGACGCGCTGGTCATCGGTGAGGATGATGTGCTTGTTGCCATCGCTGAGATCGATGTTGAGTTCGCCCAGCACGACGCCGATGTTCTGGCTGGTGTGAATCTCGATGTTCTTGCCGACGATGTTGGCGCTTTCGATCACCACCTCGGTATCGGTCACCGACTTGGTCAGTCCGGATCCGAACGCGTTGAGCAGTTCTGCCTCCGACCAGACCTTGATCGTGCTGGTGAGTTCGGTCGCCTTGTCTCCCACGGCAAACAGGAGCTTGTATCCGAAGGTTCGGCTGGCGTCCTTCTGCGTCTCGTTCAGCGTACCGAACTGCTCGTTGAGCTTGCGGTATTCCGTGGTGCGGATATCGCGCTCGGTCTGGATCCCATCGGCGACATAGGCGTCGAGTGCGCTGCCGGAAAGACCGCTAAGCTGGCCTTGCGTGGTCAAGTCACTGGTGAGCGCGGTCAGTTCGGCGCCGGTGATGGCCACGACATATTCGGGATCGAACTTCGTCGGATCGGTCTGGCCGCTCCGATATCCCCAGTACCGGTCATAGTCGGCATTGATATCGGCGCTCATGAACAGCGTCGTGTCCTGCTGCGCCTCGCCGAGGCGGCCGAACATCATTTGCAGGTCGGCATAATCGGCGAGTTGGCTCGCCGTCAGGCCGACGGTGGTGCCTGGATTGTAGGTCGTCGAATTCGCCTGTGTATGGCGATAGGCCCAATATTGTTTGTAAGCGACCTCGATGTCCGCACGGTAGATGGAGCCGTAGCTTGCGTAGATGGCATCAAGAGCGGTGAACTGGGCTGTCCTTGAGGCTTCAAGCGTCGCTATCGCTGCCGCGGCGTCGGCCGGGGAAAGCGTGTCCTCGTAGTACTGCCGCTCGGCATCGCTGAGCTTCACCGTCCCCGAGACCTGATCGTAGTTCGCCTTGAGGCGCCAATAGGTGTCGTAATCGCCACGCTTCAGCAACTCGTAGCCGAGCAGCGTCGAGTTGATCTTGTCCTGCACGCCGGTGGTCCCGGTCAGTTGCAGGTCGGTCCAGACGCCGGCCTTCAGTTCGTCATAGGTGCGCTTGTCCTTGACCGAGACGTCGTCGCAATCGAGCAGCGAGCCGTTCTGGACCTGGATCCAGACGTCGCCCTGGGTGATGGCGCGCTCAAGGTGAAGGTCACCGGCAACCTCGGAAACGAAGACGTCGCCCTGCGCTCTGATATTGACCTTGTCGTCGTTGGTATTGCCCGAGTCGAGCAGCAGCGGACGCAGCGCCGAATTGCCGACGCCGCCCTGCGCGCCAGCCGGCAAGGCACCCTGCCCGTGGACATAGGTGTCGGCGACCAGCGTGATCTTGGCACCCTTCACCAGGCCCTGCAGGTAGGTGCCGGGCCCGGAATCGGCGACGACGATGCCGGCCTGGGCCGTCAGCGTCACATTGCCCTTGTCGGCAACGACCGAATTGATCGACATGTCGCCGGTGCGTTCCTTGATATAGATGTCGCCATTGGCGGAATGGCCGGTCAGGTAGGCGTAGGCGGTCGGCTTCACGCCGGACTGCCCCTTGTAGCCTTGGGGATAGAGGTCGACGAGATCGATCTGCAGTGCCCGTTCGGCGGTCCCGACGCCCAGATTGCCGTCGAGCGTGACGCGCACGCCCTGCACGACGGAATCGTCGTTGCTGGCCTCGATCGTGGTGTTGGAGACGATCTGGGTAAGGCCCGTATCGTTGTAGATGCCGTTGTCGATGATGACCTTGCCGGCCCCGGTCGAATTGACCTTAACCGTTGCTTCCTCGTAGCCGATGAAGCTGATCTGCACCGGCAGATCAGCCTTGATCGAATTGGTCGCCGTCGTCTGCGTACGACGCTCGACGGTGAATTTCTGATAATAGGTCTTCTTGCCGTACCAGGTGCTGGTCGTCCACTTGTCGCCAGGCACTGGATCGGTTTGGCTCAGCGTCACGGTCGACGAGCTGTGGGTATAGGGGTCGGAGACGTTGCTCTGGTAGAAATAATCGCTGCCCGGGACCAGGGTCGGCTTCTCGAGCAGCGTGTATTCCGTATTGACGACGTTGTCCGGATCCCTGGCAAGGAAATCGATCCCCAGCCAGGCCGACGTGCCATAGGTGGTCGTCACGCTTTCCAGTGTCTTGGTCGCAACCGACCAACCGTAGCGCCATCCCGCCTGCGGGTTGTACTGCGTGACGTAGTCCCAGGTGCCGTTGTGCTGGCCTGTATAGGTGTTGAGTGTTGCCGCTCCGGCTTCGACCATCTGTTTGGTCGGTACGGGCTGGCCATTTGCGCCGAGCGCGTTCAGCACCGGCGCGAAGTCGACAACGCGCACGTCGACCGTGCCGTCGATCTGCGTCTGGTACCAGGTTTGGGTGTAGCCGCCATCGGTACGCTTCGACTTGTCGTTGAGGATGATCGTGCCGAGGCCGCGCTCCGTCACGTCGATCCGCTTGATCAGCACGTCGTAGTTAGACGCATTGTTGACGGTGACGTTGACATAGGCGCCGAGCGCCTTGATCTGCCCGTTGCCGGTGTTCATCAGCTTGCCGGTGATCGTGATCGATCCGGCCGGCGTCCTGAACTCCTGGATGACGATCTTGCCGAGGTCGGAATCCCAGTACGCCTTGAATTCGTTGTACTGGGCGGTCTTCAGCATGACCTTGCCGCCCTGGATCTTGCCGCTGGCAATGTCCTTCTTGATCTGGTCGATCTCGGCGATCGTGTCGGCGCCGATGTTCAGGACATAGTCGCTCGAACCGCTCTGGATCAGGCCGTTGAGGTTCACATATTCGGCGTTGATCGAGATCAGGCTGGCATAGATGCCGCTGGTCGGCTGCTTGGCGAGTTCGGCGTCGCGGTTGGCGTCGGTCGCCGCGCCCATACCATCCGGACTGGTGATCTGCTTCCAGGCAATATAGGGGTCGCCGCCGGTGTTGAGCACGCTGCCCGGCGGCAGGTCGATCACCACCATGCCGGCGGTGATGACCTTCAACGAGGCGCTGTGGATACTGCCGGTGATGGTGATGTTGCCAGAGCCGACGCTGTTGTCGATCGTGACGTCGGCCGAGATCGCGTCGATGTCGCCGGAAATCGTTATTCCCGGCCACGGGTTGTGGTTGGTATCGACGATCAGCGTGTTCTGGATGAGCACCTTGTTGACCGGCGCAACACCAAAGGTACGGGTGATGTCAAGGTTGACGAGGCCCGGCACCAACACCGGCTCGCCGCCGCGCTGGCCGTCCGAATTGTCGGAGTTGGCATTGGCCTGGTTCTGGGCGGCGATTACGCCGTTGAGCAGGCCGCGCACCACGGCCGGATCGGTCGCCGGATTGTCGATCTGCGAAATCTCGTTCTGGAAGCCGTTGAAATAGACGCCGCCATTGTTCTCGGGGATATAGATGCCGCCGATGTCGAGGAAGGCGACCGTGTTGTTGACGATCGTGACGTTGACGTTGCCGGGCGCGTCGAGCTTGCCCTGGCCCTGCAGCACATCGCCCCGGATATCAATGTACCCGGCCGCCGCCAGGATCGGGTCGACATGGATTGTCAGCACCTTTTTCTGGACCGCGAAAAGCGCGGTCTGGACATGCCCGTTCGAATCCAGGATCGGATTGCCGTTACCGTCAACCAGTGTTTCCACCTTGGCAAGCCCAAGGAAGAGCAACTCGTTGGTCATGCGGGCGATCTCGCGATCGTAGAAATCGACGAGGTCCTGGTTGTCGGCGTATTGCGCCTTCTTGTTTTCGGCATCGGCGATCAGGTCGAAATAACCGGAAACCAGCGGCGCCTGATCAACGCTCAGCGAAACGGTCTCGGAGCCGGGACCGCTATAGTCGATCGTTGGGTTGGCCGCGGTCCCGCCGATGCTGTTGATGGTGATATTGATGTTGCGGTTGAGGCCGGTCCTCACCGTGCCGTCGACGGTAACGAAGGCGTGCGAATCGGTGTGCGCGGTGCCGTCGAACTGCGCATAGGCATTGCCACCCAGCGCCTTGTCGATGGCGCCCGACAGCGAAGACGCCCAGTTGACCGCCTTGCCTTGCGAAGTCATGTCGGCGAAGGCGGATTTATCGGCGAACAGCCTGACATTTCCGCCCGTTTCGACCAGCGCGGCGGCATAGATGGTGATCACGTTTTCCTGGTACAGGAGCGCGTCTGAAACCACGTGGTCGATCGGGATGACGCTGCCGGCGAAGGTGTCGCTGTAGACCGCCACGCGATAGACGTCATGGTTGGAGTTGGCATCCATGCCCGACAGCATGTTGACGTCGGACAGCGCCTTGATGTGCGAGCCGTTGCCGACGAGGATGCTGTTGGTCGGGCTGAGATTGATGGTGGCGTCGGCCACGGACACGGTCACGCCGCCATAGTTGTCGACGCTGACATGCAGTTCCGCGTTTGCGTTGGTGTCGGCCTTGAGATCCATCTCGCCGACGGTGCTCAGCTCGACATTGCTGTCGACGGCCGTGTTGGTGCCGATCTGGACGGTCGCGAAGACATTGTCGGCGTCAAATGTGCTCTCTGCGCCGATGCCGGACCCGAGACCGCCGCCCTTGTAGGAGACGTTCTCGTAGAAGGTGATGTCGTTCCGCGCCGCGAGCGTGAACTCGCCGGCGTTGATCGACGTCCCGATCACCTTGAGCTGGGCGTTGTTCTTGACCAGCGTCTTGGTGTTCAGCGTCAGGTGCGTGTCGCTGCTGACGCCCGCGCCGTTGACCAGGCCGCCGGTGCTGCCGTTGACGTTGTCACCGATATTCGGCTTGTCGAACCGGTTGAGCGACGTAGCGTTGATCGCATAGGCGGTAACCTTGGCGCCGTCGCCGACGATCACGTTGGAGGTCGAGTTGATGTTGTTGTCGGCCTCGGCGCCCGAACCGGAAAGCAAGCCATAGGCACTGGTGACGATCACCGTGTTGGCGCGCGCCAGATGGTCGGAGGTCATGGCGAAACGGCCGGCGATGCCCTGGTAGGCGGTGAAGGCCGCAGCGCTCTCGCCCGCCAACTGGGTAGCGGCCTTGGACAGCGTTACCTGCGTGTTGTTTCCCAGCACCGCCTGAGTGACGGCGTTGGAGGTCGTGTCGGCCACCGCAGCGGCGATGCCGACGAGGCCGCCGGCGCCCGGCGAGCTCGATGCCTTGTTGTCGTCGCTGCCCAGCGCCGAGATGCTCATCGCACCAGCGCTGATCGTGACATTGTCGGCCACCTGGGCCGTGGTGTTGGCCACCGGCACGCCATTGTTGGAATGCTGCAGCGACTGCGCCTTGGCCTTGGTGGCGCCCGCGGCGACCAGACCGTAGGCAGCGCTGTTGGAATCGGCGCGCTGGCGGCTGTCGTTCTGCGCCGCGACGCTGACGCCGCGGGCCGCCGTGATCAGCGTGCCGGCGCCGAGCAGAGCGACCACCGTGCTGGTGTTGATCGCTTCGGTAATCGTCGCATCGACGCCGATTAGGCCGCCGGCAAGGCCTTGCGCCTTGGCGTTGGCGGTATCGCCGATCGAAGGCAGCGTCTGGCTTGCGGCGATGCGCAGGCTGTCCACATTGAACGTGGTGCTGCTGGTCTGGGCGCTCACATGCGTGTCGACATAGGCCTTGGCCACCGACACACCGACCGCGGCGGTGCCGGCGTTGACGCCGGCCGCCTGCGAGCGCGCTTTCGGTGTCATGACCGCCTCGACATCGACCGCCCCGGCCGTGACCGTCGAGCCGGAAATCTCCGCCGAAACGCTGGAATTGACATTGGATTGCGCCGATGCGCCTCCGGCGGCAAGGCTGAAGATGCCGATCGCCAGCGAAATCGCCTCGACCTCAGTGACCACAGAGGTGACGTCGCGCGCGCTCATGGTGAACGCGCCGTTGACGTTGATGGTGCTGCCGGTCAGCGAGACCGCCGTGCTTGATGAGGCGGTGTTTTTAGTGACCGCGCCGCCACCGGCGACGGTGACGCCGATATCCGTCGATGCCGCCAGCGAGGCCATGATGGCGGCGGACGAGAGCGAGGCGCTTTCCCTGGCGGTGATCGCCAGCGACCCAGTTTTGGCCTGATAGGCCGGCATGACGCGATCGTACACCGGCGGGATAAAGACGAGCACGTTGTTGACCACGGTCGAGATGCCCGTGCCCGGGTGAACAGCGCCGGGCAAGGTGTAGATATAGCCGTTCGACTGCACCGGAATCTGGCCGGTCGCGGTGATGTTGGTGTTCTCGGCGTAGGCCGAGATGTCGTTGGAGATCAGGTTCTCGGCATAGGCGACGCCCAGCGCCAGCGCGCTGCTGCCGCCGCCGAAGCCGACGGAGATGGCCACCGCGGCCGCGCCGGCAAAAGCATCGATGGAAGACGAGTCGATCGCTTCGATGGCAACGTCGCCGGCTTTGATGATGCCACCCTCGATGAAGCCGTGCACGTCGGCCCCGACGCGATTCAGCGTCGTGGCGGCCGCGCCCGCGGCGCTGAAGGAATACATGCCGAGGGAGAGGGCGACCGATGCGGCGGCGACATTGGCATCGATGGACTGGTCGGAGTTCGCCGACACGCCGAGCGCGCCATATGTGTCGACATTGGTGTCCTTCAGATAGGCTGAAACCTCGACCGCGGAGCGCGCACCACCGACCGTGTAGCCGATGGAATTCAGCGCGACGCCGAAACCGAGCGAGGCACCGACCGCAACGCCGCCGATCGCCACGCCAACGGCCGCGGCGACGATGTCCGCCGTGATGGCCGATGTGTTCGCGGCGCTGAAGCCAATGTCGCCGCCCGCGTCGAGGACGCTGTCGAGCGCGTAGGCGCGGGTTCCGCCGAGAATGACGTTGGTCGCGACGGCACCGCCGCCAGCGACGGATACGGCCACCGCACCTCCGGAAATTGCGACGGCGGCAGCGGCCGAAATGGCGTCGATCGTCGCACCTTCCGTAGCCGAGACCGTGATGGTGCCCGGTGCGGCGGCGGGTGCCGGCACGTTCGTCTCGACACCGCTGGTGTAAGTCGGATTGTGGATCGGTATGTCGGTGACCGCCACATCGGCGAAATCGAGATGGGCGTCGACATCGTTGGCGATCGTGTTCTTGGCGATCGCGACACCGAAGCTGACGCTGGCGCCCACTAGACCGACGGCCGCCGAGATCGCGGCGGCGCCGGCCTTGGCCGTGATGTGCGAGGTATCTTCCGCGCCCACCGTCACATTGGCCGCACTGATCGTCGCCTTGTCGGCGGCGGACTTGCCGGTGATCGAGGCTTCGGTCAGCACGCCGATCATGTTTTCGGTGTAGACGCCCGCGCCGGCGACGCCGACACCGACGGTTCCGGCACCGAGCGCCACGGCGCCAGAGATGACCAACGCGTCGATTGTCTGGTCGGCCTTGGCATGAACCGTCAGCGTGCCGCCCGCCGTCACGCCGCTGTTGATGATCGTGGCACTGACGCCACCGCTGCCGGTCGCGTTGAAGATCGGCGCCAGGGTCGGATCATTGTCTGGATTGTTGGGAACAGTCCAGTTGCCGATCCGGTTGATGGCGGCCGAGACACCGATGGCGGCGCCGATACCGGGACCTGCCGACGCCCCGACCGCGAGCGACAGCGCGGCGATCTTGGCGGTGATGGAGGATGTCGAAAGCGCCTCGACGGTAACCGCGCCGGCGCTGACCAGCGTGCTGCCGACGACGGTCGCGATCGTGTTGTCGTTGATCGTGTTCTTGGCAGCGGCACCCGCGCCCGAAAACGCGATGCCGCCGGCGCCGCCGATGCCGATGCCGATCGATGCCGCCACCGAGATGGCGTCGATCGTGGCGCTCTGGGTAGCCTTGACGGAGATCGCGCCCGATGTCGTGGTTAGTGTCTGCCCATCGAGGATGCCCGCATAGGTGTCGTTGTGGATGTCGTTGAGAGCGACCGAGATACCGATGGTGACGGCGACACCCACGGCGCCGAAGCCGGCCGCCAGCGACGCCGCCCCGACGATCGCGTTGATGTGGGACGTGTCGGTGGCGCCGATAGCCGCCGAGCCGACCGTGATGACGGACCCGGCCTGATCGCTCGGATCGTCGAGGAACGCAGCGGTGCGCACCGCGACCGTGTTGCGGGTACCCGCGCCGGCGCCGCTGATGCCTACGCCGGCCGTGCCGGCGCCGATCGCGGCCGACCCGGCGGCGACGATGGCGTCGATGGTTCCGCTCGAGGTCGCGCCCAGCGTAAGCGCGCCGGTGGCTTCGATGGAACTGCCGCGCACATAGGCCTGCACCTGGTCGCGGTCCGCCTCGCCATGGCCGATCTCGTTGACCGCCACTGCCGCGCCGAAGGATGCCGCGCCGCCGACATCGCCGCCGATACCGAGCGAAAGCGACACGGCGAGCGTCTCCGCCTTGATGGTCGAGGACCCGCTCGCGGTGACCGAGATGGAATCCGCCTGTGAAATGCCGCTCGCCTCGATGAAGGCATTGGTGTCGGTGGCGATGTTGTTGAGCGCCACCGCGCCGCCGCCGCTGAACGAAATACCGGCGGAGCCGCCGATAGCCACCGAGATGGAGGCGGTGGCAACCGTCGAGTGGATCTTGGCGGCGTTTTCGGCGCTTATCGAAATGCCGCCCGCCGTCGCGTCCACGCTGTCGGCGTTCTTGAGATAGGCGGCAACGTTGTTCTCTATCTTGTTCTGCGCCATGGCGAAGCCGATCGACACGGCGACGCCGGTGGTGCCGGCCATGCCGGCGGCAAGGCTTGCCGCGCCGGCCAGCACGTTGATCGTCGTTTCGTCCTTGGCCGAGATGTCGATCGATCCGACGGAGACGCTGCTGGCGTCGGTGATATAGGCCTGGGTCGCCACCGCGACGAAATTCAGCGTGTAGACGCCCGCGACGCTGACGCCGACACCGGTCGACCCGCCGCCGGCGATCGCAACCGACCCAGCCGCGACAATGGCTTCGATCGAACCGGTGGAATGCGCATCGACCTTCACCTGGCCGTCGCTGTTCACATCGGTGTTGCTTATGAAGGCGCGCACACCGTTGGTGCCGTCGCTGGCAAGCGTTGCATTGCCTGTCGGCAAGGTCTGGCCGCTCGCATCGTCTTCCTCTTCCTCGACCGACCAGTCGCCGATGCGATTGATGGCGACGGCGGCGCCGATCGAGGCGCCGATGCCGGCATTCGCGCCCACGCCGATGCCGACGGACGCGGCAAGCACGGTGGCGGTAATCGTCGATTCGCTCAGCGCCTCGACATCGACGCTGGCGCTGTCGATGATGTCCGAGTCCACGATCGAAGCCGAAGTATCGACGTTGATGATGTTGGACAGCGCGGCGCCCGCGCCGCTGATGGCGATCGAATTGTTGCCGGAGAAACCGACCGTTATCGACGCCGCGGCGCCCTTGGCATCAATGACGGCGTGATTGTCGGCCTTTACCTTGACCGCTCCGTCCGAAGTCACATCCGTGTCGGCGACGCCGGCGCCAACGCTGCCCTTGATGTCGTTGAGCGCGACGGCAAGGCCGATCGATATAGCGGTCGCATTTTTAGCGGCAAAGGACGCGGCGACGGTTGCGGCCGCGGCCAGCGCATGGATCTCGCTTGTGTTCACTGCCTCGACATCGACGCCGCCGGCGCCGGCGGTGATGGTCGATTTGCCGTTGGCGACAGTGCCGCCGTCGATCAGTGCCGTTGTGTCGGCTGCGATGCTGTTTTGGGCAAACACGCCACCGGCGCTGAAGGATGTGCCGTTGCCGGACGCCGAAATGCCGACCGCGACGGAACCTGCAACGGTAAGCGCATCTATGGTCTGGCCGGACGTCGCCGACACGCCGAACTTGGAACCGCCGACGCTGGAATTGCGGATGCGAGCCTCGGTTTTCAGCGGTGTCGCCACTCCGGGTGCTTCGATACTGCCGGCATAGCCGACATAGTTGAAGGCAAGCACGATCCCGACGGCAATCGCGGTGCCCGACGAATTGAAACCTCCGGCGACCGAGGCGGCCGCGGCCGCAATGGTGGCGTCGATGTCGGCGCTGTTGGTGGCGGACACGGTGACGTCGCCGGTCGCCTGCACATCGCTGTCCTGGATCAGCGCGCCGACCGCGCCCAGTATGGTGTTGAAGGCAATGGTGCCGGCGACGCCGACTGCCAGCCCGCTGCCAGTTCCGGCGGCCACCGACACGGAAGCCGCCGCCGCCGTGGCATCGATCTTGCCAGCCTGGGAAGCGGTGACCGAGACGCTGCCCGCATTGAGGTCGGACACATTGTCGATGGTGGCGGAAACCGTGGCGTCGATCGCATTGCGCGACACCACCAGCCCGATCGAAACGGATTTACCGTCAGGATCCTGGCCGTAAGTGTAGTTGATGGCTATGACGGGGAGGACCACATGCGATGTGATCTCGCTGATGTTGCTGGCCGAGACCGTGACCAAGCCGTCGGCGTCGATGCCGGTCGAGTCCTCGATCGCCGCCTCGACGGAATTGATGACCCGGTTGAGGGCGAAAACGCCGCCCACGCTGACCGCCGTCGGGGCACCGCCGCGCAGGGTCTTCACGTAGTTGGAGATTTCCGCGTTGATCGTCTGCGAAGCCGTCGCCGAGACGGTCAGGGCACCGCTCATGTCGGTGGTCGAATTCGAAATCCGCGCACTGACCTGCGCGGCCGGATCGTGGCCGTAGATGGTGTCGACAAGATTGGTGCCGACCAATGCATCCACGGTGTTGAACAGGAAGTTCTGCCCGGCGAGCCCGATCGTGTTGAAAGCCAGCGTGATGCCGGCCGCGGTCGCCTTGGCGATCGTGTCGGCGTCGATCGAGGCGTCGATCGACGCGTGGCTTTCCGCCGTGACGGCGAGGTCGGCGCCTTCGACGTGACTGTCCTCGACCAGCGCGGTGGCATGGCTGACGACGTTGTTGGTGGCGATGACGCCGTTGACGGCGATCGACTTGCCCTTGGCGCTGCCCGTAGCTTCCACGCGCGCCGTGGTGGTGGCGGTGATCATCCCGGTTTGCAGCGCCGAGACCAGCACGTTGCCGGTGGCGATGATACTGGCAGCCGTGACCGTGGCGGACGCACCGCTGTCAATGTCGTTGCGGGTGGCAATGCCGCCCGCCGCGATGGCGCTGCCGCCGGCCAGGCTGGGCACGAGGTTGGTGTTGATCCAGTCGACAATGTCGGTAGCGATGAACTTGGACCAGTTGCCGTCCGAGAAATCGATGCTCGACAGATCGATCGACGCGCCGTCGGGGCCGTCATAAACCCATTTTTCGCCGGTTGCCGGACCGTTGAGGCCCGTATCGTCGTCGATATAGACGAGGTCGCCGCTGTTGACAGTCTGGACACCGGACTTGGTGGTGAACTGATAGCTGCCGAGCGCCGAATTGATCAGATTGGTGACCACCGAGGCGCCGTAATCGTTCTTGATCTCGGCGAGCGCCTGAACTTTACCGTCGGACGTGATCGAGGCATCGTCTGTCGAGGCCACCGTGACGTCCGTGCCTTTGACCTGGGCCGTCGAGGCACCGCTGTTGTCGATGGATGCCGTGGATTCGCTGGCGATCTTGTTCATCGCCAGGATGAAGCCGAAGGCCTTGCCGTCCGTGCCCGAAATCGAGGTCGAGGACGAGGTAGCCTTGTTGCCGACCGTAGCGTCGATGATCGACTTGTTGTCGGCCGTCACCGAAACGGCGCCACCGGCCGCGATGTTGGAATCGACGATGGTCGCCTGCGTCATCGCCGGATTGCGGCCTCCGAACGCGTCGGCGATCAGGTCGTCGCCAAGCAGGGCGTCGACGCCGTTGAAGAGCACATTGCTCGCCTTCCAGCCGATCGTGTTGAAGGCGAGCGTCACGCCGCCCGTGTCGCCGCCGCTTGTGTAGGCCGAACTCTGCGTATCGGCCTTGATTGCAGACACGTTCTGCGCGGCCACGGTCACGGCGCCGGCGCTGGTCACGTCGCTGTTGGAGATCGTAGCCGTGGCGCTGCTCTGCACGATGTTGGTGGCGATGGTGCCGTTGATCGCCAACACCTTGTCTGCCGGTGTCTCTTCCTTCGGATCGGCCGGCGTCACGGGATTGGCCGGATCGGCCGGCGAGCCCGGCTTGTGGTCGGTGCCGGGATCCGTGTCGGCCGGCTTGCCGTTGCTGCCGTCGGTCTTGGAATCGCCGTCCCAGTCGATCGAACTGCCGCCATTCGCCGTGATCGACGTGTCAACCTTGGCTTTGATGTCGGCGCTTTCCAGCGCCACAACCTGCACGTCGCCGGCAGTGGTGGAGACGGTGGCGTTCTTGATCGAGGCGTCGGAACCGCCGCGCACGTCGTTCATGACCACCAGGCCGCCAACCGCCCGCGAGGGCGCCGCCGACAGGTTCAGATCCTGCAGCAGGACAGTCGCCTCCGGCGCTTCCTTCCAATAGCCGAGATTAGTGAAGTCGGTGCTGGCGAGATCGAGCCCCTGACCGCTCGCGTTGTCGCCCATGTAGATATAGATGCTGCCGGCGTTACCGCCGATGCGGGTCCAGTTAGGATCGTTGTCGATGTCTTCCGTGCCAGCGTCGATTGCATTGACCAGCGCCTCGAGATCGATGACGCCGTCCTCGCCATTGTACCGGTAGATCGGGCCACTGTCCTCGCCTTCGGGAGCCTCGAACTGGACCGCGTCGCCGTTCGAGATCGGGAATTTCGACGGCGGCAGCATCTGGTCGAGATTGATGACCACATTACCGGTGTAGTCGTCGGCGATGCGCACACGGTCGCCAAATTTGATGTCGCGGATCTTGGTGCCGATGCCTGCGTCAGGCTTCGTGTCGTAATCGGCCGGCAGGATGTCGTTGATGGTCTCCTGGATGATCGATGCGCCGCCATCGGTGCTGACCGAGGTCTCGGCGACCAGCTTGGAGTTCGAATAGATGCCGGAGGAATCGTTGGCCGTGACGGAGATCGTGTCGCCGGCACTGATCGTCTTGCCGGTCGTGCCACTGTTGTCGATGGTCGCCTTGGCTGCCCCCGAGACCTTGTTGCCCGATATCACCGCGCCGTAGGAGGCGCCGGATGCCCCGTACAGCGCCGCCGTGTCGGTCACGGCCGCATTGGACACGGTAGCGTTGATCTGCGCGTTGTTGAGCGCCGAAACGTCGATGCCGCCACCGGCGTCGACGGAACTCCTCAGAATTGAGGCGGTGGCGTCGGCGCCGACATTGCCGTCGAAGGCATTGTCGGCGAGGTAAGGCGAACCGATCAGCGTGTCGAGCGTGTTGAACAGAATGTTCTGCGCTTCCCAACCGACGGAATTGTAGGCGAGCGTCACACCGACAGCCGTCGCGCCGGATACGCCCGACGAATAAAGCCTGGCGTCGATGCGCGCCTCGTTATCCGCCGACACGACCAGGTTGCCGCTGGCGGTGACCGAACTGTCCTCGATGCTGGCCGAGGTCTTGCCGAGCACGACATTGGTGTCGATCTGGCCGCTGAAGCCGAGCACGTCGCCGGAGCCGTCGATGCCGCTGCCGCCGGCGGCCGAAACCGTGTTCGTGGTGTAGGCCGTGATCGTCGAGGCGCCCTTGGCCGCAACCGTCAAGTCGCCGCCATTGGCCGCGACAGTCGTGCCCTTGATGTAGGCTTTGGCATCGCCACGGGTGTCGTTGTAGGCGATGGACAGGCCGATCGCCTTGGAATTGGTCGTCACCACATTCCCGATTGCCGGGAAGAAGATGTCCTCGAAGTCGGACGTCTTCAGCTGCTGCCATTTCGTGATGTCGGAATAGTCCACGGAGCCGCCACCGAGGTCAGCGGTGAACGGCGTGTCGCCGATATATTTGTAGACCTCGCCCGAATTGACATCGAGGGCCTTCCACTGCGCCGTGTCGGTCAGGGTGATGCCGCTTGTCTGGGTGATCGGATCGTCGCCGAGATAGCGGTAGATAGTGCCGCCCTTCTCGACCAGATCGCCATGCGTGATGTCGACGGACCCGCTCACCGTGTCGAGATCGTATTTGGCGTCGAGATAGTCGAGCGCGACACGGACCTTGTCGCCGTTCTCGACCGTGCGTGTTCCGGACTTGGTTGTGTATTTGTAATCGCCGGCGCCCAGTTCATCGGCCACTTTGCTGACGACATCTTGCAGCGCGCCGAGCGTGCTGCCCGGCGCGGCTGTCGACACCACCGATATGTCGGCCGATATCGTCGCCGCATTCGAGGTCTCGATGTCGACCGCGCCGCCCGCGGTGACGGTCCTGGCCGGGGTACCGCTGTTGTCGATATAGGCGGACGCACCCGAACTGACCTTGTTGCTGGCCAGGATCGCTCCGGCCGCGGTGCCGCTGACGCCATATTTGGCGGAAGGCGTGAACGTGTTCGTCCAGTCCATCGCCGTTTCGTTGCCGGTCGTGGCGGTGATGCCGGCCTCATTGACGGCCGACAGATCGATGTCGCCGGCGATGTCGATGCTGGAGTTCGTGATGAAGGCGGTGGTCAGCACCGGTGTTTCGTTGCCGAGCGCCTTGCCTATCTCGGGTGATCCGATCAGCGTGTCGACCGCATCGAAGAGCAGGTTCTGCGGCTGCCAGCCGACGGCGTTGAAGGCGAGCACGAAACCGTAGACGCTGCCCGAGCCATAGGCCTGGCTGAGCGCCGTTGCGTCGATTGTCGCTTTGGTCGTCGCCTTGACGGTCAGGTCGTTACCGGCAATCCCACTCGTTGCCTTGGTGACTGAGCTGTTCTCAACGGAAGCCGACGCACCACCCTGCACGGTATTGGAAACCGAGACGCCGCTGGTCGAATCCCAGGAATCGATGACGCTGGTGTCGACGGCGGTGATGGTGGCGGACTCATCCGCCGTGACCGAAACCGCGCCGTTCGTGGTCACCGACGTGTTGACGAGCTTGGCGATCACATTGCTCTTGACCTGATTGCGGTCGAAGATGCCGCCCAGGCCCGTGGCATTGCCGACCACGGATTTCTCCGACATGCCGGCCGCCAAAAGGCCCGTCTTGGCCAGATCCGCCGGGATCAGGTTGTCGCTGTTGAGCTTCTTCCACAGGCCGAAATCGTCGAAATTGGCCGTCGCCAGATCGACAGCCGCGCCGTCCGGTCCCATGTACTGGTAGATGCCGCCCTTTTCGCCCGTGCCCGCATAGTCGTCCGCGTCGCTGATACGAACGGTGTCGCCCAGGTTGAGATGAGGCGTGCCCGACTTCGTCGTGTATTTGTAATCGTCCAGCATGTCGCCGGCGATCTCGTTGACGATGTTGACACCATTGGTGTTGTCGAGCTGGGAACTGACGCCAAGGCCGGTTGTGGCTTCGATTCCGGCCTCGTCGGCGGCACTGACCGCGACCGTCTTGGCGACGACCGTGCCGCCGCTGATGAACGCGGTCGCCGTGCTGCTGACCTTATTGCCGGAAATGACCGCGCCGTAGCCGGTCGTCGCACCGTCAAACAGGGCTTCGACCGAGGCGGAGGCCTCGTTGGTGATCGTCGCGGTGATCAGCGCGCTCGATACCGCCTCGACAAGCACTTCGCCATGGGAGGTGACGTTGGAATTGGTGATCGAGGCTTCGACATTGAACGGGTTTTCATGGCGAAGCGACGTGTTGGTATCGCCCGTCGCGCCGGCGACATCGGCGACGACGTCTCCGAGCAGCGTCTCCACCGTGTTGAACAGGAAGTTGCCGCGCTCCCAACCGATCGTGTTGTTGGCGATCTGGAACGCCGCGGCCTTTTCGCCTTCTCCCACTTCGGCGACGGTCTTGTTTTCGGACTCGATCAGCGAATGGTTCTCGGCGTGGACGGTGACGTCGCCGACCGTGTTAGCACTCGTACCGATGGTGGCGTTGGTGATCTTGGCTGAGGTCTGCCCCTGGATCAGGTTGGTTGCCACGATAGCGCTCTGCCCGCTGGTGGCGCCTGCCTTGAACAGGAAGCCCTTGACCGAACCGAGCGCCTTCTGGACCAGCGCATCCTGGTTGAACGGCGAACCGCCTTCGGCTTCGCTGAGCACATCCGCCATGGCCCGGATGGCGCCGGTCGAATCCGCCGTCACCGAGACAGTGGCTGCTTGAACTTTGGCCTTGTTGATGAGCGCGGTCGCGCCGCCACGCACGTCGTTGAACACGATGGCCGCGCCGATCGCGCTGCCGCTGGTCGCGCGCAGGTTGAAATCGAGTATCGAATAATCGAGATCGGCCTTCCACAGATCCTTGTCGGTGAAATCGACCTGGCTCGGATCCGTCAGGTCGAGCGTCGGATTGTCGGCGCCCAGATAGGTGTAGGTTTGCCCGCGTTCGCCGGTCAGCAGGACGAAGGCGGGATCGGTCGCGAAATCGACGGTCGTGGAGCTATGCGTGAAATCGATATGCTTGTCGGGGCCGGTATATTTGTAGAGATGGCCGGCGCCGCCCAGCACCGAAACATAGACGATATCGCCGGTCTTGACGTCGATCGAGCCGGTGTTGCCATCGGTCTTGACGTCGTAATCGAGTCCGACCTTGGTGCCATAGGCCAGCGGCACCACCTTGTCGTCGGTCAGCAAGCGGTCTGTGTCGGGCTTCTGCCCGTCATCGAACAGATCCGCAAGCGCGTGCAGCCCGCCGTCACTGGAGGCGATCGCCGCCGTCTCGATCTTGGTGTTGGAATTGATCGTGGTGTCGTCCCGGGCGCTGACATCGAGTGCGCCGCTCGCGCTGACCTGCTTGGAAGTCGAACCGCCGTCGATCGTCGCCGAGGCAAGCCTGCTGACCTGGTTGCTCGACAGGATCGCGCCGATCGACTTCGCGCCGCTGGAGAGAATGCCGCCTTCGGAGACATTGCGCGAGGCATTGCTGACGGTGGCGTTGACGACGCCTTTCGAAAGTGCCGTGACCATCAGCGCGCCGGCTGCCGCGACCACGGAATCCGAGATCGTGGCACTGACCTTGACCTGTTGCTCGTTGGTCCAGAACTGGGTGCCGAGCAGGACATCGAGCGTCGCCCTGGCGATACCAGCGGCCGTGCTGCCGACATTGAAGCCGATGACGTTGAGCGCCTCCAGCCCGGTCACAGCCTTCGAAGAACCCATGGCCAGGCTGACCGGACCACGACCGTCTATATCGACATAGATGGTTGCGTCGACGAAGCTGTTGTCGGTGGCCGAAACGACGACGTCGGCGGTGCCGGTCGTCTGGACATCGCTGAGATCGATCGTTGCCGTGGTCGAGCCATTGACGACGTTGACAGCCAGAACGCCGGCGACCGCTGTCTTGGCGACAATCGGGGCATTCGCATCCTCACCGACCGGGGCCGAGGACGAGTAGGCCAAAAGGTTGGTCTGGTTTATCGCGGCGACCGTGACCGTGCCGTCGCTGTCGACATTCGACTGCGAAATCGAAGCGGCGGTCGTCTTGGTCACCATGTTGATGACGCTGACGCGCGCGACCTGCGTCGAGGGCGCTGTGTCGTTGGGGTTCACGCGCGGCTGGAAGGGTGTCGCGATCGCGATGAAGGTCGAATAGTCGCCGGCCAGCACAGAAACGCCGCCAGTGCCGGCGTTGACAACGCTCTCGTCTATCCCGGCGCTGGTTTCGCCAGTGACGCGATTCTCGGCGTCGAGACCGGTCGAACGGTAGGTGGTCGCACTCTCGGCCGTAACCTCCAGTCCACCGGCATTCACGGTGATCCCACGGGCCAGCGCCTTCGTTGCATCGGAGGCGACATTGGTCACCGAGCCGAGCGAGCCCGAGACAATGGCGTTGCGCACCTCGCCCTTGCTGGACGCGGCGAGCGCAACATCGCCATGGGCACTGATCGCCACTGGATGGGTGGAGACGGCGGCGGTTGCGGGACCGACAGTGACGCCCGTGGTCCGATTGACATTGGTGTCCGAACTGACAGCCGAGAAGATGACTATCCCCTCGGTGCCGGGAATCAGCACATCGGTTTCGGTCTGAAGATCGACCGCAACGCGGCTGTCGTCGGCGGCCGAGATTTGCACGTCCGTGACGCCATCGTTGATCGTGCCGCCGGTCTGAATGATCTTTGCTGCGGCATCGACCGACGTTGCCGTCGTGTTGGTGACAGTGACGTTGGATTGAACCTGCGAGTTCGTAAAACCGTTGATGACGGTCTTCGCCATCGTCGCCAGGTCTTCCGCGGCAATCTCGCCGCGCGACAGCGCGTCATTGAAAGCCTGCGAGCTGGTATCGAAAATGCCGCCGGAGCCGGCCTTGATCTGGGCGATCGTGTCTTGCGGGATGCTGGTAAGCGCAAGAACGTTGTCGGGCACGACGACTTCGGTAAGGCCGAGGAGGTTGGGGATCGGAACCTCGGTGATCATCAGGTCTACATCGACACCGGTGTTGGCCGCTATCGTTATCGCCGATCCGGTGAGCGACGCCGTGGCAGCCAGCGTCACCGTCGATGTGTCGGTCAGCGTCGCGGCGATGGTGCGCAGGGTGCTCTGAGCCTTGCCGTGGGCCTTGACCGTGTTGGACACCTGAGACGAAACCGTCACCGCGCCGCCGGCCGCCGCAAGCGATCCGGCGATGGTGACGGTTGCCGACGTCGCCGTCGTTGCACTGAGCGTCGAAACGATCCCGGCCGCGTCGATCGATGTGCGAGCCCAGTCAACGGCCTCTATGTCGATCGACTGTGCGCTGATCACGGCGGAGGAGCCGATGTTGATGTCCTCGGCGCTCAAGCCAAGGCTGCCCGTGGTTGAAACGGCCGAATTGACGGCGATCTCCTCGCCGGCATCCAGCATCAGCGAGAAGCCGGCATTGCTGGGCAATGACGAAAGCGTCGTCACATTGGCGCTGTCGCCGAGATAGAGCCAGACTTTGCTGGTCGCCGCCGAATCGTAATTGGTGCCGTCGATGATCACGCGCAGGGAGTTGGCGCCGTTCGCCTGCACGGTGACGTTCTTGTTGGCTGCCGCCGAAACCGTGGCCGAGCGGTCGACGACGAGCACGCCGCCACCGACGGCGAAAGGCTCCATGTTCTCGAAGGCAAGCGTCGAGCCGTTCGGATTGGCGAACGTGACCTTTCCGGAACCGTTCGCCCCCAGCGTCGCGCTGCTGGCGGCCAGGCCTCCCGAATAGACAATCGTGTCCTGCCCGCCGAAGCCACCGTCCATCGTGCCGCTGAGCTTGCCCGCGGCCGCGATCGTGAAGGTGTCGTTGTTGCCGTCGGCGCCCTTCAGGTTCTCCGTGCCGGTGAATGCCACATCGACATGCGCGCCATTGATGGTGCCGGCATTGTTGCCGTTCAGCGTCCAGGCGGTGTTGGCGGAGCTGTCGAACACCACCTTGTCGTTGCCGCCGCCGCCGTCGAACAGGATCGACTTGGAAAGCGTATTGGCGCCAAACGAATCCTCGTCGATTTTCAGCGTATCCCTGCCGCTGCCGCCGGTGATCGAGATCGACGACGTGTTTGCGCTGGCATTGATGGTGCTCAGGTCGCCGAATGCCAGCACCTTGCCGCCATCGGTCTGGTCGATGATCTGGACCTGCTGGATGGTGGTGGCGACGTTGTTGACCGTCTGCACCTCTTCGATCAGACGGACCAGGATTTCATGGTCGACGTTCGGGCCGTCGGTTGCCAGATTGACATTGAGGTCGGCATTGAGCAGCAGGCGCGGCTCGAGTGGATCGAAGATCAGCCGAATGCGGTCGGCGAGTTCGCGCTGCACGCGCGAGCCCTTGACCAAGCGCGCCAGTTTGGCTTTCAGGATTTCAGAAAGCTTCGCCCGCCGGTGCGATATAGGCCTGCCGGAAATGCCTTCCGACTTGAACGGAAATGCCATCTTCGCTTACCCCCCGCTCGCGCGCTCATCTCATGAACCGCGCGGAACGCCCCAAATTCCCTGCCCAATGGCGAAAAAGGGCGCATTGAATGCGCCCTCCTTCAAATCATGCGTCCGCAGGCTCCGGAGCAGTTTCCGGCTCGGGCGCTTCATCTTTCAGCCCGACCGCTCCCGCCCCCATGCGCTCGGCCGTCGCCGACAGATGGCGCATCGACTGCAGATGCAAATAAATCAGTTCCAGGTCGTCGGCCCTGGCAAGCTCGGCCAGTTGATCGCCAGACAACGCCTTCAGCCGATCGCGGTTGACCGCGAAAAATCCCGACAGCATCAGCGTCTTGCCGTCGCGCAACGTGAAGCGGGCCTGCATCGCTTCGAACAGGTTGAGATCGTTGAGCCGCTTGGTCAGCGCCTGGGTGCGCTGGAACTGCACCTGATAGGCCTGCAGGAAACCAAGCACGTTTTGCAGGTACAATGTGCGTTCGCCGTCGCCGTCGAACAGCCGCTCGCCACGCCCCTTGCGGTTGCAGCCCTCGAATTCCTCGTCGACGCAAAGCGTGAAATTCGCACCGTCATCGGTGCTCGAGAAGACGAAGGGATAGCGGCGCAGGAACGCCGGGACATAGCGCCCGCCCCAGGATCCGTCCTCATTGACAAAGAGATTCTCACCGTCGCGCACGCCGAGCAGAACCACAGGAATTATACTTTCGCCCTGTCCGGCGAAAACCACGGCATATTCTGCCGCGGCACCGGAAAATTCGGCGGCCATCAGCGGCACCGAGTTAACCTGCCTGGCGAAAGCAAAATTGTTGCCGGTCTTGACCGACAAGTCGCCGTGGCTTTGGCGTGATACCGGTACCGCGCGCTCATATATTAAAAGTTGCTTAACCATTCCCCACCCGTATCAGCACAAAAAAGCAACCGAACGATCTCGTTCGGCTTCCGTCCAAAAAAACATTAAGGAAACCCTTTATTAGGAAACTAGACGATGGTTTCCGCAAGGGCAACAGCTTCTTTTGAAGAATTGATCAGCGGGACCAGTCGATCTGCATGATCGCCATATCTTTTGACATAAGCGCTGTTGAGGCCAAGGCATTGTGTTGACGCGCAACTGTCCCTGTAGGGGCATTGATAGAAGCCGTTTTTTGCGAACTCGTCCCAGAAGGCAGGGTCGATGTAAAGTTGCGGCTGATCGTTAACCAGAAGTAAAGAATCGTCGCCGAGCAGGCACTCGGGAAAGTTCTTGATCTCCACCGAACGACCGTATGCGCGCGCTTTGCGCGCCGCCTCCTTCAGGTAGGGCAATACGTCCAGATGGTTGGCGGCCAGGCCCTTCTCGTCGGTCTCGGCCATCGGCCAATACAACCAGAATTCCATCTGCGTGAGCCGCTTCAGATGCGCAAGCCTGTCAACAACGGCCGGCAACAATCGATAGCTGGCTTCAGTTACAACAGTATTGGTGATTGTAGCGACGCCCGGATATTCGTCGAGGATCTCCAATCCGCGTACCGTCTTTTCAAACGAACCCTTGACCGTGGTTATCGTGTCGTGGGTCATGGCGTCGCTTCCGGCGACGCTCACGAAAAATTCATCTATACCCGCTTCCACGAGGCTCTCACTGTACGCCCGGCGGCCCAGGTGCATGCCATGCGTCTGAATACGGACATGGTCGAAGCCGGCGGCACGTGCCTGGCGAGCCAGGTCCGGCAGGTCGCGGCGAAGTGTGATTTCCGAGCCGGTGAGGATAAGGCCCGTCCATTGGCGGGTGCGGCTGTTGTGGGCGAGCAACTCACGGAAGCTGTCATCGCTCTCGGGCGCAAGGCGATCCATCGTGCCCTCGATCATGCAATGCACGCATTTGAGGTTGCAGCGGAACTCCATCGTCAGCGACACGTATTTGCTATGATCGTAGATTGCCATCACGCGCCCATGAGAAATCTACAGAACGCCGTAATAGGCGCTTTTGAGAATTTCCAGCCTGCCGTCGATCATACGGTAATCGATGCCGACATCATAGAGCATGTGGTCGAGCCGGGCTTTGTTGGCGGTCAGGAAGGCCTGGATGGCGTCGGGATAGCCTAGCCTGTCGACGAACCAGATCAGTTGGTCGATGCGTATCCGGGAGAAATAAACACCGTCATTGTACTTCTTGTTGGCAACGACGATGATGCCGCAGTCGCAGAGTTCCGGCCACAGGATGGAGGAGATATCGAGGCCGTCGAGGTCGAGATGCGCCGACGCCGCGACCTTGCCCACAATGTCTTCCCAATCATCCTTGGCGTCGAAGAAATAATAGAGGTTGTCGAAGCGCAAGCCGGACGGGCTGAGCTGGTAGCAGAGCCCGGACGAAACCACGCCGCTCGGATTGCCGAGATAGACGCTGATCTCTTCGATCCCGCGTTCCTGCGCGCCGAGTGCGGCATCGAGATCGAGCGAGAACATGAAGTAGGGGCGCTTCGGCGACAAGGCGAGCGCCGATGGCGCATAGGGCGCCAACGCAGCCAGCACCCGTTCTATCGAGACTTCTCGCTCAAGGCGCTCGTAGTCGTAGAAATAGAGCTCCCAGCTGAAATCGCTCCCTTTTTGCTTGACGCCCCACACGGTCCGGAACGGACCGATTTCGCCCTGTACCGCGCGCACCATCTCGTTCAGCAGGGGCGGAGCGCCAAGCGCCTCGAAGGATTGCCAGAGCAGCGTCGAGGAGCGCAGCTTGCCCGCCGTGGCGGCCACCGGTTCGTAGGGCCAAAGGCAGTAGTCGAACTGCTTGTCACCCGGCTGCGTCCACTCAAGAAAGTCAGCCACGGCCAACGCCCTTTCTCGCGGATGCGCCAAAATAAAGCGTCGCGAAATCCCGGCCATTGCGTCCGATTCCGCCGGACAGATGACCGAGCGGTTCGCCGGCGATCCGCGAAAGCCATCCATCAATCTTAGCCGGCTCGATATGATAGGCACGCCCCAGCCGCCCGACCGTGTCCTCCACCGAGGCAACCTGGAGACCGGCCGAGTAGAAGTTGATGTCGAAGGAATGCCGAGGCGATCCGTCTTCCTGCACCTCCATGAAGAAAATCCGGTCGTCCGGGCAATGGTGGCGCGCCGCCTCGATCATCTCAAAGGCGGCATCGACCGAGGGAAAGGCAGCGGCATTGGCACGCAATCCGGCGAGACGCTGCCGGATTGCGGCGACACCACGTGCTTCGGCCGGCCAGAGATAGCGCGAAACCCTGGCGGATTGAGGGTCGTCGGGTCGCCATTTGACGGCGACATGGACCAGCTCGGTCACCGGTTTCGCCCCCTTCGCCAGACCGCGCCGGACCCGTCCGGAAAACTCGACATAGATCTTGTACAGTCCGGCCTTGCCGCCCTCGTAACCGAAATGCACGATCTCGGCCTCACCAAGATGTTCGCACAACATGGCAAGCATGGCTTCCGGCAGCGACAGCTTGCGGGCAATCGAACGAAGTCCGGCCTTGGGATCGGTTCCCAGCGAATCCTTGTGCACGATGGCGAGGAACCGATCCTCGTTGATCTCGCCATCGCCAAGCTTGGCCGATCGCTCGAGCCCGAATGGGCAGTTCAAATCCTCGATCAGCGAAAGCATGCGCTTGCCTTGCGCTTCGATCGGCGTCCGCTTCGGGTCGCCGGCCTCGGCAAACCGATCCAGCCGCTGCAGGATCGCAAGCACTGCCTCTTCAGCAAGCCTGTCCACCGGAGCCTGGCCATCCATGATGATGTCGGCGGCGGGCCGCACCCGTTCGCGTTGCATGGCATAAGTGCCGGCGATGAATCCCGTGTAATGCGCCAGGTAAGACTCCAGCCATCCCATGAAGGCCGGCGCTTCGCCAGGGGTCGCGCGTGCCCTGCCCGCCGCTTCGCCGATCTTGCGGGCCAGCGCTATGTCGGGCGGCGTATCGACCCAGATCAACGTGTCGATCAGTTCGCCGGTAGCGCCGTGCGCGCGCCCGAGCAGCGTGTCGAGCAGGACGCATTTCGGGGGTGGCGTCGTTTCGGCAAGCCGGATCATCTCCCGGACCAGCGGCTCCAGCATGATCTCGTCGTAGTTCGACCCGCGTTCGATCCAATCCCTGATCTCTGATGGCGGCGATGCGGTGATGGTCTCGAAATCGTCATAGTGCAGGGCCGGCACGCCGAGCCGATCCTGCAATGCCTTGGTCAACGAGGTTTTGCCGCTGCCGGGGTGGCCCGATATCGCGACAATGGGCGCCCGCTTCATTGCCATTTCTTTCTCGCTGTGATCAGCGCAAAAGGCATCTCGATCCCAACGGACTGGATACTGATATCGATAAAGCCGAGTTTGTCGAGTTCGACCGCGTAAAAATCCGGCTTGCGAAAGAACGGCAGGAAGACAAGGTTGGCGACCATTGAATAGGGGAGCCTGATGCCGGCGGGCTCGATCGGCATGCGCTCGAAGATCACCATGCGCCCACCGGGTTCGAGCGCGGCCGCTGCTTCTCGCATGAACGTGGCGGCATCGTCCCGCGGCCAGTCATGCAGCACCGACTTGAAGCTGATGATGTCGTGGCCGGCCGGCAGCCGGTCGCGGCGAAAATCGCCCTCCTCGAAGGTGATCCGCGCCGCCTGTGGCGAGCCTGAGACATGGCGCCGGCCGAGCGCGCAGACAACGGGCAGATCGAAAACCGTCGCTTCCATCGACGGATTGCGCTCGCATATCTGCCGGGCGAATTCACCGCTGTTTCCGCCGACATCCAGGATCCTCCTGTGTCCGGCGAGGTTCAGCCGGTCGAGACAGGCCGGCGCTTCGTATCGGGTGAGCGTTGAGGTGTAGCCTACCCATCGCGCCGTGGCGGAGAGGTTTTCCGGCGTCACCTCCATGCAGCGGTCGTAACGGAAAAGCTCGAACACCTGGGCTCGCGCCATGAACTGCGGAATATCCGAAAGCAGTTCCGCAAAAAGGCCATGAACGTCCGGCGCCGCCAGATTGGCGAACCAGAGCTTTGCCTCCAGCAGGTCACGGTGGGCAAGCGCTTCGCGGAAATCCGGCGTCAGGCGGAGCGGATCCTCGCCACGAACCACCCCATTGCTTGCCAGCAACTGAAGAAAGAAGTCGAAAGCGGTTTCGGGCATTTGAGCCAAGCGATAGATATCGCTTCGAGCCACCGATTTTCGGCCAGCCAGCAGGTCGACCAGCCCACGCGACAAGGCGAGAGCCAGGGCTCGCGACTCAATCTCGGTTTCGAGGAAACGGTCTACCTGCCGTATCGGATCGATATTGATCACGCCCAGTCCTCGCCCACGTTCCACTTGCCCAGCCTCATCGGTTCGAGCTTTCGACAGTTAAGGCCGTCTATTTTCACCGGCATCGTCATCTATTGTGGCAGATTCAACACAGTACATCGCAAGCGTATAGGATCGAGCCCAATCCGCGGACAATTTTTTGACACATTTCAGAACCGCGTGTTAGTCGCAATAACATTGGGTGAGGGAGTGACTTTATGGTCCGCAGTCTATTCGCAGCGTCGGTCACGATCGCCGCGCTCGTTTCCGTCACCTCGCTTTCACGAGCCGCAGACCAAATCGTCGCGCCCCAGGAAGCCACCGGCCCGTCGTGGACCGGATTCTTTGTCGGCGTGCACGGCGGTGGTGCCTTCGGCAATATGGGCTACGACCAGTTGCCGGTGTCTGCGGGAGATAGGACCGTCAGCTACAAGTTTGGCGCCGCGGACTTCGCCTACGGCGTCCATGGCGGCTTCGATTACCAGTTCAGCAATCGCTGGGTGGCGGGTTTTGAACTGGACTATACGCAGATCGACGCCGACTATTCGCCTAACGTCGCCGGTGGCTTCGGAACGCTGGTCAAGGCAAAATCGATCTATTCGGTATCCGGTCGCGCGGGCTACCTGGTGACGCCGCAGACGCTGGTCTATGGCCGGCTGGGATATGCCGGCATCAAGCTTGACGATATCGAGCAAGGCTTTTTCGACACTGTCAGCAAGACTGTTGGCGCGGCTGAGATCGGCATCGGCGCGGAAACCTTCCTTTATGGCAACCTGACGGCCCGTATCGAGGCGAACTATTACCAGGCGTTCAACAAATTCACTCTCGAAGACGATTTCGAATCCTTCAATCCCCACTATCTGCTGGTGACCGCGGGCCTGGCCTATCGCTTCAACGCGCAGCATGGCTCCGCTTACCCCGCCGAGGCCGCGCCCGACATGAACTGGAACGGCTTCTATGCCGGCGTCGACGGTTCGTACAATTTCGGCGTCATGCATCTCGATGTCGACGTGCCCGGCGCAACCGTCGGTCCCTATGGGGCGCAGAGCATTGGTGGCGGAATCTTTGCCGGCTACAATTTCCTTCTGGGCTCTTCCTATCTGCTCGGTGTCGAAGCTGGTGCTGACTACCTTGATGCACGTTTCAAGGATCCGTCGCAGAATTCACTCGATCCGAGCGCTCCGACGCTGTTTGGCACCGTCAAGGCTGAGCTCTCCCTCACTGCTCGCGCCGGCTACTTCGCCACGCCTTCAACCCTTGTCTATGCCAAGGGTGGCTTTGCTGGCCTGTGGACCGACGCCAATGATGAGTTCTTCGGGCTCGATGGTGGCGGCAGCAAGATGCTGTCGGCCTACCAGATCGGCGGCGGTATTGAATCGGCCCTGACAGACAAGCTCAGCCTGCGTGTCGAAGGCCTGTACACCAAGGCGGTGGATGGCCTGACCGTCGCCAACACCCAGCTCGATCAGAATGAGCTGAAGCCGTCGCTGCTGACCGGCAGGATCGGCCTCGCCTATCATTTCTAGCCCAGGCCGGCTCTCGGCTCGCACGCGATTCTTCGCGGTCCGAGCCGTGCGCGGGCCGCGGTAACGTTACCTCCCGCTTCTCCCTTTACGCTGCGAAGACGTCTTTCGGTCCCGACCCATTTGAATTATTGTCCGCCTCGGGCGTGTCGACCGAGATGGTCGGTGCCTTTCTCGGGGCGAGAATCGTAAAAACCGGCAGCGCATTCGACGACCGTGGTTCTCGACCGCGATCGAGGCAGCGACGACAGGCATGGGAGACCAAATGGCCAAGACACCAGCATCCGCTAAGCCCGCAAGACCCGCAGCACCCAAAAAGGAAGACGGCACGGCGCGCAAGGGCGTCCAGTGGCTTGAGGACCAGATGACCACCCACTTCGCCAATGTGGTCAACGTTCAAGGCACAAGGGAACAGGTCGACCTGTTCTTCGGCACCAACCGGACCTGGAATGTCGAGGATGGCGGCTCCGTTTCGGTCGAGCTGTCCAATCGCATCATCCTGACGCCCCTGGCGGCGAAACGGTTGTGGACCGTGCTCGGTGGCGTGCTGCGCGAGCATGAGGCCCGCTACGGGTCACTCAACGTCGAGTAAGCGACCGGGAAAAATGGCCAAGGTCACGCAAAGCGACGATGCGGATGCGGCCGAAGAGGCCGCATCGGCCAGTTCCTTGACGCTTCTTGCGCCAGCGCTCTGGAAGCGCCTCTCCGAAGCAAGCACATCCGAGGATCTGGCCACCGCATGGCTCGCCTTGCAATGCAGCATGATCCCCGGTGCGTCGAAGGGCATTGTGCTCGTTGAGGCGCGTGGAGGAATGCGCCTGCTGTCGGCATGGCCCGAAGCGAACGACGAGCCAGCGGACCTCAAGACCACGGCGGAACTGGCCCTGTCCGAACGCCGTGCCGTGGCGCGCGGCACGACCGCCGATTCCGTCGCCAGTCCCTCCGTGGCCTTTCCGATCCTTCTCGACGATGCCGTCATCGCGGTGGTTGCGGTCGGTATCGCCGCCGCCAAGCCGTCGCAGGCCAAGGAGGCGATGCGGGCCGCTATCCGCCAGATCCAGTGGGGCTCGGCCTGGCTGCGCGATCATCTGCGCGGCCAGCGGGCCAGCACCAATGTGCGCCAGCTCGACCGTTCACGCGCCACGCTCGATCTGATCGCTTCGGTTCTCGAACACCAGCGATTTGCTCCCGCGACCATGGCCGCCGCGACGGAACTCGCGATCCGCTTCGACTGCGCCCGGGTCAGCGTCGGCTTCACACGCCGCGGATCGGCCCGTATCGCCGCCATTTCGCACACGGCGCAGTTCGGCCGCCAGATGGGCCTTGTGCGCGCTATCGGTGCGGCCATGGACGAGGCCATCGACCAGCGCTGTTCCATCCTCTATCCGATCGGCATCGATGAGCCGATCGCCACCCACGCCCACGGCGAAGTCGCCCGGCTGCAGCATGACGGCCAGGTGCTCACGGTGCCGATGTTCGTCGTCGACGCCTTTGTCGGCGCCATCACGTTCGAACGCCGGCGCGGTCATGCCTTCGAGCCTGAGATCGTGCAGATCCTCGACATGATCGCCACTGCCATCGGTCCCATTCTCGACGAGAAACGACTGAACGACCGGTGGCTGATCTTCAAGGTCGGCGAATCGCTATGGCAGCAGATCAAGCGGCTGCTCGGGCCTGGCTACACCGGCCGCAAGCTTGCCGCGATCGGCCTCGCCGCGGCGGCGGCCTTTGGTTACTTCGCCACCGACACCTATCGCGTCAACGCCGACGCGCAAATCGAAGGATCGGTTCGCCGCGCGATCATTTCCTCCTATGACGGCTTCATCCAGGAAGCCAAGGCGCGGGCCGGCGATGTGGTGACATCCGGCGATGAACTGGCGACGCTCGAAGACCGCGAACTGGCACTCGAGCGGCTGCGCTGGGCGACCCAGCGGCAGCAATACAGTTTCGAATACGACAAGGCCCTGGCGACCCGCCAGCCGGCCACGATCAATGTCGTCAAAAGCCAGATCGACCAGGCCGACGCGCAGCTCAAGCTGATCGACGAACAGATAGCGCGCACCAGGATCGTGGCGCCGTTCGATGGCCTCGTCGTGTCCGGCGATCTCAGCCAGCGGATCGGCGGCTCGGTCAGCCGCGGTGAACTGCTTTACGAGATCGCGCCGCTGACCGATTACCGCGTCGTCATGCAGGTCGACGAACGCCAGATCGCCGACGTCAGCGAGGGCCAGAAGGGCGAAGTTATCTTCGCTTCCCTGCCGGAAGAGCATTTCGAGCTGACCGTGGGCAAGATCACGCCGGTGGCGCAGGCCAAGGACGGCAAGAACCTTTTCCAGGTAGAGGGCAGCCTGACGCATACATCGCCGCGGCTGCGGCCCGGCATGATCGGCGTCGCCAAGATCGCGATCGACCAGCGTCGGCTCGTCTCGATATGGGCGCGGCCGGTACTGGAATGGTGGCGCCTGGCAAGCTGGCGCTGGATGCCGTGACGTGGCCAAGTCGCTGTTCAGCCCGTCCTGGTATCGCGTCGCCGAGCTGAAAGTCAGGCTACGCAGGCATGCCCAGATTCACCGGCAGAAATTCCGCGGCGAGATCTGGTACGTTTTGCAGGATCACCAGACCGGACGCTTCCACCGGCTGTCGGCGTCCGCCAATCTGATGATCTCGCTCATGGACGGCAGGCGCACCTTGCATGAGATATGGGATCTCGTCGGGCGACGCGCCGGCGACGACCCGCCGACGCAGGATGAAGCAATCCACCTGCTTGCCGAACTGCACGCCTCGGACCTTCTGCAGGGCGAACTGCCGCCCGATTTCCAGGAACTGACCGACCGCTCCGCCAAGCAGGCGCGCAACGAGGTGATCAACAAGCTGCGCAATCCGATGGCGCTGCGCATGCCGCTGTTCGATCCGGACCGGTGGCTCGATCTCACCATGCCGCTGGTTCGGCCACTGTTCACGATCTATGGCCTGATCGCATGGCTGGCACTGGTCGGAACGGGCATCGCGCTGGCGGTGCTTCATTGGTCCGAACTGAGCTCCGACGCATCGGATCGCCTGCTCAGCGCCGGCAATGTCGCCTTGATCATCGCCATCTACCCGCTGGTCAAGACGTTCCACGAAGCGGGCCACGCCTACGCCACCAAAGCGTGGGGCGGCGCGGTGCACGAAGTCGGGCTGATGCTGCTCATCTTCGTTCCCGCGCCCTATGTCGATGCAACCGCATCGACCGCTTTTCGCGAGAAGTGGCGCCGCGTGGTCGTCAGCAGCGCAGGCATCATGGTCGAATTCGCATTGGCCGCCGCCGCCATGATCTTCTGGGTCAACGCGGAGCCTGGCCTTGCCCGCGCCGCCGCCTTCAACGTCATGGTCATCGGCGGCATCTCGACGCTGTTCTTCAACGGCAACCCGCTGCTGCGCTTCGATGGTTACTACATTTTCGCCGATCTGATCGAGGTTCCCAATCTCGGCACCCGCGCCAACCGTTACTTCTGGTACCTCGTCCAGCGTTACCTTCTGGGGATCACGAATATCGACAATCCGGCCTCGGCGCCGGGCGAACGCAAATGGCTGTTCGGCTACGCCGTGCTGTCCTTCTGCTACCGCATAATGCTCAGCCTCACCATCGCATTGCTGGTCGCCACCAAGTTGTTCTTCATCGGCGTCCTGCTTGCCCTGTTCACGGTTTTCGGCACCGTCGTGATGCCGATCTTCAAGGGCCTGAAATTCCTGCTGACGACGCCTCGCCTGCAAGGCCAGCGCGGACGCGCCATCGCATTGACCGGAGCCGCTGTTGCCGGGCTGGCAACGCTCGTACTGTTCGTGCCCATGCCGTACGGCACGGTGGCACAGGGTGTGGTCTGGATACCGGACCGCGCCGAAGTGCGGGCCGACACCGCCGGTATCGTCACCGAAATTCTCACCGCACCGGACACGATGGTTTCGGCCGGAACGCCGCTGCTGCGGCTGGAAGATCCAGGTATTAGCGGCCGCGTCGCACTGATCGAGGCGCAGCGGCACGAGTTGCAATTGCGTTACGAGGCGGTGCGGTTCTCCGATCGCGTCGAGGCGGACGTCCTGCTCGAGCAGATAAAAAACATGGAGGGCGTGCTCGCCTCGGTGAAGCAGCGGCGTGACGGACTGGTGGTAAGCGCCCATGACGCGGGACGATTCATCCTGCCAAAGGCGGCCAACCTGCCCGGCCGGTTCCTCAACCAGGGCGATCTGGTCGGCTATGTCGTCTCGACCGCCACGCCGCAGTTGCGCGTGATCGTGCCGCAAAGCGAGGTCGATCTGGTGCGCGCGCGCACTGACGGCGTCGAAGTCCGGTACGCGGGCGAGTTCGGAAAGCCGGTGCCGGCCCGTATCAGCCGGGAAGTTCCGGCAGCCCAGTTCGATCTGCCAAGCCTGGCGCTTTCCGTGGAAGGTGGTGGAACCGTCGCCATGCGGTCCGGAAACGACGCCAGCGGCAAGCCTCGTGCGCTGGAAGGGCTGTTCGTTTTCGACGTTGCCCCCCAGCGGGCAGGCGAGCATCTGCTTCTGGGCAGCCGCGTCTTCGTTCGCTTCGACCACGGCAGGGAGCCGCTGATCTGGCGCTGGGTGCGCACCGTGCGCCAAACCTTCCTGAGCCGCTTCAATGTCTGACGCCGCTCTGATCAGGCCGCCGCTGCCGATCCTCTATGCCGAACGCGAAGATGCCAAGCGGGCGCCACTCGATGAATTCGCCTCGCGTGTCCTCGCCTATGCCGTCGTCGCGGGCTCGGGACGCCGTGCACGCCGGCTCGCCAATATCGTGCCCAAAGCAGATGCGTTCGACGGCGAGATGCGGGCGTTGTCGGACGAAGCGCTTCGCCTGCGAGCGCGGCATGTTTCGGTGTCGCTCAGGCGCAGGCGCGGCTTTCCGGAAGAAACCGTCGCCGAATGTTTTGCAATCATCCGCGAACTGTCGGCGCGCTTGAGCGGCAGGCGCCACTACCCCGTCCAGATGATCGGCGCATATGCGATGATCCGCGGCTACCTCGCCGAGATGGCCACCGGCGAAGGCAAGACGCTGACGGCGGCGTTGGCTGCCGGCACGGCGGCGCTCGCCGGCATGCCGGTTCATGTCGTGACCGTGAACGACTACCTCGCCAAGCGTGACGCCGAGCTTACCCAGCCGATCTACGATGCGCTCGGCCTGTCCGTCGGCGTCGTCGTCAGCGGTCAATCGATGCAGGAACGGCAGGCGGCTTATGGTGCCGACATCACCTATTGCACCAACAAGGAACTGGCATTCGATTACCTGCGCGACCGCATCGTGCTCGGCCAACGCGACGGGAACCTGCGGTTGAAGCTCGAGGGCCTGCAGGACGAGACACCGCGATCGAAGAAGTTGCGCCTGCGCGGCCTGCATTTTGCAATTGTCGACGAGGCCGACAGCGTGCTGGTCGATGAAGCTCGAACGCCGCTGGTCATTTCGGGCGAAGCGAAGGGCGAAATTTCGGCAGAGGCGGCGCTGGAGGCGTTGGAACTCGCCGCCACGCTGGAAGCGGGTACCGACTATCTGCTTTTGACAGAACAGAAGCGAGTGGTGTTGACCGATGCCGGCCGCGAACGTGTCGCCGAGTTCGCCGAGGCGCATGGCAAGGAATGGCGCGGTGTCATCGTCCGTGAGGAATTCGCTCGCCAGGCACTGTCGGCGTTGCATCTTTTTCATCGCGCCGAGGAGTATCTCGTCCGTGACGGCAAGGTGCAGATCATCGACCAGCACACCGGTCGCCTGATGCCCGACCGCGCCTGGACCGACGGGCTGCACCAAATGATCGAGGTCAAGGAGGGCTGCAAGCCCTCGGCGCGGCGCACCACCATAGCCCGCATGACGTATCAGCGCTTCTTCCGCCGCTACGCACATCTTTCCGGCATGACAGGAACGGCACGCCAGGTCGCCCGTGAATTCTGGAATGTCTATCGGCTACCGGTGGTGGCGATCCCGACGCACCGGCCAAGGCGGCGCAAGAACCTGGTCGATCGGGTACTGCCCGACGAAGAGGCCAAATGGGAGCTCGCGGTCAACCGCATCGCCGAGCTGCACGCACGTGGCGTTCCGGTTCTGATCGGCACAGGCTCCGTGGCCTGCTCGATGATCGCCAGCGAGCATCTTGCCAATGCCGGGCTTCCGCACCTTGTTCTTAACGCCGCGCAGGACAGCGCGGAAGCCGCCATCGTCGCGCAGGCCGGTGAACTCGGCCGCATCACGGTCGCCACCAGCATGGCGGGGCGCGGCACCGATATCCATCTGGCCGAAGGCGTCGAGGAACTCGGCGGACTGCACGTCATCATGATGGAGCGCCACGAGGCGCGCCGCATCGATGACCAGCTCGCCGGTCGCAGCGGCCGGCAAGGCCAGCCGGGGTGCTTCCAGGCGATCCTGTCGCTTGACGATCCCCTTGTCGAGTTTGCTGCCAGCCGGGCATTCAAGAACCTCGCCCGGGCAGCTGCTCCGATCCTCGGCGAACGGCCGTCGCGCTGGTTGCTGCGCCATGCCCAGCGCCGTGCCGAACGTGTGCACGCGGGCATGCGCAAGGACCTGTTGGCTTCCGATGAAAAACAAAGCCGCACCCTCGCCTTCTCCGGCCGTCCAGAGTGAACCAATGAAGCCAATCGTCGCCGTTGCAGCCGCCCTTCTTTCCGTTGCCGCCACCGCCGTCAGAGCCATGACGTTCGACTGCGTCGCCGAGCCGGCGCAGCGCGTCCAGATCGGCACGCCGGTCACCGGTCTATTGGCGTCCGTCGCTGTCGGTCGCGGCGCCCTCGTGCTGCCTGGCGACGTGGTGGCGAAGCTGGAATCGACGGTGGAGGAGGCCAATGTCGCGCTTGCCAAGGCGCAGGCGGAGGCCGACGAGGCCGTGCAGGCGCAGCAGACACGGCTGACGCTGGCCGAAGCAGATCTGTCGCGCTCGAAAAAGCTGGTGAACTCTGGATCCGTCGCCACCTCGAAGGTCGAGGAGCTGGAAGCCAATGTCGAGATCGCCAAGCGCGACCTCGACACCGAGAGGCGCAAGATGCTGCTCGCGCAGATCGAGCTTCAGCGTCAGCAGGCACTGCTTGATCGGCAAAGCATCCGCAGCCCAATCAAGGGATTTGTCGCCGAACAGAGCCTGCGCGCCGGTGAATTCGTCCGCCAGGACAGCCCTATCATGACCATCGTGCAGATCGATCCCCTCTTTGTCGAAGCCTATGTTCCCGTCGACCTGTGGGGCAAGATCATCGTCGGGACTCACGGCTCGATCATCCTCAACCAGCCTGACCAGCAGAGGCGTGGAGCAGCGGTCACCGTGGTGGATAAGGTCTTCGACGCCGCCAGCGGTACGTTCGGGGTTCGATTGGAACTTCCCAATCCCGATGACCAAATTCCGGCAGGCCAGAGATGCCAGGTCGATTTCGACGTGCGGTCGCAGGCAACCGTCTCGCCCTGATCGCCACTTGGATATCGGGCTGCGTAATTGATACGGCAGTACGTTCGAGACAGGGCGTCGGCTACCTTCCGGGCGTCAGTCGCGCGATTTGTTCAAGAAGGAGCAGTAATCGATCCACGACCGCGTGATCGACGCCGATTGCCTGCGGCGGTGTCACGTTGATCCCCGGCGACTTTATCGTTGCCGACGACGGGGGGGTGGTGGTTCCCGTCGCGATGGCGGCGCAGGTCATCGAAGACTCGAAGAAGCATCACGATTGGAACGAGTTTTCGCGAGAGAAGCTCATGCAGGGCGCGCCGCTGCAACGCTATTATCCGCTGCATGAAGACGCCCGCGCAGAGTACGAAGCGTGGCGCAGGGCGCTAGCACAACCAGCTGACGTATGGATCACCAGCGCGTCTCGACCAGGGCTTTGTGCACTTGGAGCGGTGCAACTTCAAACCAGGGTGGTGAACCGCTCCAAGTACTTTCTGCCTGGACTATCTTTAGTTATGCCGGATTTCCGTGCCGAGCACTTTCAGGCATTCCCGGATGAAGGCTGCCAAGGCCGTCCAGCCTTTGGCCGAAACCATCGTCCCGTCGACATAAGCCTCCGTCGGAGACAGGTCGATGTAGGTGCCGCCGGCGAGTGTGACTTCCGGCTCGCAAGCCCCCAATGCGCCAACCTTCTTGCCGCGCACGACGCCATCGACCGCGATGAGAATCTGAACGCCATGGCAGATCGTAAAGATAGGCTTTTGGGCTTCATGGAAATGACGCACGATCGCCTGAACGCGCTTGTCGGTGCGGATATACTCAGGGCCACGACCGCCGGCGCAATAGACCGCGTGGTATTGGTCGAGCTGCTTCTCAGCGTCGGAAAACGTCTTGTTGATCAGCGCGTAGTGGCCGAGCTTTTCGGTATAGGTCTGGTCGCCCTCGAAATCGTGCAGCGAGGTCTTGATCACGTCTCCGGCGTTCTTGTCCGGGCACACGACGTGGACCGTGTGACCCACGGCTTCCATCGCCTGCTGATAGACGAAGATTTCGTATTCTTCGGTGAACTCACCGGTCAGCATCAGTATCTTTTTGCCTGGCATGACTCTTCCTCTCGGTTTTGGCTCGGCAAGGCGCGGATCGCGCCTTGCCTTTCTGGGGATCGGATCGGATCAGAAAGGCGAGTCAGGGAAATAGTATTCCTTGGCATTGGCCTGGGTGATCAGCGGCGCATCGAGCTTGACAGTGCCGCGGACAGGTGCCTGGCCGATTAGATTGGCAACGGTCATGTAGATCGCTGTCTTGATCATCGACGGCGGATATGGGGTCTCGACCGGCGTCATCGCGTCGCCATCGATCACCTTCTTGACGATGTCCTTCATGCCATTGCCACCGAGGGCCAGCTTGATATCGGTCCGGCCCGATTGCTTCACGGCCTCGAGCACGCCAAGCAGCATGTCGTCGTCATTGGCCCAGACCGCATCGATATGCGGATACTTGGCCAGGTAGTCCTGCATCAGCTTGAAGGCCTCGTCGCTGTTCCAATGCGCGTACTGGATGTCCAGCACCTTCAGTCCGGTGCCCTTGATCGTGTCCTCAAAGCCCCTGATGCGCTCATCGTCGATGACCGTCGGAATGCCGCGCAGCACCACGAGATCGCCCTTGCCACCCAGCTTGTCGATCATGAACTTCGCGGTATTGGAGCCCACCGCGATGTTGTCGCCGGCGAGATAGAGGTCCTGAATCGAGGAATCGGTCAGGCCTCGGTCGACGACGGTGATGAAGGTTCCCGCGCCCTTGATGGCCTTGACCGGCTGGGTCAGTTCTTCCGAACTGTACGGCAGGATGACCAATGCATCCAGTTTGCGGCTGGCGGACAGATCCTCGAGCGCGCTGACCTGCTCGGCGGCCGATGGCGACGTCTTGACGACCACTTCCACGCCCGGGAAAGCCGCGTTGATCTCCTTGGCGGCCTGCTGGGCATGATAGACGACACCCGCGGTCCAGCCATGGTCAGCCGCCGGTATCGACACCGCCACGACCTTCTTGTCCTGCGCCATGGCCTGTCCAGCCAGCAGCAGCGAGCCAAGGGCGGCCGCCGCGATCCATTTTCTACTCAACATTCTCTTCTCCCATGGACCTACAAAAACCTGGCTCCCGCGTGGTCCGGACACGGGCTATTTCGAATTGGAAAACCGCTGGATGAGCATGGCGATGATGATGATGACGCCCTGAACGGCGGCCACGAGGTACTCGGAGACGAAGTCCGACAACACCATCAGGTTTGCGATCAGTTCCAGGATGACCGCGCCGGCGACTGTTCCCCACACATGGCCCTTGCCGCCGCGCAATGCGGTGCCGCCGATCACCACGGCGGTGATGACCTGCAATTCCCAGAGCTGTCCGGTGGTCGGCGTGGCGGCGCCAAGGCGCGGCACGTAGCAGATCGCGGCGATCGCCACGCACGCGCCCTGGACTATGTAGGCGATGGTGCGGGTCTTGATGACCGAGATGCCGGAATAGCGCGCGACATCCTCATTGGCGCCCACAGCCGCGCATTTGCGTCCGTATTTCATCTTGTAGAGGATGAAGGATGCGACGGCGGCAACCGCGATGGATATCAGGATCGGGATCGGAATGCCGGCGACCGTACCGAAATAGACAGGTCGGTAGGCGTCGCGCAGCGACCGGTCGATCGGGATCGTGCCGCCGTCGGTCAGATAGGTGATCAGCGCCCGGAAAATTCCCATCGTGCCAAGCGTCGCGATGAACGGCTCGATCCGGCCCACCGTGACGATCAGCCCGTTGGCGAGCCCACACAGCAACCCGACCAGGATCGCAACGACCATTCCGGCGGGAATGGCCCACAGGCCGGCATGCGGTGCCATCGCGTTCATGAACATGATGGTGATGCCGGTGACGAAAGCGGCCATCGAACCGACGGAAAGATCAAGCCCTCCCGACGAGATGACGAACGTCGCACCGACCGCGATGATCGCGATGAAGGCGCTGCGGGTGATCACGTTGGCAAGGTTGGTGGCCGAGAGGAAGTCCGGATTGATAAGAAAGCCCGCCACGAGCAAGGCAGCCAATGCCAGGAAGGGTCCGACGTCGGTCCAGGTGAGATTCAAATCGCTGATCCGGCGGGTCGTCGGGGATCCGGTCATGACAGCCATTCTGTTCCTCCCTTGGCCTTTGGCCCCGGCTTCGGGCCACTGGTTGCCAGCAGCGCCACATTGCTTTCAGTCATTTCGGCGCCGCTGAGTTCTCCGGTGACATGTCCTTCACGCATCACCAGGATGCGATCGCAGATACCGATCAGCTCCTGCATCTCCGAGGAGATGACGATGCAGGCCTTCCCCTTGGCGACCAGACCGTGGATGAAGGCGTAGATCTGCGCCTTGTTGGCGATATCGATGCCGCGCGTCGGCTCATCGATGATGACCACCGACGGGTTGGTCAAAAGGATCTTGGCCAGAAGCAGTTTCTGCTGGTTGCCGCCCGAGAGTTGGGCCGCCTTTGCGGCCGGGCTTTTCACCCTGATGTCATAAGTCTCGACGGCCTTTTCCAAGGCCTCCGTTTCGCGCCGGCGACCTATCGAAAGACCGGGATGGAAGACGCTAAGCGCGGAGAGTGTCAGATTGGGTGCCAAGCGCTCCTGCAGCAGCAATCCCTTGCCCTTGCGGTCCTCGGTCAGGTAGCCGATGCCGGCGTCGATCGCGGCGCGCTGCGACTGGAAGTGGACCGGCTTGCCCTCGAGCTCGACCGTGGCGGTTGCTGGGCGCAGGCCGACGATACCCTCGAACAGCTCGGTGCGGCCGGCGCCGACCATCCCGGCAAAGCCGAGAATCTCGCCCCTGTGGACCGTGAACGATACATCCTCGACATAGCCGGGAACGGTGGCGTTCCTGACACTCAGCATCGGGATATCGGATGATGCACCGGTCTTTTCGGGGTAGAGCGCGGCCAGCTCACGGCCGACCATGAGGCGCGCCATGTCCATCTGGTTCAGCGTCCTGCCGGGATAGGTGCCCACCATCTTGCCGTCGCGCAGCACGGTCACCTTGTCGGCGACCCTTTGCACCTCGTCCAACCGGTGGCTGATATAGAGCACGGCGGTGCCGTGGGCCTTCAACTGCAGAACGATATCCAGCAGCCGTTCGACCTCTCCGCCGGTCAGCACGGCGGTCGGTTCGTCGAAGATCACAACCTTGTAGTCGTCAAGCAACGCGCGAGCGATCTGCACCATCTGCCGGTCGGCCAGCGAGATGTCGCGCACCAACGCTGTCGGCGATACGAAACAGCCGATCTGCGCCAGCTTCTCGGCCGCCAGCCGCCGCATGGTACGGTCGTCCACGACCGGGCCGCGCGAAAGCTCACGCCCGAGAAACAGATTGTCCGCCACCGTCAACGCCTCGGCGAGCAGGATCTCCTGATGCACCAGCGCGATGCCGGCATCCTGTGCCTGGCTGGGCTTGGTGAATTTCACCGGGTGGCCGTTCATCGACAAGGTGCCGCTGCTTGGCTCGACATAGCCGGACAGCAGCCTCATCAATGTCGACTTGCCGGCCCCGTTTTCGCCGATGATGGCGTGGATCTCACCGGGCAGGATGTCGAGCGTGACGTCCGCGAGCACCGTCACCGGGCCGTATTGTTTCGAGAGGTGCCCGGCGTGCAGCACCGGTTCGACGGCGCCCGGCATGTCACCAGAGGACAGCGTGCTTCCTCCCTCCCCTGCGATATTGGCGGCAATGGACATCGGTTCCAGCCTCAATCGAATGCCGGAAGCAAGCGATCGCGGGAATGCTCGATATGGACGCGCATGGCCTCTTGGGCGGCGTCCGGGTCGGCCCGACCGAATGCGGCGAGAATCGCCTCATGTTCGTCGAGCGCTTCCTCGGTCACGCGGGAATGGTACATCAGGCGGAAGATGTGGAAGTGGGTGTGCTGGTGGCTCAGCGTCTCCCGAATGAGTTCGTTTTCGGAAAACTCCATGATCTTGTCGTGGAAGATCGCGTCCTGCCGGGCGAAATTCGAATAGCGCAGGCGATCATCCTTGCCTTCGCGCCGCGACATCACGCCGGCCGCTTCCAGCAAAGTGCTGAGCTTCGCTTCGTCCATAGCAGCGGCGGCTTTCGCCGCGGCATGCGGCTCAAGCAGAAGGCGCATCTCGTACAATTCGTCAAAACGGCGACGGGTAATCTGGGGTGCCGCGCGGTACCCAATGAGATGCGTCTTGAGCACCAGGCCTTCACCTTCGAGGCGGCCGAGCGCCTCCCGGATCGGTGTGTGCGAGACGTTGAATTCCTTGACCAGGCTATCGACGGTGATGCGTGAACCCGGCGCGATCTTCAGCGCCATGAGCTGAGCGAAGATGGCTTCGTAGACATCTTCGACCAGGCTGTTGGAGCGCTGGATACGCCCCGCTGCGCCAATCGTTTCGGTCGTATCGGGTGAGTTCGCGGTTTGCATCTTTTGCCTCTTGACAGTGAGGACTGCTAACACGATGCTCCGGCCGATGCAATCCTATATCCTATACGATTTTAAAGCGGATATGTTTTTGAGCCGCCGCCTAGGTGTCGCCGCGGCGCGTCCAACGCCCTCCGCCGACAGCCAGCGGACATGTCGCGATAGCCTTTCCCAGTTCCCAGTTGAGCCGCCGTCAAAGGAAAAAAGATCATCATGAGCCTCTTCGCCGCCCTCCGGCTTCCGCGTGAAATCCTTTTCGGCAAAGGCCAGCGTCATGCGCTGCCGACAGTCGCCAGCAGGTTCGGGCGCCGCGCGCTGGTCTGTACCGACGAGCGCTTCGCCGGCACCGCGGTGTTCGCGGAGGTCGTCAAATCGCTCCAGGACGCCTCAATAGAGGTGCTGGTGCATGACCGCGTCCTTCCCGACGTACCGCGTGAAACAGTCAGCATCTGCGTCGACGAGGCGACGGGGTTCCGGCCCGAGATGGTGATCGGCATTGGCGGCGGCAGCTGCCTCGACTTTGCCAAATGCACCACCTTGCTGCTCAGCCATGGCGGCAAACTCCAGGACTACTATGGGGAGTTCAAGGTGCCCGGTCCCACGCTGCCAGTGATCGCCGTGCCCACCACGGCGGGCACTGGCTCCGAAGTGACGCCGGTCGCGGTGATCTCCGATCCCGACCGGACACTCAAGGTCGGCATATCGAGCCCGTATCTGATCGCCGCGGTTGCCTTGTGCGATCCCGACCTCACGATGACCTGTCCGCCCGGGCTGACCGCGATCGCCGGCGCCGACGCATTGACTCACGCAATCGAGGCTTTCACCGCCATGCGGCGCGGCGAGGACCCGGACCTGCCGCAAAAGCACGTGTTCATCGGCAAGACGGCGCTGACCGATCATTTCGCGCTGCTGGCCATAAAGCTGCTGGGTCGCGGCCTGCAGAAAGCCTGCACGGATGGCACCGATGCCGATGCGCGTGCCGATGTGATGATGGGCGCGTTGGCGGCAGGGTGTGCATTCGGCACCGCCGGAACGGCGGCGGCTCATGCCGTGCAATATCCCGCCGGGGCGCTGACGCACACCGCGCACGGCTTGGGCGTGGCAACCATGATGCCCTACGTCATGACCTATAACAGGCGTGTGGCCGCCGCTGAAATGGCCGAGATCGGCCGCGCGCTCGGGCTCTCCGCAAATGGGCGCAGTGAAGACGAGCAGGCCGGCGCTGCCATAGAGGAGATCAGGCGGCTGTTCGCGGCGATCGGCATCACCTCGACGCTGGCGGATCTTGGCCTACCCGCCGATAAACTGGACTGGACCGCCGAGCAGGCGCTCGGCATCGACCGCCTCATCAAGAACAATCCGCGCCCATTCGATTTCGCCGCCATGCGACGCCTGGTTCAGGCAGCCCACGACGGCGACCTCGCGGCCTGCGCCAATTGAACGAACGGAAAAAGACGATGAACCTTGCCCAGCAAATCGACCAGGATGGCTATGACGTGCGCCGGTTTTCGCACGGGCTCTACATCGACGGCACGTGGCGCCCCTCTTCCGATGGCCAGCTCATCGATGTGGTCGATCCGTCCTCGGGAGCCGTGATCGCGGCGGTTCCCGATGCGACGCTCGACGATGCCGCAACCGCCGTCGAGGCCGCGGCCAAGGCCGCCAAGGGATGGCGAGAGACAGCGCCGCGCAAGCGCTCGGAAATCCTTCGGCGCTGTTTCGAACTCATGGTCGAGCGTTCTGAAACGCTCGCCATGCTGATCTCGCTGGAGAACGGCAAGGCGTTGCGGGACGCGCGTGGCGAGGTGGCATATGCGGCCGAGTTTTTTCGGTGGAACGCCGAAGAGGCCGTCCGGATCACCGGTGAATTCGGTACCGCACCATCCGGCACCAACCGGATCGTAGTCGACTATGAGCCGATCGGGATCTGCGTGCTGATCACGCCCTGGAACTTTCCCGCGGCGATGGCCACCCGCAAGATTGCGCCGGCACTGGCGGCAGGTTGTACGGTCATCCTGAAACCCGCCAGCGAAACGCCACTGACGGCCTACGCTTTGGCCGCGCTCTACAGTGAGGCCGGCGTGCCGGCCGGCGTCGTCAACGTCCTCACCACGACCAGTCCTGGTCCGCTGACATCGGCCATGCTGGCCGATCCGCGTGTCAGGAAGCTCTCCTTCACCGGCTCAACCGGGGTCGGCCGGACCTTGCTCGGCGAGGCGGCCAAGCATGTCATCTCCTGTTCGATGGAGCTCGGCGGCAATGCGCCTTTCGTCGTGTTCGACGACGCCGATCTTGACGCGGCGCTCGACGGTGCAATGATCGCCAAGATGCGCAATGCCGGCGAGGCATGCACCGCCGCCAACCGCATCTATGTCCAGTCAGGCATCCACGAACGGTTCGCTGACGGGCTTTCCAAACGCATGGCGGCGCTCAAAGTGGGAGCGGGCACCAATGCCGATATCGAGTGCGGCCCGATGATCACAAAAAAGGCCGTGGACAAGATCGACCGTCTCGTCAAGGACGCGGTGGATCGGGGAGCCAAGGTGCTTTGCGGCGGTTCTATTTTGGACCGCGAAGGCTTTTTCTATCCGCCTACCGTGCTGTCGCAGGTATCGCCCGAAGCCGACATGGCGCATGAGGAGATCTTCGGGCCGGTCGCGCCCATCACCATGTTCGAAACCGAGGCGCAGGCCATCGCATATGCCAATGACACGGAATATGGCCTTGCCGCCTATATCTATACGCGCGATGTGGGACGTGGAATGCGTGTGGCGTCGGGTATCGAGGCGGGGATGATAGGGCTCAACCGCGGGCTGATGTCCGATCCAGCGGCGCCCTTCGGCGGCGTCAAGCAAAGCGGCCTTGGCCGCGAAGGCGGTCAGCATCACGGCATCGCTGAGTTCATGGAGGCGAAATACATCGCCGTCACCTTCTGATCGGGCTCCCATGCAGAAAGACCCCTTCCGCACCCGCGACCACGTTGCCGATTTTGATGACATCGTGGCCGATATCGTGGCGCGCAGCGCCGCGACCCGGGCGACGCTGGCCATGGCGGGCGATCTCGCCTATGGCGAACACCCCGCCGAGAAGCTCGACCTGTTCTTTCCGCCGGGCCGGGGCGGCAATCTTCCGGTTCATATCTTCATCCATGGCGGCTACTGGCGCATGTTCTCCAAGGCCGACTATTCCTATGTCGCGGATACCGTGACCAGGGCTGGCGCGATCGCGGTGATCGTCGACTATGCGCTGATGCCCGAGGTGAGGATGGCGGCGATCGTGGATCAGGTCCGGCGCGCCAAGCAATGGGTGCTGGACAACATCGCCAGCCATGGCGGCGACCCCGGCCGGATAAGCCTCAGCGGCCATTCCGCCGGGGCGCATCTGGCGACATTCCTGTTTGAAAAGACGCCTGCGCCGGCACACATCCATGCGGCGCTGCTGCTGGGTGGCCTCTACGACCTGAAGCCCCTGCAGACGTCTTTCCTCGAGCCAATGATCGGCATCACCGACGAGGAGGCCGCGGCCTTCGCGCCGATGACGCGGCAACACGATCCTGATACCGCCGTGACGATCGTGGTAGGTGCGCAAGAAACGCCGCCATTCCACAAGCAGGCGGCTGATTTCGCAACGCGATTGCGCGCGCTCGGGCTCGGTGTCCGCAACCTGTCCCTGGAAGATCGGAACCATATGAACAGCGTACGGGATCTGGGCATCAGCCGCACGCAAGCTGGCGATTGCCTGTTAGAAATTATCGAAGCGACGCGCGACTAGTGCGGCCGGGTTTCCGCGCAATGCCATAGACGGCGGCGGGCGGTATGTTCCGCACCGTCCTTCCGATCCATCTTGCTTCCGACCCAAGGTCTTCGAGCATCGCCAGGATCAGACCTGCCGCGTCAATTCCTGGTTCCATGCAACCGCCCCTCGGATTCCAAATGCAGCTCGCCAACCCTGCGCGCGTTAGGCGATACCGCCGAAGCAGAGATATTTGAGTTCCGTGAAGTCATCGAGGCCGTATTTCGAGCCTTCCCGCCCAAAGCCTGATTGCTTGATGCCGCCGAACGGCGCCACTTCCGTCGAAATCAGGCCAGTGTTGATGCCGACCATGCCGTACTCAAGGGCTTCGGCCACAGCCCAGACGCGCGACATATCCTTGGCGTAGAAATAGGCCGCCAGCCCAAACTCGGTGTCATTCGCCATGGCAATGACATCCTCCACCGTATCGAAACGGAACAGGGGTGCCAGGGGACCAAACGTTTCTTCACGGGCTACCGCCATTTTGCCTGTCACGTCGGTCAGGACGGTCGGCCAGATGAAATTGCCGCCCAAGGGGTGGTTCGGGCCGCCAGCCACGATGCTGGCGCCATGAGCGACGGCGTTCTCGATGTGGCGCCTGACCTTGGCGACGGCGCGATCGTCGACCAAGGGACCGATCTCGGTGCCTTCCGCGAAGCCGTCGCCCACCTTGAAGGCTTTCACACGACGGGCAAGTTTTTCCGCAAACTCCTCATAAATGCCGGTCTGCACGTATAGGCGGTTGGCGCAAACGCAGGTCTGTCCGGCATTTCGATACTTTGAGACCACGGCTCCCTCGACAGCAGCGTCGATGTCGGCATCGTCGAACACGATAAACGGTGCGTTGCCCCCCAGCTCCATGCTGAGCTTCATCACCTGGGCGGATGCTTGCGCCATAAGTGTGCGGCCGACTTCAGTGGATCCGGTAAAGGTGAGTTTGCGTACCTTTTCGTTTTCGCAGACCTCATCACCGAAGTCCGAACTCTTGGTGATCGGGACTACGCTCAGCAAACCGGCGGGAACCCCTGCCCTTTCCGCGAGCACGGCCAGTGCCAAGGCAGACAAAGGGGTCAGGGCTGCCGGTTTGAAGACCATCGAACAACCGACCGCCAAGGCGGGAGCGATCTTGCGCGCCACCATCGCCGAAGGAAAATTCCAAGGCGTCACGGCCCCGACGACGCCTACGGGCTGCTTGATTACGACGATCCGCTTGTCACGAGCATGCCCAGGGATGGTGTCACCATAGACGCGCTTGGCCTCCTCGCCGAACCATTCGATGTAGGACGCGCCGTAAAGGATTTCGCCTTTCGACTCTGCGAACGGCTTGCCCATCTCGGCGGTCAAGATGGTGGCCAGATCATCCAGATTCGCGATTGTGAGATCGTACCAGCGACGCAGAACGGCAGCGCGCTCCTTGCCCGTACGGGCAGCCCAGGCCTTCTGCGCCACATGAGCTGCGTCGATGGCTTTCGCGATTTCCACTCGCGTGAAATCCGGCAATGTTGCCAGCACCTCGTTCGTCGACGGGTTGGTAACGTCGAAGGTTTGGCCGGACTGCGATCGACCGAGCCATTCGTTGCCGATCAATCCCGCTTCGCGGACCAGGTCCTTATCCTTGATCCTGCTTAGGAGTGTCGCTGATACGGCCATGACTATTCACCTCTACTGGATTGCTGGCGACCGCGCTTAAACATCAGGCGCTCCGCGCGGTACGGACTTGGGGACGAGCATCCCCGGCGTCGAAGTGCCCCCAGCGAACGTATCGAGCGGTCGTAGGCAGGCCAAGCACGGCATTAATTCGTCAGCGCGACCTTCCGAACTGCCGCCGGCGACAAGTTGCGTGGGGGCTTTTTGTGCGAGTTCGGTCGCCGTCACCGGGTTGTCGGTACCGCCCTTGGTGTCGTGGCGTGCAACGGAGACACGTCTTGCAGGGGCGGTTTCCATCACGATCTTGGCTCTCCTTGATTCAGGTGACGGCCGTTCCCTCCAGCGCGCCTGGCATGGCTCGCTCCCTTACGTCCTTTTCCAATACCATCGCACCGGAAGGGGTCCCTCCGTCAAATAGCGTTTTGTAATGGGAGATATAGCGAAACGGCACACTCGACTCCCTACGGTGTGATGGTAAGGCCACGAGGCAATGCCTCTTATTCTAGCCCTGTCCCAACGACACCGTGTCTGCGCTACCCTGGGATTTCTTCAGTCGCTGCGCCAACCGGCGGATTTCGTCAATCAGGATGGGGAGGACGACATGCTGGGCCGCGCTTTCCTGCGGCCGCACCAGGGCGATGGTTCGCGTCATGTCCCTGTCGGCGATGGCGGAGGCACTCAATGCGTGTTGAGAGAGTTCACGGGCCACGCTTGAGTGAGGCAGAATGGTTGCATATTGCGTGGCCTTATCCGCGATCACGGTTTTGACCGCGCCAAGGGAATCGAGTTCCAGCTCTGGCTTGAGGGCAATGCCCCTTGCCTGGTAGACCCGATCGATAATTCGCCGCAACTCATGGATTTCGCTGGGGAGGATCAGCTTCAGACGGCCGATGTCGCTGAGCTGGCGCGGCGGTTGGAGCTTCACACCGGCATAGGACGTTACAAGTACAAGGCGCTCTGAGAACAGATCGATGATGTCGAGCCTTTCCGGCGAAGTAGGCCGATAGGTAAGCGCGGCGTCGAGACGTCCGCCGCGCATGAGGCTGGCGAGGTCGCCGCTGTAGGCCTCGACCACGTTCAGTGTCACGCCCTGACATTGAACTCCGACGAAACTACGGATGTCCTCAAGGAACAGCGAAGCGATAGTTGGGCAGATACCCAGCGATATCTCGCCTTTCAGTTCATTGGAACGCCGACGCATCTCGCGAACGGCGTCATCCAGGCCATCTATGTGAAGGCGGGATCGACCCAGCAGGAACCGGCCTTCTGCCGTGGGCTCGGCTCCCCGTCCGCTGCGGTTTATCAGAGAAACGCCGACCTCCTTCTCAAGCAGTTTGATCTGCCGCGTCAGCGAAGGCTGCGCTACGCCGATGGATTGGGACGCCCGAGAAAAGCCCCCGTGCTCGCACACCGCAATGAAATAGCGCAGGCGCCTGAGATCGATGCCCTCCATCTCCCCGCTACCTGCCGGTGACACGGTCAAGGAGCCGGGCAATCCACGGCGTCGTGGTTGGCTCAAACAGGGGGTTGATGTCAGGCACGAGGTTTATCTGGTGGCGCGGTGGTTGATCTATCACGGATAGCCGGCCCTGATAGGCTAGCCACCACACGATAAAGACGCCGACGAACCAGAACAGCACCTGCCAGATTAGCAGCGATGGCACGCCCGGCGCCACGACAGTTCCTGCAAAAATCGGCTCGCTGAAGAACTTGTTGCCTAGGATCGCTCCAGGTCCGAGCGCGAAGAACGCCCAGAGCAGGGTCAGCGACCATTTCGCGGTCGTGGCCGCAGGGTTGCCATTGCGCGCCGGTTGGCTTTTCTCAAATGCATCGTGGAGGCGGTCCCTGCGATCTCTTTCAGCACCGCTTCGCGTGAACAGAGAGACCAGCAGGCACGCCGCAAAATTCGGGATCAGCCCCCATCCGGCCGAATGCACCGATAGAGGCCAACGACCCCACGGCAGGTCGATGAACAGTCGCTCGAACAGGACCAAGCCGAAGCTCTCTGTAAACACCACGAAGAGACCTCCGACAATTAGCCCCGTCAGCACACCGCTGCGGCTAATCCAACGCACCCAGCAAAGGCCTAACACTGCCGGCAGGAACTGCACGGACAGACTGAGCGTGAGAGACGAAAAGATCGTCGCGCCAAGCGGTGCATAACTCGCGGCGATGGCGACGGCGCCATAGACGAGGGCTAAGGTGACACGTGCCGCAAACCGCATCGTGCGTTGGTCCATGCCCGGAACAATGTAGCGGGACGTGAGTTCGAGCGTGCAGATGGAAGCACCCGATCCAGCGAAAAACGCCACGGCAATTTGGGATGCCGCCACCAAAAGAACAATGAAGCCCACCGCCACCATCTGGTCGAGCGACGCCAGGCGCGTGGTGAAGGCGGTCAGGGTCCTTCCTGCCGCGATCTCGCCGGCTAGGATCGGCCCGACCAATATCAGTGCACCGGCCGCCACCCCCGCGATCATCCAGACCTGGCCAAATGCAAAGCCGCGATGCGGCTTACTTGTCATGCCGAGGAAGCTGAACCCGGGACTGATGGCGATGCCGCCCAAAGAGAGTGCGAACGTCAATCCCGCAAACGTCGTCCAGATGCCGCCGATCGGGAGTTCCTTGCCGATACCGGCTGTGAACTGGATCACTCCGGGGATCATGTCGGGCAGCACGCCCCCGGTGGTCGCAATGCCGCCAGCGGTAAACGCGAGCTTGCCAACTGTGAAGCCCGTGAAACCGCCGAAGAACAGGAGGAGGGCTAAGATCAGCAAGGACTGGGCGGCAACAAAATAGGCGGTGCCGCGCCAGCCGCCGATCACGCTGCAAACGAACAGCGCAAACGCAAACGCCCAGATTGCAAGCCCGGACGGGATGTCGCCCGCGGTTGAAGCCTCCACCAGTTCGCCCGCCTGAGACAAAGCCGTCGCCGCGAACGGGATGGTGAAGAGAAACAACAAGACAAGCATGAAAATGCGCAGGGTGGTGCTGCCAAAATAATCGCCGAGCAGGTCACCCAGGGTTCGCAACGAGGTCAGTCTCGAGGCGAGCCAAAGGCGCTTCTGCGTAAGGGCTGCGACGAGGGCGACGCAGATGATCCCGACAGCAATCTGATTGTATTGCAGGCCGAAGATGGAGAGCAAAACCAGGTGATCCGAAAGGCTAAGACTTGCCAAGGTAATGCCGGCACCAGCGAAGATGATCACCCAAGGCGGCAATGATTGACCGCCATCCACGAAGTCAGACGCCTGCTGGGTGTGACGGCCGCTGATGGTTGCAAGATAGAGACCGAAGACCGCAACGATAGCGAGCATGGAAACAAGCAGGGAGGTCATTCGGAGCCTCCCGTCGAACGGGTTGAATCTCGGTCACCCGAACGGAAGTCGCGGATGGCGTCGAACCCTTCAAATGCCTGTCGCGCGCCGTACCGGGTGATCAGGTAGAAAACCACCACGGCCCCTGTGGTGATAAAGCCGACGCTGAGCGGCATGAAGTTATTCACGGCCAATGGCGCGCCAACGAGCGACAGAGCTACGAAGAGGAGCAGGCCGATTCCATAGATGATGAGGCCAAGTCCCAATTCGCGGGGCGAGAACCCTGTGCCGTAAACAGCATTGACGATCACATGCGCCACAAATCCCGCCAGAATAATCGCGAACCCGGAGAGGAGATAGGGCGCCCCGCCTTGGCCGAATCCGTAGTCGAACAAGAATGCGGCCGGCAGGGCCGCTGCCAACCAGCACGCCATAACCAGGGCGTGGCGGTCCAGCGTTTCATTTGGGCCGAGCGGGGTCATGAAAAGTTCTCGCTAAAGTGGGCCGCGTTCAGTCGTCCTTGTCCTTAGGAGCGTCCGGCCCCTGGAAGTTGCGGAACGACATCCCGCCCGCGCTCCCGAGATTCTCGATCGGCAGCCCGAGGTCCTTCATGAGCCCGTCTACGAACGCCACCTGGGTACGGTACTTCATGGCGGAGTTCACGACGCGGTCGGTCATGTTGCCGCCACCCGAACCGCCATTGCCCGCGCCAGCTGTTTCCGAGGGACTGTTGAGGCCTGGCAGTCCATCGACCTGCAGGATCTTGATGGATTCGATATTTTCCATCGGCTTGACCGTCTCGCGAATAATACTCGGCAGATTGCTGACGAGGTTCTCGTAGATGGCACTCCGCCTGCTGGCGTCCGAACGGGTGTTCTCCGACTCGTTGAGCATGCGCTGCCCGGCGGCGTCCTTGGCGTAGCGGATTTCGGCTGCGTTGGACTCTGCGATTTCCGCCTGTGCCCTTAGTTCCGTAGCTTCCTTCTCGGCTCTTGCCGAAGAGACCACGCGCTGGGCGTCGCGCTCGATCCTGGACGAAGACTGGATAAGCTCGATCCGCTTGATGCGTTCGGCCACCTCTTCTTCGCGTGCGCTGTTGACCTGTTCTTCCTGTTCAACCTGCTTTTTCAGGGCTTCCGCAGCTTCCGTCTTCGCGTAGGCTTCCTCGATCGACTTGTTGATCACCGCGATGAGCCGTTCCTTGTCGACGATTTCAACCTCCTTCTGCTGTTCGATCTCATACTTATCGACAAACTTCCGCGCCGCGATGCGCAGTTCATCAATCTGCCGGTTGGCCTCGATCGACGCGTCCTGGATTTCTTGGAATGCCTTGGTCTCGGCAAGCTTGATTTTCTGGTTTTTCTCGATCTCGAGTTGCACGATTTCCTCGTCAACCCTCAAGCGTTCGACGTCGACATCGTAACGCTTCTGCAGGCGCGCCTTTTCCTGGTCTGCTTCGGCAAGCTCATTGCTGATGCGAACCTCTTTTGACTTCGCCACAGCCAGCAATTCAATGGTTTTGTCGGTTTCGATACGGTGTGTCTCGGTGACCCGTTGGCTCTGCAGTCTGGCCTGGTCGATCTCGGCCGATGACGTCGTCTCGATAATCGACAACTCCTGTCGCGACCGAATTTCCGATTCCTTCACATGCTGCTCGTTTTCGATCCTCTCGGCCTCGACTTCCCGGCGGTTCTGGATCCGTTGCATCTCGAGCTCGCGGCGCGACATGATCTCCGTCAATTCAGTCTCTTGCTGTTTCTTGATCTCCAGCGACCGCACCTCCGACTGGGTAGTGATCCGTTCGGAATCAATCAGTCGGTCCTTGGCGATCCGGATCCGCTCGCCTTCTTGCTCGCTGCGAATCCTGGCGTTCTGAATACTGATCGTGGAGCTGGACCGCTCTGCCTCGATTTCCGCCAGCTGCGAGGCTTTGCGGATTTCGATTGCCTGTGTCTGTTCGATGCGGGCGTACTCAAGGTCACGCTCGATCTCCAGAGCCCGCTGCTCCGTCTCGAAATCCTTGAGCTTGATACCGATCCGCGATTCGTTTTCGATGCGGTTGCGGAGCTGACGGCGCTCTTCAATCTGCTCGGTCAGCTGCGTCAGTCCTTCAGCATCGAACGCGTTGGACGGGTCAAATACGGAAATGGCGGTCTGGTTGAGGTTGGTCAGCGAGGCGTTTTCAAGCTCGAGACCGTTGGAGCCGAGAGTTGTCGCCGCCAGAGCGGCGACCTCGCTCATGTAACGACCGCGGTTGGTGTGGATCTCATCCATCGTCATTGTGGAAGCGATGGCCGACATCGCGTCGACGAACCGGCCCTGAACGATCTCCTTTAGCGCGGCCGGATTCTGGGTGCGCTCGCCGAGCGTCCTGGCGGCGGTCGAGACACCGACTTGCGTCGGCACGACCCGCACGAAGAACTCGGCGATGATATCGATGCGCATCTTGTTCCTGGTGATCAGGGATTGCTCGCCGAGCCTCCTGATTTCCACCGGAATCGCGTTCATGTTGACGCGGGTGATGTCGTGGACGATCGGGATGATCAGCGCACCACCGCCCATGACCACTCGCTCGCCCCCAAGGCCGGTCCGGACGAAGGACTGGTCTTTTGACGAATGTCTGTAAAGCCAGTGCAGCAGATAGACACCAATCGCGATGATGATCGTTATGAGAATAACGACTGCGATCACATCTGAGCCATTCATGGGAAGATCCTCCACTTAACCGCGGGCGCCGAGCACTTTGGCGCGAAGATTGACAGCCCTCAGAAACGCTCCTCGCCGGCGACGGCGAGTACGATCATTGAGACGGCGATGAGATTGACAAGGTCAGCAACGGTGTAGAGCACGATGATCGGCGCCACATGTCCCGTGCCGATGACGACATCCACGAAGTGCAGTATCGGGTAGATCGCCCAACCGATGGTCAGGATCAGCCTGATCCAGAAATAACCGAGCCGGATTGGCCGCGTCGACTTGCTGACGGCATCCGCCATCGCACCGAAATACATCTCGCCGAGAATGTAGAGCCAGAAGGCGATCGACAGCAGCACGCCGAGGGTCGGATTGAAAATCCGTGCGTCACCAAAGTATCGTGCGAGAACCATCAGGATTGCAGCTGCCAGTGTCCGCCAGAAGACACCTACAGGCACTTTTCCCGCAATGCTCGCAAAGAAGAACACCGATGCCACCTGCATCGGCTGAACCACAAACCACGCGACATAGCGCGAAGCCGCACTGAGCTGCTGGCCCGTCAGCCAAATGTTCGAAGCAGCGTAGTATTCAATGCCCGATGCGAGAAGGGCGACGCCTGACAGCGCCAGCGGAACCCGCCACCGCTCGGACGTCCACGTCAGGCCCAGCATCGCCAAGGCAGCGGTTGCAAACGTGGCAAGGGTAGCAACGCTGAGCGCGGTGCTCACAACGGCGCTGGACTGAAAGAGTGTTCCAAACATGGGCTTTCCCTAAACTTGAGCTCTGATGTCTGGGGCGCGGCCGTAGAGCGCGACCATCGGCAGGATCAGAAGACCGAAAATGAACTGTTGCCATTCGTATTTGAGCCCGATGCCGATCAGGAAGGCACTCAGGACTTGCAGGACGAGAACCCCGATCACTGTGTAGCCATAGCCGCCGTACCCGCCCATAAGCGAGGTTCCGCCGATCACCACCGCAGCCAGGGTTGTGAAAAGATACTGGTCGCCGACCCCTATGAATCCGCCGCCGCTCCATCCCAGCAGCAGGCATCCTGTCAGGGCGGCCGAGAAGCCGCTTATGGTGTAGGCCACGGTCCAGTATTTGAACTCAGAGACACCGATGAGCTTGGCGGAACGGCGATTGCCGCCAAGAGCATAAATATACCTGCCAAAGGCGGAATACCGCAGTCCGACAATGACGATGATCGCGATGACGATCCACAGGAGGATTGTCGGCGGAACGGCCAAACCGAAGGTACGACCGTTCATAGCAGCGAGGTTCTGGAGCCATTTGGGCACCGTCCCAAAAACATTGCCGCCAAATGACGACCCTATACTGGTCAGGATCTGGACCAGACCTGCAATCGCAAAGCCCATGCCGAGCGTCAGGATCAAAGCCTGGCCCTGCAGCCTGTATGACAGGACGCCGTTGAGAAAACCCAGAGTGGCGCCGATGAGCAGCACAAAGACGACTGCCAGCCACGATGGCACGCCGAGCCCGATCAGGAAGAGCAGCCCGATATTCGAGGACCCGATCACAAATGGGATCGACAGGTCCAAGCCGCCCAGCAGCGCAACCAGCGTTTGGCCAACGCAGGCGATTCCCAGGAAAGCGGCAAACAGCAGAATTGCCTTGATATTGGGAGCTGAGAGAAACCCGTTGATCGTGAAGGAGCTGATCACAATCAGCGCCAGCAGGACAATCAGCCCGATAAACGCGCTCCGGCCGTGAGCGAAACGGTTGCTGACCTTGAACGCGAAGACCAGGATCGCTTCCAGCAGCAGGAAGGCGATCAGGTTGCCAAGGCTCCTGAAGGACGGGACAGTAGCGGTAATCAGCAGGTACACAATCAGCATCACCGACATGGTGATGATCAGAACCCGGTTACCGGCCCAGACGCCGCCGGCAGCGGCGGGCGCGCTTCCGGTGTCCAGTGACGAAGGCCGTGGCTCAAATATGACCGCTATGTAGTTGATCAGCCAGAAAAGAACAGCGGCCAGCACGACCGTGTAGAGAATGACAACCTGGGCGCTGATCCCCTGCCAGAATCCCAAGCCAAAGCTGATCGCGGCAACTACGAACGTGACCGCCAGGTTAAGCCACACCAGAGTGCGCGATCGCGGAACAAATAAGCCGCCACCGCGGCTGCCGTCGCCAAACGTCTGGGTCATACCGTGATCCCCACCAATTGTCCGGCCGCCGCAATGCCGGCCGCATGGCTTTGCTCGCCGACGACCAGAAACAGGAGCAGGATGAGTGCCGAGACGAACACATAGATGAACGCGCCGAGGCGCACTGATACGGCTTCAGACACGACCACACGGACCGTAAGGGTCAGCACGGCCAGTATCGCGGCGAAGCCAAAGACGGCCTTTTGAAGCGGGGAAAGGTCGGGTAACGCGACTCCGCTTCCCGACTGCGGGGGCAGCAGCAAATAGCGGGTCAACACGTCCGGATTGGCCTTCAAGGCATCACTGGCCACCGCCGCCACGCCATAGGTGTCGCGGGTGCTGACATACAGCATGATGCCGAGAACCACGCAGCCCAGGACGACAAATGCCGCAAAGGGCGAAATGAAATAAAGGTATCGCCCGATGACTGGGACGAGCAGGGTCAGCAGCAGCGAGAGAACGAGGATCAGTCCATAGAAAAGCTGTGTCACAAACGCTTGCGTCGAGCCGAAATTGAACGTGGCGAGCACATAGCCGATCAGGAAGAGGTTGAGCGCGCCGAGCAGCCCGCCCGCCACGCCACCGCGCCCGCCGGACAGGCTGACGCCCCCGAGCACGAGGGCGGTCACCGCCGTCAGCGTCATGGTGGTGCCCTGTGTCGGATCTCCGGACGAAATCAGCGCGGTATAGCAGATCGCGCCGAGGCCAACGAAGAGACCGGCGATGACATGAGCACCGATCCGAACCACGTTGATGCGCACGCCGCTGGTGTAGGCCGCGCGCTCATCGTAACCCATCAGACGCAGGTTTGTGTAGAACGAGGTCATGGTGAACAGCAACCATGCCGCGATAGCCAGCAACACGATCAGAAGGACCGGTGAAAAGATGGTGTTGCCGAGGCCCCAGGACGACATCCAGTCGGGCGCAGTGCCGCCAGGCCTCGGGAGGATGACGAGGTTGATGCCGGTCAGGGCCAGAAAGCCACTCAGCGCTACAATGATCGGCTGGACACGCACGAATATGATGATGAGCGCGAAAAAGAGCTGGTAGAGCACGCCGATCCCAAGGGCGACCAGGATGACACCAAAGGGACCCGTCACGATGCCAAGCCCGTTGAGCTTGACGATCGTAACATTGATGAAAGCGAGCAGCGGTCCGACTGCCAAGTCGACAGTGCCGCGTCCCGCCACAGCCAGGGCCACAAGGGAGAATGTCGCCAGTATCAAGGGCGCCGACACGATGATCGCGCTGCCGAATCCCGATAACGATACGAGGTTCGGCCCCCTGATGACCGCAGTGCTCAGGAGCAGCGCGATCAGCAGGATCGGGACCAGCAGGTAGGTGTTTTGGGAGGCCCTGGACTGAGACATTACCATTTGTCTTTCGTTGCTAACGCAACCTAGAACTCAATGACCTTCCGGCCCTCGTTGGGCCGCTCGTTGCGGGACGATGACCGGCTTTCGGAAATGCTCCGTCCCGACAGGGCATTGCTGCCTTGACCGCGTCTTTCCGGATCCGCATTGAGGATTTTCTTCAGCACGGGAGAGATGACCTCCTTGAATTTCGCCGGGTCTTCCGACGTCGGGAAGTGACCGCCGCCAAAGATGATGCACTCGGAATTCTTGACCTTTTCGGCGGTACGCTGGGTCATTTCCGGCGTACAGGCGAAATCGTACTCGCCAGTCAGGAAGTAGATCGGCACCTTCCCCGAGATTTTCTGGCACTGGTCGCGGAAATCCGAATCGACGCTGTAGAAATAGAGGTCGCCCTTGAAAATGCCCGGGCCGCCTTGCGCGTAGTACCACCAGGTCTCCCACCGGTAATCGTCGGGAGAGAGCGGCGCCATCAGACCGAACACCGAGGTCGCGACCACTTCGCCACCATGGATGTGGGGGTGATGCAGCGGATCGATCCACCATCCCGGCGAATAGTCGCAGGCTTCAAGAGCGATGAAGGCAGAAAACTCGCTTTCATAGCGCAGTGCCAATGCCAGGCAGATGTTGCCTCCCATTGACTGGCCCATCAGGACCGGTTTGCGCAGATCCAGCGCCCGGCAGAACGCCACGATGAACTCACAATAGAATTTGGTCGTGAGTTTGTATTCGTCTTCCATCAGATGGAAGTCTGCCGGCGGGATCGATTTGCCATGCCAAGGCATGTCGAAGGCAATGACACGGAAATTCTGGCTGATATCGGGATCGCACAGCTGATGCCGGTACTGGCGCCCGTCAGTGCCGGCGGTATGCAGGCAGACCATCGGAATGCCTTCGCCGTGTTCCTCGTAGTACGTGCGATACGTTTTGCCTTCGCACTGGACATAAACGTAACGCCCGACAATCGGATCGTGTGTATTCATGACAACTCTCCTGCGCTGCCGTTAAACTTGTCGCATCAGCGAGAGCATACGCGTCAGCGCCCGCAGATTCTGCCAGAAGGGGAGCGAATTGCCCTCAATAATCAGCTGCTTGTGCAGCGGATGCGCCATCGCCCAGATGTCGTTGAACATCGGCGGTGGGATTTCCTGGGCAAACTTCGACCAGGCGCTGCTCGGAGCCTTGAGCCAAAACTCCACGCCCATGTCATTGGGGGTGAGACCCTGTGCAATCTTCTGAATCTTGCCCCCCCGAACATCCACCAGATACTCGGTGTCGTCGAAACCCAGGACGAATTTGCTCGTAAAAAAACGGCCGACAACCGGTAAGATACGGTCATCGTTGACCTTTCTGGCCCATCGCTCGATCCATTCCAGATCAAAGCTGCTCCTGCTTCCATATCTACTCATATTATCCTCCTGATTGGGGAATTCCTGCCCCGTTCCTAACCGGGTAATGACTTCTTTGCGGGCCCGTAAACTGCCACGAACGACGCGGCATCGATCGCAACCGGCATCACTGCAGCCGCAAATACCGCGAAATCGGCTTCGGCCGGCAACTCGACTTTGTCCACCTTCAGCGCATAGAGCGTGAAGAAGTACCGGTGCGCTCGATCCGGCGGCCAAGGTCCGCCGTATCCCTTGCCAAATCCCGGGATCTTGAATGTCACGAAGTCGCTGTTGAACTCGACAGCGCCGTGCGGCATTCCCAGGCTCCCGCTCGCTCCTTCCGGCAGTTCCCTAAGTTCCGCCGGAATGTTTGCCACCAGCCAGTGTGCAAACGAGCGGGGAAAATTAAACGCCTCTGGCAGATCAGGATCGGTGATGGCCAACGCGAAGCTGCGCGTGCCTTCCGGAGGACCTGACCAAACCAACCTGGGCGAGAGGCGGTTGTCTTCGGCGAACCGGTCGGGGATAACGCGCCCCGGCGCAATATCCGGACAACTCAGCACGAAAGATGGTGTTGCCGCCATATGGTTCACCTCCTGGTTCAGCAGGGTCACAGACCTTGGCACCGGCCGGCCCTGTTCAAGTCTCGGACTATGGCTATCTGCGACCGGCATCGGGTTGTCCGGATCATTCTCGTTGGCGGCCTCCCCGGGCAATCGCGCCGTTGCGCGGCGACCGAACATGGCATTGAGGATGACATGTCCGTCGAACGGCGGCTCAAAATCAGCCGAAATCGCGCCATTGCGAAACACGTGAACCCGCGTGCACAGATTCAGGAATTCTTCGAGCTCGCTGGATAGGAACACCACCGCGTTGCCCCGGGCCGCGAATTCCTTGAGGTTGCGGTAAAGATCCAGCTTGGCCCCCACGTCGATGCCGCGGGCCGGATCGTTGAGCACCAAAACCACCGGCTTTTCGGCAAAGGCCCTGGCAATCAGCACCTTCTGCTGGTTGCCGCCTGACAGCGATGTGATCAGGTTCTGGGGGCTTCCCATTTTGACGGCCAGTTTGCTGGACTCCCACTCGAAAACCGGCGTCAGCTTGGTCCGGTTGATGAAGTTCAGCACACCGCCGGACCGGAATTCGCGATACACTGGGAGCAGCAGATTTTCGTATATGCTCAGATTGGCAAAGATGCCTTCTTTCTTGCGATCGCCGCTCACGTAGCTGATGTTGTTTCGTCGCGCCGATGCAAGATCAGTAACCTCGCTGGCCTTGCCGTCGTTAACCACCACCAGCCGGCCTGCAATCGGAGACTGGATGCCGGCGATGCACCTTACGAAGTCCGCCTGCCCTTGCCCGTCCAGGCCGGTGATCCCGATGACCTCGCCGGGGTACACCGTGAAATTGACAGCTGCAGCGTCTGACCAGACCCGAAGGTCAGTCGCGCGCAGAACCGGTCGGTCGCCAAGACGCGTCGGCAAAGGCTGATCACGGCTGGTCCCACTGCGCTCGGCGCCGGCAATGAGTTCGAGAATCCTGGACTCGGTGATCTCCTCTTTAGCCAGCTTGCCGACATCCACGCCGTCGCGCAGGACCGTCGCACGGTCTGCAATACGCACCAGCTCGGCGATACGGTGGGTGACGATCAGAATGCTCGCCCCCCCTTGCTTCAACTGCCGCATCTTGCGGAACAGCCTCTCCGTGGAATCGAAGTCGAGCGCCGCAGACGACTCATCGAGGATCAGGACCTTGGGATCGGTAAGGAGAGCCCTGGCGATCGTGACCCACTGTTTGACGCTCAGGGGCAGTTCGCCTACCAGGCCGGAGAGGTCGATTTCGAAGCCGAGGAGTTCGCGCATCAGCGCGGCTGCCTTGGCCTCCTTTTCCTCCCGGTTCATGGATGAACCCAGCAGGCTGTCCGCGCCCAGGTAAAGGTTGTCCAGCACCGAGCACTCATCTGCAACAAGCACCTCCTGAAAAACATTGGAGATGCCCAGCTGGCGCGCTTCGTGTGGAGACGTTGCCGACTTTCCAAGGATTGAGACCTGGCCGCTATCCGGAATCAGAACGCCCGAAATAACCTTCGCGAGCGTGCTTTTGCCCGAGCCATTACCACCAATGATCGCGTGAACCTCGCCCGCATAGGCCGTCAGGTTGCACCCGCCGAGCGCTACCGTCGGCCCGAAGGTCTTCCTGACCGATGAGAGTTCAACCGTGGGGTACGACATCATAGGTCCAGTTGGCCGACGTTGGTCGGCTAGACTTGCATGGAATGAAGGAAATGCCACCCCGTCGGCGTCGAAGGGGTGGCCAGACCGGTGGCAGTCACTGCGCCTTGAAGGTCTCGGGATCGGCCGGGCGCAGGAAAAACTGGTCCAGGTAATCCTTGCTTGCCCAGTTCTGTGCGCCGACGTTGTACCAGCCGTCAGAGTCTTCGCTGCAGTCGGCCGGGACGGCCTTTTCGAGCTGCTCGTAAGTGAGCGTCTGCGGCTTCGTTAGGATGGACTGGACCTTCGGCCCCTGTCCCTGAAGAGTGCGCATCATGATGTTCCACGCGAACTCAAAATCATCACCTGGGGGCCATGCCTGGACCGCCTGGCTGACGAAATCCTTGTTGTTGCGCCAATAGCAAAGCGCACCGATTTCGCCGCCGATCGAGAACGGCACCATGTCGCGTCCACTCTGTTGCAGAGCGCGCAAGGCACCCAACTCAGACGCCGACTGGATGATGATGCCGTTCAGGTCGCCCGGATTGGTGGCCAGCCATTTCTGGATCTCGGACTGGGCAACCTGGTCGGTCCACATGCCGGCAACTTGACCCACCACTTTGATGTCGGGGTATTTCGCCAGTGCCTTCAGCACGCCAACGTTCTGGGAATCCGATGCCGAAGCGCCGGGAATGCCTTCGACAACAAGGACGTTACCCTTGCCATTGATCTGCTTGGCCATCCATTCGCCGAGCATGCTGCCACCGACCACGAAATTCGCGGAGGAGTTCACAGCATATGGAGATGTCAGATACCCGGTGGCCGAGAACACCGGTATGTCACGCTGGTGAGCGTATTCAACGGTCTGGTTCAGCGAAGTCGGATTGGAGCAACAGACGATGATTGCGTCGACGCCCTGGTCGACAAGCTGCCGCATCTGCTGGATCTGCGTGGAGTCGTTCAGGTTCGACTGGGTAATGATCACGTCCTTGACGAGGCCGAGCTTCTTCCATTTCGGAATGAGTTCCTCCTGCAGACGTTTCATCACGTCAGCGCGCCACGTATTGCCCGCATATGAGCTTGCATAGCCGATCGTCCACGGCGGACCCTTCTTTGGCTTCCAATCGCGATACGCACTCTCCGCGAGCGGCTGCATCGGATCCATCATGTCCTTGTTGTAAAGTTCGTCCTGGATGTTCTTGGGCAGCTCATCCACGCCACCGGCAAATGCCGGACTGAAGCTGGCGATCGTTGCGACAACGGCAAGCGATCGCAACATGGTTGCGAATGTCGTCAATTTTTCCTCCCTTAGTGCCGGGCGTTGAGCCGTGTGCACGCTGAGTTCAGTGGAACCCGCGAGGGACTATCGGGCAATCAGGACCTTGGAGGTAATACATTTTTCAAATGCGCTCTATACGCTTTCGCTATGGAGATCTCTCGGCTGAAGGGTCCAAGATAGAAGCTATGGAGTTTCCCAAAGATTGGCGTGCTTTGGGGCCGAAGCGGCCAGTCAGCTCTTGAGCGATAGAACAGATCCCGCAGGCTCAAGCCATATGCCAGATACCAGCGCATGAGCTACGCACCCCTCTGGCGGACTTGAAGACCCAAGCCACAGGTGGCGCTTGCAACCCTTGATGGTCCCGGTCGTGAAGAGGCGCTTCGTCATATCGTCACGTCTGTCGACCGCACCAGCCGAATCGTCCGTCAAGTGCTGGCGCTCGCGGCGCTCGAAGCGGCGCCGCCGCCCTCCGCAGCCTAGACCGAAATGGCGTGGCGATCTCCGATGGGGGCCAGGCGTGGATGACGATGAGCTGCCGCGCATCATCGAGCGGTTCCATCGAGGGCGCAACAAAGCGCTTCCGGCACCGGGCTTTGTCTTACGATCGCAACAATGGCGGCGGCGCGACTGGGAGCGATCCTTAGTTTCCGGAATCGACCCGACCGGCAGGGCTGGTCGTCGAGTTACAATGGCGCGCGACTTCCCGCTGAAGCCGCGTCACGCGTCCTGGATCAGAACCTATCCTTCCGGAAAGGTGCCAGATCGATCGCCGTCGGCAAACCGGCGGCAAGCTGCGACACGATCTTGCCGGTGACAGCGCCTCCGATCAGGCCCTGATGGCCATGGCCGAAGGCGTAGATGACGTTCCTCGCCCGCGACGCCCGGTCGATGACCGGAATGCTGTCGGGGGTTCCCGGCCGATGACCCATCCAGCGCGTGACCTCGCCGACCTCCAATTTCCGGAACATGGGTCTCGCCTGCTTCAGGAGAACATCCGCCCGGTGCATGTTCGCGGGCGCCCTCAAACCGGCGAACTCGACATTGCCGGCGATCCGCAGGCCATCTTCCATCGGCGAGGCGACGAACTTGCGGTCGGCCGAGATGGTCTGGATGCGCAAGCCGGTATCGGCGCCCTTGACCATGATGTGGTAGCCGCGCTCGCTTTCAAGCGGGATCCGGTCGCCAAGCTGGCGGGCAAGTTCGCCCGACCGGGCGCCGGCGCAAATCACCACGGTCTCAACCGGCATGCGATCGCCACCTTCAAGTCGCACCGCCGAAGGACCGCTGGCCCCCATGTCGAAGCCGATGACTTTCGCCCTGAAGAACCGTGCACCCTGTCGTGCCGCGTGTTCGGCGAGCCTGGCGACAAGCCGGCCAGGATTGGGGCACTGGCCCTGCTCGGGCAAATAGACCGCGCTCTTGAAGATCGGCGCCAGGGCCGGTTCGAGCTGACGGATTTCATCGGCATCGAGGATGTCCACCTTGACGCCGTGCTCGCGCCGCAGCCCGAGGCCATAGGCACCCTTCGACGGGCCATCGGCCGTTTCGTGGACGAAAAGCTGACCGCGCTTCTGCAGAAGATCCTCGCAGCCGGCTGCCTTGATCAGCGGCTCGTAGCACTCGAATGTGTAGCGGTGCAGCGAGCGCATCGCCGCTGATATCTCCTCGACGCGCGGTCTGCGGCTGGCGGCTAGGAAGCGCAACAGCCAGGGCAGCGCGTGCGGCAGATAGGCGAGCCGCACGATCAGCGGACCTTCCGGATCCATCAGCCATTTCGGCACGTTGCGAAGCACACCCGGCATCGCGTTCGGGATGCAGGATCCCGGGCAGATGCCGCCGGCATTGCCGAAGGAACATTGCTCCTCCGATCCGGGCAAGGCCGGATCGACCACCTCGACGGCAAAACCCTGCTCGAGCAAATAGTTCGCGGTGCAGACGCCGATGATGCCGGCGCCGATGACCGTCACCTTGCCGCGCGGCATGCTTGTCGATGTCATGGCGATCGATCCGGATGTGCCGATCAGGGCGCGATCGCGCTCGGCGTGCCGGCGCGGAAGGCCGGCAGCGACCGCACCACCATCTGCTGCAGCATGCGGAAGTCGGAGAGGTAGGCCATGAAGCGGTAGCCCATCTTGCGCATGTCGACACCATAGGCCACCGAGCCGCAATGGATGCCCGGAATGACGCCGGCTTCCTTGCACTTGGCGGCGATGTATTCGATCGCCTCGTAAACCGAGGGATAGCGCGGATCGAAGCCGGGCGCCTCGCCCATGGTGACGGCAAGGTCCGAGGGACCGACGAAGATGGCGTCGAGGTTCGGCGTCTTCAAAATGTCTTCCAGGTTCTTCACGGCCTGGTCGCTCTCGATCATCGCCATGGTGATGATGGTGTCGTTGGCGTGCTGAAAATAGTCCGCCCCGGCATAGAGCGAGGCGCGCAGCGGGCCGACGCTGCGGCCGCCCTTGGGAAAATAGCGGCAGGCCTTCACGAAGGCATCAGCTTCCTCGGCGGTGTTGACCATCGGGCAGATCACGCCATAGGCGCCGGCATCGAGCACCTTGCCGATGATCGCAGGATCGTTCCACGGCACGCGCACCATCGGCGTCGTATCGGTCGTCGAGATCGCCTGCAGCATCGGCACGGCGTCGACATAGTCGGTCGCGCCATGCTGGAGGTCGACGGTCAGCGCATCCCAGCCTTGCTGGGCCATCAGTTCGGCCGAGATCGACGACGGAATGCCGAGCCAGCCCGTCACGACTTCGCCGCCGGCGGCCCAGATGTCCTTCACCTTGTTCTTGCGCATAGCCTTGAGGTCCTTTGCTATTGTCGGGAATTCAAAATCAGGTCCGCCGCTTTTTCAGCGATGGCGATGGTGGTGATGTTGGTGTTGGCGGCGATGATCGTCGGCATGATCGAGGCATCGACGACGCGCAGGCCCTGCACGCCGCGCACGCGGCATTCGGCATCCAGCACCGCCAACGGATCGCCGTCGGCGCCCATCTTGCAGGTGCCGGAGACATGCCAGCCCGACCAGACGGATTGCTTGACCCAATCGGCGATCAGCTCTTCATTGCCGAGCATCGCCTGGATGCGGTCGGTGGTGCCGAACTTGCGCTTGAGCAAGGTTTCGCGGAAGAACGGCGCGTAGTCGAAGAGGTAGGCCGCGGTTGCGGTCTTGATCCAGTTCGACGGCTTGCGGACGCTGAGTGCACGCGCCTCGTCGCTGTAGCCGGCCAGGAACCAGGTGTTGACGTGCTGCTGGACGTCTGGCGACTGCATGATCTTGCAGATGCGCTTGAAGCCATCGACAAGGCGCATCAGGTCGCGGCCGTCGGAGGCCATGTTCAGATCGACGATCGGCTCATCGGTCTGCACCGCGGACTTCAACGTCACGGTGCCGCGCGAATAGGATTTGTTGACGCAGACATTGAGCGCGCCCATCGCCTTGCCGAGCGGATGCCAGCCGGCACGGTTGACGGGCATCAGCAGCATGTCGCCGGGATGGCAGTTGGCATGGTTCGAAGAGTATCTGACGCCCAGAAATATGTGGCGCCGCTGACCGGGCTTGAGCCGCGCGGATTTCTTGAAATGCGCGCCGACGGCCAGATGCGGATGATCGGTCAGGTTCTCGCCGACACCGGGGCGGTCGGCGACCACGTCGATGCCCAGCCGCTTCAGCTGCGCCGCCGGACCGATGCCAGCGCGCATCAGGATGGCCGGCGAATGCAGGGCGCCAGCTGAAACGATCGTCTCGTTGGCGCGATGAATCTTCGTGCGGCCAGCGATCGTGACCTCGACGCCGGTGATGCGCGTCCCCTCGGTCACCAGTCTCTCGACGAAGGCATTGGCGAAGATGTGCAGGTTCTTGCGGGCACGCGCCTCGGCGTCCAGATAGCCGATCGCGGTCGAGACGCGGCGGTCGTTCTCGTTCGACAAAGGCAGCGGGAACGAGCCGTCCTCGAAACTGCCATTGTAGTCCGGCCGGTAGGGATAGTCGCTTTCCGTCACCTTGAGGACGGATCGGGTAAAGCCGGCCCAGTCCTGCGGAAAGACGCGGCGGATCGGAATCCGCCCGGTCTTGTTGTGAAGCTCGCCATCGAAATCGAGATCGCGTTCCAGCTTCTTGAGATAGGGCAGCATGCCGTCCCATCCCCAGCCGGGCAAGCCGAGACCTTCCCATTCGTCATAGTCGTGCGGCATGCCGCGCACCGCGAACTGGCCGTTGATGCTGGAGCCGCCGCCCATCACCTTGGCCTGTTCGAGCTTGGCCGTCTTGACCACCTGCGCATTCTGCTTGGGCGAGCGGTTGAAGACGCGTAGCTCCGTCCAATGGTATTTCGGGTCGAAATAGGACAGGCCGGGATAGCTGTCGGCGATCACCTCCGGAACGTCGTCCGGCGGCGTGTCGGGCCCGGCTTCGAAAAGCGCGACCTGCTTCGTGCCGTTCTCCGAGAGACGGCTGGCGAGCACGGCACCCGCCGAGCCGCCGCCGACAATGATGTAATCGAATTGCATGTGCTTGCGCTCGCTCAGGCGTAGTTGGCCCAGATGGCCTTCTGGCGCAGGAACGCCTCGACGCCGGCACGACCCATGTCCTTGCCGAAGCCGGACCCCTTGTAGCCGCCGGCCGGGTAGGTGAACTCCGGGCCGCGCCCGTGCTGGTTGATCCAGACCATGCCGGCCTCGATCGAATCGGCCGCCTTGAGCGCTTTCTTCATGTCCGTGGTGTGGACGCTGGCGGCGAGCCCGTAGACCGGATGCGCCGCCAGGGCGAGGCCTTCGTCGAGATCGGCAAAGGTGCGCACCGTCAGCACCGGACCAAAGAACTCCTCCTTGAAACCGATATTGTCGTCGGCGACATTTTCGAGGATCGTCGGCGAGAAAAAACTGCCTTCGTTGCGTCCTTCCAGCACCGTGCCGCCAGTGATGACCGAGGCGCCTTCGCTGATGCTGGCGCGCACCATCGTATCGATGCGCTCAAGCTGCTTGCGGCTGATGATCGGCGCGAAGGTGGTCGTCTCGTCCCAGGTCGGTCCCGCCTTGATCGCCTTGGTCCGGGCAATGACGCGTTCTAGAAGTTGATCCGCGATCTTGTCCTCGACGATCAGCCGCGAACCGGCCGTGCAGACCTGGCCGGCATTGTCCATGAACGCCGCAGCGACGCGGCCGGCCACCACATCGATGTCGCCGGCATCGGCCAGCACCAGTTGCGGGCTTTTGCCGCCGAGTTCGAGCGTGACGGGCTTGATGCCGGACTGGGCAGCGAGCGTCATGATCGCCGCACCGGTCTGCGTCGAGCCGGTGAAGGAGATTTTCAGGATGTCGGGATGGCGCACGATCGCCGCACCGGTCGTATGACCATAGCCGTTGACGACATTGAACAGACCGGCGGGAATGCCGGCCCTGGCGGCAAGCTCCGCCAATGCCAGAAGGCTGTGCGGCGTCAGCTCCGACGTCTTCATCACCACCGCATTGCCGGCGGCCAGCGCCGGGGCGAATTTCCAGGCGGCGGTGATCATCGGAAAATTCCATGGAACGATCGCGCCGACAATGCCGTAGGGTTCATGCTTGACGATGCTCAGCGCATTCGCCTCGGTCGCGGTGACCGTGCCTTCGATCTTGTCGCAGAACTCGGCGTAGTAGCGCACGACGCCGGCGGTACGTACCGCGTCGCGGACGATCGTCATCGAGATCAGCCGGCTCGACCCCATCGCTTCCAGCTGTCCGAGATAGGTCGCGTTCTCTTCGATCAGCGCCGCGAAGCGCATGAGCACGGCGGCGCGATCGCGTGGCGCGATCTTCGCCCAACGGCTTTGCGCCAGCCCCTTCTTCGCGGCATCGACGGCTTGCTGCACCGCGGCCTCCCCGCCATCGGTGATCAACCCCATGGGCTGGAGATCGGAAGGGCGCAGAACCTCGATCTCCGCGCCAGGCAGTTCAATGGACTGCCCGCCGATATGATGTCCCCTGGGAATGGCGATTGTGGCCGGATCGAAACTCAGTGTCATTGATGTCTTCCTTTTGCGGCCAGCTCGAAAGGGGGGCGCATTCGACGATGTCCGCTTGGCTGTTTTCGCGTGAAGCGGCGTGCCTTCAGCACGCCTTCTCGGCTTCACGCGCCTCGAGGAACGGGCGAAGCAGATCCGCCGATTCATGGAAGCGTCCGACAAATGTCTTCAGACGCGGATGTTCGGGATGCAGCAGCACCTTGGCTGGTGGTCCCTGCTCCGCCACCAACCCCTGATCGAGGAATACGACCCGGTCGGCGACCTCGAAGGCGAAGCCTAGCTCGTGGGTGACGATCACCATGGTCATGCCGCTCCTGGCCAGCTCGACCATCGCCTTCATGACTTCGCCGACCAGTTCGGGATCGAGCGCCGAGGTCGGCTCGTCGAACAGCATCACCTTCGGCTGCATGGCCATGGCTCTCGCGATCGCGACGCGCTGCTGCTGGCCGCCGGAAAGCTGGCGCGGATATTTCTCGACGTGCTGCCCCAGCCCCATGAGATCGAGCAGTCGCAGCGCCTTCTGGCGTGCCTGCTCCTTCGGCTCCCTCTTGACGATGACCGGGCCTTCCATGACGTTCTCGAGCGCCGTCATGTGCGGGAAGAGATTGAACTGCTGGAAGACCATGCCGGTCTTGGAGCGGATGCGGTTGACCTCCTGGGCCGGTATCTGGGCGCCCTTGCCGTCGGCCCGCCTGTCGAACAGCGTTTCGTCATCGATGACGATGCTGCCGCTGGTCGGCATGTTGAGCAGATTGATGCAACGCAGCAACGACGTCTTGCCCGACCCGCTGGCGCCGATCAGCACCACCACCTCGCCTTCGACGACCGAGAGATCGATGCCGTTCAGCACACGCTTGTCGCCGAATTTGAGGCAGATCCCGTCCAGCCGCAGGACAGGCTTGTCGCTCTTGTCCGTCACGGCGCTTGGTTCAATGGCGCTCATTTCAGGCTCCCTCTTCTTTCGAGTTTCCTGGACAAGAGGGTCAGCGGGATCAGGATGATCAGGAAGATGACGCCGACGGCGGTGTAAACCTCCATCGGCCGATAGGTGAAGCTCGAGATGTAGCTCGCCTGATAGAGAAGGTCCGGAACCGTGATCATCGACAGCAGCGTGGTGTTCTTCATCTGGATGATCGACTGGCCCGCCAGGGGCGGGATCATCTTGCGGAATGCCTGCGGCAGGATGATCCGGCGCATGCGCTGGCCATAGGACATGCCGATCGCGGTCGCCGCATCCGTCTGGCCGGGATCGACCGACTGGACGCCGGCGCGCAGGATTTCGGCGTAGAAGGAGCCGACGTAGCAGCTCAGCCCGATGAAGCCGGCCCAGAATTTCGTGACATTGATGCCGGCGAAGATCGGGAAGGCGTAATAGACCCAGAGCAGCGTGACGAGCAGCGGAATGTTGCGGAAGAACTCGACATAGATCTGGCCGAGGATGACCAGCGGCTTGAACGTGCTGAGCTGGATAAGCCCGATGAACAGGCCGATCAGCATGCCGGCACCGATGGTGATGACGGTGAAGTAGAGCGTCATCAGCAGGCCCTGCCAGAGCAGCCCGATATTGTTGGTTATCACTGTATAGTCGAACATGGTGTCCTCACTGGTTCGATGCACGTCCAGTGGTGGCCTGACCGCCGCACCAGGCGGCGGTCAGGCTGTTGCGATCAGAAGGAGAACCCTGCCGGAAGGATCGACAGGTCGATGCCGCGGGCTTCCCACGAGCGGGCAAGCTTGCCCTGGGCAAGGCCGAGCGAACGCTCCTGCAGGATCCAGTTGGTCAGGAAGTTGATGTAGCCGGCATTGCCCGGCTTGCGGGCGACGGCCAGCGTTGCCGGATTGCGCAGGATCGGCTCGGGCAGCGAGACATTGCCGATCTTCTGGTTGGTGATCTGCAGCGCATCGAAGATGGAAAGCACGACGCCATCGGCGCGGCCGGCCTGCAGTTCCATCAACGCCAGGCCACGATCTTCCACTGGTGTGATCTTGGCCTTCGGCAGCAGCGCTTCGGCGACGACCTGCATGGTGCTGCCCTTCTGGACGACGACGGTCTTGTCGGGCGAATTGAGCTCGGCCCAGGTCTTGACCGGCTTGCCGGGAGGCGTCAGCACGGCCCAGGCGTCGGTGAACAGCGGCTCCCACAGATAGTCGACGACAAGACCGCGCTTCGGGTTCGGATTGACGCCGATGGCGATGTCGATCTTGTTGGACTGGAAGTCGGCGGCCAGATTGCCCCAGGTGGTCTCGACAGGCTCGAGCTTGACGCCGAGCTGGGTCGCGATCTCGCCCAGGAATTCGTAGTAGAAGCCGCTCCATTGGCCGGTGGCCGGATCCTTGATGTAGCCCGGCTCTTCGCCGGTCATCACAGGAACCTTGAGCACGCCGCTGGCACGGATCTGGTCGATGACGGCGGACGGATTGTCGTCGGCGGAAGCAGCGATCGGCGCGGTGAGCAGGCCAAGACCGATGGTCAAAGCGGCCATGAACGTACGCATTACCGTGAATTTCATGTCATTCCCCTTTCTGAGTTATTTGTGGTTAGCGGGCTAGAAATCCCTTCGAGAGGGGGTCGCCCTTCTCGAAGTAGATTGTCTGGGTCGAGGTAATGAAGGCCGAGCCCTCGATCTCGATGATCATCGCTTCGCGGCCTTGCTCCTCGACGCGCCTTTGCAGGCGCGCTTCGAACGGAATGCCGAAGATATTCCTGGCGCGATAAGTCTGGTCGGGGCTGATCAGCCCCTTCCCGAGCAGATAGGTCAGGCGCGCCGAGGTGCCGGTGCCGCAAGGCGAGCGGTCGAACTTGTTGGATTCCAGGACAAGAAAATGCGTCGCCGAATGCGCGCTGTCGGCATCGTGGAAAAGCACGCTCGGCGCGGCAGCACCCGCCAGCAGAGGCAGGTCCTTCATCGCCGCCTTGATCGCGTCCTTGATCCTGGCGCCGGCCTGCATCAAGACCGATGCATTGTCCGGGGTCAGCTTGAAGCCGAGCGACGCGGCGTCCACCAGCGCATACCACATGCCGGCATAGACAATCGCGGCATCAACCTTGCCAATGCCTTCGACGGAAACACTCAAGCGCTCCAGCCCGACATAGCTCGGGACGTTGGCTATGCGCACCCGGTCCAGCGAACCGTCTTTGTTCCAGATCAGATGAACGGTCACGATGCCCGCAGGCGTTTCCAGCGTGAAGCTGTCGCCCGTTTCGACAGAGATCTGGCCTGTGAAGGCCAGCGTCCTGGCAAGGCCGATCGTGCCGTGACCGCACATATCGAGATAGACATAGGACGAGATGAAGAACGCGCCATAATCGGCGACATCGGAGGCGACCGGCACCAGACCGACCATGGCGGCATGGCCGCGCGGTTCATGCAGCAGCGCCGGGCGAAGATGGTCGAAGCGCCGGCGGAAATGGTCCCGCTTCTCCCGCACGCTCGAACCGGAGAGTTTCGGAACGCCGCTGAGGATGACGCGCGTGGGGTGGCCGGCGGTATGGGAATCGATGACGCTGAACGCTGACGAGAAGCTGGACACGGACTAGCCCTCTCCGAACGCGTCGCGAATGCCGGCCCGCATGCTTTGCCAGATTTCCCGGATGAGGTTTTCGGTCATGGCCTTGGCGCTTTCGCCATCACCTGCGGTGATCGCATCATAGATGCGGGCCGTGTCGTCCAGCGACAGCTGGATGATCTTCGGATCCTGCTCGTAGGCGTGATAGCGGTAGCGCAAGGCCTGCTTTTCCAGACCCCCTAGCAGGCGTGTCAGCGTCTTGTTGCCGGCCAGCGTGTAGGTCAGGAGAGAGCCGCGGACGTCGACGATGAAGAACTGCCGTGCATCGTTCCTGGCCTGTGCCTGCTTCAGCTCCGACAAGAGGTTCTTGAATTCGGCCTTCTTTTCGATGTCGGCGGATTCGGCCGCCTGCTTGGCGACCAGCCCTTCGAGTTCGATGCGACAGGTATAGACCTCGTCGAAATCGCGCTGCGACATCGGTGAAACCCAGATGCCGCGCCTGGCCTCGCGCATTACCAGGCCGTCGCGCTCGAGCAGCCTGAGCGCCTCGCGCACCGGCGACCGGCTGACGCCGTAACGCGCGGCGACCATTTCCTCGGTCAACCGCTCCCGCGACTTGAGGCGGCCGAAGATGATCTCTTCCTCGAGCATCTCAGCGAGATTCTCCGGGATGGCGACCGACAATTTCTGGATGCGCGCTAAAATCATGTCGACACCATACTGTATACAATGTACAGGTCAAGTCATCGCGGAAATTTTCTTGTGACGTGCAATCCGCCGGCGGCTTTCCGCGCCTGCCGGGCTGAAAGGGCCAGGAACATGTATCCAGAGACGATCGAGCTGCTGATTGACGGCGTGTGGTGCCAAGGGTCGGACGGCAAGTCCGAACCATTGATCAATCCCGCCACCGAGGAGGTGCTGGCCACCGTGCCGCATGTCACGGAGGCCGACCTCGACCGTGCTCTCGCCGCATCGCTCAAAGGCTTCAAGCTGTGGAAGACGATGACCGCGATGCAGCGCTGGGCGATCATGGACAAGGCCGCCGACCTGATCGAGCAGCGCAAGGAGACCATCGCGCGTGTCCTGACGATGGAGAACGGCAAGGCGCTGGCGGAGGCCACCGGCGAGGTGCAGTTCGCGGCGGACGCGACCCGCTGGTATGCGGAAGAAGGCAAGCGCGCCTATGGCCGCATCGTCCCTGCCCGGCTGCCCGGCGTGCGGCAGATGGTGTTCAAGGAGCCGGTCGGGCCTGTCGTCGCCTTCGCCGCTTGGAACTTTCCGGCCAGCAATGTCATCCGCAAGATTTCAGGTGCGCTCGGCGCCGGCTGCTCGATCATCCTGAAGCCGGCGGAGGAAACGCCGGGGACCGCGGTCGCCATCGCCCGCTGCTTCCAGGACGCCGGACTGCCGGCGGGCGTGCTCAACATCGTGTTCGGCGAACCAGCCAAGGTCTCGTCCTATCTGATCGCCTCGCCGATCCCGAAGAAGGTCTCGCTGACCGGATCGACGGCCGTTGGGAAGCTGTTGCAGAAACAGGCGGCAGATACGCTGAAGCGCTGCACCATGGAGCTGGGGGGCCACGCCCCCGTCATCGTTTATGAGGACGCCGATCTCGACAAGACGCTCGATACGCTCGTCGCCTTCAAGTTCCGCAATGCCGGCCAGGTTTGCACCTCGCCAACCCGCTTTTACGTGCATGACGCTATCTATGACCGCTTCATCGAAGGCTTCGCCTCACGCGCCGAAAAGCTCAAGATCGGCGACGGCCTCGACGCAAACGTGCAGATGGGCCCGATGATCGCGCCGCGACGGCTCGACGCCATGGACGGCTTCGTCAGCGATGCGACAGCGAAGGGAGCGAGCGTCGTCACCGGCGGCAAGCGGATCGGCAAAAAGGGTTATTTCTACGCTCCGACCTTGCTGAAGAATGTTCCGGATGCCGCGCGCATCATGTCCGAAGAGCCGTTCGGGCCGATCGCGCCGACCACCACCTTCTCAACCTTCGACGGCATGATCGAACGGGCAAATTCGCTGCCTTATGGCCTGGCCTCCTTTGTCTTCACCCGCAATCTCAGCCTCGCGCAGAAGACCGAGATGGCACTGGAGGCCGGCATGGTCGGCGTCAACCACATGATGGTGTCGACGCCGGAAACGCCGTTCGGCGGCGTCAACGAATCCGGGTACGGCTCGGAGAGCGGCATCGAAGGCCTCGACGCCTATCTGCGGACGAAGTTCGTGACGGAGATGTAGAGCGCGCACATCGATGCGCTGCGGAGATGATTGGGGAGCGTGGGGATCAAGGCGAGGCATGGCTTCCGTTTTGCGAGCGCGATGCCGAGCCACCACACGATTTTCAATCGACCGCGAGCGCAATGATCATCTCGAGTTCCACCGTGATCTGGTTGGGCAGTGAACCTGCTCCAATGGTCGACCGGGCATGCATGCCTTGTTCTCCAAACACGGAAACGAGCAGGTCCGAACAACCGTTCATGACAGCGGGATGGTCGGTGAAATCTGGGGGACGCGTTGATAAGTCCGAGGACCTTGACGATGTCCGCGACCCGATCGATCGAGCCGGCCGCCGCGTCTGCCACGGCCAGCAGATGACGGCACCAACACTCATTCAGGATAAGTTGTCGGTTTCCAGATGTGGGTGGACATGATGTCCCGCAGTTCCGTGCGCACCGCGCGGAAGAGCGGCCGAAAATTCGAGGACATCGGTCGCTGCGACGAGGTCGCGAGGATCAGCTGTCGGGTGATCGGTGGGTCGAATGGCCAGACCTCGATGCGGCCAGCCTCGACAAGGAGATGGACGGAAGCATAGGGCAGAACCGTATAGCCTGTGCCCTCCTCGACCAGAAGCAAGGTTGACGGCATTGCCTCCAGCTCCATCTCGACACGCGGATAGATGCCATGCTCCGCCAAGGTGTTGTCGATAAGCCGCCGCAGCCCGTGCGGGCGGCTGGGCAGGATCATCGGCAACTCGGCGAAGATGTCGAGGCCGACCGGCGCGCGCGGCAGCACGCGCTCTGACAAGACCGGTCCGATCAGAAAAAGCTCGTCATCGGCCAGCGGTTCAGTCAGCACGGACGGATGGTTCGGCGAATTGTAGAGCACGGCGGCGTCGATGCGGCCGGCAATCAGCCATTCCAGGATATGGCCGCTGAAGCCCTCGATCACCTGCAGCGCGACATTGGGAAACTCGTTCTTGATCTTCTTGACCAGCGGCACCGTCAACACGGTGCCGACCGAAGGCGGCACGGCCAGCACCAACCTTCCCTTCGGCGAGGATTTGAGGTTCGAGACTGCATTCTGCGCCAGCCGCATCCGCTCGACGATCTCGTCGGCATGAGCCTTCAGGAGCACGCCCGCCTCGGTCAGGACGACACCGCGTCCGTTGCGATAGAACAGCTCGACGCCGAGCTCCTCCTCAAGCCCGCGAATATGGCGCGTGACCATCGGCTGGGTGACGCTGAGGTCGAGTGCGGCCTTCGAGAAGCTGCCAGCCGCACCGACGGCGATGAATACCTGTAGCTGCTTCGTGTCCAACTCTCACCCCAACCATCCGCCGCCGCAGCGCTTCCAAGCCCCCCAGTGGTGTCCGTGTCACGTACCGAACGCGTACTTCTGGCCTCGGACATTCAGAAACACGGCATAGACCGATGTTGTCGCCGTGATGAACAGCCGATTGTTGCGCGGCCCGCCAAAGGCCAGGTTCGCAACCATTTCCGGCACCTGGATTTTCCCGATGAGTTCACCTTCGGGCGTGTGGCATTGTACGCCATCCCATGCGCTGATCCAGAGATTGCCCATAACATCAACGCGAAAACCATCCGGAATGCCAGGCGATATGTCGGCGAAGATGCGGGAATTCGCCAATCTGTCGCCGTCGACGTCAAACTGCCTGACGTGATGCGGAGCGCCGCGGTCGGTTAGAAAACCGGAGTCCGAAATGTAAAGGTGCTTCTCGTCGGGCGAGAAGGCGAGCCCGTTCGGCATGGAGAAATCATCGGCAACGACGGTGATCTTTCCCGATAGCGGATCGATCCTGTAGACGCGGCAGCCCGGCTGCTCCTGCAGGCCCTTGCGCCCTACATAATCGGAGATGATCCCGTAGTTCGGATCGGTGAACCAGATGCTGCCGTCGGACTTCACGACCACATCGTTCGGCGAGTTCAGCGGCTTGCCATCGTAAGCGGAGGCCAGCACCGTGATCGAGCCGTCCCATTCGGTACGCACGACACGGCGTTCCCCCTGCATGCAGGTGACCAGCCTTCCGTTGCGATCGCGCGTGTTGCCGTTCGGGTTGGAGACATGGCTTCGGAACAGCGAAACCGCCCCCGTCTCCTCGTCCCATCGCAGCATGCGGTCGTTGGGAATATCGCTCCAGATCAACGAGCGGAGGTCGGCGAAATAGACAGGTCCCTCCGCCCAGCGATTTCCCGTGTGGATGGTTTCGAGGAATGCGACCGGATCGATCAGATCCCCGAATCGCGCATCGATCGTCTCGTAGCAGGACATCGGCCGCCCCCTCGCCTATGGCAGCCGGATCGCGACGGTCTTGGTCTCGGTGTAGAGCTGGAGCGCCTGTTCGCCAAGTTCTCGCCCCCAGCCCGATTGCTTGAACCCGCCGAACGGCATGGTGACGTCGTTGAAGTTATGGCAGTTCACCCAGACCGTGCCGGATTTGATCTTCGCGGCCAGCCGATGCGCGGCGCCTAGATTGTTGGTCCAGATCGATGCGGCAAGGCCATACTCGGTGTCGTTGGCATCCTTGGCGAGTTTGTCCAGGTCGTCGTCGTCGAAGGGCATCGCGCAGGCCACCGGCCCGAATATCTCTTCGCGGATCACCGACATGTCAGGCCGCGTGCGGGAAATGACCGTCGGCTTGACGAAATAGCCGACGTCGCCCGCACGCGCGCCGCCAGTGACGATCTCGGCGCCATCGCTCCTGCCTTCCGAGATCAGCCGGGTGATGCGTTCCATCTGCTGCTGAGAGACGACGGGGCCAAGCTCCGTCGCAGGATCAAGCCCGGCGCCGAGCTTCAGCTTTTCGGCCCGCTCGGCGATCCCGGACATGACCTTGTCGTAGATCTTCTTGTGAACGAAGAAGCGCGTTCCCGCGCCGCAGCTCTGCCCGGCATTGAAGAATGCCGCGCTCGAGGCGCCGGCCACCGCCATGTCGATATCGGCATCGCCAAGCACGATGGTCGGTGCCTTGCCGCCAAGTTCCAGGCTGACCTTCTTGAGATTGCCGGTCGCGGCGCGGGCAATCAGCCTGCCGACCTCGGTCGAACCGGTGAATGCCACCTTGTCGATGTTGGGATGGGCAGACATCGCCGCACCGACGGTTTCGCCAAAACCGGTCAGGATGTTGACCACGCCTTCCGGAAAGCCGGCGTCCTGGACCAGCTTGCCGAAATAGAGCGCGCCGAGCGGCGTCTGCTCGGCCGGCTTGAGCACGATCGTACAGCCGGCCGCCAAGGCCGGCGCCACCTTCCAGGCCAGCATGCTGAGCGGGAAGTTCCACGGGATGATCTGACCGACGACGCCGACCGGCTCGCGGCGGGTATAGGCGTGCCAGTCGCCGGGCGCATTGATCGTCATCGTCTCGCCATTGATCTTCGTGGCCCACCCCGCATAGTAGCGGAACGTCTCGGCCGTGAACGGCACCTCGCCATTGCGGGAATCACCGATCGGCTTGCCGCTCTCATAGGAATTGAGCGTCGCCAGCATATCGACATTGGCATCGATCAGATCGGCGAGTTTCCAGATCAGCCTGGCGCGCTCGGCCGGCACCATTTTGGACCAGGGGCCGTCGATCGCCTTGCGCGCGGCCTGGACCGCCAGATCGACATCGGCGCTGTCGCCGGCCGGCACGGCCGCAATGATCCGGCCGTTCGAAGGATCGACCACATCCAACGTCTTTCCCGAGGCCGCCGGGAGCCACGCGTTGCCGACAAGCATCGCATGGCTGCCGCCGACGAACGCCGCCACCTTGGGATCGAGTGGCGGCACGGCATCGAAACGTATGGTCATGGCTTCCTCCCGAAGCATCTGGTCGATCAGCGCTGGACGAACGGCGCGGGAATGGAATTCCCTGCATCGATCCAGATGCTTTTTTCCTGAAGATATTCGTAGATGGCGGTCTGGCCGTTCTCGCGGCCGATACCCGACTGCTTGTAGCCGCCGAAAGGGGAGAGATAGCTGGTGGCGCGGTACATGTTGACCCAGACGCTGCCGGCCTCGAGCCGCTCGGGCAGGCGGATCGCCCGACCGAGGTCCTGCGTCCACATCCCGGCCGCAAGCCCGTAGATGGTGTCGTTGGCGATAGCCACCGCCTCGTCCTCGTCCTCGAAGGGAATGACTGACAGCACCGGTCCGAAGACCTCTTCCTGGGCGATGCGCATGGACTGCTTCACGTTGCCGAAGATCGTCGGCTCGACGAACCAGCCGTCGGCAATAGATGTGTCCTCGGGTATCTTGCCGCCGAGCAATTGCGCGGCGCCCTCGCCATTGGCGATGCCGATGTAATCGAGCACTTTCGCGCGCTGCGGCAAGGTGGTGATCGGACCCACCTGGGTCTCGGGATCGAGCGGATCGCCGATCCTCGCGGTCTTTGCGAAGGCGACCAGCTTCTCCGTCACCTGGTCATAGACCGAGCGCTGCACGAGTGCGCGCGATCCGGCGATGCAGGTCTGCCCGGTCGCGGCGAAGATGCCCGAAACGAGGCCGGGAATGGCCGCGTCCATCTTTGCGTCGGCAAAGACGATGTTGGCGGATTTGCCGCCGAGTTCGAGCGTAACCTTCTTGAGCCCGCCGGCGGCGGCCTGATAGACGCGGCGGCCGGTGGCGTCGCCGCCGGTGAAGGCCACTTTGGCGACATCGGGATGCGTGACGAGGCGGTCGCCGATCTCGTGCCCGAAGCCGGTGACGATGTTGACGACGCCCTTGGGAAAGCCCGCCTTCTCGAAAAGCTGGCCGAAGAACAATGCCGACACCGAGGAGAATTCCGACGGCTTCCAGACGATCGTGTTGCCTGCGGCGAGCGCGGGAGCAAGCTTCCATGTCGCCAGCATCAGCGGCGAGTTCCATGGGGTGATCGCTGCCACCACCCCGAGCGGCTCGCGGCGCGTGTAGTTGAACACGCCCGGCTTGTCGATCGGGATGACGCGCCCCTCGATCTTGTCGGCGAGGCCGCCAAAGAAGCGGAACCATTGCGGGATGTATCTGCACTGCATCCGCATTTCATTGATCAGCTTGCCGTTGTCGCGGGTTTCGAGAACGGCCAGGTTCTCGGCCTCCTCCGCCACGAGGTCGGCAAAGCGCGTCATGATCTGTCCACGCACCGTTGGGGTCATTGTCCGCCACTCGCCACGGAACGCGGCCGCGGCTGCCTGAACGGCCGCATCGACATCGGCTATCCCGGCGCGCGGGACGAGCGCCCAGGCCTTGCCGGTGAAGGGATCGAAGGATTCGAAATAATCCCCCGACCGCGCGGCGGCCGGGCGGCCGCTGATCAGCATGGAGAGCTTTTCCGTGGCGAGCGGCGGACGGGTTGTCATGCTCCGACTTCCTGCAAAGCTTCGCGCGCCACCCGGAAAGAATCCACGCCTGCGGGCACGCCGGCATAGATCACGACCTGTAGAAGGACTTCGCGGATTTCGTCCTTGGTCACACCGTTGGTCAGCGCACCCTTGACATGCATCTTCAGCTCGTGCGGACGATTGAGCGCGGCAAGCATGGCGAGGTTCAGCATGCTGCGGGTCTTCTTGTCGAGCGTGTCGCGGCCCCAGACGGCGCCCCAGCAATATTCCGTCACGAGTTCCTGCAGCGGACGATTGAAATCGTCGGCGCTGGCGAAGGACTTCTCGACGAATTCGGCGCCCAGAACCGATTTGCGGATTTCAAAACCCTTGTCGAATACATCTTTGCCCATTGGATTGTCCTTTCCGTTGATTGGGAGATCAAAGGCCGGGAGTCGGCCGATATTTGCGGCCGCGCGCAATGACGTGGCCGAGCGAGCCGTTGGTCAGGTAAATCTGCGTCGCCTTTGAATCGTAGGGGACGTTCTCCTGGCCGGGATAGCCGATCAGTTCGCGCACGCGCGGGGTCATGTAGTAGGTGGCGATTGCAATCGTTGTGATCGCCGAGAAGGCTTCGCCATCCTCCTTGTTAAGGCTTTCCAGGCAAGCCTCGGCGCCGCTGGCCGGATCGACCGTGATGCCGCGCGCAAAGCCCGGCTTCAGGTCCGTGCGAAAATCCAGTGACTTCTCGACGTCGGCGTAGCCGCAGACGTCGCTGAACTTCGGCATCTTGCCATGCGCGGGGATCAGGAAATCGGCGAGCGCGAAGAAGATGTTCTCGTTCGACATGTCAGGCCACCTTCTGGTTGCGGCGTTCGGCGATCATGCGGCGCGTGTTGCGCAGCGCGACCGCCATGATGGTCGCCGTCGGGTTGGTGGCGCCCGAGGTCGGGAAGGTCGACGCGTCCATAACGTAGAGGTTGGGCACGTCGTGGCAGGCGCCCCATTGGTCGACGACCGAGCGCTTCGGATCGTCACCCATCACGGTGGTTCCGATCAGATGCCAGCCCGATTCACGCACCGGTGTCGAAACCAGAGTCTCGATGGCGCCGGCGGCGCGCACCGATTCCAGGCAGCGATCGATATTGAACTTCAACAGCCGGTTGGAGTTCTCGTTGACCTTGTAGACGATCTGCGGCGCGGGCAGCCCGTCGGAGTCCGTCAGATCCTTGGACAGGATCACCTGGTTGTTCTCTTCGGGAAGATCCTCGCCGACAATGCCCCAGATCAGCGAGTGACCGAAGCGGCGCGCCACATTCTCGTGCAGGTTGGCGCCCCAGAAATCCTGGAACCGGCCGCTCTCGGCGACATAGACCTTGGATCCGGTTGCCCCGGATACGCCGACCGGTCCGCCCGAGGGCATGCAGTTCCATTTCGAACCGCGCACGAAGCCGCGGCTTTCGTCGGTCTCGTAGAACTCGAGCGAATAGACCTGCTGGCCAAAGGGGCCGCGCCAGGAATCGAGCGGATCCATGTAGGAGGCAAGCACGCTGGCGAAGGGATGCATCATCAGCCTTTTGCCGACCATGCCCGATGAGTTGGCAAGGCCGTCCGGATTCCTGGACCCTCCCGACATCAGCAGCAGCCGGGGCGTGCCGACGCCATTGGCGCACAAGATGACCACCTTGGCGCGCTGGCGCCGCTCCCGGCCGTTCGCGTCTATATAGACGACGCCGGTCGCCAGCCCTTGCTCGTTGGTCTCGACTTCCTTGACCCGAGCACGGGTGACCAGCCGCGCGCCGGCTTTCAATGCCAACGGCCAATGCGACCGGTCGGTCGTGGATTTCGCGCCCTCCGGACACCCGGTAAGACAGGTCCCGCGGCGCACGCACGGATTGAGTTCGCCGAACGTCTCCGACGGTATGGCATTGCTGCCGGGCCACCAGTGCCAGCCCATCTTTTCCATGCCCAGCGCACCGCGCAGACCGACGGAGCCGATGGGCAGCGCCGGGAAGGGATAGGCGCCGCGAGGCGGATAGGCCGGATCGCCGGCGAGACCGGAAACGCCCACCTCGCGCTCGATCTCAAGCTGGTAAGGCAGCAGGTCCTCATAGCTGAACGGCCAGTCCTCGGCCACGCCGTCCATCGACCGCACGCGGAAGTCCGACGGCAGGAAATGCATCCACTGCGCGCCATAAAGCGTCGCGCTGCCGCCGACGCCGGCGAACATCAGCGGGTTGATGTCCGTCGTCGACGTGTCGACGGGATAGTCGTTGGGATTGTCACGGACGTTGGGATTGGGATGCCAGAGCTTGGTGCTGACAAGCTCGTGCTCCGGACGCGCGCCGGTATAGTCGGCATAATCAGGCCATTCGCCCTGTTCGAGCACGACAACGGAAATGCCGGCACGCGCCAGATGAAGCGCGGCGACCGAGCCGGATGGGCCGGCCCCGACGATCACGACATCCACTTCCTCGTCGCGCCTTGCCCGTGCACCGCGATCCGCCAGAACTTCAACGGTCATTTTCTTCCTCCCTTGGGGTCCAACGGCAGCATCGGGTCAGGCGAGCCGCGTCCGGTAAAACGCCGCCGCGCCGATGATGATGACGCCCTTGATGATGAGCTGCATCTCGATCGGAAATCCGAGCAGCAGCACGAGATTGTTGATCACCACCAGAACAGCCACGCCAAGCAGCGCCGCGAAAATGTTGCCGCGCCCACCGGTAAGCGCCACGCCGCCCATCACGGCGGCAACGATGGAGTCCAGTTCGTAGCCTTGGCCGACCCAGTTCGAGACGGTACCGACATAGCCGAGCAGGAACAGGCCGCCTATTCCCGCGCAGACCGAGCAGATGACGTAGCAAAGGATGACCACGCGATCGGGCGCGACACCGTTGAGGAACGCGGCCTTCGGATTGCTTCCCACCATGAATATCTCACGGCCGAGGCGTGACCGGTGCAACACGATGCCGAACGCGATCGCCAGGAATGCCAGGGTGATCAGATTGACCGGCACGCCAAAAATCCGCCCCGAGGCCAGAAAGCCCATGCCCGGCGGCAAGGTGCTGATCGGCGCCCCGCCGGTATAGGCGAAACGAATGCCCTGCAGGATGATCATCATCGCCAGTGTCGCGAGAAAGGGGCTGACATTGCGCTTGGCGACGAGCCAGCCGTTCACCAGGCCCACCACGGCCGACAGGGCGATCGCGGCGATGAAGATCATCGGAATCGCTTCATTGGTGGTGGCTTTGAAAGCGGTCGCCAGCACCGCCACCGTCGCCATCAGCGAGGCCACTGACAGGTCCAATCCGCGCACCAGGATGACGAAGGTCTGACCGATCACAACCATGCCAAGCGGTGCCGCGATGGTCAGCACATTGACCAGGTTGGCCGGCCGCAGAAAGGTCGGTGAGGCGAGAGCCGCGACGATCATCAGCGCGACCAGGAAGACCACCAGCCCGTAGCGCTCGAAGACAGACGCCAGGGAAATGCCTTGCGATCGCGGCATCGGTGTATCGAGAGGCGCCATCATTATCTCCGCCTTGGTGTGTGGATGCCGACCGCGATGATGATGATAAGACCCTGGATGACCCACTGGTAGTAGGATGAGACATTGACGAAATTCAGCAGGCTGTTGAGCATGGTGACGAGCAGCACGCCAAGGAAAGTGCCAAGCACGCCGCCTCTCCCGCCGGCCAGGATGGTGCCTCCGACCACCACCGGCGTTACCGACTGCAGCGTCAGCGCGGCACCGATGCGCGGGTCGCCAACGCCAGTTCGCGCAGTCAGGAAAATCGCCGCTATGCCCGCGCACAGGCCCGACAGCGCGTAGGCAAGCACCACGATGCGATCGACCGGCAACCCGTTCAGCCGCGCCGCTTCCCGGTCGCCGCCGACGAAGTAGATGCTGCGGCCCGTGCGCGTGCGCTGCAGCCAAAGCCCGGCGAGCGCGAAGATCGCGACGAGCACGACGGCGCTGAGCGGAACGCCGCCGACCTTTGCATAGGCAATATCCGCGAAGGCACGCGGTACGGAGCCGCCGGGCTCCTTGCGGTACATCAACGTTCCGCCGAAGATGATCGAGGACATGCCGAGCGTGACGATCAACGGATGGACACGCAGCACAACCGTCAACAACCCGTTGAGCGCGCCCACAGCGGTCGCGGCGACCAATGCGAGCGGCAGTGCAAGCCACACCAGATCGGGGCGCCATTCGAGGAAGTTCGCCAGAAAGACGGTGAGCGCACCAACCAGCGAACCGACCGCCAGATCGATGCCGCCCATCAGCACGACAAACGTCTGGCCTAGGCTGACCATGCCCAGCACGATGAGCTGCTGGAACAGGTTGCCGATGTTGCGCCAGGTCAGGAATCGATCGGACAGGAAGCCGCCGGCGACCGCAAGCAGGACCAGCAGCACCGCCACGATCAGATAGGAAAGCATCAGCCGGTTGCGGCGAAGATCCATCGTGATGGCACTCATCCTACCGGCTCCGCACGCTGATCGATTTCCGCATTGCGGTGCCCGACAGATCGCACCGCGAGATCCATGATCGCCTCTTCGCCGAGCGCATCGCCGTTGATTTCGCCGACGACATAGCCTTGAGCCATCACGAAGACCCTGTCGGAAAGGCCGACGATTTCGGGCAGTTCCGAACTGATCATCAGTACGCCGACGCCAGAATCCGCCAGCCGGCGCACGATGCGATAGATCTCCACCTTGGCCCCGATATCCACCCCGCGCGTCGGCTCGTCGAGGATAAGCAGCCTGCTGGCGATGCGCGACCAGCGGCTGAACAACACCTTCTGCTGGTTCCCACCGGAGAGATTGCCGATCTTCACGTCAGGCGACGGCGTCGCGACCGAAAAGTCCTGGATCTGCCGCATGGCCACCGCACGTTCCCGCTTGCGGTCGATCAGGCCATGTTTCGTTATGCCGCCGAGGTCGGGCGCTACGATATTGGCGGAAATCGGCAGGCCGAGAAACAGGCCGTCGTCCTTTCGGCTCTCGGTCAGAAAACCGAGTCCATGGCGTATCGAGCCCTTCGGAAGCTTCGCCGCAAATGGCTTGCCATCGAATTCGATCACACCATTCTCCACGGTGCGCGTGCCGAAGATCGCCTCGGCGACCTCAGTGCGCCCTGAACCGACCATGCCGGCCACGCCGACGATTTCGCCAACCTTGACGTTGAGGCTGACGTCACGGACACGCGGACCAGCCTTGAGATTGCGAACGGTGAGCACATCCGGGCCGCTCGCCCGTGCGGTACGCCGAGGCGGATAGATCTGGCTGAGCCGGCGACCGACCATCCGGGTGATCATTTCCTCGCGCGTGAGCGCGCTTACCGGGCTCGTGCCGACGAGCTGGCCGTCCTTGAGGATCGTGACCGTGTCGGCGATCTCGAAGATTTCCTCCAGCCTATGGGAGACGTAGACGATGCCGACGCCTTCGTTGCGCAGCCTGCGCATGTTCTCGAACAAAAGATCGACCTCGCGTCCGGCGATGACCGCCGTCGGCTCGTCCAGGATGAGCAGCCGCACCTTGCCGACCAGGGCTTTCGCGATCTCGACCATTTGCTGGTCGGCAAGCGGCAATTCGTCGATCCTGGCGTGGGTTGGGATGTCGACGCCGAGCTGTGAGAGGATTTCAGCGGCGCGGACGTGGCGGGCGCGGTTCGAAATGAGACCCAGCATGCCGCGAGGCTGCGTATCGACCAGGATGTTCTCGGCAACAGAAAGCTCCGGAAAAAGAGCAAGCTCTTGATGGATCACGTGGATGCCGGCAGCGCGTGCTTCCTTCGGCGACTGCCAGGAAACCGGCTTGCCGAGATAGGTCATGGTCCCGGAATTCGGTTTGGTCACGCCGCCCATGACGCGGATCAGCGTCGACTTGCCCGCGCCATTTTCGCCGAGAAGGGCATGAATCTCGCCGGGTTGCACGGCGAAATCAACCTTGTCCAGGGGTTTGACTCCAGGATAGTCCTTCTCGATCTGACTGAGTTCAATAACAGACGCTGACATATCCGGTGCTCGAACTGTTCAATGCACGTCCGGTGCGCGCCCAGGAGGGCGCACACCGGGTCGCTTGGGAGGCTTACTTCGGATAGTCGGGATTGAATGTGCTCGGATTGTAGCCGGCAGGCAGCCCGTTGCTTGGCGACAGATCACCCGGGTCGCTCATGCTGACATGGTCGAGCAGATGCCTGTCGCCCTTGACAGAGACCGTATCCGCGCCGGGCGACGTGACGACCTGGAAGCTCACCTCGACCTTGTCCGGGACCGAGACGCCCTTGAGCACGTCGAGCGCGGTCTCGATGCCGGTGATGCCCATCGACGTCGGATAGTCGATGCCGACCATCTTGATGTTGTGCTGGTTGGCCAGCTGATACATCCGGGCAACGTCGCCACCGGTCATCGGCGGGAATTCGCCGTCCTTGTAGCCGGCGTCAAGAAACGCTTCGATCGCGCCATAGCCCTGTAGGGCGCTGTCGGCCAAGACACCGTCGATGGCCTTGCCGTGCTTCTGGATCAGCGCGGCCATCACCGATTTGCCGGTTGCCGGATTCCAGTCGCAATACTGCTTCTCCAGCACCTTGATGCCGGGGAATTTCGAGAACACTTCCTCGTTCGCCTTGATGCGGATTTCCGCGACGCTCGATCCGGCGATGCCTGGCAGCATCACGATGTTGCCCTTGCCGCCCAGCGTCTCGCACAACCACTGCGCCTCGAGACGGCCCAACGCCCAGTCGGATGCCGTGACGTAGGTGATGTAGTTGGCCGGCGTCTTCACCTTGCGATCGACCATGACGACGGGAATGCCCTGTTCGGTTGCGCGGCCGACGACGGAATCGAGCGCGTCCTCGGTCGAGGCCGCAATGAGCAGGATATCGACGCCCTGGCTGATCAGATCCTGGATATCCGCGATCTGCTTGGAAGGATCGTCATTGGCGTCGGTGACGAGAAGATGGGCGATCTCGTCGCGATGCTGGCCGGCGGACCACAGAACGCCATGCTGAAAGGCGACGCGCCAGGCATTGGAAATCGAAGCATTGGAGAACCCGATCGTGTACGGACCCGCCTTCTTCCATTTCGAGGTGTCGACCATGGTATTGGCATTGGGGTTCCACATCCAGGTGCGCGGCGCGCCGTAGTAGCCAGGCTTCTTTTCCGCCGTCTCCGAAGCGACGGCCGCGCTGGTCTGGGCGAGTTGGATGGCCGGCGCGGCGGCCATGGCTGCCGCCACGGCCGGCATGCCCCGGATAAAGCCCTTGCGGGAAATCTTGTGGTCTAGGATGCTCTTTATTGACATTGGTTCCTCCTCCTTAACGCTCGACAGAGCGTTTAAAATTCTCCTCAGGAATTCTCGCACACGAGAAAGTATAAACAAAGAATAGATGTTTATATCTCGGGCAAATCGCACGAGCATTCTCCTGACAACCTCCAACTCAGGAAAATTCGATTGGACGCGATTTGACGCAAATTAGCAGTCGATTACCCACGATCGTCAATCTGCCGTCTTGTAATAGCTGCTATTACCTTTTTGGCCATTGGGAGGAGCGAGGAATACGACTTATCTAGCAGTCGGTGCTGGGCGCTCGAGGTGCGTTCCGTCGGAGGAGAGGCCGTGAATATTCTTGTCGTCTTGCGCATGATCCCGGATTCCGCGGGCGAGCTGCAACTCGCCGAGGACGGCCGCAGCATCGATCGGGAATGGCTGGATTTCCAGCTCAACGATTTTGACGATCATGCTCTCGAGGAAGCAATCCTGCTCAAGGAGGCCTGCGGTGCCAAGGTGACGGCGGTGGCCGTTGGCGAAGGCGCCAACCGGGTCCTGCAGATGGCCGCAGCGCGCGGCGCCGAGGAAGTCGTGGCACTTCAATCAGAGGAGGACGCCATGATCTCCTCACGAGAGATCGCGGCTTCCATCGCGGCGATGGCGAGGGCAAAGTCGGCAGACTTGGTTCTGTGCGGCGTCCAATCGACCGAGGATGTCTTTGGCCAGCTCGCGCCCTATGTCGGCGCGCTGCTCGACTGGCCGCATGTGTCGGGAACCAACCGTATCGTTGCGAACGGCGCCGTGCTTCGGGTCACGCAAGAGCGCGGCGCGGGTGTCGCCGTCACCTATGAGTTGGCCACGCCGGCGGTGCTCGGCGTTCAGACCGCGTCGAAGGCGCCCCGTTATGTCTCGGGCAGCAAGCTTCGCGAGGCGTCCAAGACGCCCATCGGCCGCGCCACGCCCGAATTGTCGGGTTTCGAGCGTTCCGCCGAGATCATCACATTGCGCCTGCCAGTCCAGGGCGGCTCCGGCGAGAACCTCGGCGGCAATGCCGAGACAGTCGCGGATCGCTTGATCACCATCCTGGCAGCCAAAGGCCTGGCGAGGAACTAAGCCATGAAGTTGATTGCCTGTACCGAAGGCCATTCCGGCAAGATCGAAGCCTTCTCACTTGAAATGATCGCCGCGGCGCGGTCGCTGGCCCAGGCCGACGACGAGGTCGTTGCCTTTTTCGCCGGCCGTGACGCGGAAGGCGCATCCGCTTGCCTTGGTGCCGCCGATCGCCTGATAGTGGCCCGCTCCACAAGATCGGATGTCATTCCCGCCGAGGCCTACGCGCTGCTTCTGCGCGACGTCGTCACCGCCGAAGACCCCGGCCTGGTCCTGGTCCCCTATTCGGCAAACGGACTGGACGTGGCAGCGGACATCGCGGCGCGAACCGGCTGGCCGCTTATCTCCTATGTCAATGAGATCAAGCGGCATGGCGAAAGCCTGACGATCGTCGCGCAGATGTATGGTGGCAAGATACTCGCCGAATGCGAAGTGCGGCTGCCCGCGGTTCTGATGATCAACCCAGGGGCCTTCGCAGCAGCAGCGCCGGATTCGATAGCGGCCGTGAACGTGCAAACGATCGATGCCGAACCCGTACTCATCAGCGGCAAGGTGAAGATGGTGGCCATCGACATGCCGGATTATGCCGACGTCGATCTGACGGCAGCCGACAGGATCGTGTGCGTGGGCCGCGGCATCGGCGACGAGGCGAGCATCGACCTTGCTCGCAATCTGGCGACAATGCTGGGGGCGGAGATCGCCGGCAGCCGTCCTGTGGTCGACAATGGCTGGTTGCCGAAGCTGCGCCAGGTCGGCAAATCCGGCCAGAAGGTGAAGCCGAAGCTTTACCTGGCGCTCGGCGTGTCCGGCGCGCCCGAACATCTCGAGGGCATGTCGCAAGCCGACCTCATCATTGCCGTCAACACCGATCCGAAGGCCCCCATCTTCAATGTCGCGCATTACGGCGCGACCTGTGACCTGTTCGATCTCGTCGCCAATCTGAGCGACAGGCTGCGGGCCGGCTCTGGCCGTTGAGATGGCATCGACCCTGCCACTCTGGATCCTGGTCGTCACAGCACTCGCCTTGACGGCCTGGCGCTCTCGCCGTTACGCGGCTGCTCTCGCCAATGCACCCGCAGCGGCCCGCTTCGACCGCCCGATGCTGCGTCTCCAGGGCGTGATGGTCGCCATCGGCATGCACCGGAAAATGCTCCGCAAGCCGCTTTCCGGCGTGCTCCACGCAATCATCTTCATTTCATTCTTCGTGCTGTTCACCGCCACGATCGATGCCTTCGGCTCGCGGCTGTTTCCCGGGTTCTCGCTTGCGCCCATCGGAGGCGAAACCTGGATTGCCGCTCTGCAGGATATCTTTTCGGTGCTGATGCTGGCCGGCGTCGCACTCGCGCTCTATCAGCGCTATGTGCTGAGGCCTGCCCGCTTCGATGGCTCGAGCGGCAGCGATGCGGCAATCATCTATGTGTTGATCGTTCTGATCGTGGCGTCTCTGCTGCTCGAGGCGGCGGCGCGCATAGCCGGCGGCGCCGACGGCTCGTGGCGGCCCGTCGCGTCGGCGCTGGCAGGACTGCTCGAGCGTGCCGGCATACCGGGACATGCGGGCGAAGAGCTGTTCTACTGGGTTCACGTCGGCGCCATCTTGGCGTTCCTCGTCTATATCCCCGGTTCGAAACACCGGCACATGTTCCTTGCCGCGCCCAATATCTACTTCCGCAGCCTCGAGCCCCGCGGCCTGGCGCCCGCGGTCCCGGAAGCGCGCGAGGCTCCAGGCATCGACAGTCTGGGACAGCTCGACTGGAAACAGCAGCTCGACCTTCTGTCCTGCACCGAATGCGGCCGTTGCCAGGCGGTCTGCCCAGCCTATGCCGCCGGTCTGCCGCTCAGCCCGAAGTTGCTGATCACCGACATGCGCGATGCGCTTGCCGCGGGACCATCGGCGGCCCCGCTCGTCGGCGGCGTGATTTCCGAGGAGACGCTGTGGGCCTGCACCACCTGTCGTGCCTGCATGGAAGCATGCCCGGTCGAGATCGAGCATCTGCCCAAGATCATCGACATGCGCCGTCATCTGGTCGACGAAGGCCGTGTCAGCCCCGGTCTGCAGGAGGCGCTGTCGAACCTGACCCGTCTCGGCAACTCCATGGGCAAGCCTTCCAAGATGCGGGCTCGCTGGACCAGGGAACTAGGCTTTCCGGTCAAGGACGCACGCGAGGAACCCGTCGACGTTCTGTGGTTCGTCGGAGACTACGCGTCCTACGATCCGCGTGTTCAGGAAATCACCCGCAAGGTTGCCGAACTTCTGACTGCAGCCGGTGTCGACTTCGGCATTCTCTTCGATGCCGAGCGCAACAGCGGCAACGATGTGCGGCGTGCCGGCGAAGAAGGTCTGTTCGAGACGCTCGCTCAGTCCAACATCGATGAGATCAAGGCGTGCAGCTTCAAGCGTATCATGACCACCGATCCGCATAGCCTGAATGCGCTGAAGAACGACTATCAGCATTTCGGCGCGGCGTTCGAGGTGCTGCATTATACGGCGCTGCTGGCGGAGCTCATCACGGCGGGAAAACTCGACCTGCATGTCGCCGACGGCGCCAGGGTCACCTATCACGATCCCTGCTATCTTGGACGCTACAATGGCGGCTTCGATGCGCCGCGCGAACTCATCCGGGCCGCCGGCTATACGCTTCATGACATGCCGCGCTGCCGGGAGAATTCCTTTTGTTGCGGCGCCGGCGGCGGCCGCATCTGGCAAGGTGACGACGGCGTGACCGAGCGGCCGAGCGAGAACCGCATCCGTGAGGCACTGAGCCTGGGCGACGTCGCTTATTTCGTCGTCGCCTGTCCCAAGGACAAGGTGATGTACACAGCCGCGATCGATGCACTCGGCGTGGCCGACAGATTGAAGGTCGTGGACATAGCGGAACTTCTCGTGCCGCGTACAAGCCAGGCGCTCGAAATGCCCACGGTGGAAACGACCTGACGGAATGCGATCCAGGAAATCGAGACCAAGCACCATGGGCGATAGGCCCCGAAGGAGGAGAGAGCGATCATGTCGACCCTGAAAATCGGCTTTGTTGGCATTGGAAAAATGGGCACGCCGATGGCGACCCGTCTCATCAAGGCCGGCTATGAGGTGATAGTCCACGATATCGACGCCAACGCCGTGCTGGAACTGACCAATTCGGGCGCAAGGGCCGCAGGCAGCGCAGGCGAGGTTGCCGATGCCGCGGAGATCGTCTTTGCCAGCTTGCCCAGCCCGCAGATCCTGGAAAAGATCGTGCTCGGCGATGGCGGCATCGCCGACGGCAAGGCGGTCCGCATCTTCGTCGACATTTCCACCACCGGCCCGCGAACGGCCGCCAGGGTTGCCGAAGGCCTTGCAGCCAAGAACATCGCCATGATCGATGCGCCGGTCAGCGGCGGATTGAAGGGAGCACGCAACGGCACCCTCGCCGTCATGGTCTCGGGTCCCAAGGCCGCCTTCGAGACGGCGAGGCCGGTCATCGAGAATTTCGGCCGAATATTCTTCATGGGCGAGGTTCAGGGCGCCGCCCAGACCATGAAGCTAGCCAACAACCTGCTTGCGGCGGCGGCCCTTGCGGTCTCCTCCGAGGCGGTGGTGATGGGCGTGAAGGCGGGCCTCGATCCGAAGGTCATGATCGACGTCATCAACGCGTCGAGCGGCCGCAACAGTGCCACCGAGGACAAGTTCCCGAAATCCGTGCTGCCGCGGACCTTCGATTTCGGTTTCGCCACGGGCCTGTCCTTCAAGGATGTGCGGCTGTGCGTGGATGAGGCGGAGGCCATGGGCGTGCCAATGGTGGTGGGCAGTGCCGTGCGCCAGTTGCTGAGCGTGACGAACCAGCTCTACGGGCCGGATTCCGATTTTACCTGTATGGTCAAGACGGTTGAGACATGGGCGCATGTGGAGGTCGGCTCGGCCCAGACCCCAGATGTCGCCAAAGCGAGCTGATCATGGGTAGCTCCGAACGCTATGAGATCCATGCCGTTCGCTACGGCCATTTCGAACGCCGCTCGGGCGAGAATTTCCTGGGCGGGGACACACATGATGTTCCCATGCCGCTCGACTACTTCGTCTGGGCGATCGTCGGCGAGAAGCGCACTTTCATCGTCGACACCGGTTTCGACAAACCGACCGGTGACAAACGCGGACGCAGTGTCGTGAGGCCCGTCGATGACGGCCTGGCGGCAATCGGCATCAACCACGCCGATGTCAGCGACGTCATCGTCTCACACATGCATTACGACCATTGCGGGAACCATCATCTGTTTCCGAACGCGACCTTTCACCTGCAGGATGCGGAGATGGAATTCGCGACCGGCCGTTGCATGTGCCACCATGCAATGCGGCACCCGTTCGAGGCCGAAGACGTCACCACCATGGTGCGGCGCGTCTTTGCGGGAAAGGTTTGCTTCCACGACGCGGAGTCGAAGATCGCGCCCGGCATCACGCTCCACAAGGTTGGCGGCCACTCGCGCGGATTGCAGGTGGTGCGGGTGGAAACCGACAACGGCGCGGTCGTGATCGCGTCCGACGCAGCCCATTTCTACGCCAATATGGAGCGCGAAAAGCCCTTTCCGGTCTTCGACCGACTGAGCGACGTGATCTTCGGAGTGGAACGGATGAAGCAGCTTGCCAGTTCACCCGCTCACATCGTACCGGGGCACGATCCGCTGGTGCTCAAACGCTTCGCGCGCAGCCGCCAGGACGTCGAGGACATTGTAAGCCTTGCCCACCCGTTGGACTGATCACGTCGATGACGGGACGGCTGGGATCCAGCGACACGTTCGGGCAACGGGCGGGTCACGGCCTTCGCCAGGAGCGCACCGGGCATTCGGACACGCGCGGCCTCGCCCGGATCAAGGCGACGACCGGCTTCATTGCCGAAGACCACATGGCCGACCTCGGAAGGCTCGATGCCGGCGCGCTTGATCGCTTCGGCGGCTACCCTGGCGCCAAGCGCGGCCGGCTCCTCGCCGCTAAGCGTTTCCACCTAAAGTACCGATGCCGGTACGTACACCCGAAAGGATGTAGGTCGTCTGGATGGTCATATGCCGTCACCGTTCCTTCTGGCATCCTGAGGAAGCGCGGTCTCCATTGCCGGATCCTACTCTTTCCGCCGAGCGAAAAACTCCGCGATGCGCGCCTTGATAGCCGGGGAACGGCCGCCTCGCCTTGCAGATCCTGCTCAAATTGAAGCTGTTCGCTCGCACCGAAATCAGCCACGCCCGCCATCAGTCGCTTGGCAGCCGCGACCGCCTGCGCGTCGAGAGCCGCGAGCCGCGCGCAAATCGCCAGAGCGGCGGCATGCATACCGTCGTCCTCTGCGATCTCCCAGACAGGGCCGAGCGTTCCGCTGTGATCCGGTCGCCCAACAACATCATGCCGGACGCGCGTACGCGGCCAAGGGTGCGTGAAAGAAAAAGCGGGTTGCCGGCATCGGCCACGAGCGCGATGCCGACGAAAGGCTCATAGAAACAGGCCGAGCGGGCGGCGATGACGATGTCGGCGGCGAGCGCGATACCCACGGCAGCGCCGGCGCGGGGCCGTTCACGGCTGCCACGATGGGCAAACGCGATGCCCGCATGGTCTCGATGAGAGGATTGAAGTGGCGCTCCGCCGTTTGTATCCCGTCATTCCCACTCGATCGTACCAGGCGGCTTCGACGTCACGTCGTAGACGACGCGGTTGATGCCTCGGACCTCGTTGATGATGCGCGTGGCGGCGGCGCCCAGGAAGGCCATGTCATAGTGATAGAAGTCCGCCGTCATGCCGTCGACCGAGGTGACGGCGCGCAGCGCGCAGACGAATTCGTAGGTGCGGCCGTCGCCCATCACGCCGACGGTCTGCACCGGCAAGAGCACGGCAAAGGCCTGCCAGATGGCGTCGTAGAGGCCAGCCTTGCGGATCTCGTCGAGATAGATGGCGTCGGCTTCGCGCAGGATCTCCAACTTTTCGCGCGTGATGCCGCCCGGGCAGCGGATGGCCAGGCCAGGACCTGGGAACGGATGGCGGCCGATGAAGCTCTCGGGCAGGCCGAGTTCCTTGCCGAGCGCCCTCACCTCGTCCTTGAACAGTTCGCGCAGCGGCTCGACCAGCTTCATGTTCATGCGCTCGGGCAGGCCGCCGACATTGTGGTGCGACTTGATGGTCACCGACGGACCGCCGGTGAAGGAGACGCTTTCGATGACGTCGGGATAGAGCGTGCCTTGCGCCAGGAAGTCGGCGCCGCCGAGTTTCTTGGCCTCTTCCTCGAACACTTCGATGAACAGCCGGCCGATGGTCTTGCGCTTCTTCTCGGGGTCGACCTCGCCTTCCAGCGCCGAGATGAATTTTTCCGAGGCATCGACCAGGATCAGCGGCAGATTGTAGTGTTGGCGGAACATCGCCACCACGCCCGCCGCCTCGTCCTTGCGCATCAGGCCATGGTCGACGAGAATGCAGGTGAGCTGGTCGCCGACCGCCTCGTGGATCAGCAGCGCCGCGACCGAGGAGTCCACGCCGCCTGACAGCGCGCAGATGACCTTGCCCTTGCCAACCTGCTTGCGGATCGCCTCGACCGCGTGTTCACGGTAGGCGCGCATCGTCCAGTCGCCCTCGATGCCGGCGATGTTGTGGACGAAGTTCCTGAGCAGCCTCGCGCCATCGGGCGTATGCACCACCTCGGGATGGAACATGATGCCGTACATGCGGCGCTCGACATTGCCGAAGATGGCGAAGGGCGAACTTTCCGACTTGCCGAAGACCTGAAACCCCGGCGGCAGGGCGATGACGCGGTCGCCATGGCTCATCCAGACCTGATGCCGCTGGCCCGTCGCCCACAGACCCTCGAACAGCGGGCTGTCCTTCTCGATCTCGACGAAGGCGCGGCCGAATTCGCGATGGTTGGAGCTTTCGGCGACACCGCCCATCTGCACGCACATCGCCATCTGGCCGTAACAGATGCCAAGCACCGGCACGCCGGCATCGAAGACGATCTGCGGCGCTCGCGGGCTGCCGATATCAGATGTCGAGGCCGGACCGCCGGACAGGATCACGGCCTTGGGATTGATGCGCTTGAACGCGGCTTCGGCCGACTGGAACGGCACGATCTCGGAAAACACGCCGGCCTCGCGGATGCGGCGGGCGATGAGCTGCGTAAACTGGCTGCCGAAATCGACAATCAGGACGGTGTCGGGGTGATTGGCTGTTGTCATGGCGAGCGTTTAGAGAAAGAAATGAGTCTGCGCAATGGGTTGCGTAGCCTGACTTTCAGACGGGTCTTGCCTGGCCATTGGATGGAGCAGTCCGCAGCAGACCCGACCCGATCGCCTGTTCGAGGCGCATGACGGCCTCGGCCAGCTTCTCGTCGATGACGTGCAGATATTCCGTCCAGTCGCCGACATGCCTGAGATCAGCCGCGCCGTCGGAAATGCCGCGCAGCCCGATCAGGGGCACATCGAACAGCTGGCAGGCGCGCAGGCAGGCGAAGGTTTCCATGTCGACCATGTCGGCCGCGATCGTGTCGTAGGCCCCGCCGGTGACGATCGCGCCGCCGGTCGACAGCGTGGCCTCCCTGATTTCGGGTATCCGCAGCGGCAACGGCACGATGGCCGGCAGGTCGAGGAACGGCGTCGCGCCTTTTTCGAAACCAAGCGGCGAAGCATCGATGTCGCGATAACCGACCGAGACGGCCTGATAGATTTCCGTTTGTTCCAGGGTCCGGCTGCCGGCCGAGCCGAGCGACACGACGAGATCCGGCAACGCCTTTTCCGACTTCAACCAGGAGAGTTCGGCGCCAAGCCGAACAGCGGCTTCGACAGGGCCGACGCCCGTCATCAAGGGCGTGAACAGCCGCTGGAGATGTGGACCATATTCTGCCTGCGCCGCCATGACGAAGAGGACATCCTTGCCGCCAATTCGCGTAACATTAGCCATCAGCCCGCAATCCCATCGCGGCCCACCACCGTCATCATCGTCCCCGTCATGGTCGCGATCAACTTGGCTTCGCCGTCGACGGCAAAAGCATAGGCCTGGCCATCGGCGACGATGATGGTGCGGCCAGGCTTGGTCACCGAGCCGCGAAACAGGAAGCGCTCGCCCCTGCCCGGCGCCAAAAGGTTGACCTTGAACTCGATAGTGAGCACGCCGGAATTTTCCGGCATCAGGGAAAAGGCCGCATAGCCGCAAGCCGAATCCAGCGCCGTCGAGATGACACCGGCATGCAGGAAGCCGTGCTGCTGGGTCAGTGCCGCGGAATAGGGCATCTCGATTTCGATGATGCCGGGCGTCACCAGTGTCAGTTCGGCGCCGATCGTGGCCATCGCCTGCTGGCGCGCGAAGGACGCCCTGACACGATCCTCATAGTCCGGAGCCGGTACGATCTTTGCTGCCATCGCAATTGCCTTCAGTTTTGCCGGAGAAGCTTATCGCAGAGGCATGGGCGGCAGGCAAATGCTTTTGCTGCACTGCAACAAAACGACATTGGAGGGACCTAGTTCAACCACAGGAGCGAAGCGTTGAGGGTGGCGGCGAAGGCCACCCATGCCGCGTAAGGCACGAACAGCCAGCCCGAAAGCCGGTCGCGGTTCCAGGCTCTCACGATGAACAGCACGATGCTGGCGAGAAGGAGCACGATGACGACCAAGGCGGGTCCCATCATCCTTGCGCCGAAGAAGGTCGGTGACCATAGGAAATTCAGGGCGAGCTGGAGGCCCCAGATCTTCATCGCCGCTCCTGCCGGTGCTCGCTCCCACGTTCTCCAGCCGGCCACCGCGATCAGCACGTAGAGCAGTGTCCAGGCGGGCGCGAAGACCCAGTTGGGCGGATTGAAGGGCGGCTTCACCAGCGATGCATACCAGGCGCCCGGCAACGTCGCATAGCCGATCAGCAAGCCTCCACCGAGCACCAGGACAAGGAAAAGCAGCAACGACAGATATTTTTTCAAGAATCCCACCCCCACAGCGACACGGCGCCGCGCATCTGCAACTGGGGCACCGGCGCTCCTTGTCAACGGCAGCGTTCAACTCACCTTGCGCATGGCGCAGAAGTAAAACCCGTCAGTGCCGCTCAGCGCCGGAGACAGCGAAATATCCACGCCAGCGCCAATTCTCGCGGCCGCCTCGTGGCCCGGAAAACAGCTATCCCAGAGCGCGCGGTGATCGAGCGGGGCAAAGCCACTGTCGCGCTCGCGAAACGCGGCGACCTGTTCGCCGTTCTCCTCGTCGAACACAGAGCAGGTGATGTAGACCAGCAGGCCGCCGGGCTTCACATACGCCTTGGCGGCATCGAGGATCGCGGATTGCTCACCCTTGCGGGCATCGAGCTGCCTTTGCGTCAGCCGCCATTTCGCATCGGGACGGCGCCGCCAGGTGCCGCTGCCGGTGCAGGGCGCGTCTACCAGCACGATATCCATATGGCCAGAGAGCGGAGCGAGTTCGGCCGGCTTGGTGACGACCTGCACATTGCGGTTTTCCGAGCGTCGGATGCGGTCGAAAATCGGCGCCAGCCGCGCCTTTTCGGCATCATGGGCAAAGATCTGGCCCCGATTGTCCATCGATGCCGACAGCGCCAGTGTCTTGCCGCCGGCGCCGGCGCAGAAGTCCAGCACCTGCATGCCGGCCTCGGCGCCGGCAAGCGTCGCCGCTATTTGCGAGCCCTCGTCCTGCACCTCGAACCAGCCTTTCTGGAAGGCCGGCTCGGACTGAACGTTCGGATGCCTGCCGTCGCCATCGATCGGCGGAATGCGGATACCGAGCGGCGCGATCCGCGCGGCCTGCGCCCCGGTATCGGCCAGTTCCTTGAGGACCTTGGCACGATCGGCCTGCAGCGTGTTGACCCTGATGTCGAGCGGCGGGCGGGTCGCCAGCGCCGCGCCCTCCCCGACCCATGCCTCGCCAAAGGCCCGTTCGAAAAGCGGCTGGCACCAATCGGGTATGTCGGCCCGCACCGCAGATGGGGCATCGGCAAGCCGGCGACCGGCGATCGTCTGCAACTCGGTGGTGCTGAGCAGCGGCGGTGCGAACTTGTCACCGTCGAGCGTGTCGTTGAGCGACTGCGCCGTCTGGCTCCATTCCAGCAGCAATGCGCCGAAGCCGATGGCGCGCGGCGTGTCTTCGCCAAGCAGCCAGCCGGCGGAGCGTTTGTGGCGCAGCGCGTCGTAGACGATGTTGCCGATGGCCGCGCGATCACCGCCGCCAGCGAAGCGATGTGACAGGCCCCAATCCTTCAGCGCATCGGCCACCGGCCGGTGACGCCGGCCAATGTCCTCCAGCACTTCGATGGCCGCAGCCAGCCGTCCGCCCAGTCGCATCGGTCATTCCATCAAATCGTGATCTATCGCCTGCTCTTAGAGCCTTTCGCGTCCGGATTGAACCCCGCTCCGTCTCGCGACGAAGAGGCCGTCCGAAATCCGTCCGATCAATAAATCTCGCGCGCCGGCAACAGCAGATCGATCAATAAATGCAAGGTGTCTAATGTTCGCAACTGCCGACCGCAAGCACGACCTGTGGGACAACCGCTCTGCTTTCCAAGTTTTTCGGTTGGTAATACTCTTCACACCATGATTCGCGGCGTGGAAAACGCGGACCGGCGGATCGCTACGAGGAGAGGGCAATGAAAACTTATTTGGCGGAAGTTCTGGGCACATTTCTGTTGGTGTTCATCGGCACGGCGTCGGTGGTGACGGGCGGCTTCGGAGGCGCGCTGCCACTCGGCCAGGAAGGCATCGGTCTGGCGTTCGGCATAGGCCTCATCGCCGCTGCCTACGCGATCGGCCCGATTTCGGGCGCGCATCTCAATCCGGCGGTGACGCTCGGTGTCTTTCTTGCCGGGCGGTTGCCGGCCAAGGACGTCATCCCCTATTGGATCGCGCAGATCATCGGTGCCATCCTGGCTTCGCTGGCATTGTGGATCATCGTTTCCGGCCAGGCCGGCGGCCACACCACCGGCTTCGGCGCCAATGGCTGGGATGAGACGAAATGGGGCGTGAGCTCGGCGTTCCTGTGGGAACTGATCGGCACCTTCACCTTCGTCACGGTGATCCTTGGCGTCACTGCTGAAAAGCACTCGACGGCATTTGCCGGGCTGGTCATCGGCCTGACGCTTGCAGGCATCCACTTCGCCATGATCCCGGTCACCGGCACCTCGGTCAATCCGGCCCGCTCCATCGGCCCGGCGCTGTTCACCGGCGGCGCCGCGCTCAGCCAGCTCTGGCTGTTCATCGTCGCACCGCTGATCGGCGGCGCCATCGCCGGCGTCGTCGCCAAGGCGCGCGTCTTCGAGAAGGATTGATTTCAAGAGCCTGAATGCAAAAGGCGCGGGCCGTGGCCCGCGCCTTTTTTGTCGGACAGAGCTGTGTCCGGATCAGCCGGCGATGTCGAAGCGGTCGGCGTTCATCACCTTGGTCCATGCCACAACGAAGTCTTTCGCGAACTTCGCCTTGGCGTCCGTGGCCGCATAGACTTCGGCAAGAGCGCGCAGCTGCGAGTGTGAGCCGAAGATGAGGTCGGCACGGGTGCCGGTCCACTTGACTTCACCGGTCGTGCGGTCGCGGCCTTCGAACACGTCCTTGGAATCGGACGTCGCCTTCCACTCCGTGCCCATGTCGAGGAGGTTGACGAAGAAGTCGTTGCTCAGCGTTTCCGGCTGTTTGGTGAAGACGCCATGCTTGGACTGCCCGGCATTGGCGCCGAGAACACGCAGTCCACCGACGAGGACGGTCAACTCCGGCGCCGTGAGCGTCAGCAACTGCGCACGGTCGATCAGAGCCTCCTCGACGGTCAGCCGCTGCTTGCCGCTGACATAATTGCGGAAACCGTCAACGGTCGGTTCCAGCGGCGCGAAGGAGTGGATGTCTGTCTGCTCCTGCGAGGCGTCCATGCGGCCCGGCCAGAAGGGAACGTCCACGCTGTGGCCGGCGGCCTTCGCGGCCTTCTCGATGGCCGCGTTGCCGCCGAGAACGATAAGGTCGGCAAGCGAGACCTTCTTGCCGCCGGCCTGCGCGGCGTTGAAGTCCTTGGCGATCGCGTCGAGCTTGTCGAGCACCTTGGCGAGCTCGGCCGGCTGGTTAACGGCCCAGTCCTTCTGCGGGCTGAGGCGAATGCGCGCGCCATTGGCGCCGCCGCGCTTGTCGGAACCACGGAAGGTCGAGGCCGACGCCCATGCCGTCGAGACCAGCTGCGACACCGACAGGCCGGAGGCCAGGATTCTGGCCTTGAGCGCTTCGGCATCCTGCTCGTCGATCAGCACATGATCGACCGCCGGGATGATGTCCTGCCAGGGCAGCTCTTCCTTGGGAACGAGCGGGCCGAGATAGCGCGCGACCGGGCCCATGTCGCGGTGGGTCAGCTTGTACCAGGCGCGGGCGAATGCGTCGGCGAACTGATCCGGGTTCTCGTGGAAACGCCGCGAGATCGTCTCGTAAGACGGATCGAAGCGCAAGGCGAGATCGGTGGTCAGCATGGAGGGGGCGTGGCGCTTGGCCGAATTGTGCGCGTCCGGCACCGTGCCGGCGCCCGCGCCACCCTTCGGCGTCCACTGATGCGCGCCGGCCGGGCTCTTGGTCAGCTCCCATTCGAAGCCGAACAGATTGTCGAAGAAGTTGTTGCTCCATTTGGTCGGCGTCGTCGTCCAGATGACTTCCAGACCGCTGCCGATGGCGTCACCGCCCTTGCCGGTGCCGAATTTGCTCGCCCAGCCAAGACCCTGCTGCTCGATGTCGGCGCCTTCCGGCTCTACGCCGACAAGTGCCGCATCGCCAGCGCCATGGGTCTTGCCGAATGTGTGGCCACCGGCGATGAGCGCGACGGTTTCCTCGTCGTTCATGGCCATGCGGGCGAAGGTGTCCCTGATATCGCGCGCCGAAGCCAGCGGATCAGGCTTGCCGTTCGGCCCTTCCGGGTTGACGTAGATCAGGCCCATCTGCACGGCGGCGAGCGGGTTCTGCAGGTCACGGTCGCCGCTGTAGCGCTCGTCGGCCAGCCACTTGCCTTCGGGGCCCCAGTAGACGTCCTGCTCGGGCTCCCACACATCGGCGCGGCCGCCGGCAAAGCCAAAGGTCTTGAAGCCCATAGATTCCAGCGCGACGTTGCCTGTCAGGATCAGAAGGTCGGCCCAGGAGATCTTGCGGCCATATTTCTGCTTGATCGGCCATAGCAGCCGGCGGGCCTTGTCGAGGTTGACGTTATCCGGCCAGCTGTTCAGCGGCGCGAAACGCTGCTGGCCGGCTCCGGCGCCGCCACGGCCGTCAGCGATGCGGTAGGTGCCGGCGCTGTGCCACGCCATGCGGATGAACAGCGGCCCGTAATGGCCGAAGTCGGCCGGCCACCATTCCTGCGAATCGGTCATCAACGCATGCAGATCCTTGATGACGGCGTCGAGGTCGAGGCTCTTGAATTCCTCGGCATAGTCGAACGCTTCGCCCATCGGGTCGGACAGAGACGATTGCTGATGCAGGATCTGGACATTCAGCTGGTTCGGCCACCAGTCACGGTTGGCCCGGCCGGCGGATCCATGCGCCACAGGGCATTTGCCCGCGCTGTTGTCGTCGGTTTTCGCGTCCATCTTAGTGCTCCGATTTTGCCGAGGTTTGTTTTTGCCGAGGTTGATTTTGCCGAGATCTTGGGGCCAGCCAGCGACCGCACCAATCTGGAATGATTCCAGACTAGGCCGCATTGCTGATAAAAACAAATTGCCTTTCCTGTTCATTTCGATAGGATTTTCTTATGATAGGCTTGACTGTCCGACAGATGCACTATTTCGACGCGCTGGCGCAGACGCTGCATTTCGGACGCGCGGCAAAACTCGCCGGTGTCAGCCAGCCGGCGCTGTCCTCGCAGATCGCCGAGATGGAGCAACGGCTGAACTGCCGGCTGTTCGAGCGCGGCGGCAAATCGGTCCGAATGACCGACGAGGCGGTTGCCCTTCTGCCGCGTATCGAACGCATCCTGGCCGACATACGCGACGTCGAAACGACAGCCCGGCGCGGCCGCACGGCCATGGAGGGGCGCTTCCGGTTGGGCATCATCCCGACCGTCGCGCCCTATCTTCTGCCGCGCGCCCTGCCCGAACTGAAGAAGCATTTTCCGGCCTTGCTGCTGGAATTGCGCGAGGCGGTCACGACCTCCCTGGTCGAGGACACCGCATCACGCAAGCTCGACGCTTTCATCGCGGCACTTCCGCTCGATCATCCGGGCCTGACCACCGAGGCACTGTTTCCGGACCGGTTCTTCCTCGCCGTGCCAGCCGGCGATCCGGCCTTCGCCTCGCCACCGGTTCCGCCTGAGAGCCCGGCACTGGAGCGGCTGATGCTGCTGGAGGAAGGACATTGCCTGCGCGAACAGGCGCTGGCGGTCTGCGGCAATGTCCGTCCGGTGGCGATGGCAAGCTACGGCGCCACCAGCCTGACCACGCTCTTGCAGATGGTGGCGCATGGCCTCGGCGTCACGCTCATCCCCGAAATGGCGGCCGGACCCGCCGGCACCATCCCCGACCTCAAGATCGTGCCGTTCCAGGAGCCGATGCCGCAACGCATGATCTGCCTTGCCTGGCGGCGCAACAATGCAAGGCATGGTGAATGCGTCGAACTCGCCAAGATCATCCGCAGCCTCGGCTCGGCGATGCTGGCGGCGTGAGAAGCGACCAGCCGGACGATGGAGCGGTTTCATCGTCTCGCGGAGACACCGAACCACTCTATTCCTTTTCCTTTGTTTTGACGTAATTCCGGACGGAAAACCGTTTCACACTTTTCCTGGAATTGCCTAGAGAACCCGAGACAAGAACTCGCGGGTGCGCGGCGATTTCGGGCTGGCGATCATCTCGCGCGGCACGCCGCGTTCGACGATCACGCCGCCGTCCATGAAAACGAGCTGATCGCCGATCTCGCGGGCAAAGCCGATCTCGTGGGTGACGACGACCATCGTCATGCCGCTCTCGGCCAGATCATGCATCACCTGCAGCACCTCGCCGACCAGTTCAGGGTCGAGCGCCGATGTCGGCTCATCGAACAGAAGCACCTTCGGCTTCATCGCCATGGCACGCGCGATGGCCACGCGCTGCTGCTGGCCACCGGACAGTTCGCGCGGATAGCGGTCGACCTTGTCGGCAAGGCCGACGCGGCGAAGCAGGACTTCCGCCTCGGCCTTGGCCTGGTCGACGGGGATGCGCCGCACCTGTGTCGGCGCCTCGATCAGGTTCTCCATCACCGTCATGTGCGAGAACAGGTTGAACGACTGGAACAGCATGCCGATCTCGGCCCGGCGCTGACACAGGAGATCGTCCTTGACCTCGTAGAGCTTGTCGCCCTGGAGGTCGTAGCCGACGAACTGGCTGTCCACCAACAGGATGCCGCCGCTGAGTTTTTCCAGATGGTTGATGCAGCGCAGGAACGTGCTCTTGCCGGATCCCGATGGACCGATGATGCAGGCCACCGTCCCCTCGGCCACGTCAAAGTCGACGCCCTTGAGCACTTCAAGCTGGCCATAGGTTTTGCGCACGCCGCGCGCGAACACCATGGAATCGGCCGGGACGCCGAAGCGGGCGCGATTTTCGGACTTCACGTCGCTCATCGGGCAACGCCGCGCAGGCTGATCAAGTTGCGCAAGGCGCGCATCGCCAGGGGATCACGGCGCGTGTCGCTGCGGCCGAAATGGCGCTCCAGGAAATGCTGCCCGACCGACATGATGCTGACCACGGCCAGGTACCAGAAGGCGACCACGATCAGGAGCGGGATCGTCTCGAAGGTACGGGCATAGATGCTCTGCGCCGTATAGAACAGGTCATCAACGGCGATGAAGGTCACCAGCGAGGTCATCTTCAGGAGGTTGATCGCCTCGTTGCCGGTGGGCGGCAGCACGAAGCGCATGGCTTGCGGCAGGGTGATGCGCTTCAGGATCATGCGGTAGGGCATGCCGAGCGCGCTCGCCGCTTCCGACTGGCCCGACGGCACGGACTTGATGCCAGCGCGGATGATCTCGGCCATGTAGCCGGCCTCGCACAGCGAAAGCGCAACGACAGCGGAGAAGAACGGGGTCATGAAATCATTTGTTCGTACGGAAAAAAGCGTGCCCAGGAAAGGCACAGTGAGCGAGATTTCGCGCACCAGCAGCGACAGGTTGAACCAAAAGATCAGCTGGATCAGCGCCGGGACACCCCGGAAGAACCAGACATAGACGCCCGCGAAGGCGCGCAGCACCTGACTTGGCGATACCCGCATGATGGCGATGACAGTGCCGACCACGATCGCCAACACCATGATGATGACGGTGAGCACCAGCGTGTTGCCAAGGCCGCGCATGATCGAGGGGTGGAACAGGTAGCCGGCGGCCGTGCTCCAGGCGAAGGCCGGATTGCTGGCGAAGGCGCGAATGATGAGGAACGCCAGCAGCAACGCGAACGCCGTGCCGATCCAGATGCCATAGCGGCGCTGCGGCACGACGGTCAGTCGCGACACGGCAGCGGCAACGCCCGGCTCGACGCCGATCTCGGTCGGGTGGGCCACGCCCATCAATCGTCTCCTGATTGCTGGCCGGCGCCTGACCGATGATCAGGCGCCGGGTCGTTTCTATTCGGCGCGCAGCGCGTCCATGGTCCCGACGAAGTAGGGTTCCTTGATGGCGTAAGCGCCCATGCCGTACTTGTCGAGAATAGCCTTGTAGGTGCCGTTCTTGAACAGCTCGGCGAGCGCGCCCACCATCATGTCGGCGGTTTCCTTGTCGTCCTTGGCGATCGCCATGCCGAGCGGCGCGACCTCGTAAAGCGTCGGCAACACCACCAGCTGGCCCTTGCTCGTCACCTCGAAATAGCTCGACGCGGTCGCATCGTCCATGCGCGCGTCGACACGGTCGGACAGCACGGCCTGGACGATATCGGTCGAAGAGTTGAAGACCGACTTCTCGATGGCTGCCTGGCCCTTGTCGGTGCACTCCTTGCCGAGCTTGTCGACCAGGAAGTCGGAGGCGCTGCCGGCCGAAACGCCGATGCGCTTGCCGCAAAGCGGCATGTCGCCGCTGAAGCTCGCCTTCTTGTCGGGCGAGGTCGAGACGGCGAGACCGGCCTTCAGGAACATGACGAAATCGACCTGCTTCAGCCGTTCGGGCGTGGCCGAGAACGTCTCCCAGGCGATCTTGAAGCGACCAGCGGCCAGGCCGGGGATCATCGAGGGGAATGGCGTGCGCTGAACATCAAGCTTGGCGTCGACCAGCTTGGCCACCTCGCCCGCGAGTTCGATGATGATGCCGGTCTGCTTGCCGTCGGCATCCAGATATTCGAACGGCGCATAGTCCAGCGTGTTGGCGACAGCGAGCGTTCCGCTCTGCTTGACGTCGGTGGATTTCGCAACCTCGGCGGCCCGGGAAACCCCGCCCCAGGCCATGGTGGATATCGCCAGCGCAAGGCTGGCCGTTCGCAGATATGCATTCATGCTGTTCCCCTTTCTTGCTTGTTTGCAGTCTTCACCAGGCAAAGCCCGAGCCGGCCTCCGTTCAGGGACCTGCTCGGGCTCGACATTCGCTTAAGCGCCTGCCGCTTCGGCCGCCTTCTTCTTGCGATAGTGGTAGTTCTTGTCGATGCGCTCCATCAGATAGTCGCCATAGAGCACCGGTGCGTATTTCGGCTGCGTGCCGGCCGGCACGCAGACCGGCAGCGCCTCGATGATCTCGTCCATGGAGGGATCGAAGAAGAAGGGCTGCGAATAGCGCTCGAGTCCCGACCGGTTGATGACGCGGTGCGGCGTCGAGACAAACTGGTCATTGGACCAGCGCGCCAGGATGTCGCCGACATTCATCACGAAGGAATCCGGGACCGGGGGCGCTGGAACCCAATCTCCCGCCTTGTTCTTGACCTCGAGGCCGCCGACATTGTCCTGAGCCAGCAAGGTGATGAAGCCATAGTCGGTATGCGGCGCAGAACCGAAGAGCCCTTCTTCCTGAGGCTGGGTCGGATAGTGCAGCAGCCGCAGAAAGGTCGTCGGCTGCTCGAAATAGCGGTCGAGGCTGTCGGAAGGCAGTCCCAGCGAGAGCGCGATGGCGCGGACCATCTTGCGGGCAAGCGTGCCCATCTCATCGACATAACGCTCGATCGTCTGCCTGAAGCCCGCCACCGTGGCCTCGTCCGGCCACTGGTTGGGACCTTGCAGCGGCTTTTCGGCCAGGGCCCTAGGATCGTCGGCGCCGACCTCGTGCATGAAGAAGATCGATTCGCTCTGGTTCGGCTTGCTGACGGTCGCCACCGACGAGGTCACGATGGTCGAGCCGGCAAAGGGCAGGAAGCCGCGGAAATTCTTGTCGATCTTGAGCTTCGCCTTTTCCTCGTCGGGCAAGGCAAAGAAGCGCTTGGAGGCTTCGCGAACGGCTTCGACGTCGGCGCGCGGAATGGGATGGCCGGTCACGTAGAGGAAGCCGATCGTCTCGAGATAGCGGCGCAGCGTCGCCGCCGTTGCCCGGATCGCGGCTTCGTCGTCGCCATAGAGCGCCGAAACGTCGAGGATCGGAATTTCGGAAAAATCGCCGCGCTCTTGTGCATCCATTTTCGAACACCCTGTCTTGAACATAAGATACAGTACTGTATTTCTACACATCCGAACGGCCTCATCAATAGGCTTTCGATGGCAAAAGGAGAGTCGCGGCATCATGGCACCACGCAAGATCATCATCGACACCGATCCGGGCCAGGACGACGCGTTCGCCATCCTTTTCGCACTGGGCTCTCCGGCCGAGCTCGACGTGGTTGGCATCACCACGGTCGGTGGCAATGTGCCGCTGGCCCTGACGTCGAAGAATGCACTCAAGGTCGTCGAGCTTGCAGGGCGGCCCGATGTGCCGGTCCATGCCGGATGCCCAGCGCCGATGGTACGCAAGCTGATCACGGCCGAGTATGTCCATGGCGAAACCGGTCTTGACGGCGCCGACCTTCCCGAGCCGGTGACGCGGCTGCAGGACGAACACGCCGTCAACTACATGGTGCGGACCATCATGGATGCACCGGAGGGCGAGCTGACCGTCTGCACGCTCGGGCCGATGACCAATCTCGCCATGGCGATGACCATGGAGCCGAGGATCGTGCCCCGGCTGCGCGAAGTGGTGCTGATGGGCGGCGGCTTCTTCCAGGGCGGCAACGCCACGCCCGCGGCCGAGTTCAACATCTTCGTCGACCCGCATGCGGCGCACAAGGTGTTCGACAGCGGCGTGCCGGTGACCATGGCGGGCATAGACTGCACCTACACCGCGCTGATGACGCCCGAGTGGCTCGACCGCCTGCGCGCCACCGGCAGCCGCGCCGCGATCGAGGCGGCCAATCTGGCCGACTTCTTCCGCCAGTACGGCACGCACAAATTCGAAACGCCGGCGCGCCCCATCCACGATGCCTGCGTCACCGGCTATCTGCTGGCGCCGCAGATCTATGAGCAGCGCCAGTGCGCGGTGACGGTCGACATCGTCTCGCCGGAGACGATCGGCATGACCGTCGTCGACTGGTGGCACGTGACCGGCCGGCGCAAGAACTGCAACGTGCTGCGGCGCATCGACCCGGCGCCGTTCTTCGAACTCATGCTGGAGCGGATCAGCGCATTGCCCTGAGCCCGGCGTTCCGCGATAGATGGACACTCGAAGAGTCGCGAAGCGCATCGGAGCCGGCAAACAGATTGCAGGCGTTGGGCATGGCGATGAAGGTCTTGATCAGATGAAAGCGGACAGCACCCCTGCCAGAGGCAAGAGACCGTCCAAAGCCGCCCCGCCTGCGAAGGCGGCGCGGCAGACGCTGAGTCGCGAGGCCTGGATCGCGGCGGCACGCAAGGTGCTGGAAAAGCGCGGCATCGGCGAGGTCAAGATCGACCGCCTCGCCCAACAGTTCAAGGTGACGCGCGGCTCCTTCTACTTCCACTTCGCCAGCCTGGCCGACCTTCGCGACAGCCTGCTGCAGGAATGGCGCGACATCAATTGCGCGCCGTTCTGGGCGATGCGCGACATGCACGACATAGACGGCCTGCAGTTCTTCACCGACATCGTGCATGTCTGGGTGGACGAAGCGCCGTTCAGCCCTCTGCTTGACCTGGCGGTACGCGACTGGTCGCGCACGTCGAAGAAACTGACGCAGGAGGTCAAGGACATGGACGACCTGCGCATCGCGCTCCTGATCCGCTCCTTCCGCGCCATGGGCTATCCCGAGGATGAAAGCCTGGTCAGGGCGCGCATCACCTATTTCCACCAGATCGGCCAGTACGCGCTGTCCTTCAAGGAGGATCCGGCGGTGCGCAGAAGCTACCAGCCGCTGTTCGGAAAGGTGCTGCTTGGACCGCTCGTGCAGGAGCCGGGTTCGGCGCCGCGACCGAGCGAAATGCGGACCGGCCGTCGCCAGCAAGGGGCGTAGCGGCGGCGGGTTGCGGGACGCCCAGCCGATCTCCAAACAATCTACGAAGCCGTCGCCTCGTTGGCGACGGTGCGTGTCGCGTTCCGGTGCGGGCGCAGCAGAAAATAGAATGCGGTGACGTGCGTGATCATCAGCAGCGGCACGTAGATGACGGGGATGGCGTAGGTGGCGCCAAACAATCCTGCATGGGCCGGGAGGTCGGCCTGAATGGCTTGATAATAATCCACGATGAGGTCGACCACCCCGACGACATTGAAGGCGACGACGAACGGCCGGAAGAGCTGGCGTATCCGCACCGTGAGCAGCGCCAGCATGGCCAGCACCCCCGTTGCGAAGTCGCCATAAGCGGCGAAGGTGGCAAAGCTGGCGGGCAGGTCTGGGCTGACGACGCCCGGAAGGATAAAGACGAGCCCGAAGAAGCGAAAGCTGTGCAGCGTGGCGATCGCGCGTTGCGCCGCGACGCGGTCGATCGAGCTCAGCCACGGCCAGATATACGCAGCGAAGCAAAGCAGCCACGCGACATAACCCAGAACGAGATGGGTCTGGAAAAGGATTTCCGTCGACATTGCGGTCTCCTGTCAACTGTTGGTCGATGCGGCCTCGAACACCGCTGTCAGGACTCCGAGCCGGCTTTCCATGAGATTTCGTCCCAGATTGGCTGCAAGCTCGGCAAAGTCCGATCCCATCACCACGCCGAGATTTGGCGACGGCGGCGGACCAGACGCACGCAACTGCGCGAACCAGGCCTTGGCGGCCTCCGTGTCGTCTTGCCATGCCAGCATATGGAAGCCGGCCGGTTCGATCGCCTTGCGCGTCGCGTCGCTTGTCAGGAGGAAGCTCGTCGCCGGTGTTCGCGCCCAGGGAAGCGGATAGTGCGGCTGGCCGCTGCCCAACACGACATCGAAAGTTGCAAACCTGCCGCCTGACTTCAGCACGCGCCGAATCTCGCGGTACAGCCGCGCCCGGTCGGAGATGTTCATCGCCACATGCTGCAGCAGCACGATGTCGAAGCAGCCGTCATCGAACGGAAGCTCCAGCGCACTGGCGGTCTGGAACGACAACTGCCCACCCTGCCCCGTGCGCCCGGTCAGATAGCGCGCGGCATCCACGAAAGGCTCGCTGAGGTCCACGCCGGTAACCCGGCAGCCATAGGTCGCAGCCAGGAAGCGCGCCGGCCCGCCGACGCCCGAACCGACGTCGAGAACCGACATGCCGGCGGTGATATCAGCCAATTGGGCAAGCTCAGCCGTCGCGGCAAGCCCGCGGGTGTGAAACTGGTCGAGGGCGCCCAGCTGCTGCGGCGTGAGAAGCTGATCCTCCGGGCCGAGGTCAGCCAGCACCGCCCTCAGCCGCTCGGTCAGGCCAGTCGCGCGATAGTGGTCGCGCACTCCATCAAGTTCATTGGTCATGGCAAGATGCTCCTGTCTCTCGGGCTCTTACCTAAACCCGCTTCCATCGTTCGACTATCCGCTGTAATCACAACAACCCATGAAGCAGAACTACACAATCCGGCACGGTGCGCTTGACGGCGTCGAGGTGTTCCTGGCTGTCGCCAGGCGCCGCAACTTCCGCCGCGCCGCCGCCGATCTCGGCGTGACACCGTCGGCCGTGAGCCAGGCGGTGCGCGCGCTGGAAGCGCGGCTCGGTGCGGCGCTGTTTGTCCGCACGACACGCAGCGTCGGCCTGACCGAGGCCGGTCAGCGGTTCCTCGACCGTGCCGGCCCCGCCTTCGAGGAGATCGTTGCGGCCGGCGGGGCCGCGCGTGATCTCGGCCAGCGCCCGACCGGCCTGCTGCGCCTGTCCGTCCCGCGCGCCGTCGTGCCGTTGATCCTGGAGCCGATGATCGCCTCGTTCTGCCGAGCCTATCCCGAGATCGAACTGGAGATCGCCGCGAGCGACGAGATGGTCGACCTGGCGACCGGCGGGTTCGATGCCGGCATCCGCCTCGGCCAGTTCATCGCACCGGACATGATCGCGGTACGGCTCACTCCGGCATTCTCGTTCGTGGTTGTCGGCAGCCCCAACTATCTCAAGCGCCGCGGCCGCCCCGAGCGCGTCGACGACCTTCGCCACCACGCCTGCCTGCGCTTGCGCCGCTCGAACGGCGCCATCGCGCCCTGGTCCTTCGTCGACGGCAATGGAACGATCGAGGCGGCGGTCTCAGGCCCGCTGATCGCGCATGACTATCCGACATTGCTGGGGGCCGCGATGCAAGGCGTAGGGCTGGCGCAGATCCCTCGACCGGTCGCCGAAAATCCGATCGCCGCGGGAAAACTCAAGCCGGTGCTGGAAGGCATCTCCGCCACGACGCCCGGCGTCTTCCTCTATCACCCGGGCAAACGCCAGATCCTGCCCAAGCTGCGCGCCTTCATCGATCACCTCAAATCCGAAATGTGAGGTAAGGAACGATGCCGAAGCCCTCGGCGCTTCCCCCCTGCTCACGCCGTCTTCTGCGCCACCAGCCCCAGCTCTTCCACCATCGCCTGGCGCATCAGAAACTTCTGCGGCTTGCCGGTCACCGTCATCGGCAATTCGGTGCGGAAGCGGATGTGGCGGGGGATCTTGTAGTGCGCGATCTGGCCGGCGCAGAAGTTCTTGATCTCTTGTTCGGTGGCGATCTGGCTGGGCTTGAGCACGATCCAGGCGCACAGTTCCTCGCCATATTTTTGGTCGGGAATGCCGAACACCTGCACTTCCCTGACCTTGGGATGGCGATAGAGGAACTCCTCGACCTCGCGCGGATAGACATTCTCGCCGCCGCGGATGACCATGTCCTTGACCCGTCCGACGATGTTGCAATAGCCCTCGGCATCGATGGTGGCGAGGTCTCCGGTGTGCATCCAGCCGTCGCTGTCTATCGCCTCGCGGGTCTTGTCCTCGTCGTCCCAATAGCCTTTCATCACCGAATAGCCGCGCGTGCACAGTTCGCCCGGCGCGCCGACGGCAACGGTGGCGCCGTCGGAATCGACGGCCTTGACCTCGACATGAGGGTGGATGCGCCCAACCGTCGAGACGCGTTTTTCCAGCGGATCGTCGACGCCGCTCTGGAAGGAGACCGGGCTGGTCTCGGTCATGCCGTAGGCGATGGTCACCTCAGACATATGCATCAGCGACACCACCTTTTTCATCACCTCGATCGGGCATGGCGAGCCGGCCATGATGCCGGTGCGCAGGCTGGAGAGATCGAAGGCGCTGAAATCGGCATGATCGAGCATGCCGACGAACATGGTCGGCACGCCATAAAGGCCGGTGCAGCGCTCCTGCGCCACGGCCTTCAGCGTCGCGCCGGGATCGAAACCCTCGCCCGGGAAAACCATGGTCGCGCCCTTCGACACGCAGCCCATCGTGCCCATCGACATGCCGAAGCAGTGATAGAGCGGCACCGGGATGCAGAGCCGGTCGTCGACGGTGAGCTTGATCGCCGAGGTGACGAAATTGCCGTTGTTGACAATGTTCAAATGGGTCAGCGTCGCACCCTTGGGCGCGCCCGTCGTGCCCGAGGTGAACTGGATGTTGATCGCATCGTTCGGCTTCAGTCCCTCTGAAATGCGGTCGAGACTGTCATGCTCGTCGCGGCCGGCCATGGCCAGCACGTCGGCGAAATTGAACATGCCTGGCGAATTCTCGTCGCCCATGCGGATGACGATCCTGAGCGACGGCAATTTGCTTGCCTTGAGCTTGCCCGGTGTCGCCTTGGCAATCTCCGGCGCCAGCGTCTCGATCATGCCGAGATAGTCCGAGGTCTTGAAACTGGCGGCCGTCACCAGCGCCTTGCAGCCGACCTTGTTCAGCGCATATTCGAGTTCGGTCAGCCGGTAGGCCGGGTTGATGTTGACCAGGATCAGGCCGATGCGGGCGGTGGCGAACTGCGTCACCAGCCATTCCCACCTGTTGGGCGACCAGATGCCGACGCGGTCACCCTTTTCGAGACCGAGCGCCAGGAAGCCGGCGGCCAGCGCATCCACCGTGTCCGACAGTTCGCTCCAGGTGAAGCGCTTGTCCTGGCCGACGAAAACGGCGGCATCCTGCGTGGCGTATCTGCTGGCGGTGTCGGAAAAAAGTGCCGGAATGGTCTTGTCGAGCAGCGGTACCTTGCGCTCGCCCGAGACATGCGCCCTGCCATCGACGGGTGCGATAAAGACGCTGCCGGCGCGCGCGCCGCGGCCGCGCAGATTGGTGGCGTTCTTCAGCTCGTCGAGATTGACCGGCATCGCTGTCTCCTCACAGGCCGCATCCAGCCTATCAGCCTGCCGGGACGGTGGAAATCCCGTCGATGGTACTGGAGTTTTGTTCCGTGGAGGGGAGCGATCGTTACCCGACCGCCGCCGCCATCTTCGTGACGATGTCGCGCAAGATGGCTTCGTCGCCTGTGGCACGCGCCTTCTTCGATGCGACCAGACAGGCTTGCGACTTCAACACGACGCCGTCGCCCAGCACCTTGAGGTGGTTGGCCCGCAGCGTCGAACCGGTCGTGGTGATGTCGACGATGACATCGGCAAGTCCGGCCGCCGGCGCGCCTTCGGTGGCCCCCAGGCTTTCGACGATGCGATAGACCTGGATGCCGTGCTTCTGCGAGAAGAATTGCTGCGTCAGCCGCCAGTATTTGGTGGCAATCCTCAGCCGCCTGCCATGACGCTGGCGGAAATCGGCGGCAACGTCGTCGAGGTCGGCCATGGTGTCGACATCGAGCCAGATCTCGGGCACGGCCACCACGACGTCGGCATGGCCGAAGCCTAGACGGGCGACGATTTCCGCGCGCGCTTCCCAGTCGGCCAGGTTTTCCCGCACCAAATCCTCGCCGGTGATGCCGAGATCGACCGCACCCTGGCCGATTTCGCCCGCTATTTCGGACGCCGACAGGAAGGCGACCTCGACATTGTCCAGACCCTCGACGCGGGCGTGATATTTGCGCTCGTCGCCGGGCAGGCTGATGGCGAGGCCGGCCCTGGCCAGCACGTCCAGCGCCTGCTCTTTCAGCCGGCCCTTCGACGGAATGGCCAAGGTGATCATGGTGCCGTCTCCCGCAACGCCTCGATGCGGTCGAGCCAAACCGAAAAGCCGACGCCGGGGATGGCCGTCTTGGCGCCAAGCAATGTCAGCAACCGGTCGTAGCGGCCGCCGCCAGCCAAGGGGCGCTCGCTATCCTGCGCCGCGATTTCGAAGACCACACCAGTGTAGTAATCGAGCGGACGGCCGAAGGCGGCGTCATAGCGGATGTTTCCTGCCGGCAAGCCATGCGCCTCGATCGCCCGGGCACGGGCGGCGAATTTTTCCAGCGCGGCACCCAGTGAAAGCCCGGCACCAGCGGCGAAGGTCTCCAGCGCCTCAGCCGCGCCATCGAGTGGCACGTCGATCGCCAGAAAGCTTTTCAATGCCGCGAAGGCCTCATTCGACAGCCTCACGCTGCGCAATTCGGCCTTCTCGATCAATCGCCGCGCAATGTCGGAGGGTGAGCGCCCGGCCGTTGCCGAAAGCCCAGCCTCTTCCATGCCGCCTGCGATGTGGATCGAGAGACCTTCGAGATCGCCATCGAGGACAAGGGCGGCGACATCGCCTGAGAGCTGGCCGTTGCGCGGCGGGTTGGCGAGATCGGCAAGTGCCGCCTGCAGCATCGGCGCCGAGCCGAAGGCACGGGCCAGCCGCATGCGCCAGCCGCGCGGCAGACCGAGTGCGGCCAGCACCGCTTCGAAGATGCCCTGGTCGCCGAGCGTGACCGTCAGCGGCTGGCCGGGCAGCACCAGCGACAGCAGCGCATGCGCATCGGCCACCGAGCGGGCATCGGCTTGCGCCGTGTCGCGGTCGCCAAGATCCTCGATGCCGGCCTGGAAGAATTCATTGCCGCCTTCGCGACGCTGGCGGAACACTTCGCCCAGATAGGAATAGCGGCGCGGCGTGCCGGCCTGCGAGCTTATGTGGTCGAGACAGACCGGAATGGTGAATTCAGGCCGCAGGCACAATGTTTGCCCGGTCTCGCTTTCGGTGAGGAAGATGCGGCGCCGCAGATCCTCTCCGGCCATGTCAAGGAACGGGTCCGCCGGCTGCAGGACGGCAACCTCGACCGCGTGCGTGTCGCGCGCGGCGAAGAGGCTGGTGATGTCGGCTGCAATGGCGGGATAGCGCGAGGTCACTGGCCGCGCTCTTATTTCGCGCGATCGGCAGCCTGCGCCACCAGGATCTTCTTCACCTCGGCGACCAGTTCACTTTCCGCCACCGTGACTTGCGCCGGGCGGGCGGCGCGCCATTCGGCGTTGTCGGTGATTTCGGCGGACATGCGCGCACCTTCGATCAAATCCTTGATCTGCAGCTCGCCCTTGGCGCGCTCGTCGCCACCCTGGATGATTGCGACCGGGCAGCCGCGCCTATCGGCATATTTGAGCTGCGCCTTCATCCCGGCGCCGCCGAGATACATTTCGGAGCGGATGCCGGCCGCGCGCAATTCGCCCACCATCTTCTGGTAGCGGCCGAGGCTCTCGGTATCCTTGTCCATGACCAGCACGACGACGGGCGCGATCACATCAGCGCTGTCGAGCTTGCCGAGATTCTTCAGCGCCGTCATCAACCGGGAAACGCCAATGGAGAAGCCCGTCGCCGGCACCGGTTCGCCACGGAAGCGCGAGACGAGGCCATCATAGCGGCCGCCACCACCAACCGAGCCGAAGCGCACGATCTGGCCGTCCTCGTTGGGGATTTCGGCCAGAAGCTCGGCCTCGAAGACCGGGCCCGTGTAATATTCGAGGCCGCGCACGACGGAGCGGTCCATGGCGATGCGATCTTCGCCGTATCCGGCGGCCCGGACCAGGGCTTCGATCGTCGCGAGTTCGCCAACGCCTTCCTGGTAAGTCGCGTTGGCGTTGACGCTGGCATCCTGGCCCTGTGCATTGCGCGCTGTCGCCAGAAGAACCGCCTCGGCCTGCTTGTCATCCAGGCCGGCACCCTTGGCGAAATCGCCCTCGCCTTCCTTGCCGCCATCCCAGCGCCCCGGCCCAAGCAGAAGCTTCACGCCTTCCGGGCCGAGCTTGTCCAGCTTGTCGATCGCGCGCAGCACGGTCAGGCGGCGTCCGGCATTTTCATCACCGCCGAGGCCGATTGCCTCCAGCACGCCATCGAGCACCTTGCGGTTGTTGACCCGGATCACATAGTCGCCGCGCTTGATGCCGAGCGCTTCCATCACGTCGGCCATCATCATCGCCATTTCGGCGTCGGCGGCGACACCCGGCGTGCCGATCGTGTCGGCGTCGAACTGCATGAACTGGCGGAAGCGGCCGGGGCCGGGCTTTTCGTTGCGGAACACCCAGCCGGAGCGGTAGCTGCGATAGGGTTTTGGCAGGCGTTCGTAATTCTCGGCGACGAAACGCGCCGTCGGCGCGGTCAGGTCGTAACGCAGCGACAGCCACTGGTCGTCATCATCCTGGAACGAGAACACGCCTTCATTGGGCCTGTCCTGGTCGGGCAGGAATTTTCCGAGCGCATCGGTGTATTCGATCAATGGCTGGTCGGCGGGCTCGAAGCCGTAGAGCTCGTACACCGAGCGGATCGTCGCCATCATCTTCTCGACGGCGCGAATGTCCTCGGCGCTGCGGTCGGCAAAACCGCGCGGCAGCCGCGCTTTCGTCTTTTCCGATTTATCGGCCATGAGATGCTTGCCCGGAGTTTCGTGATGCTTGCAGGTCAACAATGTTGCGATTTTCGCAACGCGCGTGTCCTAACCGATGAAGCCCAGAGCGGCAAGGGTCGCCGCCTCGGACCAGCCCGGATCAAGAGAAGACAGAAGCGAACTTCCGTGAAACAAAAACGCACGGAAAATGAAACAATCGCGCCATGAGCGCGGCATCGTACCGACACAATCGGAGCCGATACAGCGCATCGACATGAAGGGGTTCGGGAATATGACCAGCGCAGTGAAATTCCATGCCGATGGCGACGCTGGCGCGCTGCCGGCGCGGCTGCGCCCGGCGGGCATCCATGCACCGAAAGTGCTTGGCCAGGCTGCGGGCCCGTTCGATGTGCCGGCCGCCACCGACAACGGGACTTCCCTGCGCGAAGCGCTGGTGACCGGACTGCTGGTCATCTATCCGACGGTGGCGACGGTGGTGGCAATCATTGCCGGACTTTTCCTGGCCAGCGCCAACGGCACCTGAACGTCACTTCGGCCGCTTGAAAGCCTTCCGTTCCTTCTCGACCTGCTTGCGGCAGACGCAACCTTCGAGATGGTCGTTGACCAGGCCCATGGCTTGCATGAAGGCATAGACCGTGGTCGGGCCGACAAAGCTCCAGCCGCGCTTCTTCAATTCCTTCGAAATCCGCACCGACACCGCCGTGGTCGGATTGGCACGCAAATGGGCGAGATCGACAATTCTGGGCCGCTCCTCCTTGCCGGGTTCGAATTTCCAGAACCAGGCGGCGAGCGAGCCGAACTCGTCCACCATCTCGCGGGCGCGCTTGGCGTTGTTGATGGTCGAGACGATCTTGCCGCGATGGCGGATGATGCCGGCATTGCCGAGCAGGCGCTCGACATCCTTGTCGGTGAAAGCGGCGACCTTGTCGAAGTCGAAGCCGGCGAAGGCCTCGCGAAAATTCTCGCGCTTGCGCAATATGGTCAGCCACGAGAGGCCCGACTGGAAGCCTTCGAGGCAGATTTTTTCAAACAGCCTGCGGTCATCGGCCACCGGCCGGCCCCATTCATGGTCATGGTAATGGAGATAATCGGGCAGGTTGCCATGCCAGAAGCAGCGCGCGACACCGTCGGGACCGGCAAGCAGGCCGGTGTTTTCATTGCTCATTGCGAAAAATCCATCCGTTAACGCGCTTCCGCGCCGCTTTTACCGTGGCTTTACCAGATTCCTGAACCGGGCGGTAACCACACCAAAGGGTTTACTGGCAGAACCGCATTTTACGCATTCCGATTCATGTTTCGGTTGCTGCTTGCGCGCCAATGATCGCTGAACCGGGAGCGTTTCCACCCGGTTGTATCAGACGATCAAGGTGCGTTCCCGATGAAGAGAGTTTTGTTTTCCGTGCTCGGCGCCGTGGCTGTATTTGCCGGCGTCACCCCCTCGGCCGCTGGCGACCGCTATGCCGACAGGCCGCCGGTCATGGTGAGCCCCGATCTTTCCGCCCCCTGGGTGCTGCAGCTTGGCCGCGCGCCCGGCATCGTGCGGCAGAGCCGCCAAATCGTGCAGCAGCCGCGCCTGCGCACCGCGCAACCGGCACAGCCCGACCGGGTGCAGACGGCCGCCGTGCAGCCGCCGGCCAAGCGCATAGTGATGCGCCCACAGATCAACCCGGTCTACCTGCCGCAGGAAGTCGCCTATGACGGCCCGCAGAAGCCGGGCACGATCGTCATCGATACGACGCAGAATTTCCTCTTCCTGGTCGAGAAGAACGGCAAGGCACGGCGCTATGGCGTCGGCACCGGCAAGCCCGGCTTCGAATGGTCGGGCACACACAAGATCACCAACAAGCGCGAGTGGCCGGACTGGCGTCCGCCGGCGGCAATGATCAAGCGCGAGGCCGCCAAGGGCCGCTATCTGCCGACCTACCTGGCCGGCGGCATCGAAAATCCGCTCGGCGCCCGTGCGCTCTATCTCGGCACGACCGAATACCGTATCCACGGCACCAACCAGCCGTGGACGATCGGCGGAGCGGTGTCGTCGGGCTGCATCCGCATGCGCAACGAGGACGTTGTCGATCTCTACGAACGGGTCAATGTCGGAACAACGGTCGAGGTGATATAATAGCTCCAGCGAATCACCTGACCGGGAAATACGTCGTTTCCGGAATTTGGAAGGAATAACGGGGGACGGGCCGTATGGGGATGCGGTCGGTCGAGAAGGGCAGTGCGGGAGACCGCGCTGCCCTTATCTTTTTTGATCGGCGTCGGGTGCCCGCGACACGGCCCGCGTCGTTGCGTCGCGCAAAAGGCATGGCGGTTCGCTTTCGTGCTGCCATCTTCGATGTTCTTTTGCTATGTCGGCGCCAACGAAAGAAAGAGTTCATCCATGTCCCTGTCCGATGACAGCCGCTACCTCAAGGGCGGCCCGGTTGCCCAGCGCATCATCGCCGCCGTGCGCGAGGATGCGGCAATCGCCAAAGCCGAGGGTTTTCCGCCCAAGCTGATCTCGATCACCGTCGGCGATACCGACGCGGTTGACGTCTATGTGCGCAACCAGCGCGCCAAGGCTCAGCTCGCCGGCATCGATTTCGAGGAACGGCGTTTTCCCGCCACCATCACCGCGGGTGAACTCGAAGCCGCCATCCACGGCCTGAACGCGGATCCACGCGTCACCGGCATCATCATCCAACGGCCGGTGCCCGCCCATATCCCGATCAAGACGCTGCAGGCGGCGGTGCATCCGCTGAAGGACGTCGAGGGCATGCATCCGGCCTCGATCGGCAACATCGTCTACAACCAGCTCGATCTGGCGCCCTGCACGGCGGCGGCCTCGGTCGAACTGCTCAAGGAAACCGGCCTCGACCTCAAGGGGCTGGAAGTCGTCATCGTCGGCCATTCGGAAATCGTGGGCAAGCCAATCGCGTTCCTGCTGATGAGCGAAGGCGCGACGGTCACGGTCTGCCATCACATGACGCGGTCGGTCGCCGCACATGCGCGCCGTGCCGACGCGCTGTTCGTCGCGGTGGGCAAACCCCGGCTGATCAAGGCCGACATGGTGAAGCCAGGTGCGGCCGTCATCGATATCGGCATCAATTCCGAGGTCGGACCGGATGGGATGAGCCGCATCGTCGGCGACGTCGACACCGAAAGCGTGCGTGAAGTCGCCTCCTGGATCACGCCGGTGCCGGGCGGCGTCGGTCCGATCACGGTCGCGATCCTGCTGCGCAACACGATGGTGGCGCTCAGCCGCCAGCGCGCGCTCTACGAGGCGACCTACGGCACCGCGGACAGGCTCGCGGCGGAATAAGCGCCGGCCCCTACTCGGCGGCGATCGGGCTCTCGTCCAGAACGCCGTCCGGCTTTGGCCCGCCATAGGCCCAATCGAGCAGTTTTACCGTGTGCACCACCGGCATCCTGGCGGCGGAGGCAATTTGCGTGATGCAGCCGATGTTGCCGGTGGCGACGATGGAAGCTCCCGTCGCCTCGATGTTTTTCACCTTGCGGTCGCGCAGCTTGGCCGAAATCTCGGATTGCAGGATGTTGTAGGTGCCGGCCGAGCCGCAGCACAGATGGCCCTCGCGTGGCTCGCGCACGATGAAGCCGGCCTTGGCCAGCAGTTCCTTCGGCTGGCGGACGATCTTCTGGCCGTGCTGCATGGAGCAGGCCGAGTGATAGGCGACGACAGTGCCCGGCTTGCGCACCGGCTCGGGCAGGTCGAGACCGGCCAGATATTCGGTGATATCCTTGGCCAGCGCCGACACACGCGCGGCCTTGTCGGCATAGGCCGGATCAAGGCGCAGCATGAAGCCGTAGTCCTTGATCGTCGTGCCGCAGCCGGATGCTGTTATGATGATGGCGTCGAGCCCGCCCTGGTCGATGGCGCACGTCCAGGCGTCGACATTCCGCCTTGCCGAGGCAAGGGCTGCTTCTTCCCGCCCCATATGGTGGACCAGCGCGCCGCAGCAGCCCTCGCCCGGCGGCACCACGACCTCGACGCCGAGGCGCGTGAGCAGCGAAATCGTCGTATCGTTGATGGCTGGATCGAGCACCGATTGCGCGCAGCCGGTGAGGATGGCGACGCGACCCTTTTTTGCCCCCTGTCCGGCATGGATGCCCGGCGTGGCCGTCGGCGAAGCCGCCGGGATCGATATCGGCGCGAGCTTGAGCATCGCTCCAAATGGCTTCAGCGCCGGGATTGTCTCGAACAGACCAATGAAAGGCCTTCCCAGTTTCGCCAGTCTGAGCGCGGCGCGAAAGCGCGTGGGATAGGGCAGAACGAAGGCCAGCATGGCGCGGGTCAGGCGGTCGAGCAGCGGCCGCTTGTAGGTTTCCTGGATGTGAGCGCGCGCATGGTCGACCAGGTGCATGTAGTTGACGCCCGACGGACAGGTGGTCATGCAGGCCAAGCACGACAGGCAGCGGTCGATATGGGTGACGATCTCCTTGTCGGCTGGGCGGCCGTTCTCCAGCATGTCCTTGATCAGGTAGATGCGCCCGCGCGGTGAATCGAGCTCGTTGCCCAGCGTCACATAGGTCGGGCAAGTGGCGGTGCAGAAGCCGCAATGCACGCATTTGCGCAGTATCTTCTCCGATTCCGCGACATGCGGATCGGCAAGCTGGGCAAGTGAAAAATTGGTCTGCATCGCTGATTTCCTAGGCCATGCGGCCGGGATTGAGGAGGTTCCTCGGATCGAACTCCTGCTTCAGCCGTTGGCTGAGCGCGGCCAGTGCTGGCGCCTGCGGCTCGAATACCGGCAGGGCGGCGCGATGAGCGGGAGCGGCGCGCACCAGCGTCGCATGGCCGCCGCCATGTTTGCGCAACAGTCCACGCAGCAGAGCGGCTTCCGGGTCGCCCTCTTCCATGCGCAACCACACCAGTCCGCCCTGCCAGTCGTAGAAGGCGCTGACGGCGGCCTGCATGCGCAGTGTCAGGACCATCTGGTGACCTTGGGTAGGTGTCATCGAGACCCGCCAGACCGGTTTCTCGCTGCCGTCGGCGAAGGGCCTGATATCGCGCACATCTTGCCAGATCAGCCGGGAAGCCTCGCCCGAAATCTCCTCCAGCGGCCCGGCCTTGCCGAGCAGCGTCTTCAGCGCGGCGACGCGATAGGCGACGGACGGGCCAAAACCTTCGACCCGAAGCAAGGTGGCGGCTTCACTGCCGAGCGTGCCTCCCGCGACGCGCGCGGCGATCCTCTCGGGCAGATGGGCGGCACTCGACACTTCCGCGCTGGAGCCAAGCGCCAAGGCCATGGCGCTTGCCGCGGCATCGTCAAGCAGGCCACGCACGGCGAGCGTCACCTCGGTTTCGGCAGCCGGCAGCACCTTGAAGGTAACGTCGGTGAACACGGCCAACGTGCCCCAGCTGTTGGCCATCAGCTTCGACATGTCATAGCCAGTGACATTCTTGACCACGCGCCCGCCGGACTTGAAGGCCTGACCCCGGCCGGAGACGACGTTGATGCCGAGGATATGATCGCGCGCCGCCCCCGCCTTCAGCCGGCGCGGCCCGGACAGGTTCGCGGCCAGCACGCCGCCGATCGTGCCTTTGCCCGGCTCGCCGCCGAGCAGCGGGCCGTAATCCATGGGCTCGAAGGCCAGCTGCTGGCCGTTTTCGGCCAGCAGCTTCTCGATCTCGGCCAGCGACGTGCCGGCCTTTGCCGACAGCACCAGGTCTGCGGGTTCGTAAAGCGTGACACCGGTGAGTTTCGACAGGTCAAGCGTGTGCTCCGTCTGCAGCGGACGGCCGATGCCGCGCTTGGAGCCGTGACCAAGAATTTCGATCGGCGTCTCTTCCACCACCGCTGAGGTAACGGAGGACAGGACTTCTTCTGACGTGGTCGGGGTGAAGGTGGTCATGGCCGTCCCTGGCTCCTCGCCCCCGCATTGCGGGGCGAGGAACCCCCGTTCTGATAGGCCATCCTCAAAACCTCGGAATATCCGGGAACGCCACCTGTCCCCGATGCACATGCATGCGCCCCAGCTCCACGCAGCGGCGCAGTTGCGGGAACACTTTTCCCGGATTTAGCAGATGGTTGGGATCGAAGGCGCATTTGACGCGCATCTGCTGGTCGAGATCGGCCTGGTTGAACATTTCCGGCATCAGGTCGCGCTTCTCGACCCCCACCCCATGCTCGCCGGTGAGCACGCCGCCGACCTTGACACAGAGACGCAAGATATCGGCGCCAAAGCTTTCGGCCTTGTCGAGTTCACCGGGCACATTGGCATCGTAAAGGATCAGCGGATGCAGATTGCCGTCGCCGGCATGGAATACGTTGGCAACGCCAAGCCCGTATTTTTCCGACAGCTCGCGCATGCCGGCCAGCACGCGCGGCAACTCCTTGCGCGGGATGGTGCCGTCCATGCAGTAGTAGTCGGGCGAAATGCGGCCAACGGCGGGGAAAGCCGCCTTGCGCCCAGCCCAGAAAGTCAGCCGCTCCTGCTCGGATTGCGAGATGCGACAGGTGGTGGAACCATTGCGGATGGCGATAGCCTCGACCTCGGTGATGAGATGATCGACCTCGACGGCCGGCCCATCGAGTTCTACGATCAGCAACGCCTCGACATCCAGGGGGTAGCCGGCATGGACGAAATCCTCCGCCGCATGGATCGCTGGCCGATCCATCATTTCCATGCCACCCGGAATGATACCGGCGCCGATGATGTCGGCAACGCACTGGCCGCCCTGCTCGCTGGTGGGGAAACCGATCAACAGCGCGCGCGCTGTCTCCGGCCGCTTGAGGATGCGGACCGTGACCTCGGTGACGACGCCAAGCAGGCCTTCCGAACCCGTCATGACTCCAAGCAGGTCGTAACCCTCGGCGTCGAGATGGCTGCCGCCCAGCCGCACCACCTCGCCATTCATCAGCACCATCTCGATGCCGAGCACATTGTTGGCGGTGAGGCCGTATTTCAGGCAATGCACGCCGCCGGAATTCTCCGCGACGTTGCCGCCGATCGAGCAGGCGACCTGGGAGGACGGATCGGGTGCGTAATAAAAACCCTCCTGCTCGACGGCGATGGTGATGCCGAGATTGGTGACGCCCGGCTGGGCGACGACGGTGCGGTTGGGATAGTCAATGGCAAGGATGCGGTTGAAGCGGCTCATGACCAGCAGGACCGCGTCTTCCAGCGGCAGCGCGCCGCCGGACAGCGAGGTGCCCGAACCGCGCGGCACGACGCGGATGTTGCGGTCGTTGCAGTATTTCAGCACGCGGGAGACCTGCGCCACCGTTTCGGGCAGCACGACGACCAGCGGCAATTGCCGATAGGCGGTCAGGCCATCGCTCTCGAAGGCGCGCATTTGATTGGTCGCGTCAACGACGCCCTCGCCCGGCACGATGATGCGCATATCCGCGACAATCTCGTCGCGCCGGCGCATCGTGGCGTCGTCTGGTTTCGGCATGGCCAGGCCGGACATCAGCAGCCCCATTCGCTTTACTGGTCAATATCTTTTACCAGTTAAGCGAGCCGGTTGCAAATGCCGCGGCGTGAAGACACTCGTGCAAGGCGCGTGAGAAGCTTCCGTAGCGGCAATCTGCCGCTGTTTCCCCCTCCTTGTGGCGGGGTCGCGAACCTAGCGAGCGGGCTGGGGGTCAGCGCGGCGTTTCATGAAGCATCTCCCCGGCTCGCGATCTTCGCTTCGCTACGACCATGAGCCGACCCTTCCACAAGGGGGAGAGTGAGGCAGCCGCTACTCGCCTGGGTGCTTCGACGGCTCGGAATGCATCCGGCGCACGCGGCGCACGCCCCACCAGACCAGCAGGATGGCCACCGGCACCGAAGCGGCGGTGACGACCTCCGGCGCGAAGGCGTGGCCGAAGACCGAGGCGCCCTTGGCGACATAGCCGATGAGGCCGACGACGTAATAAGAGACGGCGGCGACCGAAAGACCTTCGACGGTCTGCTGCAGGCGCAGTTGCAGGCGGGCGCGGTTGTTCATCGAGGCGAGCAGGTCGCGGTTCTGCTTTTCGACCTCGACATCGACCCAGGTGCGCAGCAGCGTCGTGGCACGGGTCAGCTTTCGTGACAGATTGGCCTGGCGCTCCTCGACCGAACGGCAGGTGCGCATTGCTGGCGCAACGCGGCGCTGCAGGAACCCACCCCAGGTGTCGTAGCCCGGCACGGCCTCTTCCTCGAGCGCTTCCAGCCGCTCGACGACGATGCCGTCATAGGCGCGGCTGGCGCCGAAACGGTAGAGGCTCGACGCGGCGTCCGCCTCCAGTTCTGCGGCGAGTTCGGTCAGGTCCGCCAGCAACGTCTGGCTGTCGCGGGTCTCGGCGACCTTCATTTCCAGCGTGGTCTGAGCCAGCCTGTCCTCGATGCGGCGGGCGCGGCCCGACAGGGTCAGGGCCAGCGGCAACCCGAGCATGGCCAGCGTGCGGTAGGTCTCGATGTCGATCAGCCGCTGCGACAGCGCCCCGGTGCGGGCCGGCGTCAGCCCGCGATCAAGCACCAATATACGGGTCATGCCGTCGCCATCCTGGCGAAAATCGGTGACGATTGCCGCGTTGCCGCGCTCGACCAGCGAGTAGCACAGGCTGGTCGGGTCGAAAGCCGCGATCAGCCGCTCGCTGACTTGCGTCCATCTGCGGATTTCGAGCCGGATGCCCGAGATGACGGTTCCCGGCGGCGAAAAGCCGTTGCCGAAGGGCGAATCCTCCTGGGTCCTGCCATTCTCAGAAAGCGGCCCTTCCCACAGATAGGTCGAGAATTCCGTATGCCGCTCCCAGCGCAGCGAGCCCTTGCCCCACTTCATCGCATGGTGGCGGGCCTGGCGATCGGGCGCGGCAATGCCGAGGCGCCGCGACAGTTCGGAAAGCACGGCGTGGTCGACGCCGGAGCCGCCCTCCGTCATGAAGGCGAGTTGCACGAGGACGCGCGGCTTTTCAATGAGCGGATGCGGCCGGGCGTGGACCTCGCCGAGTGCGCCGGGCCGGCCCTCATGCGCGGGAAAACCCATGACGCTGCCCTTGGCGCGTGGCTGGAACTCGAGATTGGACGGGTCGTCTGACACGGCTTGTCCCCCGGGTTTCTCTGAACCCTCTTGCGTTCGCGTCCCTCTAGGGCCAATCGCCTGACGACGCAAACAGCAAGTTTAGCCGAAGATCACAGAGCGCCGAGCGGTGAAACCGACGCGCTTCGACCAATTGGATAAATAATTTGACCAGTTGGCGACGCAGGCTTTATCCTATGCGACACCGGTTCACCGTCCAGGCATTCCGTTGAGCGACATTTTTTCCAGGATTGAGCATTCGCGCACCGCCGACGAGGTCGTGCAGCAAATCGAGAGCCTCATCCTCGAAGGGGTGCTGCGCACGGGCGATCGCCTGCCCGGCGAGCGCGAGCTGGCACGCCAGTTCGACGTGTCGCGGCCGATCCTGCGAGATGCCCTGAAGGCCCTCGAAGGGCGCGGGCTGCTGACGACCAAGGCCGGCGGCGGCACGCATGTCGCCGACATTATCGGCCAGTTGTTCACCAAGCCGGTGGCCGACCTGATCTCGATGCATCGCAAGGCGGTGACCGATTATCTGGAATACCGCCGCGAGATCGAGGGCATCGCCGCCGAATATGCGGCGCGGCGCGCCACCCCGGAGGACCTTGCGCTGCTCGACCACATCATGGCGCGCATGGACGAGGCGCACCGCACCGGCGATTTCGACGACGAGGCTGAAATCGACGTCGAGTTTCATCAAGCAATCTGCGAATGCGCGCACAATATACTGCTCCTGCACACGCTGCGCTCCTGCTATCGGCTGCTGTCGGAAGGCGTGTTCCAGAACCGGCTGCTGGTGTTCAGCGTGCCCGGCGCGCGCGAGGCGCTGCTTGCGCAGCACAAGGCAATCCATGCCGCTGTAAAGGCCGGCGATCCCACGGCGGCCCGGCAGGCGGCGATGGACCACATGATTTATGTCGAGCGGTCCATGGCCGAGGCCGAGCGCAGCGGCGACTGGCAACGGGTGTCGCGGCTGAGGCTGCGGCAGCGTTCGGAAGCCGGCGATAGCGAACCAGCACGCAGACGCTCCTAGTCATTTCGATCAAGCGGGGACCATCATGAGCGACATTCTCACCATCGCAGACCTCAAGGATCTCGCCCGCCGGCGCGTGCCCAAGATGTTCTTCGACTATGCAGATTCCGGCGCCTGGACCGAGAGCACCTATCGGGCCAACGAAGAAGACTTCCAGAAGATCAAGTTCCGCCAGCGCGTCCTGGTCGACATGAGCAACCGCTCGCTGGAATCGACCATGATCGGCGAGAAAGTGTCGATGCCCGTGGCGCTGGCGCCAACCGGCATGACCGGCATGCAGCACGCCGACGGCGAGATGCTGGCGGCGCGGGCGGCCGAGGAATTCGGCGTGCCCTTCACCCTGTCGACGATGAGTATCTGCTCGATCGAGGATGTCGCCTCGGTGACGAAGAAACCGTTCTGGTTCCAGCTCTATGTGCTGCGCGACAAGGATTTCGTGCTCGACCTGATCGACCGGGCGAAGGCGGCAAAGTGCTCGGCCCTGGTGCTGACGCTCGACCTGCAGATCCTCGGCCAGCGCCACAAGGATGTCCGCAACGGGCTTTCGGCGCCGCCCAAGATGACGCTGGCCAACATCATCGACCTGGCCAGCAAACCGCGCTGGTGCCTGGGCATAGCCGGCACCAAGCGCCGCACCTTCCGCAACATCGTCGGCCACGCCAAAGGTGTCGGTGACGTCTCTTCGCTGTCATCCTGGACGACGGAGCAGTTCGATCCGCAGCTGTCGTGGAAGGATGTCGCCTGGATCAAGGAACGCTGGGGTGGCAAGCTGATCCTGAAGGGCATCCTCGACAAGGAGGATGCACTGATGGCGGCCAAGACCGGCGCCGACGCGATCGTGGTTTCCAACCATGGCGGGCGCCAGCTCGACGGCGCGTCGTCGTCGATCATGGCGCTGGAAGAGATCGCGGACGCGGTCGGCGACAGAATAGAAGTGCACATGGATGGCGGCATCCGCTCCGGCCAGGACGTGTTGAAGGCGCTCTGCCTCGGCGCCAAGGGCACCTATATCGGCCGGCCATTCCTTTACGGCCTGGGCGCGCTCGGCAAGGAAGGGGTTACCAAAGCGTTGGAAATCATCCGCAAGGAGATGGACATCACGCTGGCGCTGTGCGGAAAGCGTCTGGTCACCGACATGGGCAAGGACCAGCTCCGGCGCTAGGGCCCGGTGACAGCCTGACCACGGAGACCACGAGGCGTTGGCGGAACCCGGCATCCATTTTCTCGACGCGCATGGGCCAGAGGATGTGCGCCTTTACGCGATCGGCGACGTGCATGGCCGGCTTGACCTGCTGGCCGCCATGCACCAGCGGATCGAGAGCGAGCTGGAATGGAAACCGGTTCGCGATTGGCGGGTGATCCATCTCGGCGACTATGTCGACCGCGGGCCTGATTCCAAGGGCGTCATCGATTTTCTGATCGAAGCCCGAGAACGCGATCCGCGCAACCTGATGCTGGCCGGCAACCACGACATCGGCTTTCTCGATTTTCTGGGAAACCCTGAACCGGAAGGGCTCTTCATGCGCTATGGCGGCGTCCAGACGGCGCTGTCCTACGGGGTCTCCCTCACCCCGGACGCCAGCTGGTTCGGCAAGACGGAGACGATGAGACGCGGACATCAGGCCTTGCTCGAAGCCGTGCCGCAAAGCCATGTCGATTTCCTGCGGTCGCTGCCGTTCTCGGTGACATCAGGCGACTTCTTCTTCTGCCATGCCGGCATCAGGCCGGGCATTGCGCTGGACAAGCAGAGCCCGCAGGACCTGATCTGGATCCGCGACATTTTCCATGATCACACCGGCCTGTTTCCGAAGATCGTGGTGCATGGCCACACCCCGGTCCCCGAGGCCGAAGTGATGGCCAACCGCGTCAATGTCGACACGCTTGCCTGGCAATCAGGCATGCTTACCGCGCTCGTCGTCGACGGAGCGGACAAACGCATCCTGGAAATGACAATAAAAGAAGCTTGAGCCGCGCCGCGGGAAGCGTCGCCAGCGAGCCGGCTTTAGCGAAGCGAAGCGGTAACGCCGTAGCCGTCGACGGCGTTGTGGTTGTTGGCGGCATCGGCGGCATAGATGCCGAGACCGCAAAGCACGATGGCGGACAACATGGCAAAGGACAGAAGCGCTGCTTTCACGGAGGTCATCTCTTGTTGAGCTTTCTGCATCTGTGCACCAGGCGGTTACCAATGCGTTGAAACGGAGAATTCGCTTCAAAGTTTCGACGATTTCGCGCTTCTAGGCGCGTTCTGTATCGAGGGTGTGTCGCACGGGTCACACAAAAGGTTCATCGCGGTTGCACTTCAGATGCAGAGCGCGCGCCTTCTAGAATGGCGGGCGGACACAAGCCAAGAAGGAAAGAGGTTTTCCCCAGCCGGTTTCACGGCCGCGTGCCAATTATGTCACGTGGCAGAGATGGACGCTCAGAGGCTGTTTCGAAATTCGCTCTGGTGAGTGAGTGTCTCAGATGGTCGCCACCCAAGCGCGGGCAATGGCCAGCCCGACGGCATCGGCGTCGGGTCCGTTGCGGGCCATTTCGCCATCGAGCTTGCCGGCCCAGTCGGGATGGCGCGCGGCAATGGTGGGGGCGAAGGAGGTGCTCCAGTTCTTCACCATCGGCCGATCGGCCTCGAAATGGAACTGGAAGCCATAGACGGCGCGGCCGACACGAAACGCCTGGTTTTCGGCGACATCGTTGCCGGCGAGCCGTACGGCGTTTTGCGGCAGTTCGAATGTGTCGTCGTGCCACTGGAAGATCGGGAATTCTTCCGGCAGTTCAGCCAGCACCGGATCGGCCTTGGCATCCCGCGTCAGCGACACGCCGCGCCAGCCGAATTCGTTGGCGGCGCCGATGCGGTTCTCACCCCCAAAGGCGCGGGCGACGAGTTGGCTGCCAAGGCAGATGCCGAGCACGGCGCGGTCCTTGCCAGCAAAATCGCGGGTCAGTTCGAGCAAGGCCGGGAAATAGGGATATTCATCGTCGGCCAACGCATTCTGGCCGCCGCCGAGCACCACCATGGCATCGTGCCCGGCCGCATCCCGCGGCAGCGGATCGCCCTTGTAAGGGAGGCGCACATCGAGATCGGCACCCGCTTCCGCGAGTGCGGCACCAACCTGGCCGAGGCCGGTATTGTCGTAGTTCTGGACCACCAGCACCCGCATCGCAAAACCCTGCTGACATGAAAATGATGCGACGAGCGATATCATGCCGCCCGTATAGCAGCCAAGATGCGTATCCCAGGAGAGAACTATGCCACTGCAGAACCGGGTCGATCCGTTCGGCGCCATCCACGCCGTGCCCGAGCGCGGCCTGTTCACCGGCAATCGCGGCATCATCCATGATCCCGAAACCAGGACGCTCTTGAAGAAACGCTGGGCGCTTCAGGCCTGGATCGTCTGCGTGTGCCGATTCCGCAATGTGCGGCGCGAGCCGATGGGCCGCAACAGGCCCGGCGGCAAGGCCGGCTGGACCGAGCTTTTCTTCCTCGACGAGGTTACGGCCTTGGCGGCGGGACACCGCCCCTGCTTTTTCTGCCAGCGCGAACGGGCCAGGGAGTTTGTCCAGCGCTTCGGCGAAGCCTTCGACATTGCCGAGCCGCGCGCCCCGCAGGTCGACAAGCTGCTGCACCAGGAGCGGCTGGCCTCGGGGGGCAAGCCGCCTGTGGTTGCCGTTGAAGACCTTGGCGGCCTGCCGGACGGCGCCATGGTTGCGGATGGCGGTTCAGCCTATGCCTTGCGCGGCGGCAAGGCACTGCGCTGGTCGTTCCCCGGTTACGGCCCGCCCGCTGATTTCGGCTCACTCGGCGAAAAGACGCTTTTGCTGCTCACTCCAGCGACGACGCTCAATGTCCTGCGGCATGGCTTTCGGCCGGTGTGGCATGCATCGGCCGAGGCTTGACGCAGGCGGCCGGCTCGCTCATTCCTCGGCGATGCGCGCCAATTACAAGATGCAACGCCTGTTTGTGCCCGACGACCTCGGAGCGGATGCCGAATTCGACGCCGGCCAGCAGCAAAGCCATTATCTGATGCATGTGCTGCGGCTTGGCGAAGGCGCCGAGATCCTGGTCTTCAATGGCCGCGATGGCGAGTGGTCGGCGGCCATCGCGGCGAAGTCGAAGAAGGCGGTCAGACTGAGGGTGCTGGCATTGCAGCGGCCGCAGCCGCCACTGCCCGACCTCATCTACTGTTTCGCGCCGCTGAAGCAGGGCCGCCTCGACTATCTCGTGCAGAAGGCGGTCGAGATGGGTGCGGGCATCCTGCAGCCGGTCATCACCCAGCATACGCAAGTCGCCAAGCCGTCCATCGATCGGCTGCGCGCCAACGTCGTCGAGGCCGCCGAGCAATGCGGTATCCTGGCGGTGCCGGAGGTTCGCGAGGCGGAAAAGTTCGAACGCCTGCTGGCCGGCTGGGACAAGGAAAGGCGGCTGGTCTTCTGCGACGAGGACGCCTCGACCAACAATCCGCTGCCTGCCCTGCAGCAGGTGAAGGAGAAGAAGCTTGCGCTGCTGGTCGGACCCGAGGGCGGCTTTTCCGATGACGAGCGCAAGATGCTGCGCGCCCTGCCCTTCGTCACCGCCATTCCGCTCGGACCGCGCATCCTGCGCGCCGACACGGCGGCCGTGGCGGCACTTGCGGTGATGCAGGCAACTGTCGGAGACTGGTAGGATGTCATGTCTTGCAAGAGGCAGGGCGGATCGTGGCCTTCAATTCCTCTTGACCTGTGGCTCAGGATTTTTCGCTTGATCGGCTACTGACATTTCGTCCATTTACCGCCGGCGGCTCCACTGGCCGCTCTACAGTGCCGCGCGTCCTTTCGGACGCGCAAAGGACGCTGTAGCATTTTCATTTGGCCCATGATCCTTTCCGAAAATCGAAGATCGATTTCCGGGGTCATGTGCGGAGGGCTTGATCATGGCGCGCGACACAACCGATTTCCGGCCGATCGAAGGTGTCGACGAACTCGTCGAGCACCTGGCCGAAGGCAACAAGCCGCGCGACAAATGGCGCATCGGTACCGAGCACGAGAAATTCCCCTTCTATGTCGATGGCAACGCGCCCGTGCCCTATGGCGGCGAGCGCGGCATCCGCGCCATCCTCGAAGGCATGCAGGAAAAGCTGGGCTGGGACCCGATCATCGATGACGGCCGCATCATCGGCCTGGTCGAGCCGACGGGCCAGGGCGCGATCTCGCTCGAGCCCGGTGGCCAGTTCGAGCTTTCCGGCGCGCCGCTGGAGACCATCCATCAGACCTGTCGCGAGGGCAATGCTCATCTGGCGCAGGTGCGCGAGATCGCCGAACCGATGGGCATCCGCTTCCTCGGCCTCGGCGGCAGCCCGAAATGGTCGCTGGCCGAGACGCCGAAAATGCCGAAATCGCGCTACGAGATCATGACGCGCTACATGCCCAAGGTCGGTACCAAGGGCCTCGACATGATGTACCGCACCTGTACCATCCAGGTTAACCTCGACTTCGAGAGCGAAGCCGACATGCGCCGCAAGATGCAGGTCTCGCTGAAGCTGCAGCCGCTGTCGACGGCGCTGTTCGCCAACTCGCCCTTCACCGAGAGCCGGCCGAACGGCCTGCAGAGCTGGCGCGGCGACATCTGGCGCGACACCGATAACCAGCGCTCCGGCCTGCTCGAATTCTGCTTCTCGCCCGAGTTCGGTTTCGCCGACTATGTCGAATGGGCGCTCGACGTGCCGATGTATTTCGTCATCCGTGACGGCCATTATCACGACATGACCCATATCACCTTCCGCCAGTTCATGGCCGGCGCCGCGCGCAACGAAGTGCCGGACGGGCTGCCGACGATGGGTGACTGGGCGAACCACCTGTCGACGCTGTTCCCCGACGTCAGGCTGAAGCGTTTCCTCGAAATGCGCGGCGCCGATGGCGGCCCGTGGCGGCGCATCTGCGCGCTGCCGGCCTTCTGGGTCGGCCTGCTCTATGACGAGGCGGCGCTCGACGCGGCCGAGGCGTTGACCTCGAGCTGGACCTACAAGGAAGTGCTGGCCATGCGAAACGCGGTGCCGGAGCTGGGCATTTCCGCGCCCTTCCGCAACGCCACGCTGCGCGAGATGGCGCGCGATGTGCTGGCAATCTCGCGCACAGGGCTGAAGAACCGCGCCAAGAAGAACCGTGACGGCTACGACGAGACCTCGTTCCTCAACACTTTGGACGAAGTGGTTGCGCGCGGCACGACCAGCGCCGAGGAGATGCTTTCGGCCTACCACACGCGCTGGGGCGGCTCGATCGAGCCGGTGTTCATGGAGTACGCCTATTAACCGCGCGCGTTGAGGAGCGGCAGAAGCTGCTTCAATCGAGTGTTGAAACGAATTAGGCTCTCTTCCGAGGAATTCACGAGGAGAAGCCGATGCCTACCTTGTTCGACATGCTGACCCAGGCCCAGAACGGCAATGGCATGCAGGCGCTTGCCCAACAATATGGGCTTTCGATGCAACAGACACAGGCGGCGGTCGCAGCACTGCTGCCGGCCTTTTCGCAGGGGTTGCAACGCAACACCGCCGATCCCTACGGTCTCGGCGCCTTCATGACGGCGATGGCAAGCGGCCAACACGCCAAATATTTCGAAGACGCGACCCGGGCGTTCTCGCCGCAAGGCGTCGATGAAGGCAACGGCATCCTCGGACATCTGTTCGGGTCCAAGGACCTGTCACGCGCCGTGGCCAGCCAGGCGGCGCAAGCGAGCGGCGTCAGCCAGCAGGTGCTGCAGCAGATGCTGCCCGCGATCGCCTCGATGGTGATGGGCGGCCTGTTCAAGCAGACGACAAATCAGATGCAGTCCGCGGGAGGTTTCGGCGGCGGCAACAATCCGCTCGGCGAGATCATCGAGCAGATGATGCGGCAAGGCGGCATGCAGGCCCCGGCACCACAACAACGTCAGGCTCCGCCGCCCCAGAACCCGATGGACAACCCGTTCGGCAAGGTCTTGCAGGACATGTTCGGCGGCGGCACGCCACAACCGCAAAACCAGCCGCAGCAAGCGCCCAACCCCTATGGTGACAATCCGCTCGGCAAGGTGCTGCAGGACATGTTTGGTGGCGGCGCGCCGCAGCCGCAAGCCCGACCGCAGCCCCAGCAGACGCAGAGCCCGTATGGTGACAATCCGCTGGGAAAGATCTTCGAGGAAATGCTGCGGCAGGGCGGCGGGGGAGGATTGGGCGGCGGGCAGCCGGCGCCTCGGCCTCAGGCACCGCAGCCGCGCCAGGCGCCGCAACCGCAGGCCAACCCGAGCGGCAGGCCGAGGAACCCGTTCGACGATTTGTTCGGCAAGATGTTCGAGACCGGCGCCCAGCAGCGCGACGACTATCAGAAGGGCGTGGAAACGATCTTCGATCAGTTCAAGCGCGATATGGATCGCAGGTAGGCGCCAAGGCGGCAACCATTTCCGAACACGCCGGAAAAAGAAAAGCCCGGTCCTTGGGAGGACCGGGCAGCGTGCAGGCAGGCCGGCGGGGAACCGGCAGGGAGTGGGAAGCCTGCAGAACCTTTGGTCGCGCTGAGCCCTGAAAAGGTTCAACGCGGCCGAAACTCAACCGATCAGGCCACCTTGCGGGCAAGATCCTCGATCGTCTCCACGCGATCGCTGGCGATTTCACGCAGCATCGCCGTCGGGTCGCGGCCAAACGGCACGTCGATGGCGACATGCAGGTCGGCGCGCGTCAGGCCGATATCGGCGAGCTCGGCGTCCGACATCTCGCCAAGGCGATAGAAGGCGCGGCGGTTTTTCCAGGCGCGGTAGAAATTGAAGACGGTGTTGGCCACGCGCATCGCAACAGCCGGACGCGAGGTGATGCGCGAGGTCTCGGTGGCGAAATCGATCGTGGTCACAGCAGTCTCCTTCGGAGTCGAGCGGACAAAGCCAAGCGATCGGCGCTGGCGACAGCGGCCGCTCCGGCTTCGATTCATTTTTAAAGATGCATGTCGTTGTCCCAAAACCGGTGTCCACTTTTGGGCGACATGCGTTGGCTTCATGTGGACGATACCAACTTGCCATCGGCCGATTGATTAATCCAACGAATGTTTCTAATCTTTAACATCAACATCAATGATGGATTAGACCGATGAAAGCGCCGCTCGATCTCGATCAGTTGCAAACCTTCATCTCAATCGCCGATACCGGCAGCTTCACGCGGGCAGCCGAAGAGGTGCACCGCACCCAGTCGGCGGTGTCGATGCAGATGCGCCGGCTGGAAGAGCGGATCGGCAAGCCGCTGTTCGAAAAGGAGGGGCGCAGCAACAGGCTGACGGAGGAAGGCGACAAGCTGCTCTCCTACGCAAGGCGGTTGCTCTACCTCAACCGCGAAACGCTGGCCGCCTTCGACGACCAGCGACTCGAGGGCACGATCCGCATCGGCACGCCGGACGATTATGCCGACCGTTTCCTGCCTGAGATCATGGCGCGCTTCACGCGCTCCAATCCGCGTGTCGAACTGACTGTCATCTGCGAGCCCACACCGGGACTGGTCGAACATATCAAGCGCGGCAATCTCGACCTGGCGCTGGTGACGCACAACGATGTGCGCGGCCAGTCGGAGGTGGTGCGGCGCGAACCGCTGCTTTGGGTCACCTCGGCCAACCATGCGACACATGAACAGGTAACACTGCCAATGGCCTTCGGCCGGCCGAACTGCATCTGGCGGCGCGCCGCCGTCGATATGCTGGACCAGCAGAACCGCGACTATCGCATCCTGTTCACCAGTTTCTCGGCGACCGTCATCACCGCCGCCGTGCTTTCGGGCCTGGCGATCTCGGTGCTGCCGGAATGCGCGCTCAGGCCCGGCATGCGGGTGCTGGGCGAGGCCGACGGTTTCGGCGCCCTGCCCGACTGCCGCATCGGCATCATGCGCGGCCAGACTTCGCGGCCGGAGATCGTCGATGCGCTTGCCCGCCACATCTCGGAGAGCCTGGACAACATCTCGGTGCCGCTTGGCGAGGAGACGGGAACATTCGACTTCGCCGCACTCGCCTTTGCCAAGATGAAACGGACGAGACCGAACCAGATTCTGCCCGGCTGGTAGACCGGCTGGGAGGGAAGAATCGAGGCGCCTTGAGCGCGTGGCCGGATACGGGCGCCTTGACGTGGGGCCCCAACCAGCCCCCAATCGGCCGATGAGCGAAGCGGCATCCGAATCACGCACCAACGCCACCGAATACACGGTGAGCGAGATCTCCGGCGCGCTCAAGCGCACGGTCGAGGACGTCTTTGGCAATGTGCGGGTTCGCGGCGAAATCTCCGGCTATCGGGGCCCGCACTCCTCCGGCCATGCGTATTTCGCGCTGAAGGACGACCGAGCCCGGCTCGACGCCGTGGTGTGGAAAGGCACGATGAGCCGGCTGAAATTCCGTCCCGAGGAAGGGATGGAGGTGATCGCCACCGGCAAGCTCACCACCTATCCCGGCAAGTCCAACTATCAGATCGTCATCGACAATCTGGAGCCGGCCGGCGCCGGGGCGCTGATGGCGCTGCTGGAGGAACGCAAGCGCCGGCTGCAGGCCGAGGGGCTTTTCGATGCCGCACGCAAGCGCCGGCTGCCGTTCATGCCGCGCGTCATCGGCGTCGTTACCTCGCCGACCGGGTCAGTCATCCGCGACATCATCCATCGCATCAAGGACCGCTTTCCGCTGCATGTGCTGGTCTGGCCGGTGCGCGTGCAGGGCGAGACGTCAGGCGTGGAAGTGACCAATGCCGTCGCCGGCTTCAATGCACTGGCCTGGGATAGCCCGATCCAGCGCCCCGATCTCTTGATCGTCGCGCGCGGCGGCGGCAGCCTGGAGGATCTGTGGGGGTTCAACGACGAAGCGCTCGCCCGCGCCGTTGCCGCCTCCGGAATTCCGGTGATCTCGGCGGTCGGCCATGAAACCGACTGGACACTGATCGACCTCGTCGCGGATGTGCGGGCGCCGACACCAACGGGCGCGGCCGAAATCGCAGTGCCCGTGAAGGCCGACCTCGAAGCGACGCTTGCCAGCCTTGGCGCGCGGCTCAAGGCGGCCGTCTCACGCAATTTCGAACGCAAGCGGCAGGCCGCGCGTGCGGCGGCGCGCGCACTGCCCTCGCCCGATCAATTGCTGGCGCTGCCGCGCCGGCGCCTCGATGAGGCGACATCGAGGCTCGGCCGCGGCCTGTCCGTCAGCGTCGATCGCAAGCGGGCGCGGCTCCAGGGCCAGAGGCTGACGCCGGCCACGCTGTCGCGGCGCATCAACGAGGCCCGCACGCTCACCGGCCGTGACCTCGCCCGCGCTCAGGCGGCGTTCTTCGCCATCGTGCGCGAGCGACGCGCGCGCTTTGCGCGCACCGCGACGCGGCTGTCGCCGGCACCGATCGCACGAAGGCAGAAGCAGCAGACCGATGCACTGGCGGCGCTCGCAAGGCGGCAGGATCGCGTCATCTCGCTGCGGCTCGAGCGGCTGCGCGGCCAGTTGAGCCAGGCAGAGCGCCTGCTGACCACGCTCTCGCACAAGGCCGTGCTGGCGCGTGGCTTCGCGCTGGTGAAGGACGCCGACGGCGCGGTCATCAAGCAGGCCGCCGACGTAACATCGGGGATGGCGCTTTCGCTGGAGTTCGCCGACGGCACGGCGGATGCGGTGGCAACCAGTGGTGCGGCGCGGCCGAAGCCGGCTGCCAAGCCAGCGGCCAAGGCCAAGGAACCCGGCAACCAGGGATCGCTGTTTTGACCATGACCGGAAATCCGCACCATCTGGCCACGCCCGGCGGCAAGCCGCGCGCACGGAGCTTCGGCATAGGCTTCGACGGTACGCCCGGGCCGTTCAACGCAATCACCGACGTGTCCGGCGTCGCTGTCGGCCATGCGACATTGATTTCCGGGGAAGGTGCGCTCGTCGTCGGCAAGGGGCCAGTGCGCACCGGCGTCACCGCGATCCTGCCCAGGCCACGCGCCGATCTGGCCACGCCGGTCTTCGCCGGTATCTTCAGCCAGAATGGCAATGGCGAGTTGACCGGCTCGCACATCGTCGAGGAAACCGGTGCCTTCAACTTCCCGATCACCATCACCAACACGCACTCCTGCGGCGTTTCGCGCGACGGCACGCTGCGCTGGATGCACCAAGTGCTGCCGGCCGCGCTCGACAGCGGCTGGGGCCTACCGGTGGCGGCGGAAACCTATGACGGGTTTCTCAACGACATAAACGGTCACCATCTGAGCTTTGAGCACGTGACCGAAGCCCTTGACGGCGCAACCAGCGGGCCGGTCGAGGAAGGCAGCGTCGGCGGCGGCACAGGCATGATCACCTTCGGCTTCAAGGCCGGGGCGGGCACGGCGTCGCGCGTCGTTGGATGGCAGGGACATTCCTATACGGTCGGCGCCTTCGTGCAGTCGAATTTCGGCAAGCGGCGCAATTTTACCCTTCGCGGCCTGCGTGCCGGGCCGGAACTCACGGAACCGGCGATCCGCGAAGGCACGCCCCGCGCCGAAAAGGGTTCGATCATCGCCGTTGTCGCCACCGATGCGCCATTCCTGCCGCACCAGATGAAGCGACTGGCCCGCCGTGTGCCGCTCGGCGTCGCCATGACCGGCGGCTTCGGCTATCACAGCTCGGGCGATATTTTTCTCGCCTTCACGACGGCCAATCCTGCCGCGGCACTGGCGCCGTCCGGCCGGATCGCCAATGCCGATTTCATTCCCGATACGGACATCGACCCGTTCTTCGATGCCGTGATCCAGGCGGTCGAGGAATCGATCCTCAACGCCCTCGTCGCCAATGACGACATGAGCGGGCGCGACGGCAATTTCGTGCCGGCACTGCCGAAGACCTGGTTGAAAGAAAAGTTCGGCTGAGACGACAACGCGGGCCGACGGGCCCGCGCATTCAGACAGAATGGCCGTTAAAATCTATTCCGCGGCCTTGCTGGAGGCCTGCTGGTGCTCGTCGGCCTCGGCCGCTTCCTCGAGCCGGGAAGCAATGAGCTCCTGGATATCGCCGACTTCTTCCTGGATGTCCTCCAGCGGGATGCCGACCTCGGCCGCCTTGGCGGCGCATTCCCTGGCCAATGTCTCGGCCTGCTTGTCGATCCTGGCCTGGGACTGGCAATGGACCTTTTCGCCGATCCATCCCCGCAAGAACTCGATGGCGTGTTCACTCATACTGCTGTTCCCTGGCGGCAAAGCCGGTTGGTAATCATAAACGTCGGCATCCCGCAAAGGATGCATCTTCCCATTCCAGCCGAGTCGCGGCCAGCCGGCAAGTCAATGCCGTCCAGGGTCCACAGAGCCGAAGGAAATCGAGGGGTGAAGAACATTTTCTGATTCTGAAGGACTGTACCGTTGGCGGGATCTGGCCCGCGCCGAGCAATTGCTTCTACCTTTTACGGCTTTCAGTCCGTTTCTTAATCTCAATGGCTGTCGCTACAGCCGCTTTTTGACGTTCGCCCTCAAGGCGCGAGCCAGCGAGGCCGCCGCTATATAGTGATATCCTCCCGCAATGTCGACTCCTGCCAACCGTGCCCACAGGTTGCACCAAAGTCGCACTCCCGCGCCCCATCAGAAGGTCTCAACCCAGGGCCTCAGCTCCATTTCCCAGGTCCAGGCGCTGCGGTGCTGGCGATGGATGGAGAGATAGGCTTCGGCGATGGCGTCCGGAGACAGTCGGCGATCCGGCGGACCGGGCTCCTGCCCGGACGAAACCGAGGCGATGGCGCCGTCGATGATGAAATGCGCGACGTGGATGTTCTTCGGCGCCAGCTCACGAGCCATGGACTGGGCCAGCCCGCGCAAGCCGAATTTGGGCATCGCAAAACCGGCGGACCCGGCGAACCCCTTCACGCTTGCCGTCGCACCGGTGAAGAAGATCGAGCCAGCCCCTTGGGCGATGAGCCGGTGCGCCGCCTGCTGGCCGACCAGGAACCCGCCATAGGCCCCAACCAGCAAAGCCTGCCGGACCGCCTCGGGATCAAGCTCGGCTATCGGCCCGCGAGCGCGTCCGCTGGCGTTGAAAACCACCAGCGAGAGCGGACCGGCCTTGTCGGCGACATCGAACAGACGCTCCACCGAAGCGGGGTCGGAGACATCCGTTGCCATGGCCTGCGCGCCTGTCTCAGCCTGCAATGCGCCGAGTTTCTCGATGTTGCGGGCGGCCAGAACGACGCTGAACCCTTCCTTGGCGAGGAGGCGCGCCAGCGAGGCGCTCAAGCCGGAACCCGCACCGGCGATGACGGCGACATTGGATGTCATGAGACCTCTCCTTCCTTGCACGGATCGCGGTCGGTGACTGGCGAATGAACGGGGGTGAAGCTTGCCGGATCAGCGCGGCGGCGGCAACGCCGAGGCACCTGGAATTGCTCCAGAAAAATGGCCGGGCGCGAAAACGGCCCGGCCAAAAAGAAGGTCATAACCTTCAGAGGGGAACACCGCTCGGCGAAATGGGAGGAAAACACCGAACGGATTTTTCTCTTTTGTACCGATTCTCGGACAGATACGACGGACGATTTTCTAAAGATTGGCCAGAATTGCGAAAATTCTATTCCTTCTTCGGCAGGGCGCTCAACCAACCCGGCTTTCCCCTTCAAGCAGATCCGCATAATGGCGCCGCGCGACGTCGGGATGCGAGCGCAGCCGGCTTTTCAGCACATTGGTCCCGACATCGCGAAACAGCGGATTGTCCGGATCGCTGGCCGGTCCACGCGCCTGCGCCGCCAGTTCCTCGGAAAGGCCAAGCAGCGGTATCGTCGCATCGAGCCTCGCGCTGAAGAAGAACGGCACGGAAATGCGCTCGACGCCGGCTGGTGGCGTCACAACCCGATGCACGGTGGCGCGCAAATAGCCGTTGGAGGCCAGTTCGAGCAATTCGCCGATGTTGACGACGAGCGTGCCGGGAATGGGATCGACATCGACCCAGCTGCCGTCATAGTCGACCTGGAGTCCCTTGTTGTCATCCTGGAGCAGCAGCGTCAGGAAACCGCCATCCTTGTGCGCGCCCACGCCCTGGTCGCCGCCAGTTGCATCGCGGCCGGGGTAGCGCACGATCTTCATGCGGTGATTGGGTTCCCCGCGATAGATCGGGTCGAAGGCGTCCTCGGGCTGATCGAGCGACAGCGCGAAGGCTTTGAGCAACCGGATCGCCACGGCCGTCACCTTGCTCTGCCAGGCAAGCAGCGCCGGCTTGAGATCCGGCAGCGCCGCGGGCCACTGGTTCGGCCCCTGCAGCCGCGTCCAGGCCGGAATTCCCGGCCCTTGCGCGATCGTCTGACGTTCGACGCCGATGTCGAGTTGCTCGCGCCAGTCCTCCTTGCCCCTGGTCAGTTCGCCGCCTGCGCGCGTATAGCCGCGGAACTGCGAGGATTTGACCATCTCGATTGCAAGCTTGTCGGCTTCCGGCAAGGCAAAGAAGTGACGCGACGCGGTGAGTACCTCGCTGATCTCCGCCCAGGAGATGCCGTGTCCGGCCAGGTAGAAAAAGCCGATGTCACGCGAAGCGGAGCGCAAGTCCGCCAGAAATGTCCGGCGCTCGGACGCGCCTTGCTCAAGACGGCTCAAATCAAGCACGGGCACTATTCTTGGCATATCGGGTTCCTTTCCCAGTGCTTTCCGGGCGTTGTTTGAAATCACCGCTTCGGAAAACCCAGCCGATTGAACATGCAGGCACGTTTGCGCGACCATGGCCGCCATCAATGCGCGCAAGTCTCATCGACTTCGAATTGCCGGGAAAGAAACGATCGGCCCTTCGGCGCAGCCGCGACGAACAATTTTTCCATTCGGACGACCAGACTGATGATGATCGCGATCATGCCATGACAGACAGGCGTTGGGCGCGCCCAATCGCCATCAATCCTGCCGGGCCGCCCTCAACAGCATGCCAAACAGGTCGCGCGGCTCATCGGGGTCGGCCAGCATGTCGAGTTCCTGGTAGAGGCCGGTCGACTTCAGCTGATCCCTGACATAGCGCAGTGCCGAAAAGTCCTCGATGGCGAAGCCGACGGAATCGAACAGCGTGATCTGGCCGGTATCGCGCCGGCCCTTAACGGCGCCTGATATGACCTGCCACAGTTCAGTGACTTCATGATCCGGTGCGAGTTGCTGGATCTCGCCTTCGATGCGGGTCTGCGGGGGATATTCGACGAAAATATCGGAGCGCAGCAGGATATCGCGGTGCAGTTCGGTCTTGCCCGGGCAGTCTCCGCCGACCGCGTTGATGTGGACGCCGGAACCGACCATGTTGTCGGTGAGAATGGTGGCATACTGCTTGTCGGCGGTGACGGTGGTGATGATGTCGGCGCCCTCGACCGCCTCCTGCGCGGTCGTGCAGGCGGTCATGTCGAAGCCGAGCCCGGCCAGATTGCGGATGCATTTCTCGGTCGCCGAACGGTCGATATCGTAGAGGCGCAATGTGTCGATGCCGAGCAGCGCCTTGAAGGCCAGCGCCTGGAATTCGGCCTGGGCGCCATTGCCGATCAGCGCCATGCTGCGGGAGCCGGCCGGCGCCAGATGTTTTGCCGCCAGAGCCGACATCGCCGCCGTGCGCAGCGCGGTCAGGATGGTCATTTCCGACAAGAGCACCGGATAGCCGTTGTGGACATCGGCCAGCATGCCGAAGGCGGTGACGGTCTGGCGGCCCTCGCGCATGTTCTTGGGGTGGCCGTTGACATATTTGAAGCCGTAGACCTCGCCGTCGCTGGTCGGCATCAGTTCGATGACGCCCTCGGCGCTATGCGAGGCGACGCGCGGCGTCTTGTCGAACAGGTCCCAACGGCGGAAATCATCCTCGATATAGCCGGCAAGCTCAACGAGGAAGCGTTCGACGCCGATCTTCAGCACCAGCTTCATCATGTGGTCGACGCTGACGAACGGCACGATGTTGAGATTGGGGATCATTTTGTTTTCCTTGCCGGCGTTCCGGTCAGTCCTGGCGATGCGCGTTGTGCGTCTTCATCATCGCGGCAAGCGCCGGATCTTTCTCCTCCAGCGCGCTGATGGCTCTGCCCGTATCATGAAGGCGCTCATCCTGCCCCATCTTGAATTTGGCTTCGATCCGCTCGATCGGCAGGTCGAAGCCGATGATGTGAGGTATGCGCCGTTCCATGCCGCCCGGACCGAGTTCGCGCATGCGCCAGCGGTCGTCGCGACCGTTTTCCAGCACGTCGACCAGTTGCAGCAAATGCCGGGCAGTGGCGTGCGCGTCGAGCGGCACCGGATGGCCATGGCAATGCACCACGGCAAAGTTCCAGGTCGGCGCGCTGTCGCGGACCGGGTTGCGCGGATACCAGGAGGACGAGATGTAGCCATGCGGCCCCTGGAAGACGGCAACCGTCTCCCGGCCCTGCGCAATCAGCTCGCTGTGCGGATTGGCCCTGGCGAGATGGGAGACCAGTGTTCCGTTTGCGCCCCGCGTGCGGTCGAGCACGAACGGCAGATGCGAGACGACGAGCCCTTGCGGCCCTGATGTCACCACCGTGGCGAAAGCGGCCGCCTCGATCAGGCCGAACACGGCGTCGCGCGACAAAGGCGCGAATTCCGGCTTGCTGTACATGAAGCTTCTTCTTGTTTGAGCATGATCCTATCCGAAAACCGATTCCCACTTTTCGGGATCATGCTCTAGCTACGCTGGACCCGGACCGCCGGGATCAAGCCTTGCGGCCGCAGCAGCAGCACGGCGATGACACCCGACAGCACGATGGCGTCGCGATAGGGCGCGATCGCCGCCGGCAGCGTCGCCTGCAGCAGCACCTCGATGATGCCGAGCAGGAAACCGCCCGCGACGGCACCCGGCAGGCTGCCGAGGCCACCGACGACGGCGGCGATGAAGGCTTTCAGCACCGGCGTGAAGCCCATCAGCGGATCGACCGAGGCGCGTTGCGCCACCCACAGCATGGCCGCCAACCCCGCCAGCAAGCCGGAGAGCAGGAAAGCGGTGGCGATGATGCGGCTGGCCGGAATGCCCATCAGGCGCACGACGTCGAAATCCTCCGCCGCTGCGCGCATCGCTGTACCGGTCACCGAGCGGCGCAGGAAGACCTCCAGCGCAATCAGCGCCAGCGCCGAGACGACAATCGAGATGCTGGGACCGACGCCGATGGTGAAATCACCGAAGGAGAAGGCGCCGGTCATCCAGCCCGGCATGGCGACGGCCTGCGGCCGGGCCGAAATACCGTTCTGGAAGACAACTTTCAAAAGGCTCGACACGGCGAAACTGGTCAGCAGAAGACTGGTGACGCTGGCGCCACGCATCGGCCTGAAGGCGATGCGCTCCATGGCGACAGCGGCGAGCGCGCCGCAGGACACGGCGACAAGCACGGCCACCGGGAAGGGAAAGCCGAGCACCAGCGACGCCAGAAGCGCATAGCCCGACAGCGTCATCAGCTCGCCATGGGCGAAATTGATGAGGCCGACGATGGAGAAGACAATGGCCAGGCCGAGCGCCAGCAGCGCATAGACGCCGCCGAGGCTGACCGCATTGATGATCTGCTGCGCGACCATGCTTCTTAAGCTCCCAGATAGGCTTGGCGGACGAGGTCCGAAGAGGCGAGTTCTTTAGCCGTGCCCGACAGCACCACCTCGCCATCGGCAAGCACGACGGCGCGGTCGGCGATTTCCAGCGCCAGTGCCACATTCTGCTCGACCAGAAGGATGGTCAGGCCCTTGCGGCGCAGTTCGGCGATCAGGTCGAAGACGGTGTCGATCAGTTGCGGGGCAAGGCCGAGCGACGGCTCGTCGAGCAGGATCATGCGCGGCTTGCCCATCAAGGCGCGGGCGATGGCCAGCATCTGCTGCTCGCCGCCGGACAGGTTGCCGCCCTTGACGCGGTGGTAGCGACGCAGGATCGGAAACAGCTCCAGCATCTCCTCCTCGCGCACGCGCGCCTCGGCCGCCGGCTGATGCACCGCGCCGCCGAGACGCAGATTGTCGGCGACCGTCAGGCTAGCGAAGATGCGACGGCCTTCGGGAACCAGCGCGACCCCCTTGCGGGCGATGGCCTCCGGAGCCAGGCCCGTGATGTCGGCCCCGTCGAACACCACCTTGCCGGACGCAGCCGGCACCAGCCCGGCGACGGCGCCGAGCGTCGAGCTCTTGCCGGCGCCATTGGCGCCGACCAGCGCGATGATCTCGCCGCTGTCGACGGTGAGGTCGACACGGCGCACCGCCTCGACTTCGCCGTACCGGATCTTCAGGGCTTCGACGCTCAGCATGGCATCACGGCGCGGGAACGTCGGCGGCGGCGGGGATCAGGGTCTCGACATGCTTGCCCTCGCCGCCGTCGTAGCGCATCAGCGCCACGGGCCTGAGCGGCATGCGGTCGGTGCCGGCATAGGTGATCTTGCCGGTGATGCCTTCGAAATCCTTGAGGTTGGCGATGGCGTCGCGGATGGCCTTGGGATCGTCGGACCCGGCGGTCTTGACCGCCTGATCGAGGATCAGCCCGATCTCGTAGCCATTGACCTCATAGGTCGATTCCGGCGCGTGGCCGGCATATTTGGTGAAGGCGGCGTTGAAGGTCTCGAGCTTGCTGCCCGGCTCGGCATAGCCGGCCGCGGTATAGACGACGCCGTCGACCAGCTTGCCGAGGGCCTTGATGGTCGGCGTGCCGATGGCATCGGCTCCATAGACCGGGATGGTAACGCCGGCGCCACGCAATTGCTGGATGAAGGCCGGGAAATCCGGCTCATAGGCGGCCGTCATGATCAGGTCCGGCTTATCGGCCAGGCCCTTGATATTGGTGATCTCGGCGGAGAAGTCCGGCTGGCCCATTGTGAAGGTGCCGCGGCCGACGACGGCGCCGCCCTTCTTCTCGAACACCTTGCCGAAATATTCCGGCAGGTTGGCGGTATAGGTGGAGTCCGGCGAGGTCAGCAGGAACACCTTCTTCTTGCCTTCGGAGACGGCGAAATCCGCCACAGCCGTCGCCTGCACATTGTCGGCCGGATAGGTGCCGAACATGACGTCGCCGACCGCACCTGTGAGCACGGGAGCGGAGCCGCACAAGGTCAGGGTCGGAATGCCGAGCGGCTGGGTGAGCTGGCCGGCTGAGATCGAAGGATCGGCATCGCAGGGCGTGATCATGACCTTGGCGCCGGCGTCGATCAATTCCTGGGCGACGGTGGCGGTCTGCGCGGTGTCGGAGCGCGTGTCCTTGATCAGCAGCTTGACTGTGTATTTGCCGCCGAGCCCGCCCTTGGCGTTGAGCTCGTCAAGCGACATGCGCAACCCGGCAAGGGCCGGCTGGTCGTAGGGGGCAAGGCCGCCGGTCTGCGCGGTCGCCGCACCGATGATGATCTCCTCGGCACTCGCCGTCGAAACGGCGGCGATGCCTGACAGGGCCGCGCACAGGGCAGCGCGGTGGAGGCGATAGAGGCTTGGCATGTCGGTTCTCCTTCTGGATTTGTTATCGTTGGCTGTCATCGTTGGTCTATGCGGGCTGGTTTTCAGCTGTTGCGCTCTTGGCGCGCGCCGTGCGGCTGCCGAGATAGGCCGCGATGACGGCGGGGTTGTTCTGGACATCGGCAGGCGTGCCGTCGGCGATGACGCGGCCATGGTCGATGACGACGATGCGCTCGCAAAGGTTCATCACCAGCCGCATGTCATGCTCGATCAGCACGACGCCGACGCGGCGCTCGGCACGCACCGCCGACAGGATGGAGACGAGTTCGGCGGTCTCGACGGCGTTCATGCCGGCGGCCGGCTCGTCGAGCAGCAGGAAGCGCGGCTTGAGCGCCAGGGCGCGGGCCACTTCCAGCCGACGGCGCTGGCCGTAGGCGAGCCGTGCCGCCGGCTGGTCGGCTGACTTCTCCAGGCCCATGCGGGACAGTTCGCGCATCGCCGCGGCCTCGGCGCGGCCGAGATCCGGTTCGACCTGTCGGGCGGCGACGACGACGTTTTCCAGCACCGTCATGTGCGGAAAGACGCGGATGTTCTGGAAGGTGCGGGCAATGCCCGATCGCGCAAAGCGAAAGGCCGAGGCCTGCCGCACCACGCCGCCGACGGACACTGTTCCCGCACTGGGTTGCACATCGCCAGCCAGCATGTTGAGCAGTGTCGTCTTGCCGGCGCCGTTGGGTCCGATGATGCCGGTGATGCTGTCGGTCTCGAAGCTCAAGCTGACGTCGTCCACCGCGACGACGCCGGCATAGCGGCGCGACAGATGGTCGGCCACCAGCCGGTCGGCACCAACCTGTTGCGGCACAGCGGCCGAAGCCATGTCCGCCTGGCGCCCGGACCGGTGCAGAAGGTTGAGCTCGCGTTCGCCGAAAAGGCCGGTGGGCCGGCGCCAGATGACCAGGATCATGGCGATGGCCAACACGCCCTGGGTCAGACCGAAGAGGACAGGCAGATGCAGGCCGAGCACCTCGCCGCCGCCCTCGAAGCGGCGCACCACCTCGATCACCACGATGGTGACGATGACGCCGGCGAAGGCGCCGAGCGAGGAGGTCATGCCGCCGACGATCAGCATGGCGAGCATGGTGAAGCCGAGGTCGAAATAAAAGTCGCGCGGCGAAAACGCGCCCAGGAATTGCGCCATCATGGCGCCTGCGGCCATGGCGGCGACCACGCCCGCCACCCAGGCGGCCAGCCGCGCCGTGCGCTGGTCGACGCCGACGGCGGCGGCGCCGCGCTCGTCATTGGCGGCGGCGCGGGTGGCAAGACCGAAGGAGGTCTCGCGGAAGAGCCTCGCCGCGATCAGCGCCACCGAGGCGATCGCCGCGGCGGTCCACAGCCCGACCTCTCGCGGCACACCGTAGAATGGCTGGCTGCCTCGGGTGATCTCGCGCCCGGCGACCAGCAGCGTGTAGACGATGATCAGCATGGCGAGCGTGGCGATCGAGGCGCTCGACCCGGTCAGTCGAAGCAAGGGCGTGCCTGTCAGCAGGCCGATGACGACAGCCAGAACCAGGACGACGGCCAGCGCCGCGAAGAAGGAGAGTTGGTACCCGGCAAGGAATTCCGGCAGATCGCGCAACGCCGTGCGCTGCAGCGCGCTTGGCATGGTGAGAATGCCGGTGGCGTAGGCGCCAAGGCCGACAAAGGCGGCCTGACCGAAAGAGACGATGCCGCTATTGCCGGAGAAAATCTGCAGCCCAAGCACTGCCGTCAGCATGATCGCGGCATAGGTGACGACGCGCTGCATGGCGGCGCCGCCGAAGACGAAGGCGGCAAGCGCCACCAAGAGCAGCACCGCCACCATGCACAATGCATCGGCCGCGGCGTTGCGGAACGCGGCCGGCATGAAGCCGCGCGGCTTGCGCTCGCTCATCATCACCGCTGCCATCACGCGGCCTTGAAGCGGCTGGGCGAAAACGGCGCCAGGATCGACTGAGGGCCTTCGGTTACCAGTCTGGCGATTGCCTCGCCGACTGCCGGCCCGGTCTTGAAACCGTGGCCTGAGGACCCTGCCGAAACGACCAGACCTTCGACACCGGGCATGGCGCCGATGACCGGCAGATCGTCGGGGCTCATATCGTAGAGCCCGGCATAGCCGGGGCGGATGCCAAGCTCGGCCATTGCGGGCACGCGGGTAGCAAAGGTCTCCAGGATCTCGACCGATTCGGACTCTTCGACGCCTTCCATGTAGGCGTCGGGGTTCTCGACGAAACGCGGCCGGCCGGCGTGCTCGTGACGCAGGCCAGTGCCGCCACCGGCCCAGGTGCCGGCCAGGATGACGCCGTCATTGTCGGGCCGCGCGTAGTTGCAGGAAATGTCGTCGCACCAGGCGAACGGCATCACCTTGCGGGCCTGCCCGGCGGCGTCGAGCACGGCCATCGGATGGCGCTCGACATGCAGCGGCAGATCGAGGCCCACCGTCGCCAGCAGGCGGCGCGTCCAAGGGCCGGCGGCCAGCACGACCGTATCGGCCTCCAGCACGGTGCCATCGGTCAAGGTGACGCCGGTGATGCGGCCTCCCTGCCGCCGAAGGTTTTCGACAAGCGTGTTCTGCAGGATCTTCGCGCCATTGGCACGGGCGGCGCGGGCGATGGCGTTGGTGGCGCCGAAAGCATCGGCATAGCCGTACTCGGGTTCCCACAGCGCCAACGCGACATTGTCCAAGGCAAAGCCGGGTGCCGCATCCGCAAAAGCCTGCGACGACAGGGTCTCGATCCGCGCGCCCTCGCCGCGGATTCGTTCGGCCGCCGCCTTCCAGCCCGCCTCATTGTCGTTGCCACAGACCCACATCATGCCGATCTCGGTGACGAAGGACCCCTCGCCCGCGATCTCGGGCAGCGACACCAGGATTTCGCGGCCACGGATGGAGAGCTGCGACAATTCCGGCATCAGGTAGAAGGCATGCAGCAGCGCCGAAGACTTGCCTGACGGACCACCAGCGGGATGGGTCTGCTCGACCAACACGACATTCGCACCGGCCTTGGCGAGATGATAGGCGGTGCTCGATCCAACAATTCCAGCACCAACGACGATGACGTCGCTTCCGTTTCGCATGGCTGTTCCCCACAGTCTCTTGGCTGCTTTCCGACAAGGTAAGGCTACTCTTTCGACTATGTCAACATCTCTTCATTGTTGACCTGAATTAAAATCCCTGTAATAAACTCGACATAACGAGGCTAAGAGCCCAACACCTGTTTCGGGGAGGCCAATGGCGATACGCGATGTTCTGATGCGCGGGGATCTGGCGCTGACGCCATCGGAAGAGAAGATCGTCCGGCTGCTGTTGACGGACTATCCGACCTCTGGCCTTGGCACCGCCTCGTCGCTCGCCCGACGTGCCGGCGTCAGCGATCCGACCGTGGTCAGGCTGGTGGTCAAGCTCGGCTATGAGGGTTTTCCGGACTTCCAGTCAAAGCTTCTGGCCGAAGTCGAGGCCAGGCTGCATTCACCGCTGTTGATGATGGAGGCAAAACGGCAGAGCGGCTCCAGCGACAGCGCCGTGCTCGCTTATCTCGATTCCGTCACAGCGGCCCTGCAGAAGGCCACCGCCGCGACGCCGGTGCAGACCTATGAGCGGGCCGCTCGCCTTTTGATGGAGGCCAAGGGAGAGATCGTGCTGGTCGGCGGCCGGTTCAGCCGCCACATCGCCGGCATGCTGGCCGGATACCTCGTGCAGTTTCGCACCGGTGTCCGTGATCTCGGCGTGCTCTCCCCCCAAGCATTCGACACGCTGGCCGACCTTGGCCGCCGTGATGTGCTCGTCGTCTTCGACTATCGCCGCTACCAGCTCGACGTGATGGCCTATGCAAGCCAGGCAGCGGCGCTCGATGTACGCATCCTGCTTTTCACCGACCAATGGCTGTCGCCGATATCGGATTTCGCCGAAGTCACGATCGTCAGCCCGCTCGAAGTCGCCTCGCCCTACGACACGCTGGCGCCGGCAATCGCACAGATGGAAGCGCTTACCGCCCACATCGTTTCGACGCTGGGCGACGAGGCCCGGGCTCGCATCGAGAGGATCGAGAAAGTGCGCCACGCCAATGCGGTGACGCTCGACAGCGACCCGCAAGAGAACGGCGCACGCCAGGCAGCGGGACCACGCAAGACACCCGGACCCAAATCACCAAAGCAGGACGACAAAGCATGACCCAAGCCTCACCCAAAAAGGCCTTACCCAGGCGAGACGAAGCCTTCCGTGCCGGCGAGACGGCGCTGCTGGTCGTCGACATGCAGCGCATCTGGCTGGAACCGGGCGCCGATCCCTCGCATCCGGAGCGCGGCCCCGACCATTATTTCTATCGCAAGACATCCTCGCAGACGATCCCCAACCAGGAGCGGCTGCTTGCGGCGGCGCGCGCCAATGGCGTCGAGGTGCTGCACACCATCATCCAGAGCCTGACCGAAGACGGCCGCGATCGCTCGCTCGACCACAAGCTGACGCCGATCCATGTCGCGCCGAGCCTCCCCGAGGGCCTGCCGGTTGCATCGCTGGCGCCGGTCGGCGACGAGATCATGCTGCCGAAGACCTCGTCCGGCATCTTCAACTCGACCAATGTCGACTATCTCCTGAAGAACCTCGGCATCCGCTACCTTGTCGTGGTCGGCGTGCTGACCGACCAATGCGTCGACATGACCGTGCGCGATGGCGCCGACCGCGGCTATCTCGTCACCTGTGTGTCGGACGCCTGCGCCACGATCACCCAGGAGCGCCACGACATCGCGCTGAAGGCCTTCGGCGGCTATTGCTGGGTCACCGACACCGACACCGTCGTCGACCGTTTCAACGCCCTGGGAAAAAAGGCATGACATCGACCGTCGAGCCCCTCGTTGCCGTCGTCACCACGGATCTCTGCGCCGTCACGCGGGGCCGCTTCGTTGTCGAAAGCAGGCTGCAGAAGACCGCAGCGACCGGTGTCGGCTGGCTGCAGGCCAATCTGTCGATGACGCCGTTCAATTCCATCGTTGATCCCAATCCCTGGGGGTCGTCCGGCGACCTGCGGCTGATCCCCGATCTCAAGGCGCGCTTCCGCACCGAACGGACCGGAGCGGGGACGCGCTTCGACATGGTGGCCGGCGACATCGTCGAGCTCGACGGCAGCCCTTGGCTCGGCTGCACGCGGACCATGCTCAGGGATGCGTTGGCGGAGCTGAAGGCGGCGACCGGCCTTTCCGTCATCGCCGCCTTCGAGCATGAGTTCCACATTGCCGGCGGCAGCTTCGCGCCGGCGCATTCGATGTCCTTTGCCGCGCTGCGCCGCACCGATCCGTTCGCCCCCAATCTGATGGCGGCACTGGAGGAGGCGGGCGTCGGCCCCGAGGTGGTCATCGCCGAATTCGGCGACGAACAGTTCGAAGTGACGCACGAGCCCGCCGATGCGCTGACGGCGGCCGACCGCGCTGTCGCCATCCGTGAAATCACGCGCGAAGTGGCGCGCAATGCCGGCTGGCGCGCGAGCTTCGCACCCAAGACAGCGCCCAATGCCGTCGGCAACGGTGTGCACATCCACTTCAGCTTCGTCGACGAGGCCGGCAAGCCGGTGACCTACGATGCGGCGCAACCTGGCGGCCTGTCAGCCAAGGCTGGCGCCTTCTGTGCCGGCGTGCTGCGTCACCTCCCGGCGATCACCGCCATGACGGCCTCGAGCGTATCTTCCTTCTACCGGCTGAAGCCGCACAGCTGGAGCTCGTCCTACACCTGGCTCGCCGACCGCGACCGCGAAGCATCGCTGCGCATCTGTCCGACGGTGACGATCGGCGGACGTGATCCCGCGCGGCAATACAATGTCGAATACCGGGCAGCCGACGCCACCGGCAACCCCTACCTGTCGCTGGCGGCGATCATCCGCGCCGGGCTGGAAGGGCTGAAGGCGGACCTGCCATCGCCGCCGCTGGTCACCGGCGACCCCACCCTGATGAGCGAGGCGGAGCGGACTAAGCTCGGCCTGGTGCGGCTGCCCGAGACCTTGCCGGCGGCGCTGGACGCGCTTCTCGCCGACAAGACCGTCACGGGATGGTTCGCGCCTGTCTTCATCGATACCTTTGTCGGACTGAAGCGACATGAGGCCGGGCGTCTGGCCGGCCTCGACCCGGCAGCCATCTGCGATCTCTACCGGACGCTTTATTGATGACTGCGCAGACTGAAAAAGATTGGCCCGACGCCGTCGAGGTTCTCAACGAGCACGGCCACTCGGATATTGTCCTGCTGTGCGAGCATGCGTCCAACCACATGCCAGCCGAGTATCGGCAGCTCGGGCTCGATGCCAGCCATCTGCAACGCCACATCGCCTGGGATATCGGCGCCGCGGAGGTGACGCGCCTCTTGTCGGCACGGCTCGATGCGTCCGCCTTCCTCAGCGGCTATTCGCGGCTGCTGATCGACCTCAACCGGCCATTGCACACGCCAGGCAGCATCCCGGTTCTGTCGGAAGATACCGGCATTCCCGGCAACGTCGGCATCGATGCGGCGGAACGGGACCGACGCGCCAAAATCATGTTTTCGCCGTTCCATGACCGGGTGGCCGCACATCTCGATCAACGGGCAGCCGAAGGGCGGTCGACTCGGATCGTGACGATCCACTCTTTCACGCCGGTCTTCCTGGGTGTCGCCAGGCCATGGCATGCGGGTGTGCTACATGAGCAGGCCGCCGGTCTCGCCGAAGCGATTCTTTCGGGCCTGCGCACCGACACGGCACTCAATGTCGCGGCCAACGTGCCCTATGTGATCAGCCGTGACGCCGATTACGCCGTGCCCGTTCACGGCGACGATCGCGGCATCCCCGCCGTCCTTATCGAAATCCGGCAGGATCTGCTGGCAAACAGGGCCGGCATCGAGGAGTGGGCGGACCGCCTTGCGGCGGCACTGCCGGCACACGAGACGGAGACGGTTTCGTGAGCAATCCGAGCCTGCGCGAACGCGACGCCGCGACAATCGCGCGGATCGGCAAGCTGCGCTTCTCGCCGCTCAGCGTCGTCGGAGGTCAGGGCAACAGGCTGATCGAGGAAGGCGGCCGCTCGCTGCTTGACCTGTCAGGATCGGCCGGCCCAGCGGTGCTCGGCTATGGCCATCCGGCTGTTGTCGAGGCGGTCGAGACCTCGGTCCGGAACATGGCCGGCGCCAGCCTGCTGCTCTATCCGAACGAGCCCGCCGTCTCGCTGGCTGAGCGGTTGCTCGCGATCACACCGGGAGAAGGAGAGCGACGCGTCTGGTTCGGCCATTCCGGATCGGACGCCAATGACTGCGCGGTGCGGGTACTGCAGGCGGCCACCGGCCGTTCGCGCTTCATCTCCTTCATCGGCTCCTATCACGGCAACCTCTCCGGCTCGATGGGCATCAGCGGCCACACCGCCATGACGCACACGCTGCCGCGACCGGGCGTGGTGCTGCTGCCCTACCCCGATCCGTTCCGGCCGAACTTCAGCGGCGAGGAGGTGCTTGCCCTGCTCGACTACCAATTCGAGACCACCTGCCCACCGCACCAGGTCGCGGCGGTGTTCATCGAGCCGCTGATGTCGGATGGCGGGCTGATCGTGCCGCCGCCGGGGTTCCTGAAAGCACTGCAGGAGCGCTGCCGCAAACACGGCATCAGGATCGTTGTCGACGAGGTCAAGGTCGGGCTTGCCCGCAGCGGCATGATGCACTGCTTCCAGCACGAGGGACTGACGCCGGACCTTGTCGTGTTCGGCAAGGGCATCGGCGGCGGGCTGCCGCTGTCGGCCGTGGTCGGGCCAAAGGAGATCATGGACCATGCGCCGGCCTTCGCCTTGCAGACCACCGCCGGCAATCCAGTGGCGACATCGGCAGGCAATGCGGTGCTGAAGACGATCGAGAGCGAAGGCCTGGTCGGGCGCTCGGCGCGGATCGGCACGCTGTTCTCAGACGCACTGCGGGCGCTTGGCGCAAAGCACGAGATCATCGGTGATGTGCGCGGCCGCGGCCTTGCCATCGGCATCGATCTGGTCAGGGACCGCGTCACCCGCGTGCCGGTGCCTGCCACGACCACGGCCAAGATCATTTATCGCGGCTATGAGCTGGGCGCGGCCTTCACCTATGTCGGGCTGAAGGCCAATGTGCTCGAATTCATGCCGCCGCTGACATTGACCGAGGACGAAGTGGCCGAGGGCGTGGCGATCGTCGACCAGGCGATCGCCGACGTGAACGCCGGCAGGGTCTCGGATGCGGACGTCGCCTCCTTCATGATGTGGTGAACGCGAAACGGGCGCTCCATCAATTTGCGCTGGCGGGTCGGTCCTGTCTCTCGAGGCATGAATGGAAGCGCCGTGACCCATGGCTATGCGAAAGGCCCGCGCCTCTGGCCGAGGCGCGGGCCTTTCGTCACTGCAACGCGGGCGGCTCAGGCTGCGCGCTGGCTTTGTTTCGGCCGCAAGTTCTGGTTCATGCGGAACAGGTTCAGCGGGTCATAGCGCTGCTTGATCTCCAGAAGCCGCTGGTAATTGCCGCCATAGGCCGCTTCGACCCGGTCGACCTCGTCTTCAGGCATGAAGTTCACATAGGCCGTGCCGGCGGCATAGGGTTTGGCGGCCTCATAGAGGCTGCGCGCCCAACCGATGCAGGCCCTGTCCATCGCCGGCTCGCGCCAGCGGGCATGGACATTCATGACGAAGTGCGAGCTGCGTTGCGGAAACGCCGTTGCGTTCTGCGCCACTCGGCCCGCCGCACCGCCGACATGGCCGATGAATATCTCGCATTCCGGGCCAGGAAGCTCACGTATCGCTTCGGTGACGATCTCGGCTGCCCTGTCGGAAAGCTCGGTGAAGTCATGGCTCTTCCAGTAGTTGCGGGCGCCCGGGGTGAGCAATGGGTCGAATGCCTGCTGCCAGCCGGTGAACGGGTTGGGGCCGACGACATCGGCAATCGGCGAGCCGATGGCGCGAAGCTTCTTCGTCGCCTTTTCACCTGCCTGGAGATCACCGCAATAGCACATGGCCAGCACCAGAACATCCTTGCCATGCCACTCGGCCGGCAAGAAGGGCAGCGGCGGCGCTTGCCGCATGACCACCCAGCAGGTCAGTTCGTCGGGCGCCGTTTCGAGCGCCTTGCGATACTCCTCCAGCACCTTCTCGGCATCGGCGAAAGGATGGACGACAAGCCCCGACAGAACCTGCGGACCCATCTGATGGAGCTGAAACTCGAATGCCGTGACAATGCCGAAATTGCCGCCGCCGCCACGCAGCGCCCAGAACAAGTCCGGATTTTCCGTCTCGCTGGCCCGCAGCAACTTGCCATCGGCGGTGACCACATCGGCGGAGACAAGATTGTCGATGGTCAGGCCGAATTTGCGGGTGATCCAGCCAAAGCCACCGCCCAGCGTCAGGCCTGATATGCCGGTGGTCGAATTGATGCCTGTCGGCACCACCAGCCCAAAAGCCTGCGTTTCGCGGTCGACATCGGCAAGCGTAGCGCCCGGCCCGACCCATGCCCGCCGGGTAGCGGGATCGACCCGCACCGACTTCATCGGCGACAGATCGATCATCAGACCGCCGTCGCAGACGGCGCTGCCAGCAATGTTATGGCCGCCGCCGCGCACGGAGACAAGAAGCCTGTTTTCCCTGGCGAAATTCACGGCACGGATGACGTCGGAGGCGCCGACGCAACACACAATCAGCCCGGGCCGTCGGTCGACCGTGGCATTCCAGATGGTGCGGACTTCGTTGTAGGCGGCATCTCCATGCTGGAGCAGCGTGCCGCGCAATTGTGCGGAAAGCACTTCGATGGCTGCGGCGTCGACTGTCGTCTTGCCGCGATCAAGCGTGGTGAGGCTCATGCTGTTCATGGTTTCCTCCCGATTTGCTTATGAGCCGTTCTCCTTCAAACGCCTTCAATTCTGCTCCCATATTAGATATCGCGCAAGTTTATGCGGGCTTTGAGCCAGATGGTGGGCCGCCGCTTGGTGCGCATCGAGCTCTCAGCCGCCGCCACCTCATCAAACCGGTGAGACTGCGTGCTTCGCGGATCAATGGCTGCGCCAACATCGAGGACGGCAAGATCGCGGCCATCTATGTCGTGCGCAATCCCGACAAGCTCAGGCACCTGCACTAGGAGCCGGATTCGATCAGGCCAACCCGAACGTCTCCACGGCGCGCATGATGCCGCGCAGTTCGGCGAGACCTTTCAGCCGGCCGATCAGCGAGTAGCCGGGATTGATCTTCTTCTTGCCGATATCGTCGGCCAGCAGATGGCCATGGTCCGGCCGCATCGGAATGCGCCAGTCGGCGCGACCCTCTTTGCGGCGGCGCGCCTCTTCCTGCATCAGCGCGAGGATGACCCGCGCCATGTCGGTGCCGCCCTCGAGATGCTCGGCTTCGTAGAACGAGCCGTCCTCCTCGATGGTGATGTTGCGCAGATGGACGAAATTAATGCGGACGGCGAATTCCTTGATCATGGCGACGATGTCGTTGTCTGCGCGCGTGCCGTAGGAGCCGGTGCAGAAGGTCAGGCCGTTGGCCGGACTGTCGACGGCATCGAGGATGAAGCGCGCATCCTGCGCGGTCGAAACGACGCGCGGCAGGCCGTAGAGCGAGAAGGGCGGGTCGTCGGGGTGGATGCACATGCGTACCCCCTCCTCTTCGGCGACCGGGATGATTTCGCGCAGGAACCAGGCGAGGTTGTCGCGCAATTCCTTCGGTCCGATCCCGTCATACTCCGCCAAAGCCTCGCGAAAACTGTCACGGTCATACTTGCGCTCGGTCGCCGGCAGGCCGGCGATGAGGTTGCGCTCGATCTGGTCGACCTGCTCCGATGTCAGCGCCTTCAATCGCTTCTCGGCCTCGGCGATACGCGCCGGCGTGTAGCTGGCCGCGCCGTTCTTGCGCTGCAGTACGAAAAGGTCATAGGCGGCAAAATCGATGGCATCGAAACGCAAGGCATAGCCGGTTGTCGGCAGGCGATACATGAGGTCGGTGCGCGTCCAGTCCACCACCGGCATGAAATTGTAGCAGATCGTCCTGATGCCGGCCTTGGCAAGCGTGCGGATGCTGTCGCGATAGTAGCCGGCGTAGCGCTCGCGTTCGGGCGCGCCGATCTTGAAGGAATTGTGGACCGGGATGCTCTCGACGACAGACCATGTCAGGCCGGCGGCCTCGATGATGCGCTTGCGCTCGAGCACATCGGCTTCAGGCCAGGCCCTGCCATCATAGATGTGGTGAAGCGCCGAAACCATACCGGTAGCACCAGCCTGCCTGACATGCTCAAGCGTCACCGGATCATCCGGGCCATACCAGCGCCAACACTGTTCCATTGCAACTTTCCTTTTTGCGAGAGACCGGCAACCTATTGTTTGACTCCGATGAGTGTCAAACTCAGAACCGGGTTTGATAGCGCATGAAGGAGCTCCCGCGATGAAGGATTTCGACGGCAAGGTGGCATTGGTGACAGGGACGACCGGCATCGCGCTCGCCACCGCAAGACGGCTGGCGCAAGGAGGTGCGGCGATCATCGCCTGCGGCATCGACCGGGCCGCCAATGCAGCCATTCAGGAAAGCCTTGCCAAGGCCGGAGCGGACGCGCTGGTGCAAACGGTCGACGTCTCCGTTTCCGATCAGGTGCGCGACGCGGTCGCGGCCGGCGTCGCGAAATTCGGAGGCATCGACGTCATCGTCAATTCCGCTGCGGTGCATCCCTACGGAACCGCGACGACGACCGACTGGGAAACCTGGAACCGGGCGATGACGGTCAATGTCGGCTCGATCTATCTCACTGCCCATTTCGGCATTCCGGAAATGATCAAGCGCGGCGGCGGGGCCATCGTCAACGTCGCCTCGGTGCAAGGCTTCGCCTGCCAGCAGAACGTCGCCGCCTATGCCACGACCAAGGGGGCCATCCACACGCTGACCCGCTCGCTGGCGCTCGACTACGCGGCATCAGGCATAAGGGTGAATTCGGTCAGCCCGGGCTCGATCCGCACGCCGATTCTCGAAAAGGCCGCGCGTGGCAACCATGGCAGCGATGCCGACGTCGAAGAGGCCTACAGGCGCTTCGGCGCCGCCCATCCGCTTGGCCGCATTGGCGAGCCGGAGGAAGTGGCTGAACTCATCGCTTTTCTGTGCTCGTCCAAGGCCGGCTTCTGCACCGGCGCGGACTACAAGATCGATGGCGGCCTGACCGCCGGCATTGGTGTGAAGTAGCGCCATGAAGGTCCCGGGCCATCGGGGGTGGCATTAACGCATCCCGTTCGGAACAATCTTTTTTGGCCGAAGTTCTCTCCATTGAAGGGACGAACTCTCCGAAGGAGATTTCCTATGAAACATGTTCTCATGACCAGCATGCTGGCGATCGGGCTCGGCTGCGGGACGGCGATGGCTCAGACGCAGCAGCCCGCCGAAACCCAATCAGGAGCGGACACAAACTGCGCTTCCGGCACGACCAACTGCCAGAACGGCACGAAGATGAAGGACCAGGCCCAGGGTACCAAGTCCCAGACTGACCAGCAGGCTCAGGGCAAGGCCAAGACGAAGACGGACGAGCAGGCGCAGGGTAAGGCAGCCACCAAGACCGACCAGCAGGCCCAGGATAAGGCCAAGGTCCAGACCGATCAGCAGGCCCAGGGCAAGGCCGGCGCCACCACGAACCAGCAAGCCCAGGACAAGACCAAGGTCCAGACCGACCAGCAGGCCCAGGGCAAGGCCGGCGCCACCACGAACCAGCAGGCCCAGGACAAGACCAAGGTCCAGACCGATCAGCAGGCCCAGGGCAAGGCCTCCGCGCAGGACAAGACCTCGACCGCGTCCATCAACAATGTGACGGTCGAACAGAAGACCCAGATCACCCAGGTGTTCAGGGAGACGAAGGTAGAGCCGGTCGCCAGCGTCAACTTTGACGTCTCCGTCGGCATCGAAGTTCCGCGGCACAAGATCAGGCTGCATCGTTTGCCGGCTCGCATCGTCAAGATCGTTCCGGCCTACGAGGCCTACGAGTATTTTGTTCTCGCCGACGGCCGGATCGTCATCGTCGATCCGGATACCTACAAGATCGTGCTGATACTGACCTAGCACGACATTGCTCAACCCGCCCGCAACACGCGGGCCGGGTTGAGCACTCATGTCAAGATGGATGCGAACAACTCCCCGCGCAAACCTCAGGGATTCCGAGGCCGCAACGTCCGCACGGTAATCGAGTAACGATGTTCGGCTACTGGCGGGATGCTGTGCTCCCATTCCGTGCGTGAAGCGCCGGTCATGAGATAGGCCGACCGTGGCTCGACGACGATGGTCCGGCGCTCCCATTTGTCACCTTGCTTTCGCCGCAGCCGAAAGCTGCAGGGCGCCAGCAGGGAAACGCCGGCGACATCCTCGAAATGGGGCTTGTCGCGATGCCAGCCGATACCGGCGCCAGGCCGGTATTCATTGATCAGCACCTGCGCGAAGGCCTCGGCAGGCCGGTGCGCAAAGGCCGCGACCTGCTCACGCAAAGGCAGCAGGAAGTCGGGGATCGGCAGCGCCTCGACGACTTCGCGACGGTCATAGTCATAGCGCAGACCGAAACCGACGACCCGACGGTTTGCGAGATGGCCATGGAAATCGAACGCCTGGAACGGCAGTCCTTCGAGATGCCGGGCAAGCTCCGTCTCTTCCCGCGGCGTGATCAATCCGGGCTGGTAGGAAAAACCTTCGGGCAGATCCTCCGCGACACCGAAGAGATCATGCTGGAGCACCGGAGTGCGGCCGGTGGCTTTCGATTTGAGCGACGACATCCCGCCTAGATGGTGAGGACTGGACCGCAAGGCAATACGGAGCCCTTGCCGCGTGCGGACGGGTGATGCGATGAGCAAAGGCAGGGAACCGGGCCTGCGGCTGTCGGGTTATCTGGCTGAGCAGTCAGGTTGCCAACATGCCGTCGACCGCGATCCGGAACACACAATACGATCCCGCGACCAGAACCCTCTCCGTCTGGTTCGTGCCGAGCGGCCATCGCTACGATTACGCGGATGTTGCCCCGGCGACCTATGCCGCTTTCAGGAAGGCCGCCTCGAAAGGGCGCTTCTTCAATGAATTCATCCGCGATCACTACAGCTACCGCCGCGTGGCATGACGCGAGCGGCATGATGGCCTTTTTTTGCGCAAACCTTTTTGCCTGACATGCGTTGTTCTTCCTCGAAGCCGAGGAGACAACCATGCAGAAGACAGCCAGCGAAGCCGCCAAGCAACGTCACATTCAGCGCGGCATCGATGCCAAGGACGGATCGAGGGAGAACGGCAAGGCCGAGCACGCCATGCAGGCCGGCGCCCGAAAATATCCGGAGCCGCCTTTCCCCGAACAGCACCAATCCAAACCGGGGCATGAATGGGCAGTCGAACCGGCGCCGCTCTACGATGCGCCTTTTTACCTCGGGTCGAAAAAGCTCGAAGACAAGGTCGCTCTCATCACGGGTGGTGATTCCGGCATCGGCCGCTCGGTGGCGGTTCTGTTCGCTCGCGAGGGCGCGGACATCGCCATCGTCTATCTGGCCGAGGACAAGGATGCGAAGGTGACAAAATCCGCCGTCGAATCGGAAGGGCGGCGCTGCATCCTGGTGAAAGCCGACGTCAGCGAACGCGACCAGTGCCGCAATGCGGTGGAGCAAACGGTCAAGGCATTCGGCGGTATCGACGTGCTGGTCAACAACGCGGCATTCCAGATTCATTCAAAAGAATTCGGCGAACTGACCGAAGAGCATTTCGACACGACGCTGAAGACGAACCTCTACGGCTATTTCCATATGGCGCAGGAAGCGGTGCCTCATATGAAGTCGGGCTCGGCCATCATCAACACCGGTTCTGTCACCGGCATAGACGGGTCGAAGACACTGGTCGACTACTCCATGACCAAGGGCGGTATCCATGCCTTCACGCGCGCCCTTTCCGGCAATCTCCTCGCCAAGGGCATACGGGTAAACGCGGTCGCACCTGGCCCGGTATGGACCCCGCTCAACCCTTCGGACAAGGACGCGGGCGATGTTTCGAAGTTCGGCGCGGACACACCGATGAAGCGGCCTGCGCAGCCGGAAGAACTCGCGCCGGCCTACGTGTTTCTCGCCTCGCCGCATTGCTCGAGCTACATCACGGGCGAGATATTGCCCGTGATCGGCGGCTATTGAGGTCCCGTGCAATGTATTTCATCGCTTTGGCGACGGATTACGACGGCACGCTGGCGCATGACGGGATCGTCTCCAGGAAGACGCTCGCTGCCCTTGAACGGTTCAAGAAAAGCGGCCGCAAGCTGGTGCTCGTCACGGGGCGCGAACTGCCAGACCTCAAGCGCGTCTTTCCCGAGATCGGCCTGTTCGACAAGGTGGTCGCCGAGAATGGAGCGCTGATCTACACGCCGGCAAGTGAGGAAGAGCGGGTGATCTCGCCGTCGCCCGATCCTAAGTTCGTCGCCAGATTGAAGAAGCAGGGCGTCAAGCCGCTTTCGGTCGGCCGGTCGATCGTCGCCACCTGGGAGCCGCATCAGGCGACGGTGCTCGAAATCATCAAGAAGATGGGACTGGAACTGGAAATCATCTTCAACAAGGGCGCGGTGATGATCCTGCCAAGCGGCATCAACAAGGCCACCGGCCTGGCCGCGGCGCTGCAGGATCTTCGGCTGTCGCCACACAATGTCGTCGGTATCGGAGACGCCGAGAATGACCATGCCTTCCTGAAGGCCTGCGGCTGCAGCGTCGCCGTCGACAATGCAATTGCCGCGGTCAAGACCACGGCGAACCTGGTCACGCGTGGCGCACGCGGGAAAGGCGTGGAGGAACTGGTCGACCGATTGATCAAGCGCGACCACGACATCCTGCCAAGGCGACATGACGGCATCGCGCTCGGCGCCGCCGGCGGCGACGATATCTATCTGTCGCCGACGGACACGGTCCTCATCGCCGGCAGTTCCGGCATCGGCAAATCCACCTTGGCCACAGCGCTCACGGAACGCTTCGTCGAAGGCGGGTTTCAATTTTGCATCTTCGATCCCGAGGGCGATTATGACGGCCTCGAAGGTGCCGTGCGTCTGGGCGACGGTTCGAGCGCACCGACCAAGGCACAAGTGCTGGACCTTATCGAGAAAGCCGACAGCAATGTCGTCATCAACGGGCTGGCGCTGCGCGTCAATGAACGACCGGACTTCTTCGCCGACCTGCTGCCTGGCCTCGGCAGTTTTCGGCGTCGAACGGCAAGGCCGCACTGGCTCGTCATCGACGAAGCGCACCATCTTCTGCCCAAGCGGCGCGACGATACACGCGCGGTCCTGTCCCTGGAATTGCCGGGCACGGTTCTGATTACAGTGCATCCCGAAGCGATCTCGACCGACGCGCTGCGCCTGGTGACCGCGATCATCGCCCTTGGTCCCAAGGCGAAGGACGTCATCAAGGTCTTCTGCAGCGAGACCGACATCGACCCGCCAAAGGACATGGCGTCGCCCAAGGGCGAGCGCGTGCTGTTCTGGCGACCGCGGAAACGCAAGAAGATCGCCAAGGTCAAGGTTATAGAGCCGCGCCAATCACTCAAGCGGCACAGCCGCAAATATGCCGAAGGGCAACTCGATGAGGCGGGCAGTTTCTATTTCCACGGCCCCGACGATGCAATGAATCTCAGAGCCCACAACCTGATGATTTTCGCTCAGATCGCCGAGGGCATCGACGACAAGACCTGGGAGTTCCACCTGCGTGCCGGCGACTATTCCAAGTGGTTCCGCAATCAGATCAGGGACAAGGACCTGGCGCGCGAAACCGCCGAGGCGGAGAACGATAAAAAGCTCTCGGCCGAGGAGAGCCGCAAGCGTGTGCTTGACGCAGTGCGCCGCCGCTACACGGCTCCCGCCACGGCACCGGAAGACTAGCGCGCAACGCGTCCGCCTTGCCTGTTCATTGCGCTTTTCAGGCATCGCTTGGAACTCACCCGCCGGCTTCACGTTCAGACCCTGTTCAACAGGAGACACCGCCATGCCACGAGGCGACAAATCGAAGTACACCGACAAGCAGGAACGCAAAGCCGACCATATTGCGGAAGGCTACGAGAAGCGCGGCGTCTCGGAGAAGGAGGCCGAACGCCGTGCCTGGGCTACAGTCAACAAGGACGACGGCGGCGGCAAGAAGGAAGGCGGCTCCGGGCGCGGCAAGCATACCGGCCACCCGGCCGCACACAAGGGCGGCAAGAGCGGCGGCAATGCATCGGCCTCACGCTCTGCCGCAAGCCGGTCGGAATCGGCGAGGAAAGCCGCGGCAACGCGCAAGCGGAATGCCGAGCATCACGCCCATTGACCTCGACGACTAGCCCCTTGGCTTGTCTTGAAAGGCTGCCACGATGAGAGCACGGGCATGAAATCGCGGCTTGTCAATGAGACCAGCGGACAGCGAACATTCGTCGTCGTGCTCGACCCGGGCGAAGAAGCGTTCGGCGCGCTGACCTCCTTCGCGATCGACCAGGGGGTTGGCAGTGCTTCACTGACAGCGATCGGCGCCTTTGAAAGAGCGATCGTGGGCTGGTTCGACCCCAATGCGAAGACGTACCGCAAAATCCCGATCGACGAACAATGCGAAGTGCTGAGCGCTATCGGCGATGTGGCGCTGGGCGACGACGGCAATCCTAGCCTCCACATCCATACGGTGCTGGGATTGAGTGACGGCACGACCCGCGGCGGGCACCTGCCCGAGGCCATCGTGCAACCGACGCTCGAAATGACCTTGGTAGAGGCTCCCGGCCACCTGCGCCGCAGCAGACGTCCGGAATTGGGCGTGGCGTTGATCGACCTGGACGAGTGATTTCCGAGTTCGGACAGCAGAGGGCAGGCTGGCCTCATGCCCTCTTGTTCCGTTCCGCCGGCTTGTCCGGCGCCGGTTCCCAGCCAAAGACACTGCGGCCGCCAAGCAGATGCGACTGGTCGAATTCGCCGGCGATGATTTCCTTCAGGCTGGGGCCGGTTACGTATCGCTCAACCCGCCGCGACTGATCGTCGAGCCGCCTCAGCGCGCCGACTTCTTCTTCTCGACCGAGCTTGGCCTTTTGCACGGCCGACTTCAGCACGCCGATCGTTTCGTCATAGACCTTGAGCGGAACAGGGAACGGGTGCCTGTCCTTGCCGCCATGTGCCAGCGAGAACCGGCCGGGATCGGAAAAACGGCACGGCGCGCCATGCACCACTTCGGCGACGAGGGCCAGCGCGCGCACCGTGCGCGCGCCCACGCCGGGAACCAGCAGAAGCTCGGAAAAATCTTCCGGGCCGCGTTCGGCGGCGGCCGCCATGTTCCCGTGAAGACGACGCATCACGACATCGCTTTCGCGAACATCGTGGTGGGCCGGCATGACCAGATGCGGCAGCAGCGGCTGGTCGGAAGCGGATGCGGTGCCGGGGTCCAAGGCAGCGAACTCTCGCAGAATGCGGTCCGGCCCAAGGTCGTGGAGCAGATCCAGCTGTCCCTGGCGCGAGGCCTCGGCGCGATGGTCGGTCAGATTGACGATCTCGCCCTGGTTGGCGCCCTCGATCGCGGCGTGCGGCCGATCGACAAAACTCTTCAGTCCTTCCGACAGCCAATGGTAGCGGCGCGCCACCTTGCTGTCGCCGTTCATGCCTTGCTGCACCACCACCCAGTCGCCGTCATCGGTGACGATGAAACCGTGCAGATAGAGGTCGAAGCCATCCTGAACAGCGGCACTGTCCACCTTGGCGACCAGCCGGCTGACGGTTGCCAGGCGTGCTCCGTCGATGCCGATCCGCTCGCCTATGGCGGCAAGTTCATGCGGGGTCTTGCGCGAATGCGCGCCGCGGCCGCCGCAGACATGAATGCCGAGCTCGCCCGACAGCGGTGTCAGGCCGCGTTTCAAGGCGCCAACGACGCTGGTCGTGATGCCGGAGGAATGCCAATCCATGCCCATCACGGCGCCAAAGGACTGGAACCAGAATGGATGCGCCAGACGCCTTAGCAGCTCGTTGCGACCGTAGTGAAGAATGATCGCCTCGCACATGACGGCGCCAAGACGCGTCATGCGGTCGCCCAGCCATTTCGGCACGCGTCCGTCGTGAAGTGGAAGATCAGCACTGCCCGATCGTTGCGCCAAGTCCGTTGCCTGTCTGGTGTCCGTCCTGTCTCGACAGATAGGTATCCGAGTTCGCGCGAAGAAGCACCTGAGGCTTCAGCCTCCTCGACGCCTGGTGCCATCAAGTCCAGTTGGAAAGAACCGTCTCCATCTCGACCGTTTCGACCTGCTGCGCAAAGCGTTGGTGATAGACGGAGAGCAAGGCGTCATGCGTTTCATCGGACGAACTGCACAGCGCGTCCGTGACGAGAACGACACGATAGCCGAAATCGATGGCGCCGAGCACCGTGGCCAGGACGCATACGTCGGTTTCACCTCCGGTGATGACCAGCGTATCGATCTCGTGTTGCATCAGAAAGGCTCGAAGATGGCCTTCAAACCAGGGCGAATAGATATGTTTGTCGATAACCGTCGCCGGCGGACAGCAAGCAGCCAATGACGGCAACAGCTCGACCATTTCCGGACCGATATTGTCGATCGCCATCGAGGCCCAGCGCTCATAATAGCGCTTCCATGTACCAACACCCAGCCCGGGCTTTTGCGCAGGCAGGAAGCGCGTGAAGACCGTCTGTCTTGCCCGTGTTTCCACCAGTCTCTCAATCTGCGGGAGGATACGCCTGATCCAGGGTGTCGCCCACGGCGACGGTTCGGCAAACAGCCGCTGCATATCCACGCAGACATGCATGCACCCGTGCCCCAACGGCCCATATGCCAAGCCCGGCACCGACATCAAGGCATCTCCGACCGGTGGCGCTTTCCCATGGACTTCTCCCATTGCCGTCCCGGACACGGGAACGTCACAAGCCGGGACTCGTTCCCCGAGTGGGCTGGCGGCAACCAACGCAACCGATCGACGTTTCCGTTGCTGCGAACGGAGCATTCGGATGAGACCATCGGAGAGGCCACGAGACGCCAAGATGATGCTGAGCGGCGGATGTCTCTGCGGCAGGGTTCGCTTCAATGTTCGAAGCGAACCGAGGGTGCACTACTGCCATTGCGATATGTGCCGGCGAGCAACAGGCAGCGCGTTCGCGGTTCTGGCGTGGGTGCCCTCTCAGAGCCTGACCTGGATCGGCGCGGAGCCGACCTGCCGCAGGTCGTCGCCAATCGCCCAAAGGGGCTTCTGTTCAGCCTGTGGATCGCCGCTCAGCCTGACCTATGACGCGTCGCCCGACGAAGTCGCGCTGCATGTCGGCACGTTCGACGATCCAGCCTCGCTGCAGCCCCACTACAATTATGGATCAAGCCGGCGGCTTGGCTGGGTCTGCTGCGGAATAGACCTGCCGCACCACGACACTGAAGAGCGATGGTAGAGCTATCTCACCACACGCTTCTCGAGCTTCCGGGCCAAGGTGCGCCGGTGCAAGCCGAGCCGGCGCGCGGTTTCGGAGATGTTGAAGCCGGTCTCGACGAGCGTTTCGTGGATGCGTTCCCATTCGAGATTCTTGATCGAGGTGGGACGGCTGCTCAGCGAAACCGAAACATCGCCTTCGGCGCGGCCGAAGGCGGCTTCGATATCGTCGGTGTTGGCGGGTTTGGCCAGGTAATGACATGCGCCGAGCTTGATCGCCTCGACCGCCGTGGCGATGCTGGCAAAGCCGGTCAGCACGACAATCCTCATCGAAGCATCGCGGGCGCTGAGCAGCTTGACGCACTCCAGCCCGGAGCCGCCGGCGCCAAGCTTGAGATCAACGACCGCGTAAGCCGGAACCGCTGTCTCGAGGGCGCGAGCCAAATCTTCCCTGCCATGGCAGACCATGACGTCGTAGTCGCGCTTTTCGAACGAGCGCTTCAGCGTTTTCGCGAAGGTGGCGTCGTCCTCGACGATAAACAGGGATCGATCAGGCCGCATGATCATCTCCATCGGTCAGCGCCGCGAGCGGCAGCGAGAGGGTAACACAGGCGCCCCGCTCCATATTACGCGCCGAAAAGTCGCCGCCGAGCTTTCGAACCACGTTGACGACAAGGAAAAGACCAAGGCCACCGCCCGGCCGTCCCTTGCTCGACATATAGGGCTGGCCGAGCGCGGCCAGAATACCCTGGTCAAAACCCGGCCCACGATCACGTACGGAAATCACCAGTTTCTCGCCCTGCCGCTCGGCGGTGACGTCGACCCAATCCTGCGATGCTTCCTGGGCGTTGTCGAAGACGTTGAAGATGACCTGCTTCAGCGCCGTGTCGGAAACGATCTGCTCGTCGGGTTCGAAATCGTTGCTGTAGCGCAGATTGAGCGGCTGGCGGCTGACACGCCATTCCTCGACAAGATCGTCAAGGAAATGGCGGATGCTGGTGCGGATCGTGCCTTCGCCCCGTGCCTGCCCCGAAGACATCAGGATGCCCGAGACGATGCTTTTGCAGCGCTCGATCTGCGCCTTCATTTCGGCCATGTCCGCCGCGAGTTCGCGGTTGCGCGTGACGCTGCGCATCTGGCGCCAGTCGGAGAGGATGACGGAGATGGTGGACAGCGGCGTGCCCAGCTCATGCGCGGCGCCCGACGCCAGCAGGCCCATGCGCACAATGTGGTCCTCCTCGGCCGATCGCTGGCGCAGATCCGCGAGATAGGCATCACGTTCGCGCAGATTGCGATTGATGCGCGTCATGAAGATCACGATCAAGCCAGCAGCCAGCACGAAGCAGATGAACATACCCCTGATATGCAGAACCAGCAGGTCGCTGCCGCCGTGATGCGGGATCGCGATAGGCTGGAACTGGAAGGTGAGGAAGACGAAGCAGGCGGAAGCGGCGGCCACCAGGCTCCAGGTGGACCAGGGTGTCAGCAGCGCGGCGCCAAGCGTGATCTGCAGCAGATAGAGCGACACGAACGGGTTCGAGGCGCCGCCGCTGAGGTAAAGCTGGGTCGTCAGCGCCGCCATGTCGAAAATGAGCGCGACGAACAGTTGCGCGTTGCTGATCGGACGCTGACCGCGCAAGGCGAGCAGGCTGAAGATGTTCAGCCCGACGAGGAAAAGCACCACGCCCGCCATCTCCAGCAACGGAAGCGGGATATCGAACCAGTATTCCGTCACCAGAATGGTGAGGACCTGACCCGCCACCGCCAGCCAGCGCAGCTGGATGAGCAGGAGCAGGTTCTTCCTGTTCGCCGCGTCGGGATTGGCGACCGCGCCGCCCTTGCCGGCAAGGGTTGCCGCCGCGAAGGATTTGTCGTTGCGGAGCATTTGGGTCGGGACGCTCATCTTGCCGGTCCTTGCCGCCGGCGGCGACCGATCATCGGCGCGGCCAGGGCAGCGGCAAGCATCGCAGCGAGCGTGAACCAGGTCAAAGCGTAGACCAGATGGCTGTTGCGGAAAGTCACGACTGTCAGGCCGCCGCGCGGCCAGTCGCCGGATGCCCCCGCATCGACGAAATAAGGCGCGACATCACTCAGGCCGCGCGCGGTTGCGATGGCGGCGACGTCGCGCGAATACCAGCGATTGGCTGCGGCATCGTTGCTGCGCAGGAAGCCACCGCCGGGCTCGCTCATGCGCAACAACCCATCAATGACGGCCGGCGACGGAAAACCGCCGCTCTCCCGTTCGAATTCGGCCTTGCGCTCCTGGGGAATAAAGCCGCGATTGACCAGCACGACAAAGCCGCTGTCGGTTCGCATCGGCGTCAGCACCCAATAGCCGCCGCCAAGCTCCGTCACCGCCTGCACCAGCGTGTTGGCGCCGCCCAGAAAGCGCCCGGCCAATCGCACATGGCTGTATTCGCTGCTGGCCGCGGTCATTCCGTCCCAGGCGCCTGGGCCAGGCGCGTCGACAACCGGAGCATGGATACGTTGGTCGACGCGGGCGATCAGGTCGAGCTTCCAGACCCGCCTTTCCAGTTGCCATATGCCGAGCCCAACAAGCACCAGCACGCCGAGGAGGCCGAGCAGCCCAAGGAAAAATCGCGACGCGGGCGACCTGCCGGCGTCCCTGCGCGGCGCGCCGGACACGCCGATGCCAGCCTGTCCGATCGCTGTCTCGACAGTGGTCCTCCCCGCGCCCGGCGACGGGCTCATGGCATCTCGCGCATGTCGTGAAGCCCGGGCATCATGTTGGCGTTGAGATGGTACATCACCCAAAGCGAGCCGGTCAGCACGATGACGACCAGGATCAGCGTGAAGATCAGGGCCAGCATCGACCATCCGCCCTCCGAGGCGGTGTTCATATGCAGGAAGAACACCATGTGGACCACGATCTGTACCGCGGCGAAGACCATGATGACGATCGCCGTGGCCTGCTTGTTGTCGAGGGCGCCGGTCATGACCAGCCAGAACGGGATGGCGGTGAGGATCACCGACAGGACGAAGCCGGTCAGATAGCTTTTGAACGATCCATGCGCGGCTCCGCCATGGGCGTGGTCGTGACCGGCGGCATGATCATGGGCGCTCATCGCAACATCCCCATCAGATAGACAAAGGTGAAGACGCCGATCCAGACGACGTCGAGGAAGTGCCAGAACATCGAGAGGCACATCAGCCGGCGGCGATTGGCTTCGATGAGGCCGAACCGGGCGACTTGCGTCATCAGCGTCACCAGCCAGACAATGCCGAAGGTGACATGCAGCCCGTGCGTGCCGACCAGGGTGAAGAAGGACGACAGGAAGGCACTGCGCTGCGGCGTGGCGCCTTCGTGGATCATGTGGGCGAATTCGTAGAGCTCGATGGACAGGAAGGCGAGGCCGAACAGGCCGGTCACCGCGAGCCAGGCCTGGGTCGCCGCGATCCGGCCCTTGTCCATGGTCAGCATGGCAAAGCCATAGGTGATCGAGGAGAAGAGCAGCATGGCGGTGTTGACCGCCACCAGATTGAGGTCGAACAGGTCCTTGGGCGCCGGGCCCGCGGCGTAGTTGGCGCCGAGCACGCCATAGGCCGCGAACAGCATCGCGAAGATCAGGCAGTCGCTCATCAGATAGAGCCAGAAGCCGAGCATGGTGCTGCCGCCTTCGGCGTGCGCATGCTCTTCTTCCAGATGAAAGACCGGTTCGGTTCCGGTCGTGGTTGCCATCGAAGCCATGTTCGAACCCTAGCCCTGAGCGGCGAGGAGCGTCGTCCTCGCCTCCTCCGTCTGCGTGACCTCGGCAGCCGGAATGTGGAAGTCTCTGATATAGTTGAAGGTGTGGCCGATCGCGGTGGCTATGAGGCAGACGAAGCTCAGCGCCGCCAGCCACCAGATGTACCAGATCATGCCGAAACCGAGCGCGACGCTGAAGGCTGCCAGAATGATGCCGGTGCCGGTATTGCTGGGCATGTGGATCGGCTTGAAGCCCGAGAGCGGCCTCATATAGCCGGCCTTCTTCATGTCCCACCAGGCGTCGTTGTCGCGCACGACGGGCGTGAAGGCGAAATTGTAGGCGGGAGGCGGCGAGGACGTCGACCATTCGAGCGTGCGGCCATCCCAGGGATCGCCGGTCGGATCGGCAAGCGCCTCGCGCCTGCGGATGGAGACGAAGATCTGGATCAGGAAGGCGGCAATGCCGACGGCGATCAGCACCGCGCCGAAGGCGGCGATGACGAACCAGATCTGCAGCGAAGGATCGTCGAAGACGCGCATGCGGCGCGTCACGCCCATCAGGCCGAGTATGTAGAGCGGCATGAAGGCGAACCAGAAGCCGACCACCCAGCACCAGAACGACACCTTGCCCCAGAACGGATCGAGCTTGAACCCGAAGGCCTTGGGCCACCAGTAGGCAATGCCGGCAAACAGCCCGAACAGCACGCCGCCGATGATGACGTTGTGGAAATGCGCGATCAGGAACAGGCTGTTGTGCAGCACGAAGTCCGCCGGGGGGACGGCAAGCAGCACGCCGGTCATGCCGCCGACGGTGAAGGTGAGCATGAAGGCCACCGTCCACATCATCGGCAGTTCGAAGCGGATGCGGCCGCGATACATGGTGAACAGCCAGTTGAAGATCTTCGCCCCGGTCGGGATCGAGATGATCATCGTGGTGATGCCGAAGAAGGAATTGACGCTGGCGCCTGAGCCCATCGTGAAGAAGTGGTGCAGCCAGACAAGGTACGACAGGATGGTGATGACCACCGTAGCGTAGACCATCGAGGTGTAGCCGAACAGGCGCTTGCCGGAGAAGGTCGAGGTGACCTCGGAAAAGACGCCGAACAACGGCAGGATGAGGATGTAGACTTCGGGGTGACCCCATATCCAGATGAGGTTCACATACATCATCGGGTTGCCGCCGAAGTCGTTGGTGAAGAAGTTCGTGCCGACATAGCGGTCGAGCGACAGCAGCGCGAGCACCGCCGTCAACACCGGAAAGGACGCCACGATCAGCACGTTGGTGCACAGCGACGTCCAGGTGAAGACAGGCATGCGCATCATCGTCATGCCGGGCGCGCGCATCTTGATGATCGTGCAGATGAGGTTGATGCCCGATAGCGTCGTGCCGACGCCCGCCACCTGCAGCGCCCAGATGTAATAGTCGACGCCGACATCGGGGCTGTAGCCGATGCCGGAAAGCGGCGGATAGGCGAGCCAGCCGGTGCGGGCGAATTCGCCGACAAACAGCGACGCCATGACCAGGATCGCGCCGCCGACCGTCATCCAGAAACTGAAATTGTTGAGGAAGGGGAAGGAGACGTCGCGCGCGCCGATCTGCAGCGGCACGACGAAGTTCATCAGTCCCGTGACGAAGGGCATCGCCACGAAGAAGATCATGATCACGCCGTGCGCCGTGAATATCTGGTCGTAGTGATGCGAATTGAGGTAGCCTTCGGAACCATTGAAGGCGATGGCCTGCTGCAGGCGCATCATGATGGCGTCGGAGAAGCCGCGCAGCAGCATGACCAGGCCCAGCACCATGTACATGATGCCGATCTTCTTGTGGTCGACGCTGGTGAACCACTCGCGCCACAGGTAGCCCCACAGCTTGAAATAGGTGATCACACAGAGAAGGGCGAGGCCACCGAGCGCCACCGCGACGAAGGTGGCGACGACGATCGGCTCGTGCAGCGGCAGCGAGTCCCAGGTGAGGCGGCCGAAGATGAATTTGGTCAGCGTATCGGGCATCGGCTGTCTCTCACAATTTGCGCCGCAGGAGGCCGAGCGACGGCGCATCCGCCTCGGCGCGACGGCTCTCGGTCCCGGGCCTCAGCAGCCCCGCCCCGCGCAGCGGGGAAAGATTTTTGGCCGGCCAATCCGTCGCCGTGGCATTGCTGGCCGCGCGCGCCGCGGCAGCAGCCTCCTCCGCCGTGCAGATGCTGGCGACATAGGACGGATCGTTCCCGAACACCGAGCCGCGCCGGGCGAGCTTGTCGTATTGCAACGGCAGCGTGTTGCGGACACCGGCAAGACCGAGGCCACCCTTGGCATCGATCGACATCATCTCGTTCATGCACATCTTGCCGCGCTCGACGCATAGGTTGAGGATGGCGCCGTAAAGGTCGGGATCGACGGAGGCATAGTGGCGGACCGGTTCGTTCTCGCTCGGCTTTTCGAGTTCGAGATAATTCTCGCGGTTGAGCGCCGCCGAGGCTGTCTTGCCCTGCGCCACCCACTGGTCGAAAGCCTGGTCGGACAGGCCGTGGAAGGCAAAGCGCATTCCCGAGAAGCCGGCGCCGCTGTAATTGGCCGAGAAGCCGCTGTAGGTGCCCGGCTGGTTGATGACGGCGTGCAGCTTCGTTTCCATGCCAGGCATGGCATAGATCTGCCCGGCCAATGCCGGGATGTAGAAGGAGTTCATCACCGCCGACGAGGTGATGCGGAAGTCGATCGGCTGGTTGACCGGCGCCGCCAGTTCGTTGACCGAGGCAATGCCGTAGTCCGGATAAATGAACAGCCATTTCCAGTCGAGCGCCACGACCTCGACCCTGAGCGGCTTGTGGTTTTGCGTGACCGGCTGGCCGGGCTCGATCCGGTCGATCCGGCGGTATGGGTCGAGCAGGTGCGTGCCGAGCCAGGTCAGCGCCCCGAGACATATGATAATGAGCAGGGGCGCGGCCCAGATCACCAATTCCAGTTTCGTCGAATGGTCCCAGTCCGGCGCATAGGTCGCCGAGGCGTTGGATTGCCGGTAGCGCCAGGCAAAAAAGACGGTCAGCGCCATGACCGGCACGATGATGATCAGCATCAGCAAGGTCGAGACCACGAGCAGGTCGCGCTGCTGGACCGCGACATCGCCGGCGGGCGCGAGCACGACCAGATCGCAGCCGCTCAACAACCCGGCCAGGGGGAACAGAAGCAAGGCTCCAAATCGTTTCATCAAACGCTGCCCTCGATGGACCGCGGCAACGGTTCATGTTGCAATGCGGTATCGATCAAGGGCTACTGCTCGCGGCGGCGCGGTGACATTGGACAATTTGTCCAATGCCCAGGAGGCATGGCTTTGGCCCAGTGTGCAGCGCACAATGGAACCTTTGGGGAATCCCCAGAATTGGGTCCCGGACACTTCATTCCACGCGGTGGCGACGGACAAGATGGCTCAGACTTCGACTGCCGAAACGAATAGCGAGCTGATCGGCTCGCATCATGGCCAAGTCAGCGCGGGGGATATCGCGGTTGGCGTGATCGTCGGCAGGACGTCGGAATTCTTCGACTTCTTCGTCTATGCGATTGCCTCCGTCATCGTGTTTCCCAGGCTGGTGTTTCCGACGCACGATCCGCTTGTCGGAACGCTCTATTCCTTTTGCATCTTCGCGCTGGCCTTCGTCGCCCGCCCGTTCGGCTCCGTGCTGTTCATGGCCGTCGATCGCGCCTATGGCCGCGGCGCGAAACTGACGATCGCGTTGTTCCTGCTCGGCACGTCGACCGTGGCCATCGCGTTTCTGCCTGCCTATGGCGACATCGGCGCGGTCGCGGTGTGGCTTTTGGCGCTTGCCCGCATCGGACAGGGGCTGGCGCTAGGCGGAACATGGGACGGACTGCCCTCGCTGCTGGCGCTGAACGCGCCGCGGAACCGGCGCGGCTTCTATGCCATGATCCCGCAACTGGGCGCCCCGATCGGCCTCATCGTGGCAAGCTCCCTCTTCGCCTTCTTCGTCGCCAACCTGTCGGCCGACGACTTCTTCACCTGGGGCTGGCGCTATCCCTTCTTCGTCGCCTTCGCCATCAATGTGGTCGCCCTGTTCGCCCGGCTGCGCATTGTCGTCACCCCTGAATTCTCGAAACTGTACGAGAGCGGGGACCTGCAGCCGACGCGCATCAGGGACACGATCCGGGCCGAAGGCCGCAATGTCGTCGTCGGCGCCTTCGCGCCACTGGCAAGCTTCGCCCTGTTCCACATGGTGACGGTGTTTCCGCTCTCATGGGTGTTCCTGTTCACCAATGAAGGGCCGGCGCGTTTCCTGGCGATCGAAGCGGTGAGCGCACTGTTCGGCATTGCGGCGATCGTCGCGTCAGGGCCGCTGGCCGATCGCGTTGGACGCCGTGCGCTGCTTGGCGGTTCGGCGATCGCCATCGCGACGTTCAGCGGCTTTGCCCCGCAGCTTCTGGATGGCGGCGCAGTCGGCGAAGCCCTGTTCATGGTGCTGGGCTTCATCCTCCTGGGGCTGAGTTTCGGTCAATCGTCCGGCGTCGTTGCGTCGAGTTTTTCCCGGCAGCATCGCTATACCGGCTCGGCAATAACCTCGGATCTGGCATGGATGTTCGGCGCCGGCTTCGCGCCACTCGCGGCCCTGCTGCTCGCCGGCAATTTCGGCCTCATCGCCGCCGGCGCCTATCTGCTATCGGGCGCGGCTTGCACGTTGCTCGCCTTGTGGATCGACGGACGTCGTCCGGCCGCGGACCGCCAAGCCGATTGATCAGGTGCCTTCGATTGTGGATATGAGGCTGATCGGATTGGTGACCCAGCCCGTTGCCGCATTGCCATGCTCGGGGTGAAGCCCTCCGCGGCGCGCGATCCTCCTGCTACACGCAAACCCAACTAAGCCACCGAAGCAGCCGGCTTGGCTTGCCGTGCGGCGGACCGGTGCGCCGCACTGGCATATTTCTGAGCGATCATGGCGCAGACCATGAGCTGTATCTGGTGGAAGAGCATCAGCGGCAGAACGATCGCGCCGACGCCCTGGCCGGCAAAGATGACGTTGGCCATCGGGACGCCGCTCGCCAGGCTCTTCTTCGAGCCGCAGAAAGTGATCGTGATCTGGTCGGCCTTGTCGAAGCCGAGAAGCCGACTGCCATAGGCAGTGAACAGAAGCACCAAGCCGAGCAGCGCCATGTCGGCGACAACGACCACGGCGATGTCGCGCAGCGAGAACATATGCCATAGCCCCTCGGCGACGGCCGTGCTGAAGGCCAGATAGACGACCATCAGGATCGAGCCGCGATCGACAGGCATCAGCAGCGTCTTGCGAGAGCGTATCCAGTTGCCGATCCGCGGCTCCAGCAGCTGTCCGAGCGCAAAGGGCAGGAGCAATTGCACCAGGATCTGGCTCACCGCATTCCATGAAAATCCGCCGTGACCGCCGATGGAGAAGAGCAGTCCGACGAGCAGGGGCGTGAGGAACATGCCGAAGATGTTGGAGGCGGAAGCCGAGCAGATGGCCGCGGGGACATTTCCGCCAGCCATCGAGGTGAACGCGATCGAGGACTGGACCGTCGAGGGCAGGACACACAGAAAAAGGATGCCGAGGTAGAGCGGCTTGGGCAGGATCGAGGCAGGCAGATAGCCAAGCGCCAGACCCAGCAGCGGGAACAGGCCAAAGGTCGTCAGAAGGATGAGGAGGTGCAGGCGCCAATGCATCAGGCCGGCAATCACGACATCGCGCGAGAGCCGCGCACCATGCAGGAAGAACAGAAGCGCCACGGCAAGATTGGTCGCAACCGCGAACCATCCCGCGAACGCCCCGGTTGCTGGCGCGACAGACGCAAGCGCAACGGTGCACAACAGCAGGATCAGAAACGAGTCCGGCAGATAGCGGCGCATGACATGTTCGCTCCAGAATGGGTCCAAGGTCGTCTTTTCGTGCATTGTAAAATAGGATACAAGGAATAACAGTTATCGTGAATTGAGATATCAATGCTCGATCTGGTCCAACTTCGCAGTTTCGTCACCGTCCAGCAGATGGGAAGCTTCACCTTCGCGGCCGAGCGGCTGGGGTTGGGGCAATCCACCGTCAGTCAGCACATCAGCAAGCTGGAAGCCGCGATTGGCAGGCGGTTGCTGGCCAGGGATACGCACAAGGTGGTGCTGACGCCTGATGGTGAAGCCCTGCTCGGCCATGCCCGGACCCTGTTGTCCATAGAGGGGCAGGTGCAGGCGCTGTTCACCGCGCAGAGGCTGCGCGGCACGTTGAGGCTCGGCGTGTCCGAGGACCTGGTTGCCAGCCGTCTGCCACTGGTGCTGGAGGATTTCGTCCGGTCCCACCCATCCGTCGATCTCGAACTGACCGTTGCTCTCAGCGGCTTGCTCTACGAAATGCAGGATAATGGCGAACTCGATCTCGTCCTGGCGAAGCGCCGGCTGGGCGACAGCCGTGGCCGGCTCGTCTATCGTGAGCCGCTTGTCTGGCTCGCCCGCGATCCGGAACACGTCCTGTCGCTCGCGGCCTTGCCGTTGATCGCCTTCCCCCCGCCGAGCGTCACGCGCAGCATCACGCTGGAAGCGCTCGAGCGACATCGCATGCCATGGCGCATTGTCTGCACATGCGGAAGCTTGAGCGGGCTGACGGCCGCCGCACGCGCTGGGATGGGGGTTCTGGTGCAACCGCAAAGCATGTCGCCTTCAGGCCTGAAGGAGATCGGCAGCCTGCCACAATTGGAGGATGTGGAATTCGTCCTCATCCCGAGCAAGGGCGCCGACAGGGCGCTCGTCTCAGCGCTTTCGGATGATATTCTGAACAAGGTGAAAGGCTTGCGCTGACCGGCAGCGTAGGTGGCGGTCAAGGCTAAAGCCCGGCCGAGCGCGCCCGTCCAATACGCTCAGCTCCTGGACGCCGCTCTTCGATGCTTATCGGCGTTTTTTAAAATCAGGCCGGCTGAACTGAAGCCACTTTACCGTCGGTATCGACGATGCAGCTGGTTGGTTTTCCCGCGACGTTCAGTTCGACCTGGAAGCTCTTGGAATCGAGCTTTCGCGAGCTGGTCGGCAACGCCTTGCCGCTATCGACGCCGCTCGCTTTCGCCGCCGCGCCGGCACAAAGAAGCTGGAGATCGGCCGGTGCTGTTTCGACCGTCGTCCTCGACATCTGGTCGGGCGTCGGCGCGCTCTGGCATGCCGCCAGAGCCGTTGCGATGGCGATCAAGGCCGCTCCGCAAACGGCCCAGTGCCTCATCCTGATCTGTCTGCCGGTCACCATGGTGTTGTCCCCTGTGTTTATCGAACGTCCGTCCTCGCTCACACACCCTTGTAGAGCGCCGCGCCCTGCATCAGCACGATGACCTTCGCCCCGACCTTGATGCGGGAATGCAGATCGATGATGTCGCCATTGTTCATGCGGATGCATCCGGACGATACGTCCAGACCAATGGTCCACGGTTCGGGCGTGCCATGGATCCGGTAGATGGTGTCGTGGCCGTCTTCATAGAGGTAGAGCGCCCGCGCGCCGAGCGGATTGTCGGGCCCACCGGGCATGCCATTGGCCCAGGGCCGGGCTTTTGGATCCCGGGCAACCATTTCGGCCGGCGGTGTCCAGGTCGGCCACTCCGCCATGCGCCCAACCTTGACGATGCCGGCCCATCCGAAGCCCTCCCTGCCCACGCCGATGCCGTAGCGGATCGCCTGCTGGCCGGGCTGGACGAGATAGAGGAAGTGCTGGTTGCCGTCGATGATGATGGTGCCGGGCTGCTCGGCGGTCCGGAACTTGACCACCTGCGGGCGGAAGGATTCCGGTACCTGCCTGTGAAGCTTGTAGTACTGGTAGGCCTTGGTGCGATTGTAATCCGTCCACTGCCGCGTCTTGGGATCGTAGACCTGCGTTCCCGCGGCAAGGGACGCGGTGGTGGAAAAAACCAACCCCAGCGCCAGCACAACCGCGAGGCTTGCCGCATGCCTGCCGCCGGTTCCCGCCGCCCGTTCGTCCGTGCCGAACCTTGTCTTCCTGCGTCTGGTCATTGCTTGGCCCATCCTTCGACGCGCGCCTCGTTCCTGGCCACCCATTGCTCGGCGTAGGCAGAGGGCGCCTGCCGCTCGACCTGGAGCGCGTAGCTCATATCGATCGCCTCCTCCGGCTTGAAGTCGACGTGCTCCAGGAAGCGAACCACCTCCGGATGTTTCTTGCGCAACGAGGTCGCGTAGGCGATGTGGTAATGGGCCGTGTCCCAGCCGACCGCGGCGCTCGATTTCGAAAGCCATTGCGGGTCTTCCGTCGGCAGGACGATCTTCCATTTGGCGGCGTCGTATGGCGGCTCCGTCAGGCGGACTATGTCGTGCAATTTGAAGACCACATGCGGCGCATAGCAAGCGAAGACCATCGGCCGATCCGAGGCCTCCGCCGCATCCACAGCCGCCATGCCCACATCTTCCGGCATTTCGAGCAACGTCAGGTTCCTGGCATAGCCGTAGCTGTTGGCGCGGATGCGCTCGATGATGGTCGACGACCACGTTTGGGCGCCAATCCACATCTCGCCCTTGCCGTCTCCGTCCGTGTCGAGCGCCTCGGTCTTCTTCGGATCACTGAGGTCGGAAATATCCTTGAAGCCGTATTTGTCGGCCGCTGTCCGGTTGGCGCAGATGCCCTGCCAGGCCGGAACCCCGATCGGGCTGATCGCGACCGTACCGGCCTGAGTGACATACTTGTTGACCAAGGTGTCGAGGTTCGGCAGCCACACTTCCGGATGGATGTCGACCTGGCCGGAGTCCAAACCGGCGAATGCAATCATGGTGCCCATCTCCACCACATCCGCATCGAGCCCGAACTCCTTCTTGAGACTCACTTTCAGGATGTTGGCCGTCGCCTGGCCCGACGACCAGTTCGGCATTGCAATAACCAGATCAGCAGCGCGGGTGCGAATATCGCCGAACACAATCGCCGAGGCAACAACCGCCACTTTCAATGCCAGTTTCACCAGGTCGGCCATCAAGTGATCCTCTTCACGTGCTCATTTTGGTCGGAATCTTCGAAGACACCCAATCACTCAGCGAGCAGTCCATCGACAGCCGGTGTCGTTCGTCGATCGCCACCGAAGGTGCCTCCAACCTCTCAGCCAGATTGTTGGTCTGGCCCGAAGGTTGCGCGTGTTCGGATCCACAACGGACAAAGTAGCGCTTGCCGCGAAGCGGCGCCACCGCTGCTCCTGCGCGGTGACGTTGGCGGTCGGAATCATCGCAGGAGCCAAGATGAGCTGCGATTGCTTCGCGACGGTCATTGGAGCCCCCGAATCTGATTGGCGTTGCTGCCAAGCTTGCATCTGAGGCTGCATCGAAGGAGTACGTAACAGTAACAACCGTCAGCCCACGCAGGAAGCAGCGGGAACTGCAACCGCCGCCAGCACATGGTCGATGGAAGCAAACCCACTATTGCCATCACCGCCGAAGCGGCCTCCCGCCTCCGCCACATGGATGGAAAATCAGGGCGTCGTGCTGGATCCGGTCAGCAGTTGCCGGATGGTGCGGCCTGCCCCGGAAAGCGCGACATCCTCGTCACTCCACCGTGACCGATTTTGCCAGGTTGCGGGGCTGGTCGACGTCGGTGCCCATGAAGACGGCGGTGAAATAGGCCAGCATCTGGATCGGCAGCGC
>NZ_JBWKRC010000010.1:0-225442 GCF_059419085.1 Mesorhizobium sp. GW821-FHT07A06
AAGAGCTTCACCGGAACAGTCGGTGGGGCGCCTCAATGCCTGATTCTGAGACAGGATTACAGAGTCAGGATAAGGCGCGGTGGTTGAGGAGACCGTGCTGAAGGTTGATCGCGGCGAGCGGGGCTGGAAGCTGCCGCAGATAGGTGGCCGGTGCGCCGACCAAACTGGCGAGTTGGCCAAAACTCCAATGCGTGGGGGCAACAGGGGCAGGCGCATCGGGCAGCATTAGCCTTAGGCGCTCCGGATCGTCGCGGCTGGCCTCGACGCGGATCAGCTCACTTTCGACGATGCGGGTCTTGCTGCGCTCCGACCGGCTCTTCACCGCATTTCCAAGGTCGTTGAGCGACAGGTATCGCTCGTCCGCCGGCCGGTTGAACCATTCTGACGACACGCGGCCAATACGCTGGCCGCGGCTGGGGTCGACCTTGTAACCGGCACGCTCGTTGCGCTTGGGCGCAAGAATTTCCATCTGGGTCATGGGTGTTGCTCCTTGGCGGGCGCCGGGAGACTCTCTCCCGGACCTTTACCCGCCACCGCAACCCGCCCGCCCTCTTCCTCTCTCGGCACCAGCGCGCCACTATGAGCGTCGCCATTGCGGCAGCGGCCGCTTCAAGGCTGGCACCCAGGAAGGAAGGCTCGGCCTTCAGGAAAGCTCGCGCCTGGGACCAAGCGCCGCTTCACCTTCCGGCGACAGAATTCTGCGGTGCTTTCTTGCGCAACAAGACCAGAACCCCATACGAATTCAGATAGCGGCCCGCTGAAATTGGGCAGGCAACTTGTCTTGAGATTGGGCAACTGCCAGTTCTGTTCTGGCCCTAGCCAGAAATGTATAAATTGACCCCACGTCATGATACGCGAAGACCGTGTCATGGTCGGAATTGAGAGTGTAATTGCATGTCGAGCAGGTTCGTCCGGCCCGTGGTGGTGCAATTTGGCCGGCATGACCGTGAGCGCGTCATATTCGATGTGAACGACGCAGCGACGATCCTGCTGCGGAGTTTCCCTCATCAGACGAAGAAGCGAAAACTGGCTATGGATGCATGTCTTCAGGTGCTGCGTGGTGAAGCTCAGCCGCCGGTAGCTAGACGGGCCTTCGTTGTAGCGGCGTTAGAAGCGAAAATCCTACGCAGCGACTGAGGTCCAAATGATAGCAGCCTCGGCGGCTTCCAAAGTGATTGGGGGAAGGTGAGCTTCACGCCCGGTCGCAGCGGTGACCGGGATGTGTGTAGCCGAAGCGGAACATCGCGCCTCGTGGGAAACAACCCGACGTTCATCTGCTTGACTCGACAACGGGCAGGTAGACGGCAATATTTACCTCGATCGGAGATGGCATATGCGAAATTTGCCGAGCGACATCGATGCTGACGTTGTGATCGAAGTCAGTCGGCTTATCGATGATGCCGAGGATCTCTTGCCTTTGCCGGTGCACGAACTGGTCAAACGGATTCGCACGATACTGCGGACCCGCCTTTCCGATCAAGCAATCGAACAACTGGTCGTCGAGATGGCATCGACACGCGGGTTGCCCATGGTCTTCAACAAGGCTGCAGAATAGTCAATTCTTCCACATCTCTTGTGAAAATATCTGCAAAAGCAGGCTGCGAATTGCCATTGCCCTTCGAATGGACCGACAAGAATGGCAGGCCGAGAAAACGGCCATGGATCAATCTTCCGCCTGTCGGGCTGGCGAAGATAAGCCATCGACTTTGACAGCTCTCATTATGGTTCTCATTCACCTGGTGAAGTGGCAACGCGATATTGGACGATTCTGGGCATCCAGATCGCGCAACCAGCGGCCGGACGTCGTGGCCTCAGCATTTCTCGCGCGCAAGAAAAAGGCCGGACCAAAGGTCCGGCCAGGTATGAAGGTTAAAACCTCCAGAGGGGAACGCGCCGGACGAATGGGAGGAAACATCCGACGCACCGCGCATATAGGTCAGCAAGCTGACACTTCAACGACGTGCCGGTAGGCCACCAGGCTTGATCATCTTGGTGCACTGTAGTTTGCGTGCTTGATGCGCTTGCCGAAATCACATGGCTGGTTCAGCCAGCCTTGCTCAGGTTGCCGGCCGACGATTTGCCGGTCCGCCGATCCTGTTCTATCTCGTAGTTGACCTTCTGGCCGTCAACGAGCGTCGACAGGCCAGCGCGCTCCACAGCAGAAATATGGACAAAAACGTCCTGCCCACCACCGTCAGGCTGAATGAAGCCAAAGCCCTTGGTCGCGTTGAACCACTTTACCGTTCCGGTCGCCATATAGGTGTTTCCTTGTCGCAGGTACATGTCCGTTTGGCTGGCCGAACCGGCCGCTGCCGTCAGATAGGATGCAGCAAATGGCGGTAATGGCAAGCCTTTGGCCTTCTTCAGGGCCGTGGCCACGCGATAGTCCGCTGACCACCGATGCCACCTCGATAATTGAACGATGTCGGGAGCATCCAAGCCACTGACTCGTGACGCCAAAGAGCACACTCACGCCATGACATCATTTACTCCTCCCAGATGCGATGCCGGCGCTGAATGCGGTGCACCTCCTCCCGCGCCGCATCTCTATTCGAGCCGGATGCCACCTCCTCTGGCAGCTGGCTTTTCCTTGCATGAGCGACAATCTCGGCCTTGACGTAATCGCTACGCAATATGGAAGGGAGGTCGTCACCGTCCAGCGCCCGCCAAGAAAGTTGGCTCGAAACACCTGAACCGCGCGCTATCTTCCGGACATGTGCGATGATTATGAGCAGCATACGCTGCATGCCGGCTTGTAAGGAAAGTGCGCAACATCCTAGGTGGCGGCTAGGGGCCGAAGCTGTCGGAGGCGGACTCGGAACGAAAGCCGTACGGGCAAGAAGCGGTCCCACCGAGCCACCAAAGCGCCAAGCGAGCGTTTACTTGAAGTCCCGTGTCTTCACCTTGATCGGATCGACCTGCAATGTGGGATCCACCATATCGCGCGGTCTGAATCCTTTCGGTAGGCTGCGGGGATCGAGGCCGGGGCCGCCGTGATGGGCTTCGTCGCCTCGCCCATGCGGGAGTGGAAATGGCGTGTCGCGGTTGCCGACACTAGCGAGTTCACCCGAAAGGTCGGAGAGTTGATGGGCGACGAGGTGAACCACTTCGCCTTCACGCTGAATCTTGCCCCGGACAGCGAGCATCGAAGACGAGAGCAGCACACGGCGAAACTTCTCGAAGACCTTGACCCAGACGACGACATTGGCGGCGCCGGTTTCGTCTTCCATGGTCAGGAACATCACGCCCTTGGCTGAGCCAGGCCGTTGGCGAACGAGGACCAGGCCTGCCGCCTCCAGCCAGCGGCCGTCGCGCGCCTGCATCGCGTCGCTGCAGGTGACAATACGGCGCCGGGCAAGGTCGGCCCGCAGGAACGAGAGCGGATGGTTGCGCAGGGTGAGGCCAACATGACCATAGTCCTCGACAACTTCCCTTCCGGTCGTCATCGGCCGCAGCGCTACGGCATGCTCGTGAATTTCGGATACGGTCTGCTGTTCACGCGCCGAGGCGGCGGCAAAGAGCGGCAGGGGCTCGTCGCGCAGTCCCTTGAGCGCCCATAGCGCCTCGCGGCGTGCCAGGCCGAGACCGGGGCGGAAGGCGTCGGCCTCGGCGAGTTGGACGAGCGATGCCGCAGGCACGCCGGCGCGATGCCAAAGATCATCGATGGAGGCGAAGGGTTCGTCGGTCCGGGCCGTGACAATCGCTGCCCCGTGGACATTCGCCAGTCCTTTCACCATCCGCAGACCGAGCCGGACCGCAAAGCGTCCGTCCCCGCCGATCGGTTCTAGTGTGCAATCCCAGCGGCTGGCATTGGTGCAGACGGGTCGGATCTCAACGCCATGGTCGTGGGCATCGCGGACGATCTGGGCGGCAAGGTAGAAACCCATTGGCTGGGAATTGAGCAGGGCGCAGCAGAAGACATCGGGATGGTGGCATTTCATCCAGCTCGAGGCGTAGGCGATCAGCGCGAAACTGGCGGCGTGGCTCTCGGGGAAGCCGTAGCTGCCGAAGCCTTCAAGCTGCTTGAAGGTGGTCGCGGCGAATTCCGGCGTGTAGCCATTCGCGATCATGCCGCCGATCAGCTTGTCGCGAAACTTGCTGACGCCGCCGGTATGCTTGAAGGTCGCCATGGCACGGCGCAACTGGTCTGCCTCGCCGGCGCTGAAGCTGGCGCAGACCATGGCGACCTGCATGGCCTGTTCCTGGAACAGCGGTACACCCAGTGTCTTGCCGAGCACGCGCTCGAGTTCAGGAGTGGGGAACTCGACCGGTTCCTTGCCTTCCCGGCGGCGAAGATAGGGATGGACCATGTCGCCCTGGATCGGGCCGGGCCGGACGATGGCGACCTCGACGACCAGATCGTAGAAAGTGCGCGGCTTGATGCGGGGCAACATCGACATCTGGGCGCGGCTCTCGATCTGGAAGACCCCGATCGTATCCGCCTTGCGGACCATGGCGTAAGTCGCAGGGTCTTCGGCCGGGATGGTGGCCAGGTCGAGGTCCACGCCCTTGTGCTCAGCCAGCAGATCGAAGCTGCGCTTCATGCAGGTGAGCATCCCGAGCGCCAGGACGTCGACCTTCATGAACTTGAGAATATCGATGTCGTCCTTGTCCCACTCAATGACCTGTCGGTCGACCATGCGAGCCCGCTCGATCGGCACCAGATCGTCGAGCCGGTCATTGGTTAGAACGAAGCCTCCCGGATGTTGCGACAGGTGCCGCGGCGTTCCTTCGAGCTGCTGGGCAAGTTCCAGTGTCAGCCGCAGCCGGCGATCGGCGAGGTTGAAGTTGAGTTCTTTGGCACGCGCTTCGTCGATGGCCTCGCCGTGGCCCCACACCTGGGAGGAGAGCAGCTTGGTAACATCCGCGGGCAGGCCGAGGGCCTTGCCGATATCGCGGACGGCGCCCTTAGTATGATAGCGCACCACAGTTGAGCACAGCGCGCTGTGGTCGCGGCCGTAGGTCTCGTAAACCCACTGCATGACGATTTCGCGCCGCTCATGCTCGAAGTCGACATCGATGTCCGGGGGTTCGTTGCGCTCTTGCGAGACAAAGCGCTCGAAGAGCAGATTGTTGCGCTCGGGATCGATGCTGGTGATGCCCAGCACATAGCATACGGCTGAGTTGGCGGCCGAACCTCTGCCCTGGCACAGGATATCCTTGCTTCGCGCGAACTGCACGATGGCGTTCACGGTCAGGAAATATGGAGCGTATTGCAGGACCTCGATCAGGCGCAGTTCGTGTTTGATCAGCGCCACCACCTTGTCAGGCACGCCCTCGGGATAGCGCCGCTCCGCACCTTCCCAGGTGAGTTGTCCGAGCGCCTGCTGCGCCGTCAGCACCGGCAGCATCTTCTCTTCGGGATATTGATAGGCGAGTTCGTCGAGCGAGAAGCGGCATTGCCGTGTGATACCGAGCGTGCGCGCGAGGGCTTCCGGGTAGCGCAAAAATAGCCGCGCCATCTCCTCTGGGGGCTTGAGATAGCGGTCGGCGTGGCGCTCGCGCCGGAACCCCAACTCGTCGATGGTCAGGTTGTGGCGAATGGCCGTCACTACATCCTGCAAAATGCGCCGGCCGGGTTCGTGGAACAGAACGTCGTTCGTCACCACGGTCGGCACCCGCATTTGGGTGGCAAGATTGGAGAGTTCATGCAGCCGGACCTGGTCATTGGGCCGGCGGCGCAGGGTCAGCGCCAAATAGGCCCGATCGCCAAACGCCTCCCGCAACCGGCGCAATTGCAGGGCGCAGGTGTCATCCGCATGGTCGGGAACGAGAGTGGCGATCAGACCCTCGGCATAGGCAGCTAGGTCGCTCCATTCCAGGTGACATTTTCCCTTGCCGCCGCGCTTCTTGCCCAGTGTCAGCAGCCGGCACAGCCGGGAATAGGCGGTCCGGTCGGTCGGATAGACCAGCACCGCCATGCCGTCGACCAGATCGAGGCGGCAGCCGACGATCAGCCGAACGCCCGTGTCCTTGGCAGCCTGATGGGCCCGCACGATACCGGCGAGCGAATTGCGGTCGACGACCGCCAGGGCCTCGATGCCGAGCGCGGCCGCCTGCGCGAACAGGTCGTCGCATGAGCTTGCTCCCCGAAGGAACGAGAAGTGGCTGGTGACCTGCAATTCGGCATAGGACGGTCCGCTCATGCGAAGAGCCCATGCAGGAACCATTTGTGCGAGCCGGTCTCGGGATCCTCGCCATCGCCGGCGCGGTAAATCCAGAAGCGGTCTCCGGACTCGTCCTCCACCTGAAAATAGTCGCGCACGGCGATCAGTTCGGCATCGCGCTGCCACCATTCGCCGAACACGCGCTCAGGACCATCGGCGCGCGTGACGCGGCGACGGATGCCGCGCCAACTGAACCAGACCGGTGGATGGTCGGGCAGCAGCGCCATGGTTTCGATGGGTTCGGGGTGGGTGAGCAGCCGCGGCGGGCGCGGCCATTCCCCCGGCCAACTCGTCCCATCATCGGGAGCAGTCGGGGCGATGCGGCGGATGGAGCGTTCGGGAACGTCGCTTTCGACCGGGGCGAAGCGATAGAGGCGTTGCTCGCCGATGCGGTTGGTGAGCGTGTCGATGAGATCGCTGATGTCCGGCTCCGGCTCCTCGACCAGCGAAGAGATGATCTGCTTGGCTCCGAAGGGCTCAGCGAGGGTTGCGGTCAGCGTCATCAGTTCGATGCCGAAGCCGGGGTCGACGGTCTCGATGCGGTCGGTGAGAAGCCGGGTCAACCGTTTGACGTCCCGTACCGGCACCGCGGTGCCGATACGAATGGCCTCGATGCGGTTGTCGACGCGGTGGAACAGCAGGTCGAGCCGGCGAGCGCCGAGCCCCTTGGTCTCGAGTCCTTCGCAGAGCATCACGACGAGCTTGCCGGCATAGCGGGCGATCGTCTCGGCCGCGCTGATCGGCTCGCCAAAGGCGCGACGAACCGCGATCAGTTCGGGGGAGCGGATGGGCTCGAAGGGTTCGCTGCGCCCGCCCACGGCCTGGTCGAGGCGGCGGCCGAGCTCAGGCCCGAAACGCAGCGTGAGGGAAGCCCGGGGGGCGGCTTCGACTTCGCCGACCCGTTCGAAACCCAACGTATGGAGGCCGTCGACAATGTCGTGCGGAAGACGCAGAGAGCTGATCGGGAGATCGCGCACGATCGCGGCGGCTTGTCCGGCCGGCGCGACGAACGTCGACCGAGCGAGAAATCGCGCGCAGGCATGGGCTGCGCCCCACGAATCGGCAACGGCCGCCCGTGCCTCGATGCCGGACACCCCGATGCGCGATACCAGGCCCTCGAGCATCGTCTCCTCACCGCCATGCAGATGGTCGGCACCGGTGGTGTCGATGATGAGGCCATCGGGCGGATCGGCGGCGACGATTGGCGCGTAGCGCAGCGACCAGAGCGCCATTCTATCGAGAGCCTCGGCGTCGCCCGCTGGATCAAGATTGAAGCTCTGCAGCCCCGGCACGAGGACTTGGGCCTTGCTCGCCGGCATGCCGACGCGCAGACCCGCGGCGCGCGCCGCTGCATCGGCGGCCAGCACGAGCCGCCGGTTTCCCTGCCGGCCCAGCATGACGACCGGGGTTTCAGCTGATGGCGCGGACTGGCCCATGGCGCGCCGCAGGCGATCGGTCGGCCAGGCCGGAAAAAAGAGCGAGACGACCCTTGGCATCGCAGGCTTCCACTTCAAAATCGGCGCTTTCTCCAGCCCGCACTCGGATCAGCTCAAGCTGCCAGCGAGCACGGCCGACGCCGGGAACCGGCAAGGGGCGGGAGGGAAGCGCGGTGACCCGCCATCGGGTGACCGCGGCGGTTGGTTGTCCAAAATCGGTCGCTTCGGTTTGCCGTCGCCAGCGGCGGATGGCGATGCCGATGGCGCCGGAAGTCTCGGCGGCAAGCTGCAGGCGGCGGGAGGCGGTCATGGAGAGACGGGCGAGTTCGGCTACGACGGCCCCTAGGCCGCCGTGACGAAGTCCTTCCTCAAAACAGGCGAGTACGGCGGCCTCGTCGCCGGCTTCGACATAGACGACACGTCCGGGTAGCAGCCCAGCCTGGGCAAGGGCAGGAGCAAAGAGATCCTGCCTTGTGACACACCACAGCACCTTGCCCTTGGCGCGCGCGGCAATGCCGGCGGCAAACAGCGCCGCCGCGGCCCCATCGATCGCCCCGTTCCGGCCACCCGCAATCTCATGCAGCGCCCCGAGCGCCAGCCCGCCTCCCGGCAGCACCTTGTCAATTGCAGGCACACCGAAGGGAAGCGTCGCACGGTTGCGCGCCGGTCCGCCTTCGAGGCGCGCGATTCGCTCGCGAAGCGCAGCGATAGCGGGGCTGACGGCGGGCTGACCCATGGATAAATCACTCTCAAACAGTCTTCCCAACGGATTTCGGGGCTGGTATGTTCCTTATTTGTTCTCTTTAGCATCCATGAGTCAATCGGACTCGTTGCGTCGCTTCGAGAGTTGATCAAAGGCTACACTCCGTCGAGTTGCGATTTATCTTGAAATGCCGACAGGTGATGCAGGGACGATGAAGTGGGCGAGCGAGTTGACAACGGCCTAGAAGCGGATACGCTGAGGGCAGGCACGACCATCCTTCGGAAGATCATCCATGTCGACATGGATGCCTTCTTTGCCTCGGTCGAACAGCGAGACAAGCCAGAGCTGCGCGGCAAGCCGGTGGCAGTCGGCGGCTCGGCGGCGCGGGGTGTGGTGGCCGCTGCCAGCTATGAGGCTCGAAAATTCGGGGTGCGATCGGCCATGCCCTCGATCACCGCGAAACGCAAATGTCCCGATCTGATTTTCGTACCGCCGCGCTTTGACGCCTATCGCGCCGTCTCCCAGCAGATCCACGCGATCTTTGCCGAGCACACGCCACTGATCGAGCCGCTTTCGCTCGACGAAGCCTATCTCGACGTCACCGACAATCTGCAGTCCATCCCGATCGCCACCACGATCGCCGAGATGATCCGCGCAAAGATCAAGGCTGAAACCGGTCTGACCGCTTCCGCCGGGATCAGCTACAACAAGTTTCTCGCCAAGCTCGCTTCCGGCCAGAATAAGCCTGATGGGCAGTTCGTCATCACCCCGAAGATGGGGCCGGCCTTTGTCGAGGCCTTGCCGGTGCGGAAGTTTCATGGGGTCGGTCCCGCGACAGCCGACAAAATGACCCGGCTCGGAATCGAGACGGGCGCCGACCTGCACGCACAGAGCTTAGCGTTCTTGGGGGAGAAGTTCGGGAAGGCTGGCCCTTACTATTACTGGATCGCGCGCGGCATCGACGAGCGGCCGGTGCGGGCCGATCGCGAGCGCAAGTCTGTGGGAGCGGAGGACACCTTCGTGAGCGACCTGTTTGATCTCGAATTTGCTCGCAAGGAACTGGCGCCACTGATCGGCAAGGTTTGGCGCTATTGCCAAGAACGCTCGATCCGGGGCCGTACCGTGACGCTCAAGGTGAAATTCGCCGATTTCCAGCAGATCACGCGCAGCCGCACGATCGCCGGCGTTATCAGGACCGAGGACGAACTCGCGACCGTCAGCGGCGCGCTCCTCGATCAGGTGTTCCCTGCTACAAAGGGAATTCGCTTGCTCGGACTGACGCTCTCGAATTTGGGTGAAACGCGATTCGAGCCCGATCGGCAGCTGTCGATGACTATCTAGGACGGCAGCGTCTCTATTGAACTGCTTTGCGGATGCGCTCAGTCAGCGTTTGCTCAATATCGAAATAGCCCTCCCAGGCGTCGGGCTGTTGAGCCCGCGCAGCAGCGGCAAAAACGTCGAACGTGTTGGCGCTTTTGAATGTCGGCAACTCGTCCCAGGTGACCGGCACGGCGCAGGAGGCACCCCCACGTGCTCGGGTCGACCAGGGACAGATAGCCGTGGCGCCTTGGCCGTTGCGGAGATAGTCGAGAAACATGCGACCCTTGCGCCTTGCCTTGCTCATATTGGCGACGAAGCGGGACGGATCAGTCCGTGCGAGCAACTCCGCGAGGTCCCGGCAGAAGCCCTTGACCCCTTCCCAGTCTGCTTCGGGGACAAGCGGAACGACGACGTGAACGCCCTTGCCGCCGGATAGCAACGGCCACGACTGCAGTCCGAGCGCTTCCAGAATGCCCCGGATGTCGAGGGCTGCCTGCTGGACATCACTGAAGCCCAGGCCCTCGTCGGGATCAATGTCGAAGATCATGCGATGTGGCAGGTTCGGCTGCTGGCGCAGGCTCCCCCATACGTGGAATTCGAGCACGTTCATTTGGACGCCGGCGACCAGCCCCGCCAGGTCGTCGACCCAGAGGATGCGGCTTTCCTTGCCGGACATCTTCTCCAGCTGCCCGTCATGGATGGCCTTCGGCATGCCAGGCAGCTTGTGTTTCTGAAAGAAGGTCTGCTGCAGGTCGCCATCGGTGTCGCGCACCAGCGACAGGGGCCGGTCCTGAATGTGCGGCAGCATCTTCTCGGCAACCGCGGCGTAGTAGGCAGCGAGCGTCGCCTTTGTCACCTTGGTTCCGGAATACATGACCTTGTCCGGATGCGTGAGCTTGACGCCGACCGCCCCGGCGATCTCCGTGCCGATCGCCGGATCGAGATCGGCGGAGCCAGGCGTCGCGGGGGTCTTCGGTATCTCCATTACCACCTGGTCGGCGCGCTTGTCTTCGCGTATGCCCTGAAAACTTGGATGCCGCAGGCTGCCGTCCGGTGTCACTTCGGCATAGGTAACCTCGGCAACGAGTTCGGGCTTTACCCATCGGGCGCGTCGCGCAATGTCGCGGGGCACGGAGACGAAGGCGGGCTTGTCCAGACGCCGCTTCTCCAACTGCGCGAGAATGGATTTGCGCATCGCCTCGGTGAACCCGGTGCCGACGCGGCCGCGGTAGATCAGCTTTCCGTCCTCATAGGTACCAAGGATCAGCGACGCCATACCGCGGCCGGTGTCGCTTGGGCGGTAGCCGCCGACAACAAATTCCTGTCGTTTCGTGCACTTGATCTTCAGCCAGGCGGCAGTCCGATCGCCGACATAGCGGCTGTCCGCGCGCTTGGCGATGATGCCCTCGTGGCCCCCGGCGCACATGGTCTCGAAGATTCTCTCCCCATGATCGGCGATATGGCTGGAAAACTGCAGAGCGTCATCCGGGTCGCGTTCACCTAAAAGCGCCGCAAGCCGTTCCTTGCGCTCGAGGAGCGGTTGGCCCGAGAGATCGCCGCCGTTCAGTTCCAGCAGGTCGAAGGCGTAGAACTTGAGCGGCATGCCGGCAGCGATGCCAGTCTTGAGCATGGAGAAATTCGTGCGGCCCTGGCTATCGATTGCGACGATTTCACCGTCGATCAGAGCCGAGCCTTTGGTGAGCTTCCGCAGCGGCGGCAGGACCACCTTGAACTGGCGGGTCCAGTCGTGCCCGTTGCGGGTGTAGACGACGACTTCCGATCCGGAGATGGCGACCTGCGCCCGATAGCCGTCGAACTTCATCTCGAAGAGCCAGTTCGTTCCCACCGGAATGTCGTCAGTCAGGGTGCAGAGCTGGAAGGGGCGAAACCTTGGAAGCGGGTATTTGGAGGTAGATTCTGAGTCCCGGCGCGGTGCGCGCTTTTTGCTGAGGGCGGCCTCTACGGCCGACATACCGAACTCGAATACATGGTGCGATTCAATACTCTTCCCGGGGATTTTGTTCCACACGCGCGTCGATGAATTGAACCGGAAGAGTCCGGCCGCGTTGTTGGGAACTAGAACGCAATCCTTGGAGGAAGAAATGGCCACTGCTCAAACAACCCGTGGACGCAGTCAGGACCGGGCAAAGGTCGCCGGTGGGCAGGATCACGAGGTGAAATATGAGGCGGGCAAGACTGGAGCCAGCAAGGCCGAGGTTAGGTCGGCCGTGAAATCGGTTGGCAACAGCCGCAAGAAGGTCGAGGACAAGCTCAAGAAATAGCTGGCCACCCAAGCGATGGTCCGCGTCGCCACCTTCAATGTGAACGGTGTTAATGGTCGCCTGCCGGTCCTGCTCGCGTGGCTCAAGGCCACGCACTATGACGTCGTCTGTCTTCAAGAACTCAAGACCTCGGACGAGAAGTTTCCGGCCGAGGCGATCGGCGACGCTGGATATGGTGCAATCTGGCACGGCCAGAAATCCTACAACGGCGTCGCAATTCTGGCTCGCGGAGCCGAGCCCATCGAGCGTCGACGCGGGCTTCCCGGCGACCCCGACGACAGCCATAGCCGCTATATCGAGGCTGAGGTGAGCGGGCTCCTAGTCGGCTGTCTCTACCTGCCAAACGGAAATCCCGCCCCTGGGCCCAAGTTCGACTACAAGCTGCGTTGGTTCGACCGCCTGATCAGCTACGGCCGGGGCCTCCTCAAAGAGGGCGCGCCGACCGTGTTGTGCGGAGACTATAATGTTGTTCCAACCCCCATTGATGCTGTAGCGCCGCGACGATGGCTTGGGGATGCAGTGTACTTTCCCGAGAGTCGGCAAGCCTATGCCGGGATGCTTGAGGATGGCTGGATCGATGCGGTCCGGCGCATCCATCCGGAAAAGGGGGTCTATACTTATTGGAATCACTCCTTTGGGGGCGGCTACGACAGGAGTTCTGGTCTGCGAATGGACCATCTGCTGGTCAGTCCCTCGTTGTCGCCCCGTCTTCGCGATGCCGGGGTGGATGTTGAGACCCGAGGGTGGGAGAAGCCGAGCGATCATGCACCGGCGTGGGCAGAGTTCGGGTAGGCCTATTTTTGAGGGGTCCAATACATCAACTGGCGTTTTTGCAGCAGGCTTCAGACGCGTAACTTGTCCGAAGTTTGTAGCAATCTTCGGACGGCCTCTTGCTTCTGTCCGAAACTTGTTGCATATTTCGGACATGACCTTGGTTGAACATGACAGTGATCTCCGATCGCGCGTACTTGCACGGATTGAGGCCAAACCCGACGAGGTTTGGACCCCAGGCGACTTTGCCGATCTCGGTGGGCGTGCGGCGGTGGACAAGACGCTGCAGCGCCTGGTTGCCGCTCAAGAGCTTCGCCGGATCGACCGGGGTCTCTATGACCGACCGCGTACGAATACTCTGACCGGCCGCGCCACCGTGCCGGACTATCGCGCCGTGATCCGGGCCGTGACGCGCCGCGACAACGCGCGCGTCGTCATCGACGGCATGACGGCAGCCAACGATCTTGGGCTCACGACGGCGGTGCCTGCGCGGATCGAGGTACTGGTCGATGCGAGATTGAAGCCGATCAAGCTCGGCAGCCAGGAAATCCATTTCAAATACGCTGCCCCGAGCCGCCTTTATTGGGCGGATCGGCCGGGTATGCGGGTCGTCCAGGCCCTGCATTGGCTGCAGGATATGCTGACCAAGGACAGCGAGCGCAGGCGGATCGAGACGACGTTGCGCCGCCTGCTTTCTGACCCCAAGCATGGCGAGGCGATCCGCGAGGATCTGCGCGCCGGTCTCTCCGCAGTCCCGATCTGGATGCAGGAGTTCCTCCGCCAACTCCTCAGCCCGGGCGCCGGGCTAGAGGGCAAGCCATGAGTACCGACGCCTACCGTCAGATTATTGCCGCGTCGCCACGAGACCGCCTTGATCTGTTCCTCGCCACGGCCAACCGCATTGGCGCCCCTGTCGGCAATGTGGAAAAGGATTTTTGGGTCTGCTGGACGCTCAAAGCGCTCTATCACGAACGGCCCGCAGGCGAGCCGCGGCTGCTGTTCAAGGGCGGCACATCGCTGTCGAAAAGCTATGACCTCATCAAACGCTTTTCCGAGGACATCGACGTCACCGTATTCCGCGACGACCTCGAGGAGCCAGCCTCGGTTGAAGAACTCGAGGTGCTCTCGAACAAGAAGCGCCGCGCGAAGCTCGACGCCATTCGCGACGCATGCCACACCTATATCACCGGCCCGCTCAATGAATTTCTCGCCGCCCAGTTGGCAGACGTCACCGCGGGGGCGGGGCGCGTAGAGATCGATGAAGCCGATCCCGATAGGCAGACCCTGCTGCTTTGGTATCCCGAAGTGGAACCGCGCGATGGCGCCTATGTTCGACCGGCGATCCGTCTCGAATCCGGCGCAAAATCGGCGCTCGATCCCCACCGGCTACTCACGATCACGCCCTATGTCGCCGGGGACGCAGCAGGCGTTGATCTCGCCGTGCCGGACGTCACTACGATAGAGGCGACGCGGACCTTCTGGGACAAGGTGGTGATCGCTCATGGACTGCGCCGCTGGTACGAGCGGCGCGGCGAACTGCGACAGGCAGGGCAGCGGGTTTCACGGCACTACTACGACCTGCACTGTCTCATGCAGTCGGAAATCGGCAAGGCTGCGGTCGCCGACCGCGATCTCGGCGCCGACTGCGTGCGTCATGCACGCATGTTTTTTGATCGGCCCGATTATGACCTCGCTTCTGCCGTACCAGGGAGCTTCGCGATCGACCCGACGCCCAAGATGGTCGATGCACTTGCGCGCGACTACGACAACACGACCGCGATGATTTTCGGCGCAGCGCCCAGCTTTGACGACATCCTGGCCTCGGCCGGGCAGATCGAGAAGAGCCTCAACGGTGGCAAATAGGCTTCACAGCCGGCTGCGCCGTCCCTCCAGTCCCCGAGCCGACTTTCGCGCAACCCTGAGTTCGTCGAGACTCGGCTGCCGCCAGACTGCGCCATCACTCTTCGGCTTGGCTTCCGAACGCGCTGGCCAGGTCTTTATGAGTTCGTCGAGGTCGGCGGGGCGCCATCGCCCCCAGACATAGTCCACGTTGCTTGGAACGTCGGAATAGCGGGAACGAAGGATCTCTTGATCGACATGTTCGCCGTCGCATTCGATAAAGACGACAATGCCGTAGCCTCGGGTCATCACGGGCCGGCCGAACGCTGGCAGATCGTCGGGGTCCAGAGGATAGCGCCGCCGTCGGCGTTCCGTGGCACGGGCGCGAGAAGCTAGTTCTTGGACGGATCCACGTCTTTGCACCGCGCGATGCCTGCGTGCTTCGGGCTCATTGCGAGTGGCCGCCGCCTCGATCTCGGCCCAGAGTCGATGAAGTTGCTCGTAGGAGCGATAGGGAACTGTCCAAACGCGCATGTCCGGGTCCCACGACGCATAAGGCACCTCGCCCATTTTGTTGACTACCGTACGAGAATAAGGAGTCCGGACTTCCAGCCGATCGTCGTACACAATCAGGTACTTTGAAACGATGGGATCGAAGGCATAGGCGTCGCGTCCCTTGGAATCAGCATGTGCGCTCGAACCGGCAAGTTCTTGGTCCAGCCAGCGATTGAAGCGCAGAGCAGCGGTTTTTCCAGGAACGAACCAGGCCTTCAGTTCATCGCTCCATCGAGCGCGCGGAAAGCTCTTTCGGAAGCGTTCGACGGTCATCCGATCATAGGGAAATGAGGCACTGGCGCCGATCGGTGCGTCACCTCCTGAATTCCCGGTCGCATTGCTCTTCGAAGTCATCGCTGCATTCACCGCCTCTCTGCTAAAGAACGGCTCGAGAGGGACCGGGATGCAACTTTAATTCTACAACGCTTTCGATCATCTGCCGCGCAGGAATTGCTACGGGTCGCCGAAAATGTAAGCTGAGTCCGAATGGCAAATCTACAACAACAGATCGCCGAGAAGTTTCTCGCCGCGTTAGCGGAGAACAAGGACGTCGGTGCCGAGGAGATTGCCCAGCTGCGTCAGTTATTGACGCGCGGCAAGAAGCCAAAAGCCGACGAGTTTATCCGCGTCTTCACCGCGCCGGCCGGCGGTGAGGTCAAATGATCAAGCTCCAGGCGGCACATATCGAAGAAGTGCGCGGCATACGTAAGCTCGATATCGATTTCGACCAGGCGACGTTCGCGATTTCTGGCCCGAATGGCTCAGGCAAAAGCGGCGTCATTGATGCGATCGAGTTCGGTCTGACAGGCGACATCGGCCGACTGGCCGGCCGCGGTACCAAAGGACTTAGCGTCTCAGAACACGGGCCGCATATCGACAAAGTCGACTTCCCCGACGCGGCGTATGTCGAGTTGCGGGTGTTCATCCCGTCATTGGGGAAGCAGGCGACGATCACCCGCAAGCTCTCGGCGCCTGGCAAGCCGATCATCGTACCAGCCGATCAGGATGTGAAGGCAGTCCTGGCCGAGGTCGCTGAGCATCCGGAGATCACCCTGGCGCGACGCGATATTCTGCGCTTTATCCTGGTGGAGCCGACCAAACGGTCTGAAGAGATCCAAACCATCCTCAAGCTCGCGGAAATCGGTCAGACCCGCGGTGCTCTCAACACGGCACAGAATAAGCTGGCGAGTTCTCTCAAGGTCGCCAATTCTCAGGTCTCCAACAGCCGCTCGACCTTGCAGCGGCATCTGGGCATTGCGACCAACGCCGTGCCAGATCTGCTTGAAGCGGTAAACAAGCGGCGCGTGGTGTTGGGGCTACCCACCATTGCAGAGCTCACCGCAGAAACGCTGTTGGATGCGGGGATCGCCGACACGGACAAGGCCTCGCAGTTCAACAAGCCGTCGGCACTACGCGATCTCGCAGCGCTTGATGAGGCCAGCGTCGCAATCGCCCCGCTGGTCGCTGGTGATAGCGTGGCCATTATTGCCGGCATCGAACGGCTCGAGCGCGACCCCGCCTTGCTCGAGTCGCTGCAGCGACGCGTGCTCCTCGAGAAGGGCGTGGCGCTAGTCGATGGTCCAGAGTGCCCCCTGTGTGATCATCCGTGGCCGGACGAGGAACATCTACTTAGTCACCTTCGCGCAAAACTGACGAAGTCCGAGAGCGCGGGCGCGCTACAGCAGACACTTCTCCGACATGGCGCGGCGATCGCAAGCCAAGTAGACGCACTGCTTGCCCTGCTTCGCCAAGCGCACCGCATTGCGAAAGGCGAAGATGACAAGGGGTGCCTGGAAGCCATCAACGGCTGGGGCAAGGAACTCGGTGCTTTCAAAGCGCAGCTGGGCAATTTCGATGGTCTGATCGGTCTCAAAGTTCGGCTTGCGGAGGATTGGCACGCCGCGCCGTCGGGCGTGGCTGACAACCTCGCGGCATTGTGCCGGACCGTCGAGGCAAAGCCCGATCAAAGCGCGGCCGTGGAGGCCCAGACCTTTCTGATCACGGCGCAGCTGCGGCTCGAAGATTACCGGGCGGCCGGGCGCGGGGAAGCGGCCGCAAAAAGAGCGAGTGCCGCAGCTAAGCTGGCTTATGACGAGTACTGCCGCGCGATGGAGGAAGAGCTCAACGCGCTTTACGCGGATATCCAGACCGATTTCAGCGGCTTCTACCGCATGATCAACGAGGATGATGAGGCGACCTTCACGGCTGAGCTAAAGCCGAGCGAAGGCCGCGTCGATCTTAAGGTCAACTTCTATGAGCGCGGGCTTTATCCGCCGGGCGCCTACCACAGCGAGGGACACCAGGACGGTATGGGCGTCTGCCTTTACCTCGCGCTGATGAAGCGACTGTTCGGCAAGGACTTCACTATCGCCCTACTCGATGATGTGGTGATGTCCGTGGACTCTGGCCATCGCTACCAATTTTGCCGACTGCTCAAGGTCCACTTCCCCAACACGCAGTTCATCATCACTACGCATGACCGCCTGTGGGCCGAGCAGATGCGGTCGGCTGGGCTTGTGACGGCCAAGACATCGCTAGCTTTTCACAGCTGGAGCGTAGACACCGGGCCCTTGGTTGAATCCAACACCGACATTTGGACCGAAATCCAGGCCGCACTTGCTAAAGGCAAGGTGGAAACTGCCGCCCATGGTCTGCGCCATCACCTCGAATATGTCTCACGCCATCTTGCTGACCAGGTTGGAGCTCGCCCGGTGTTCCGCGCCGACGGCAACTATGAGCTCGGCGACCTCTTGCCGAGCGTGCTCAGCCGCACGAGAGATCTCTATGGTAAGGCATCGGAAGCCGCGCAGTCATGGGGCAATGACACGACCAAGCAGATTGTATCCGCGCGCAAGACCAGCCTGAGCGAGTCTAGCGGTGCCAGCAACGTCGAGCAGTGGGCGGTCAACAAGGCCGTGCACTACAACGAGTGGGCGAATTTCGGGAAAAAGGATTTCGAGCCGGTTGTCGCCGCCTTCAAGGACCTGCTCGATAAACTGCGCTGCCCGGGTTGCGGGTCCTGGCTGTATGTGACGCCTCGTGGCGGAACCCCCGAGGCGTTCCGTTGCCAGTGCGCGTCGATCAATCTGAACCTTAAGGCTAAAGCCAAATGACTTGGTGGATCGTCGGCGCTCGCGAAAGCGTGCCCGGCGAAACTCCTCTGCGAAGAGTCTGGTCTATGCGCAACGGCGCACAACCGAGGCTCCCGTTGTATTATTGCGTTTCACAAGTTCTACGGTAGTCTGCAACCGACTGATTTTCATGGGGCTGCGCTGGAATTCCAGGACGGTCGTCAGCGCTAGGCGACAGTCGTGGGGGGGATACGTGCATGCCGACTAACCTTTGGATCCGGTTCCTCCGGAACTACGGCCCCATCCCCACCAATGACAATATGTACGACGAGACCATTCAACGGGCGCTGGTCCGCTCGAAAATGCAGCCTATCGAGCTGCCCGCTCAGTACCTGGAATGGTTGATTGAAAACTTCAACTCGGGGGATCCCCATTCGATCATCCTGACGGGCACGGCCGGCGATGGAAAGACGTATCACTGTCGGCGCGTATGGCTTGAGCTTGGTGGCACGGTCGAAGCATGGAACGGCGGGGAGAAGATCCAGCGGCTCAGCCTCGGATCTCGGCAACTCATCGTGGTCAAGGATCTGAGCGAACTTCGATCCGATGAGAGCAAGCCACTCATCGAGCAGATGGCATGGGACGTCGCAGACCCGAATTCACCACGGGTCTATCTGATGGCGGCTAATCATGGACAGCTGCTTGAGAAGATGAAGACGGCCGGTAGCGACAAGACCACAACGGCACTTGTCGAGGTGGTGGAGAACCTGCTGGTCGCTGGGCGCAGCGGGAACGCGGCCATCAAGCTCGATCTGAGAGATCTCAGCCGGTCAGCTGCGGCGGTGATGATCGATCAGGTCATCGACGCGGTCACGCAGCATCCTGGATGGGACGGCTGCGCGGACTGTCCCGCCTTGGGCGAAGGAACCTGCCCCATCCGTGAGAACCGCGAACGCTTGATGGGGACCAATGATAAGGGCCTTTTCCGGCGACGGCTCGGCAATCTTGTCGAGGCGAGTGAACAGAACGGCGGGCACTTCACTATCCGGCAGGTTCTCTCGCTCGTCACGAACATCATTCTGGGCCATCCCGACGCGAGGGACGGGTTGATGTCGTGCACCGATGTCGCGGAACCGGCGGCTGCGGGAACCGCAGAACGGGCCAGTCCCTATCGCAACGTGTTCGGCGGCAACCTCAGGCCGAGCCGGGCGGAAAGAACCGAGCCATTTCGCAAACTCAATCTGTTCGGGATCGGCGCGGAGACCAGCAACAAGGTCGATAACATGCTGGTGTATGGGGCCGATGATCCGACACTGGTCGAGACTTATCGCGCCCTAGTGCAGTCCGACCGGGTCTATGGCGAGACGTCGGCCTATAAGCGGGCACAGCAGTCCTATTTGGAGGGTGACGATCCAAGCGCAGTTGCGCGCTTTCTCGGCCTGCTCCGCGGCCAACGTCAACGACTCTTCTTCACCATTTCCGATGAGCTATCGGAAACTCTCGATCTGTGGGACCTGACCGTCTTTCGCTATGCGGGCCTCTATCTAGAGACCGCGCGCGCCTTGGCCGAGAAACGGCCGCTGCCTCGGCAGGTAATGCCAATGCTTATGCGCGGACTCAATCGCGTGTTTACCGGCATGCTCATCCAGAACCAGGACGAACTAGTTCTGGCGAGTTCGGGAAGCCAGTCGCAATCGAGAACAAGTCCTCTGCTGGAGGAATTCGTCTCCGTGGCCCGCCGGGGTGGCGAGGAAGTCGCGCTCCTTAGCGACAATGCGGGGGGCATGACCCTGGTAGTCAGACTCGCGCGCGACGACCCGCCGGCGGTCACGCTCCAACTTTCCACCACTCGATTTGAGTTCTTGGGACGCGTGGCCGAGGGCGCGCTTCCGACGAGCTTTTCGCTCGAATGCCATGAGGACCTCCTCGCCTTCAAGGCAAGGCTCCTGAGCGCCCTCGAGAGGCGGCGCTTGCTCGATGGTGACGATCGAAGCGATGGCATCGTCCTCAAGTTCATCGACCTCAATCCCGACGGTAGAGCGTCGTCGCGTAGCGTTACGGTGAGGCTCTAGCGATGGAAATTCTGAAGCGACCGATCTCTCGTGAGGATCGCACTGGACCCGCGTTCTGGATCGACGAAGCGATCTGGGGACATCGCCTGCATGACGAGCAGACGCCCTGGCTGATCCTTCTCGAATTTCTAGGGGTGCTGAGATCGGAGGAGCTCGCCGGCCGTGCATTGGCCGAAGATGAGTTCAACACTCTCACCTACCGGCCACAGACCCAACTTCGTTTGCGCAATCTCATCTTCAACAACCCCTACCTCTTGACCATCGGCGCGGAGCGTCTTTCCGACGAGGCAGCCTGGTCTAAATGGCTGGAACTGATGGAACAGAACACGGGGGGTCTTGAGAGCCGCGATTTCAGCTATCTGCGCGCCCGCTTCGATTCCTTCGACGATTTTGCATCCGTGGTTGGGTTCTTGCAGTCCTCCGCCATAGAAGGGGCCAGCAATAAGCGCTGGAGCTCGAAGTTCGTTTTCCCCTTCGGGCCGAGCGCGCTGTACGAGGACGCGGCCGTGACGGCGTCCGGCGTGTCGACCGACCGACGCTTTTTCGCCCGTACAGGCGAAATTCTCTATCTGATGCTCTGCCGGTCAAAGCGAGCCGCTGACCTCAAGGAACGGCTGGTTGGAAAACTGTTTGATCAGCCCACCGTCTACGACCGATTGGTTGCGGCGCTGCAGGGAGATCCGCAGCTCGCTGAAAACGAGCGGCCCGGCTCCTACCTCCCCTGCTCCACTCACCCCATCTTCGATCAACTCGCGGACGACTGGATTGCCATTCTGGACAGCCCGATATCGGTCTTCGATGCCCTGCCCCATATCGTCACCATCACGGGCCTCAACCTCGTTCGATACCAGCTCGACCGCGCGCGTGAACTCCTCGACTCTGTACCCATCACAATGGTCTGCGAGATTGTCTCTCCACGAAAGACGGTTGTTCGCGACCTGGCGGCGGACTCCTTTCAGGCGAATAACGCGCTGCCAGGTCTTGCCATAGAAAAGTATGTCCGCGACGCCGAAACCTCCCACGATTGGCAGGTGGCCGTGGCGTCCGACGATGCCGTCCTTAGTGCAGCGGAGGTTTTGGCTCGCCAGTACGACTGGCCGGACCCGGACGAACTTCCGACCGGGATGAGCAATCCCCAGGACCTGATCGACGAGCTCGTCAGCCGGGCGAAAGGGCGACACAGCCAGCACGTTGGCAAGGTCCACGCCACTTGGGCGCGGCAAATCGGGCTGAGTTCTCGCCGTTCCAGCCGACGTGTGCGTTACGCACCTACGGATCGACTGCTAAAGACATTGGTGGTGTGCTGCGTCAAGGAACGGATGGAGTTCAAAGACTTTCTGGCTGAACTCTTCACCCGCTATGGCTTCGTTATCGGGGACCAGCAAGCGTCGAGTATCATTGGTGCCGGCAAAGCTGACCAAGAAGATTTTTCCGACAACGCTCGCCGATTGGAGGAGCGGCTGATCAGCCTCGGCCTGCTCAACCGCCTTTCGGACTCAGCAGCTTATGTCGAGAACCCGTTCCGCCGGGAGGTGAGGGTATGAACGCGCTCGATCTCATCGGAACCGCCGGCGCAGCGGCGCTCGAGGAGCGGCTGCAGGGCCTGGGGCCCGACAGCGGCACCGCCCGTTTCATGCTGGATCGCCTCACCGGACCGCAGGTCGCCGCAATCGTCAGGCAACTGGTCTCGGACCCCTCGATCCAATCGCGCGTCAAGATCGCCGTTCCCCGCGCTTTGGTGGACGGTCAGGGGCTCCCCGAAACCGTAATCACCGATGAGCGGACTGTCGCGTGGCGGCATGCCGAGTGCGACCGACCGGCGCTGCTCATCGCGAACACCGACGACGATCAGGGCGCCTCCCTTCACGACGTGACGCTGATCGGCGCCAAGGAGCTCAAGGACGGTGCGGCGTTCTGGGTGCTGCCGGCCGCCGATGGTCTTGGACTACCGCCAGAGCATGTCGATGCATGGCAGGTGGCCCTCAAGGCGCTATCGAGCGTCGATGAGTGGCCGCTTGCGCAGCTCAGCAACTACGTCTCCATGACGCGCGATGCCATCGAGGCCATGTCCCTGCCGGTGGCAGATGCACTCGGCTGGGCGCTGCCGGCGCTGCAGCTGCCAAGGGACACCGGATACTTTCGTTCGCAACGGCCCAAGGACCTTCAGTTGCAAAGCCGTTGGCGGCGGCTCTACGACAAGCTTATTGCCGACCGCAGACCGTTGCTCTCCAAACAGCGGCCTAATCGCCAGCTGATCGAAGCCGAGGAGCTACGCGACCAGTTCGAGACGGTCCGCGACGAGATCGCGGCGGAGCTGCATCCAACCATCGAGGCGTTCATCGCATCACCGGCCGGCTGGCGCGAGGAAACCGAAAGGCTCGCCGAACTCGAATGGGAGCAGGACAACGTCCTCCTCGTGTTTTCGGGCCTCAGGCTGAAGAAGCTGAAGCTCCCCGAGGAGACCGTTCAGTTTTTCGACTACGAGCGTCCCGATCGGCTGAGCGATGCCGACAAAGCGTATCTCAACGATCTCAAGGGCAGGTCCCTCAAGGAGGCTAGAGAGGACGACCGCGAGTTTTTCGAAGCGCATCGGGAAGACTTGGCGGCCAATCGCCAGCTCCGGGCCAAATGGGAGAAATTCGTCTACGGGCGTCCAATCGAATGCACAGACTTCCTGGATGGGTTGGTCCGCAGCATCGAGCGCCTGTTCGCGCAACTCGGCAACTTCAAGGTACCCCGCCGGATCGATGTCCGATCCTCACGCCGGACAAAGACGCAGTGGCTCGACATGAATGTCGACGTCGCGCGCGCCTTCAGTCTCAAATATAAGGCTCTGAAAAACCTGCTCCCCGACGCGGTGAGCTGGGACACACCGCATATTTTCGAGTTCGAGGCCTTGCTCGAAGCGGCGAGCAAGAGCCGGAAGTTTCGTGAAAACGTCTCGACATCGCGCGCGAATATCCAGGTCAAGTTTGACCTGACCCTCACGGTGGGGAACGGCCCGACCGCCGAGAAGAACGTCGTGCAGTTGATCTGGCGCGGCGAGCCCAATGCCATCGGGCTGGCCCTGCCGGACGATCTGGGGCGACTCGAGAAGAACCCGTTCGGCATAGCCGAAGTGTCGCGCATGCTGGTTAGCAAGAAGGGCGCTATGCAGTCGGTGTCGCTCAGCGACGTCGGCACGCTACAGCCCTCCTTCCGTCAGGATGCGGGGTCCCTCGTTCCACGTTCGACCAATGTCGAGGACTTGGGCAAGGCGTTTCCCAGGGCCATCAAGGCCGCAGTGTCGGCCGGGCGACTATCGCCCCCCGCCGGAGCGGATCTTGGAGAATCGTGGACCGCTTTCGCCTCCGGCTATACGGCAGCTATTGAGGACTGGCGGTCCAACGGTATGGGCGGGGCGCCGCAACTTGACCAAGCCGATCTTTATGGCGCTCTTCTCGAGCAACTCCGAGGCTCAGCCCCAGGCGACCTGAACCGTCGAGACCTGTGGGAGCCGGTCCTCAAGATCGGCGCCGTACAAATTGCCGGCGCGGCACCAGCGGCGATCGTGGCCCCTTGGCATCCGATGCGCATGGCCGCGACAGCGGTCAAGATGCGCGCCGTCTGCGGATTGGTTGATCACCTCCTGAAAGCCGAGGAGATCAACTTTGGAGACCAGCGGCTGTTCTTTGCCGATCTGCGTTCCGAGCTTGCCCACCCCTATTACCCCGAGGCGGTACCCGGCTTTACCGGAGGGGAAGCTGTCCTGCTCACGGAGACGAGCACGCATAACGACTACAGCCTGATGGAACGGCCAGTTCGGGATCCCTCGGAAGCATCGACAGATGTCGATCCGGCGGAGGCCGCACGAGAGATCCGTGGACTTATCGGCCGCTATCTCGATCTGCAGCCGCACGAACGCGCTAATCTCAGCATCATGCTCTACAACTGCGATACTGCCGGTCTGCCCTTGGCCACCGTCAACGCATTGGGGTCAGTGCACGAGGAGGAAGTTCATTGCAACGTCCTGGTCCGCCATCGAGACCGCTCGAAGCTCAACCGAGTCTATACCGATCTGCTGGATCAATCGGGCAGCGACCCCGACGCGATCGTGGTGAGTGAGACATCGCTGAACTTCATGTCCAAGCTCAGGATTGGTGTCATGCTCGAAGGCAGCACCGGAAGGCGTGCGCCCGATGAACGCAGCGTCGATGTGGCGTTCCTCCATGATGTCGTGTCGAGGCAGGCCCGGGAGTCGTGGTTCTCCATGCCGCGGCATGACGACACCGACCCCTCGATTCTCGATCACGTCCCGCCACGCTGGTCGTATCGCAGGGTCGTGGGCGAGGAGCAGCTCACTGCAACCAGCTATCTGGTGTCGCCGCGCCAGCCTCGTGTTGGTTGGTCTTATCTCGATGCATTGGCGGGGGTGATCCGCAAGCAGTCCCATCGCGACAATGAGCACTATCTGCCTGCCCGGCAAATCTCGCTGCAGGACCATGGCCTCGAAGCGATGTTCAAAGACGTTCACGGGTTGGCCGAGTGGGTCGCGACCTATGACGACCTTCTCGACAAGCGGCAGCTCGCGGCTCAAGGGATCAAGGTGATCCGATACCGCCGCGAACGGACGCACGGACGCAACATGGTGGTGTCCTCGACGGCCGACCTGCGCGTTCTGCCGGTGCTTGTTCGTCGTCGCCTGGATCAGCTCAGCCTTGGACTTCCCGACGATCGCGTCGCGGCGCTTGCGGATCGCATGATCGCTGACGCGTCGGCGATTTCCGGGGACATAATCTTGCGCGCTGCCAAGCGTGGGGTGTCGGCGGGCGAGCTGATTGGTCTCGTTCTCAGCCGTGCTCTCGTCGCTGAAGAACTTCCCAAGCGCCCGGCGTCCTGGTTCCTCCTCGACGACTATGCGCAGTGGCTGGGTCAGCGAGAAGAGGGAATCGCCGACATTCTTGCCCTCAGCGTGGATCCCGGCCTCGACGGCAGGCCAAGACTCCGGGCAGTCGTGACAGAAGCAAAGTATGTGGAAGCGAACGGCCTGGCCGAAGCGAAACGCCATTCGAGCCAACAGCTGCGCCAAACCATGCGGAGGATGGAGGACGCATTATTTGGCGATCCTGGACGGCTTGATCGTGACCTCTGGCTTTCTCGTCTCGCAGATATCCTGCTCGATGAGCCGTCGGCGTTGGGCTCGGGCTTTTCTTTGGAGGACGTGAGGAACGGCATCCGAAACGGCACGGTCGAAATTGACCTCAAGGGCTACTCCCACGTCTTCGTCTCCGGCCCGGCCGAGGCAGGAGGCTCTCCTGGCGACCAAGACGAGGTTACGGAGGTCCGGGGTGTGCAAGAGGTCTATACTCGGGAGGGCCTCCGGCAGCTAATCAAGGCCTATGAGGCATCCGGTCCGCTCATCGGGATCAGAAGCTCTCTGGGCGATCGCCTGCCATGGGAGAAATCCGAATTCCGCGCGCCCGCACCGCGCGTGCGGTGGACCTCGAAGGACAATGCGGCAAAAGGATCTGGCCCAGCACCGGGCGACAGCCCTTCCAATCCAAGCCCTCGGCCTGCTCTGTCCTCGCCATCTCCGACTCGGCCGAAGGGCGGCGATGCTGCCCCTGCCGCTGTCGGCGATGCCATTGTTGAGGACGTCGAATATCCTTCGGGGGCTTCATCCACTTCTGCGCACGAAACCGGACATGAGCCTGTGAGCATCGCGGCATCGGGCAGCGCAGAGAGCTTTGCTGCACTAGTGTCCCGGCGGGCTGGGCAGATTCAAGCGGTGGCCAGCGAGGACGACCAATGGCTTCAGGCCACAGCCGGTCAGCTGCGGACCGCGCTGATGGGTTACAACCTGCAAGCCAAGATTGCCGGTGTGCGGTTGACGCCCAATGCTGCCTTGGTGAGATTCATCGGCAGCGACCGGCTTCGGGTTGAGGACATTGAGGCAAAGCAGTCTGCTCTTCTGACAACGCACGGGCTGCGTCTGATCTCTGTCTCTCCGCTGCCCGGTGAGATCGTGGTGGGTGTGGCAAGGCCGAAACGCCAGATCGTTTCGATGTGGGACCTTTGGGCGCGGCGCGCGCTGAACCGCAATGCGGCGGGGCTCAACACGAGCTTCCTGCTCGGCCTGCGCGAGCTCGACGGCGAAATACTGTATTTGAATCTCGGAGGGCCATTTGCGGGTGGACCTCAGCACGACCCGCACACGCTCATCGCCGGTGCCACTGGCAGCGGCAAATCGGTTCTGATCCAGGCGCTGATCCTCGACATTGCGGCGACCAACTCGAGCGCACTCGTCCACATCCACCTGATCGATCCCAAGATGGGTGTCGATTATTCTGCCATTGAAGGGCTGCCGCACGTGAAGGGCGGGATTGTCATCGATCAGCCCACGGCCATCGAAACGATGGAGGGGCTCGTCGTGGAGATGGATCGCCGCTACGAGCTGTTCAGGGAGCGCGGCGCTCGCGACATCCGCTCGTTCAACATCAAAGCCGCGCCGGAAGCGCGCCTACCGATGAAGTTCCTCGTCCATGACGAATTCGCTGAATGGATGCTCACCGAGGACTACAAGAGTGCAGTCACCTCGATCGTCTCGAGGCTCGGCGTGAAGGCGCGGGCCGCGGGCATCCACCTTGTCTTTGCGGCGCAGCGACCTGATGCCGGCGTCATGCCGGTCCAGCTGCGGGACAATCTTGGCAACCGACTCATCCTCAAGGTTGCGAGCGTCGGGACCTCGGAGATTGCGTTGGGCATGAAGGGCGCGGAAAACTTGCTCGGCCTAGGCCATTTGGCGGCCCGATTGAGCGGCGAGCCCTCGATCGTCTTTGCCCAGGCGCCGTTCCTGTCCGACGAGGATATCGAAGCGGTCGTGTCGGCCATCGCCGCTCAAGATGGTCGGCAAGGTGCCAACTAGGAAGGAAGCGGAGGGCAAAGCAGGGGGACGATGGCATAGATGACGCCGGCAAGCGAAATTACCGTCGCGACCCATAACAAGAACTGGATTATTTTTACCGTCGAGGGTGGCCACGTCTTGTCCCTCAACGAGACCGCATAGTCGCCGTCCAGCTTGTTCAGATTTCCGATGTAGCGGCTGAACGCCAGGCTGAAGCGGGTCATGATGAACGCGCTGCACACGCTCACAACGGCGGCGAAGAAGAAGATGCCGACGGCGATAAGCCTGTCGGACTTGAGTTGCGACGCGGCGAAGTACCAAAGCCCCCCGATCGCCACCGAAAACAGCGGCGGGATTTTATAGAGGATGTCATTCATCGCTCTGAAATGGGCGTATTGCTCTTTGTAGATTTCGTTGACGCTTACGTCCTTGCCGTCCGGCATGATATTCTTCCCTCCGCTATGCCGACACTCTATCAGGAAAAGGCCGTGGCCACGGCGGCCCCTGTTTCGAATTCCCGCTGATCCGGATTAGGTTGCGCTTGATCCGACGACAAAGTCACAGGCGCCCATGCCGATCTATCTTGATGGTCACTCGACAACTCCTCTGGCGCCCGAGTCCCTAGAGGCAATGGCCCCGTGGTGGCATGCCCAAGCCGGCAATCCGCATTCCCCTCACCTGAGGGGCATGTTGGCGTCGCAGGCTGTCGAGCGTGCACGCTCGGACATCGCCTCTCTTGTTGGAGCTGACCCACAGGAACTCGTCTTCACGTCGGGGGCGACAGAAGCAAACAACATCGCGATACGGGGCACCGCACTCGCCGCACTCGAAGCCGGCATCGACCGGCGGGAGATCGTCGTGTCAGCTATCGAGCACAAGAGCGTGCTCGCCTCCGCCGGTTCACTCCGCAGTGCCGGGTTCCGAATCGTCGAAGCTCCGGTCGATAGCAATGGCGTCATCGACATCGCGGCACTTGAGCGCCTCGTCAGCGACCGGACGCTGTTGGTCTCGGTGATGGCCGTCAACAACGAGGTCGGGTCGATCCAACCGCTCGCCGACGTTGTCCGCATATCTCGCGCGGCTGGGGCTCTCGTTCATGTCGACGCTGCGCAGGCCGTCGGAAAGCTCGCCCTCGATTGCTCAGAGTTCGATCTGGCGAGCCTGTCTTCGCACAAAATGTACGGGCCCATGGGGGTTGGCGCGCTTTTCATATCAGCTGCATCCCACCTCAGGCCTTTGCCGGTGCTTTTCGGCGGCAGTCAGGAGGCCGGTATCCGTCCGGGGACCCTGCCCACGCCGCTCCTGGTGGGATTCGGCATGGCCGCCAAAGTGTCCAGTACGCGGCTTGGCCCTGATGCGGTACATTCGCGAAACCTGTCGGCACTGTTCCTCGAAGCGCTGCGCAGCAGACAGGTGCAGTTCATTGCAAATGTTCCCGAGCTAAATCGAGTGCCAGGAAGCCTTAGCCTTAGATTTCCTGGCAATGACGCGATGTCCGTTATTTCGAGATCTGGAGACCGGATCGCGATTTCCGAGGGATCGGCTTGCACGAGCGGACAGATTACTGCGTCACACGTCCTGCTCCACATGGGATTGACCCAGACAGAAGCCGCAGAAACTGTCCGGTTATACTTTTCGCGCTACAACAGCGAGGCGAACGCCACGGAAGCGGCGGTCGTGCTGTCCGAAATAGTCAGCCGGTAGGGATTGCCGCTGGCGACCGCCTCCAGTAGCATCCGTTCCCATGTTGAACGACCTTTATGATCTGGCCACCGCTATACGCGTGTCGGGCCACGAGACCTTTTCGCTTCGGCTCTTGTGGCTCAAGAAGGCGTTTGACGTTGCGTCCGGTCCGGACGGAGTCGATCGTAGAACATTTCAGGAACAAGACGCAATCGCCACCTTCGGTGTCGGCAAGAACATGGCGCTGTCGATGCGTCACTGGGCTTTGGCAACAAAGGTTCTGAAGGACATCAGCACCACGCATGTGGGAGCCAGCGAATTTGGCCGGATGATATTCTCAGATGGTGATGGATTGGATCCGTACCTGGAACATCCTTCGACCCTATGGCTCTTGCATGCCAACCTCGTGAGCGAACCGCGCGCTGCAACGACGTTCTATTACGCATTCAACCTCCTCAATCAGATTGCCTTTACGCGCGAAGATCTCGTCCGGGCGATGGCTTCCATCGTTGACGCCCGCGCAACAGCGAGAGCCACGGCTGAGACTCTGAAGCGCGACGTGGAAGTGTTCGTGCGCAGCTATGCGCCGCGCCACGCCGATACCGGCGAAGATGCCGCCGAACCGCTTTTGGTCGAACTCGGCCTGTTGCGCGAGCTCCGCTCGACCGGACAACTCGAATTCGTCCGCGGGCAGAAACCGTCGCTCGAAGACAGCATCTTTGCTCTGGTGTTGAAAACCTTCTGGGAGCGTCACCACGCCGTTTCGCCCACCATTTCGGTCGAGCAGGCGCAGTATGGGTCTGGCTCCCCGGGTCGGGTTTTCAAACTTGATGAGGACAGCCTGGTTGCCCGCTTGATGAGCATCGGGGACGCGACCGGCGGAAAGATGGTGTGGACCGACACGGCGGGGCTCCGTCAGGTCGCGCTGAATGGCCGTCTCGCGGACATCGACGACTTCGGTCTCATAAGAGCCGGGTACCGGTCTCGGAGGTCTGCATGACCAAGCTTGCCGACATCGTCAAGGTAGAACGCCGGTTCGCGCTTTCCGCCAGGATCGACACCGACCTCAATGGCACGCCGCCCCTAACCGGCTACGTGTTGCAGGCGAGCGTGCGCAAGTCGCTTGTAGCAATGCTGACAGGGATTGCGGACGGTTCCCAGTATGCGTTCACCTGGACAGGCCCCTATGGCGGCGGCAAGTCCTGTGCTGCGCTGCTCGTTGCCAACCTTGTCGCCGGTAACAAAAAGCAGCGCGCTCTCGCCGAAGGGATAGTTGGACCCGAACTAGCAGAGCAGTTTTCGTCGGCCTTTCCCGGGCGTGGCCGTTCTTGGGACGTCCTCGCCCTGACGGGTAGACGCACGAGCCTGGCAGCCGCATTGGCGGAAGCGGCTGCGGGGGCATTCGAGTGGCCCCAAGCGACAATTGATGTTGCCCAGGACGAGAGAGCGCTCATTGATGCACTGGAGGCCCAGGCGCGTCAGAAGGGCGGTCTGCTCATCGTCGTCGACGAGCTGGGCAAGTTCCTCGAGCACGCCACGAACTCCGCCGGAGACGTTCACATCCTACAGGATCTCGCCGAACGGGCGGCGCGTTCGGATGGCCGGGTGGTGCTGGTCGGAATCCTGCATCAGTCGTTCGAGCAATATGCCAATCGGCTGAGCCGCACGGGTCGGAACGAATGGGCCAAGGTACAGGGCCGCTACCAGAACGTTCCCTTCGTCGCGCAAGCCGACGAGGTCGCCGCGCTCATCGCCCGGGCCATCGGCAGCGACCATGCGCCGGCTAGTGCCAAGGAGATCGCTGGACGAACGGCCGAGGCTATTTCGCATCGGCGCCCGGTCGATGTCGCCGGCCTCACGGAGGTCCTCACACAGACCTGGCCGTTGCACCCGGTTTCAGCACTGTTGCTGGGGCCGGTGTCGCGCCAGCGGTTCGCGCAAAACGAGCGGAGCGTCTTCGGATTCCTGTCCTCATCCGAACCCAGTGGATTTCAGGCGCACCTCGCGCGAACCGAGGTCACTGAGAATGCCTGGTATGGACCAGATCAGCTTTGGGACTACCTGGTCGCCAATTTCGGCAGCGCTCTATCGGTCGGGCCGGAGAGCAACCGGATGACCCTGGCGATGGAGGCCGTGGAAAAAGCCGCGCTCTTTGGCCCACTAGCCACGAAGCTAGCGAAGGCTGCGGCCGTGGTCGAGCTGTTCAGGAATGGCTCTGGACTGTCAGTTGCCGACGACATCCTCGCGCTTTGCGCACCGGAAGCGAAGAAATCAGAGGTCACCGCGGCCATCGATGAATTGGTCAATCGTGCAATCCTCATCCGGCAACCGCGTCTTGGCGGATACGCTCTATTCGCCGGCAGCGACTTCGATCTCGACGAGGCCATCTCCAAAGTCGCGCTGAAGCTCGATGCGGATGTGCTCGCCGACTTGCCGTCGCGGCTGGGTGTCGGGCCAATCGCTGCCAAGAGCCACTATTTTTCGACAGGCGCCCTGCGCACCTTCGATGTGGTCATACAGTTTGCCGACGACAGCCCGCAAAGTCCCGCCACATGGGCCAAGAGAACGGCTGCGTCGCTAGCGAAAACAAAGCGGCGGTCCGCTGGCCTTCTGATTATGCTGCTGCCCGATGCACGAACCTTCGAAGCGCCGATCAAAGTGGCGGCGAAGCAGCTGAGCATGGAACTCGAAAGGCTCGGGGTCCTTGCTGGTGTAGCAGCAAGCGAGCAGGTTTATTTGCTGAGAGATCATGCGACGGATCTTTATGCGTTGGACCGGATCGAGGAAACGCATCCACAACTCGAGGGGGATCGTATCGCGCGCCGGGAACTATCCGGTCGCAAGGCGATGATTGCCGAGATTGTGAGAAGCGACCTGCTCAAGGCTTTCTTGTCGGCACGTTGGTGGGCCTTCGGCGACAGTGTGAAAGACCCGGCCGGCAAAAAACTCGATGGCAGGGAACTGACGGTTGTCGCGTCGGCGCTTTCGACGGCCGCCTTCAGCAGTGCGCCTGTTGTGCAATCCGAACTGCTGTATCGAGATAAGCCCTCTTCTGCCGCCATGGCGGGCCTGCGAACGCTGATGCATGCCATGGTCTCGAAGGCGGACATCGCGGATTTGGGCATCGAGAACTACCCCGTCGAACGGGGTCTCTACCTCACGATTGTTCGGCCGCTAGGCCTTCACCGGCTGGACGAAAAGGGCATTTGGCGTTTCGCAGATCCCGGAGACGACAAAGCGGGCAGGGCGCTAAAGCCTGCCTGGGCAGAGCTCAATGAGAAGAGGGTGAATCTGGCCGAGCTATTCGGCAGATGGGCGGCCAGGCCATACGGTATCAAGCGAGGTGTTATGCCGGTGCTGGTGCTGTCCTATCTGCTGGCGCACCGAAATGCGGTAGCGGTATATGTCGACGGCCTCTTCCAGCCGGCCATCGATGATGTGGTGGTGGACCGAATCCTCCAAGAGCCCGCAGCCATCGAGTTCCGCCGAATCTCGCGTTCGAAGCGCGACGACGCGTTCGTTCAGCAGCTTGCTGCTCTTCTTTCGAGCAAGGCAAGCCCTATCGAGGCAAAGGCACTGCCTGTCGCATCAGCCCTTTATCAACGCTTCCATGGTCTACCTCTGTGGGCGCAGCGCACTCAGACGCTGGACGACAAAGTTCGAAGGGTCAGGGACATCATTCTCAAGGCCAGCGATCCTGAGGCATTACTGTTTTCCGACCTCGCAGCAGCCCTTGAGGGTGAACCCGACCCAGCCGTGACAGTGGTTTCCGCTCTGAACAAGGCCGAGTACGCCTATCCGAAAATGCTTGATGTCCTCCGCAAGAGCCTCGCCGAGAATCTGGGGGTGGACCCCAGGACATTCGAGGGCATTGGGTCTCGATCCTCGACGGCGTCGGGGGTATCGGCCGAGCTGAGAGTGGACGCCTTCATCATGCGTGCCGGCGCGTTCGAGGGAACCGAAGGCGACATCGAGGGTCTGGCGAGCCTGTTGGTCCACAAGCCGCCGCGCAACTGGTCGGATCGCGAACACGAGCAAGCGATGTTCGAACTCGCCAAACTATGCCTGCGCTTCCGCGAGGCCGAGACGTTTGCCGCCGTGCGCGGTCGCTCCCCGACGTCGCAGGCAATTTCAGTGATGATCGGCCTTGATCCGAAAGAAAAGCCACTGTTCCACGCCTTCCAGGTGTCCGAACAAGAGCTTGAGGCGGCAGACAGGGCGGCGGATGACCTCATGGCCCAGCTTCGTGGCAGGGGTATGCGGCCGGCCGTCGAGCTCGCCGCCCTCGCGCGTATTGTGGAACGCCTTTCTGATGGCAAGGGGATGGAGCGAGCATGACCGCCATACGTGAGCGTCATATTCTGGGGATTTCAGGTGGGCGGGATAGCGCGGCCCTCGCCGTGCACATGCGTCAGACGCGGCCCGAGCTTGAGCTGGAATACTTCTTCACCGATACCGGCAAGGAGTTGGCCGAGGTCTACACGTTCCTCGACAAGCTCGAGGGGTTTTTAGGCAAGTCGATCACAAGGCTCAACCCGGACCGGGACTTCGACTTCTGGCTCAAGGAGTACAACCACTTCTTGCCCTCGCCCAAGACCCGGTGGTGCACACGCCAGCTGAAGCTTCGGCCGCTCGAACAGTGGCTGCGCGACGACCTCGATGCCGGCGTGGTTATCCATTCGTATGTGGCCATCCGGGCAGATGAGCCTAGCCGCGAGGGTTATCAGGCGACACACGGCAATATGCAGGTCCACTTCCCCTTACGCGAAGACGGCATCAACCGGGCTGGAGTGATTGAGACGCTGGAGAGCGCCGGCCTTGGCGAACCCGAGTATTATCGTTGGCGGACCCGATCGGGCTGCACGTTCTGTTTCTTCCAGCAGAAGATCGAATGGGTGCGCCTAATGAGGGAGCACCCCGATGCGTTCGATGAAGCAAAGGGTTATGAGAAGACTGCTCGTGACCACGGCTCTCCATTTACGTGGAGCCAAGGCGAGGCACTGGACGAATTGAGCGCCCCGGCGCGCGTTGACGAGATAGAGCGCGAGTTCGAGCAGCGCCGCGCACGACTGTTGGCTCGGCGCCGAGTGAACCCACTTGCTGGAAATCAGGTGCCCACCATCGATGACGTGTACGGGATCGACGAAGCCTCAGCAGGGTGTGTGATCTGCCATAAGTGAGGTGAAGGTCTCCGGGGATATGGCGTTGTCGGCATAGACAAGGAACCGCCGGTAAGGAACCGGACTGTCGGCGGAAGAGCCGTTGTGAAGTTGTCCGTCATTGCAAGCTCGTCAAGTTCAACAATTTCGTAAGCTGGCCGAATCCTCACGTCCAACTGCCTCAATCACACGATCCCCAAGCCCGAAACCTTCCCCTCCCCGTCATCTCGCGCAGCCCGAGCTCGCCGACCAGGTTGAGCGCGCCCTGTTTCGTCACTTTCAGCCGCTCCTGGATCATGCCAGCCGAGACGAGTGGCCGCGACGGCACGAATTCGACCAGGTCGGACAGTTTGGAGCTGGCGCGGCGGTCGCGGAGTTTTCGCTCCATCTGGCTTTTGGCCAGCACCAGCCGATCATGTTCCTTCAGGCCGACCAGCGCTGCGTCGTGGATAGCATCGACGGAGGCCAGCAACCGGTCGGACCGATTACGCGCCCGCCGCCGCTCGCGCGGAATGTTTTTGGCACCGAGATGCAGGCTGGCGAGATGGTGGGCGGCGAGACCCTCCTGGCGCAACAGCGCGGCAACCAACAGCGACCCGAGCCAGGCGGCATGCTGCAGCACCTCAATGTCCTGCCAGGCGTCGAGAAGCAAGGCCGCGCGCAGGACGACCGGCAGATCGCGCGTTCTGGCGATAACGTCCTGCCATTCGGCGAGGCGTTCTTCTTCATTCCAGTCGAGATCGTAGATCAGGCCGTTTTGCGGCTCCGGCCGGTGCTCCTTTCGAGCCGGCACGTCGGCGCCACTCAGAATCCTGGATGAGCGGGCCAGGACGGCATCGATCTCGGCAAATTCTTCGGCCAGCAGATCGTCCTCAACGTCATCCCGACCGTCGGCTCCAAAAGAGCTGGCTCCAGCCCCCTGCCCTTCCCGGCTCTTTTGTCCCGATGCGGGTGTCGCGCCGCCGCGACCGGTCAGGGCCAAAAGACCGTCGCGGCTAAGCGCCCAGTCCGGTTTTTGGGCAAAAATTCGCCGGCGGGTTCGCAGTACCGCATGCGCCCGGGTGAGTTCGTGGGTCGGGGTGCGGATGTCCATGTGGGCGTCGTGCAGGACAAGGTCCTCGATGTGCACGAGTTCGCCCGCGAGCCAAAGGGCTGCGGCCGCATCAGCAAAATGCTGGCGCTCGACAAAGCCGTCGCGGACCGGCGAGCGGGCCAGGCGCTCGTCGAGGCGGACCAAAACCTCGGTGGCGCGGGAAACCGGCCCTATGAGGGGTTTCAGGGACAAATCGCTGATGTCGTAAGCCATTGGTTTCATGATAGTTGATTCGCCATAGTCAAGCTATCTCGCTGTTAGGTTGACTCGTGTGGGACTTTCTCTGGCGGCCTTTTCACTATCGATAATGACCTCATATCGGGACTGTACAGCACCACGCCCTGGGGCGGTCAGGAGGCTAGAAAACGTTGATTTTCAGGCTCATCGAAGCCGTAGGAGCTATCCAATGGTGCCACTAGAGCCGTTTACAAACGATCGTTTGTTGATATCTTCGGTATTTGTACAACCACCCCTTTCCCGTGCTGAGAGACGCCGCAAATGGCCCGTGAAGCGCAAGATCGACGCTCCGAGACGACCAAAGGGCCGGCAAATCGGCTACGCGCGCGTGTCGACGGACGAACAAGCGACGGAAGCGCAGGAGATTGAGCTGCGATCGGCCGGTTGTGACGTCGTCGTTCAGGAACATGGATCCGGTGCGTCGAGAGCTCGCCCGGCCCTACTGCGGTTGATGAGCGACATCGGCGCCGGCGATGTCTTGGTCGTCGTGCGTCTCGATCGCCTTGCGCGCTCGGTCAGCCACCTTCTTCAGGTGATCGAGGATCTGACTGAGAAGGGCGCGCATTTTCGATCTCTGCGAGATCCAATCGACACGTCGACGCCACAGGGCATGTTTTCGCTACAGGTACTCGGCGCCGTTGCCCAGCTCGAGCGTGCACTGATTTCGGAGCGAACCAAGGCCGGCATCATCGCTGCACGATCCAAGGGGCGACTGCCAGGCAATCCTGGTATCCGGGAGCGCAGGCCCGAAGCCCTGGCGAAAATGACCGCGATACAAAAGGCGGCTTATGGCCGACGGCTACAATCAAGTATGAACGAATGGCTTCCGACGGTCCGCCGGTGCGACCAGACCATAACTGGGACGACATCGCACGGGTCCTGAAGCAGCGCGGCCTCGACTGGACGCCTGAACGACTGCGGCGGGCAGTGAGGTGGCTCGTCACCGAGCACCTGGCCGAATCCACACTGCTAAAGCGGGCGTCTCCTCTACCTCCCGAAGATCGCCTGATGACTCTTGTGGCAGGGATTTCGCAGTCTAACCCAGACCTGTCGCTCCGCGACATCGCTGGCCAGCTCGAGCGCCTGCATGAACGAACCCCACGAGGAAGCGCAAAATGGTCTGCCTCCTCAGTCAAGAACCTACTCGATCGAGCCCGCCGGCTTGGACTCGTCGCCGAACTACCCGCGAGCTGACCGTCATCCCGCTGCACAACAGTCCAGTTTACAGTCTGTGGCTGACGCTCGGCATTCCCGAGCCGTTTGTACCCGGCCCAGGCATCAGCTGGAACAGCGCTGCCGGCCCGCGTCAGCCAAGCCGCTCGATCGGTTTCGGCGAGTGAGTTCCACCACACCATTCCGGCGGTTTCATCGGGCGTCGGTTCCTGGTCGTGTTGGTTTTTCATGCCTTCGATGCTCTCCATAAGACGCTCGTCCCGACAAGCGCTGCAGCCACCGTCCACGGATCGAAACCCGCCCGGCTGATCATGATCCGCGCCCTGGCTTGTCGAGGCTGCGGCGCAACGCATCGCTGATTTCCAGCCGGGATTCGGTGCGCACAACCTTGCCTGCCGCCTCCAAATCGACGGCAGCGGCTTCAGCTCCGGTTCCGGTCGTCTTCGACGCGTCAAGCTTGGCCCGCAACAAGGCCATCACCATCGGCCAGACCGAGAACTTTCCGACCTTTGCTCGATCTGTCAGGCTGCGCAAATAGCCGCCGGCGCTGTTGATCTGGTCCTGCCGCTGGTAGATCGCGGCAATGGTAACCGCCGCCTGCTGCTCACCCATTGCCGTTCGCGCTTCCTCCCAGGCGCTCGGGCTGACGCCCATGGACGGTCGGGCAACCTCGGCCGCGGCCAGAAATTCACGCCAGTTGCGGATTCCGCCGCCGCCCTTCACCAGCCAAAGCATGTTCGGGCAGGCATCCAGCACGATCCCTAGCGGCAGTTCGCGTTTCGGTAGGCTCCGTACGTTGTCGGTGTCCGCAACGTTGCCGCCCGCTTCATCTTTACTTCCTAAGCCGCTTTCAGATTCAAATTTAAAGTCTGGTTTTGAATTCTGTAAGTGGCGCCCATTTTGGGACTCATTGGCGTCCACTTTCTGTGTTTTTACAAATGATTCCAATGCCTCACGCACCTCAGCCCAAAGGCCTTCGAGCTCCTCGGCAATCGCCTCGAGAGTCTGCCTAGGTGCAGTGCGAGGTATCTGACCAACAATCGCCTGGTAGGCCTGCTGAACTCTGCCCCAGTTCGCCGGCACGCCTTCCTCAATGCCGGTGTCGATCATCTTGACGACATCACGTCGGCATATGGTTAGCCGCTCCTTAACGAGACGAAATGCCTTCTTCTCAGATCTGACCGCTTCCGCAAGATCCTTGAACTCCTCAGCGCGCGCCACGATCGGCGAGATGTCAAAGCCATAGGCTTGCTCGATCTCGCCCCCCTGCCCTTTCCGGGCGAAGCGCTTGCCGTTTGGGCTGTCCCGACGGATGATCAATCCACACTCGACCAGAACGGCCAGGTGGCGCCGTAAGGTCGTTGGGGGCATGCCATTGGCGCGGCGGATCAGCTGCTCGTTGGATGGCCATACAACCAGTTCCCTGTCGCCATAAAGCGCCGTGTCCGGATGGAACGACAACAGCGCGTCGAGAATAGCCAAAGCGCGATCAGTGGCGCCCAGAGCGATCCTGGCGTCCTTGATATCTTGGAAGACATGCCATTTGTGGACGGTCGCGTCCTTCGGCACGGCCCTCGCGGTGACTTGGCTTGAAATCATGCCAAGCGTCATTGGCCGCCGCCCAAAGGGCGTCGTCGCAATATTCGTCTCCATTTTCTTTCACCCTCGATTAGGCAAAAGAAACCTGCTCGCCAAAACGACGCCAATGACTCTTGACAGTGATTCGTGGAGATGCGATTCTCAGTCAGCTACTACGGAGAAGGGCTTCCACGACGAAAGTCGCTTGGGGGCCTTTTTCTTTTGCGGTTTCAGTCTCCAGTTGCTGCTTTCTCCGTCTTTCTGAAGGCCTCGTAGAGTCCTTGCAGATTGTCGGAAATCCAAGTTCCAAAGCGGCTGCCATCCGTCTCCTTTACGGCAATTGTGACGGCCTTCCCTGCTCTCTGAACGCTGACGCTAACCGACTTGTCATCCGGAGCCCACGATTGGACGCCGGGTTTCACACTGGCCTTGCGGACGCGCTTTTCCTTTGCGTTCAGGGCCATGAACAACTGCTCAAAGCGTCGGTTACTCTCTAGCCCGCTGAATTCGGGCTCGGAGAGGATTTCATCGACTATGCCCGATTTCTTGGCGACCAGCAGGGATAGCTCTACCCACCGCTCGCGGCCTATAGATGGAGCTGATCCAATTTTGCTTATGACAGATGGCGGGATCCGTGTAGCAACCGACACCATTTTCGAGACGGCGGCGGCATTTGCAGCCAATGCCGACGAGATGACATCTCTGTCGTAATTCAACTCCTCGAGACGCTTTGCGAACATCGCCTTCTCGATAAAACTTAAATTTGCTCGGGCAGAATTCTCCTGGCCCTGAGCAATGACATGAGCCTTGTCGTCGATCTCCTTGATGACCGCCCTAACCTTCCGTTGGAGATCTCGGGCCACCCGGACACGCCGATGCCCAAAGACGATCATGAAGCGGCCTTCGATGCTCGGGTGGGGGCGCACAAGAATGGGGGAATCCTGACCCCTCTGCTGAATCGCTTCCAGCAGTTCCTGATACTGTTCCCTGTCGTCATCCATGCGATCGGAAACGAACGAGCCGTCAATAGCGTCCGGGTCGAGTTCGACTACATGCTCACCTTCAAGGTACGCATCCGCCTGCTTTGCCAACTCATTAACGGAGCGGATCATGGATTTCGAAGCACCGCGAATCGGATAGGCCGCAGTTGAGCTAGATGTCGGCTGGTCGTCCGCCTCCGTCTCTGCGAGGCCGGAAAGAAGATTCTTACGTGCCATCTTGGTCTACCTCTGGATACAACCTAGTCTGTTGAAAGCGCTGCGCAAAAGTCCGTTTTTGTCAGCGGACAAGTCAGCGCCCCCATGCTTTATGTATCAACGTAGCGATTTCTCCGTTTACGACATCGAGTGCATCCATTGCCCGCTCGTATGTGGAACGAGTCATCGCGTTTTTTTCGACTTCGTAGAGGCTCTGCTTGGTAATCCCCGCATCAGAAATCGCCGTGGATTTCAGCATCTGGTTCTTGAGGATGAACTCACCAAAAAGCGTGTGGAGGAACGCTACCATCTGCGCCTGCGGCTGATCTGTCGGCTCGTATCGCGTTATAAGATAGCGATACCACTCCAGGTTCACCTCGGCACCCGCTGCCCGGATTGGCTCCAGAATATTCCCGAGCATCAACAGGAATTGGCCCATTGACATGACATCGAGCATCTGCGGATGGATCGTTATCAAGACTGACGTTGCAGCGGTCAACGCTGTAATTGTCAAATAGCCCAGTTGCGGCGGGCAATCGATAACGACGACATCATATAGGGCGTCGACCTCACCCAATGCCGTCGAGATGCGCGTGAAAAACGCCCTTCCCACGTTAGACGTCCTGTCCGTCATCGCCAAAGGCGTGTCGTATTCGAATTCTTGCAGCTCAAGGTTTGCTGGGACGATATCCAGTCCTGGGAAATTTGTTGGCCGGATGATTTCCGAGAGAGAAACCTTCTCGTCGTCGTAGCGGATCGCATCGTAAAGCGATTTCGTTTGGTCGAGTTCTGGCTGGAACCCGTGCAGTGAAGACAGCGACGCCTGGGGATCAAGATCGACAGCCAATACACGGTGTCCCGTCAGAGCGAGATACTGGGCGAGATGAGCTGCTGTCGTTGTCTTGCCGCTACCTCCCTTGAAATTAACCACAGCTAGGATTTGAAGTTTCTCGCCCGACCGACGATGGGGAACATACATGCGGGCGTCGGAGCGCCCGTGTTGGTCAAGGTATTGGCGTAGCTCGATCATCTGCCCGGCCGTGTAGGAGCGTCTGCCAGAAGACGAGGTTTCAGGTACTGGGCCTTTGCCCTCTAGATGTAGTTTTTTCAGATGGCTCTGAGAAACACCGAGATACGTCGCTACCTCCGCTAACGAAAAAGAACGCAAATTCTTCTTGGCGTGGGGAGGAAAACGCTGCATCGAGAGAAGGTGCAGCTTCTTTGATATCTGATCCCCTTGTTCGAGGATGCGTTTCTCGAACAGCAATGGGGTTTTCGCGGGAACGGGCGAACTCACGTTCATTCGATCAAGACTCTCTAAAAACGATTTTTGGCGGAATGCGGCCAAGCAACCGTCATTATGTCCGATTCGTTCGTACCGGCAAGAAGTTTTAAGTTAACAAGAGGTTAATGCCCTCTGATCGCATGCTGCGCGGCATACCGAATATTATCTGATTCAAGGAATTGAATACGCTAGGCAATTTGCCGATTTTGTCAGCGGACAAGGAACCTCACTTTTGAGGTTGCCCTTTGGCACCAGCAGAAGGCTTCAAATTCAGCCGAGGCCCACGTGCTGGGCATCGCCTAGCAATAGACGTCAGCAAGGCCGGGCGATGTGAGTGAAGACCCTTTCAATGACATGCGCGTAGTGGTCGGCCCGAACTTGTCAGCCACGATGAGCAGTAGTAATTCCACCTCGGCGATTGCCTTGTCCTGGACGATCGAGGGTCATGGGACACGACAAGACCGCAGTAACCGGCGCGGCCATCTCACACCGGGCAATCAGATCAACAGCAAAAGCGGCTCTCTCAGAAATCCGCGGAGCGGGCCTGAAACGAGTAATGTCTGGGCGGACTAATGCTCATCGCAGTGTTTCGGGCGAGGGTCGAGGCGCAGGCTAGGCCGCGACTAACGCTTTGAGAAGACCTCAGCGGGTCAGCGACGGAGTGAAATGCTATAAAGGCGCTGTGTGCCAGATGGGGCGGGTCGTAAGGGGACAGAGAGTCGGGCGAAGAGCCCATCAGCCAAGTTGGACCAGCGTTTTCGCAAGGATATGAAGTGGCACTGCCTCCACGTCATGTTTCAGCGGAAAGCGCTCTGCTCCCGGATAGACAACGAGGCGACGGATAGGATCTACGTCCTCGCACGCCAGATGAAAGCCCTTCTCCACTTTTGGCGTCAGGCTGCGCTTGATTTCGATCGCCCATGGACGGCTGCCTGGAGGGGTCAAGAGGAGGTCGATCTCGGCGCCGGCGGATGTGCGATAGAAGTTAGCTGCTGTGCCGGATGGTGCGACCGCAATCAACGTCTCAATAACAAAACCTTCCCAGCTGGCGCCGGCCACGGGATGAGCGAGAACGTCCTCAAGGGTTGTCAGTCCAAGCAGCGTATGTGCAATGCCGCTGTCGCGCACGTAAACCCGCGGCGACTTGACCAGACGTTTTCCGACATTTGCATGCCACGGCTCGAGCCTTCGCACCAGCAGCAGATCGACTAGCAGGTCGAGGTACGAGGCAATTGTCTTGCCATCGACTCCGAGGGCCCGGGCAAAGTCGGCAGCGTTGAGGAGCCCTGATTGATGATGTGCCAGCATGGTCCAGAAGCGGCGCAGCGTTTCGGCCGGAATGCGAGGCCCGAGCAGCGGGATATCGCGCTCGAGGTAGGTGCGGATGAAGTCCTGCCGCCACCGCTGACTGGCGCGGTCGCTCGCCGCCAGAAGGCTGTCGGGAAAGCCGCCGCGCACCCACAAGGGGTTCAATTGTTCGGCCGGCACCTCCAGTCCGTCAATCGGATGCATCTCAAGATAGGCAATGCGGCCAGCGAGCGTCTCCCCAGTCTGCCTGAGGAGATCGATGGAAGCGGACCCGAGCAGCAGAAAGCGCCCTGTCTTCTTGCCGCTGCGGCGACCGCGGTCAATCAAGCCACGAAGATTCTGGAATAGGTTTGGAAGCCGATGGACCTCATCGAGGATCACCAACTCGCCCTCATGTTCGGCAAGGTAGAGCTCCGGCTCCGCAAGCTTGGCTCTGTCCGCATCGGACTCGAGATCGAGATAGATCGACGGCCGTGTCTGGGCTATCTCGAGCGCGAGTGTAGTCTTGCCGACTTGGCGCGGCCCAATCAGTGCCACCGCAGGGATAGTGTCCATCAGTTCGGCGAGTTGCGTTTCGATGCGGCGCTTGATCATCCTCGCAATTATGGAGTGCAATTCCTGATTTGCAAGGACGGACGCCGAAATTGGTCAGCGTAATTGAGCTATTGGCACGCAACGCCCAAGTTTGGGAGAGGTATGCCAGATTGGCAGGGGCGGGGACTTCGTCCTCTATAATCCCGACGCCTTGGTGAGGTTGATTCGAAACCGGTCGCGCCGCCGCTGATATCTGCGGGTCATCTCAGCGCTTGTGTGGCCGAGTTGCTTCTGCACATAGCGCTCGTCGACCTCGGCCGACGAGGCGAGGCCAGCGCGCAGCGAATGGCCGGAAAACTTTTGGCCGCGTTCGCCTTCCGACAGGTCGCCGCGCACGCCGGCAGCGAGCGCCGCGCGCTTGACCAGGCGCGCCACCTCCTGGTCGTTCAATCGCTCGGCGCCGACAGCCTTGCCCTGGCCGGTGACGCGTCGAAATAGCGGTCCGTGCCCAATCCGTGCCAGTTTCAGCCAGGTCTGCAGGGCGACCATGGGGCAAGTCGCATCGGAGGAGCCACGACCGATCTCGACCTCGCGCCAGCCCGTCTTGCCGCGCAACGTCACCAAAATACCCTTGTCGAAAATCTCGACCCAACCGCGGCCGTCCTCCGTTTGATCCCTGGCAACGTCGAGCCCGACAATCTCGGAGCGCCGCAGGCCGCCGGCAAAGCCTAAAAGCAGCATGGCGCGGTCGCGCAGGCCACGCAGCGTGCCGCGGTCGAGCGTCTCGAGCATGGCAACCAGATCCTCCGGAAGAATGGCTTCTTTCTGCCGGGGAGGGGAGGCATGGCTGTTGCGAATGCCGGCCATGACGGTGGCGATGTGTCGATCCTTTCGGTCCAGCGGCTGACCACGCTGAGAAAAATTCCAAGTCAGCGATGAGAGACGTCGCTCGATCGTCGAGACGGCGTTCGGTTTCTTGTCTCCCGTTCCCTTACCGGACGCGCAAGCCGTGATGTAGAGGCCGACGACCTGCGGATCTGGCGGCAACACCTCGAGATGCTGCCGGCGCGCCCAGGCACAAAAATGCTTCCAGTCGGCGGCGTAGGCTCGCCGGGTGTTTGCTGAACTGGCGGCCTCGACATAGTCGCGCGCGCGGTCGGCGAGCTTTTCGAGATGCGTAGGCAACGATGCCTGTCGCGGGTCGAAGACCTGCGGGGAAGGGGAGGGGCCTTCATCCGGCCGCCCCATCTCCATGACGACGTCGACAATGTCCGGCAGGTCATCGGCGTCGATTGCGCCCGTGGGCACCATCAAATTACGGGCATTGCCCATCAAGTCTCGTCCATTTTAATGTCACAGCACTGCGATTCTTGGGAGCCAAGGTGCTGCCAAAGCGCGGAATTGTCCACCGCGAGCCGCGTGACAGCATAGCTGCGAGATTTGCGTCCCGTCGGGTCCGGTTATCGCATCACCGGGAGCGGGCCTGTCCTGTCAAGTGATGGCCTCTTAGTGGGTGGTCTCTCCTTGCCTTCATGTTCAACAGTCTTTATATTCCGTTCAACAGATGGAGATTCCCAAGATGACCATACGTGGCGCAACGGCAGCCGCAAGCGAGGAGCAGATCGCCCGCAACCGCAACCGTCTGGTGCTTGAGCAGGCGAGGGCGGTCGGTCTTCTTGGCGCGGCCAAAAACACACGCCTTTCCGGCAGGGTGCCGTCGGATTTGATCGAGGCGGCAAAGAAGCGCGCTCATGTGACCTCCGACACCGAGCTTTTGGAGCTCGCCTTGTCGCGACTGGCCCTCGAGGACGATTTTGGCGCGCGGCTCGTCGGCCGCAAGGGGAGCATCTCCGCGGACATCGATCTTGGCATTTGATCTAGGGAGTGCACTGCGTTCCCTAAAACCACAGCGGCGTAGCGCGGGGCTGGAACGGCGACCAGATTCTGCCCTGTCCTGGGCAGGTGACCAGCCGCCTGTCGGCGGCGTGTTGCTCCTCGATACCAGCGTGTATCTGGATGTCCTGCAGGGACGCACGCCCGAAGCGGTCGATAACCTTTTGACCTATCGGCTCTGTCACCACTCGGCCGTCTGCCTTGCCGAGCTCAGCCACGTGTTCGGTCGGCTTGACCCGGTGCACCCTGAGACAAAGTCGGTCCTGAAAGCGGTTGCGGGTACGATCGAGGATATTCCGGCGCACCGGCTGCATGCACCCGACGCCACCACCTGGGGACGCGCCGGTATGCTGGCCGGTCTGTTGTTCCGGCTGAGCCATCTACCGAAAGGGGAGGGGCATGAACGCCGCTTCCTCAACGACGCGCTGATCTTTCACCAGGCTGGTCTTTTGGGAGCGGCGGTCCTGACCGGCAATGTTGGAGATTTCGACTACCTGAACCAACTTGTTCCGTCGGTGCGGGTGATCTTCTACCGGGTGGCGCCAGGTTCGCGGCCCCACGCCTGAAGGGTCAGTGGGGATGCATCCGCGCTATTGTAACCGTTACAGCAAGACCGTCGCGCTGTGGGATGGTCCGGAGGGTCGCTGGGCGTGAATTTTGTGCTTCTGCTCGACGAAAACGGCCATTTCTCCTGTGGAGGGTGAAACGAATGATAATGCAAGATTATCATTTGTTTTGTCACGCCGACAGGCTGTGCGTTTTGGTGCAACAATCATAGCAAAAAGCGCACCGGCGCCTTACTCTCCAGATCATGATTCGCCTCGATCCCGCGACCGCCAGCTTCTCTGCGCCGCCCTCCGTTCCGGCCTGGGCGATCACAAGCTCCGGCGCGCCGAGCGACGGCGGCGCCGCCTTCCGGGCCGGGGCCGCCCTGGGTGCCCTCGACACGCTCGCCCGCGCGCAGCCTGCATGGGCCGGCGCTTGGCGGCAGCGGCTGGCGCTTAGCTGCGCCGCCGCCAGCATGCGGCTTGCCGGCCGCGCCGAGGACGCCGCCGCCTTGCGCGATGCCTGGCATTTGCGTCCCCCAGGTGGTGATCCCGGCCCCGCCGGCGCCGTCTTTGGCGCCTGGCGGCAGTTGGCCAGGCAGTCGCCCGCCGCTACTCCTGACCGGCTCGGAAAGATACTTGACCAGCTTGGCCTCCATTGGGACGGCGGGGCGCTCGCCGATCTTTGCTCCCAGGTCGAAAAACTCGGGGTATCCCAGCGTCCGGCGCCGTTCGACGCCGCGGCGATCGCCACTGAGGTCGTCGCGATGCGTCCGGATGCCGAACTCTTTGGCTGGTGGCTCGCCGACCTGGTGCTGGCGCAACGCCTGGGCTGGCCGCAGCCCCTGCCGCTCCTAATGGCGCAGGTTTTTGGACCATCCTTTCGCATCGGGGCCGGCGGTGGCCGGCGCATCCGGCCCGGGGACAAGAATTTTGAGCGGGCGGTTTGCGTCTCGCTCGTTGCTGCCGCCGCAGACGCCTGTCGGTTGGCCGCCGAGCTGGCACGCCGGGCCGAAAGGCTCCTGGCGGTGGCGCCGAAACTGCGCGCCAAAGGCGCTGGCGACGTAATCTTTCTGCTGCTCAGTGAAGACGCCATCTCTGGATCGCTGACGACGAAGAGTCTTTCGCGCTTTGCATCGCGGCGGCTGTTCGAGCGGCTGCAACAACTCGAAGCCGTGCACGAGTTGTCCGGCCGCGCAAGCTTTCGACTGTTTGGGCTCTAGCGATGAGCGAGGCCGCCCGATCCGAACGCCCGCGGGGCAAGGATGATGTCCAGCCGATGCTGGTCGACACTGAGCTTGAGCACCTGCCGCAAGAACTTCGCTGGCGCGAATGGATGGGCCGCGTCGAAGCGGTGATCTTCGCGGCAAATGAACCGGTGCCGCGCGAGGTGCTGGCGCGCGTCGTCGGTAAAAGCTGCAATCTTGAGCTGATCATCGACGACATTCGCGCCGAGCTCGTCAGCCGCCCGTACGAGCTGGTTTCGGTCGCCGGCGGCTGGCAGCACCGGACCAAAAAGGTTTTTGGCGACGTCATACACGCCGCCTTCGGCCAGCGAAGCGGCAAGGGGGAAAAAGAGCTGTCGCAGGCGGAGGCGCTTGTCCTCATGTGCATCGGCTATTTTCAGCCGATCACCCGGGGTGAGTTGTCGAGCTTCTTTGGCAAGGAAGTGTCGCGCGATCTGATCGGCGTGCTGCGCGCGCAGGAACTGATCGCGTCGGGGCCGCGCAGCCCGCAGCCGGGCGCGCCTTACACATATGTGACGACCAAGAACTTCCTGTCGCAGTTCGGGCTCGACACGCTGCGCCAGCTGCCGGATTTCGAGGCGCTGGAGGATGCCGGACTGCTGTCGAAGGACAAGCTGCTGGCCGGCGATATCCCAGCCGGGCTGGCTAGCGGGGAGGGCGACGGTACGGACGATGTCGTTGAGGACCAAGCGCCGTGACGCGGGCGTCAGCTCATTGTGATCCCAGAGACAGTAGATCACTCACGGCCAGGACGACTGGTCGTGCGGCAGCCGGGGATCGGGATCATGGACCGTGACCTTATCGCCTTCGACAAGATTGGCCCGAACGGGACACATAAAGCGCTTCGATGCCAGGTAGGTTGAAACGACCGCCGTCCATCGCCGCGCCTGCACCGCTTGTGGGCAGGAAAGCCCATTTGGGTGTCAGATAGCGATGGAAGATCTCGTCGGGGCCGACGCGGGTGACTTTCACCCGCGCGCCCCATTCTCGTGATCCCGGATGAAGGCCAGAACCGCTTCGACCTGACCGTCAGCGACGAGTTCGGCCGCCGTGTGATGGCCATAGTCAGCGATAGGTTCGTTGCGATACCAGTAGATCGCCTTGTCGACGGCGCCGGTGAGCTCCGTCGCGGCCGAGATCTCCTTCACCATTTCGCGCATCCGACCCTGCAAGCGCTCCGATGACGGCTTACGAAGCGTGTTGCCTTGGCGCTGGCCCGAACGGTTCCGCAGCATTTCTGTCCACACGTTTCCTGGGTCGCGAACTGCGCGCTCAATTTGATCGAACGTCGCGGTCGCCGCCGCACCCGTCGCGCACATGCCCGGCCTATGAAGAACTCGTCAACGCAGTATGTTCAGCGACCGGAGATCTGAATGGCATTTCGATTCGTACACACCGCCGACATTCATCTAGACTCCCCGCTGCGCTCGCTGGCGTTGCGCAACGCCGAGCTTGCCGAGCTCGTCGGAGATGCCAGCCGCCAGGCATTCACCGCGATCGTGGATTTGTGCCTTGCGGAGCGTGTCGATGCGCTTGTGATCGCCGGTGATCTTTACGATGGCGACCAGACTTCGATGAAGACGGCACGCTTTCTGGCATCCCAGATGGCGCGTCTCCATCAAGCTGGCGTCACGGTCTACATGATCCGCGGCAACCACGACGCCATGTCGCGGATTACGAAGCAGCTTGTGTTGCCCGACACGGTGATCATTTTTGGCGGCCGCTGCCAATCCGTGATCCAGTCTGGCCCTGGGGTGGACGTTGCGTTCCATGGTCTGAGTTTCGCCAGCCCCAAGGCGCCCGAAAGCCTGCTGCCCAAATATGCCGCGCCGCAAGAGGGAGCTGCGAACATCGGCATTATGCACACGAGCCTGGCCGGCTCCCCAGGCCATGACGTTTATGCACCTTGCAGCGTCGCCGACCTGCACGGCCACGGGTTTGAGTATTGGGCGCTTGGCCACATTCACGTTCGCCAGGTGTATTCCGGTGCGAGCGCGCTCGTCATGCCAGGGATTCCTCAGGGTAGGGACGTCAACGAGGCAGGCGAGAAATCGGTCACGCTGGTCACTATCCGCGATGATCGCTCGGTCGAGATCGAGGAGAGGCTCACCAGTGTCGCGCAGTTCGAGCGGGTGAGTGTCGATCTGACCGGGGTGTCGGAATGGGGCGAGGCCGTCATTCGTGTCCGAGCAGGGCTGGAGCAATTCCGGGAGGGTGCCAGGTCGCGCTACCTTGTTGCCCGCCTTCGCCTGGTCGGCACGTCTGCCCTTTCATGGTCGCTGATGCGCGACCGGGACTTGGCCGTCGCAGAAGCCGAGCAGGCAGCGGAGCAGGTGGGCGACACCTGGGTGGAGAAGCTGGAGTTTGATCTTTCGGCTTCCGCTGTCGGAGGTTTGGGCAATGTTGCGGATCCCACTTTGGAGCTCGCTCAATCAATGCGCTCCAATGCGAGCTCGGAAGCATTTCGCTCCGAAGCGCGCGAATTCGTGTTGAAGACGATCGCGGACCTGCCGCCCGATGCGCGGCGCTTCGCCGGCAAGGACGAAGCAGGGCTCGAACAGTTTCTCGACGATGTGCTTGCCGGAAGCGTAGACCTGGTCACGGCCCGGCTCAAGGCAGGCGCGACGCGATGAGATTGCGTCGCCTTGACTTGACCCGCTATGGCAAGTTTACCGATAAAGCGATCGACTTCGGGGAGAAGCCGTCTTCGGCCCCGGATTTGCATATCGTCTTCGGCCTGAATGAGGCCGGCAAGTCGACAGCGCTTTCCGCCTATTTGGATCTGCTCTTTGGCATCGAGGAGCGCAGCCGCTATAATTTTCTGCACGAATACAGCTCCATGCGCATCGGCGGGTTGCTGGAATTCGAGGGACGGACGCTTGCCGTCTCACGCACCAAAAGCCGCGGTAACTCCCTGCACGACGCTGAAGGCAGGCCGCTCAGCGAAATTGCCATTTCGGCAAACCTCACGGGCTTGTCCCGCGATGCCTACAGCAGCATGTTCTCACTCGATGACGAGACGCTGGAAGCGGGCGGCAGAGCGATCCTTGAATCGCGTGGCGATCTCGGCAAGCTCCTTTTCACTGCCAGCGCCGGGCTTGGGCATGCCAGCGACGTCCTGGCTGCACTGGATACGGAGGCAGACGGTCTTTATCGCAAACAGGCCCAGAGCACCGAAATCGCCTTGCTGAAGAAGCGGTTCGCGGAGCTCAAGTTACGCAAGGAGGCGATCGACACGCTGGCCTCGACATTCGAGGCGCTCGAGGCGGAAAGGGTGGAAGCACAGGACAAGTATGACCGCAGCCTGGCTGAACGCGCGGTCTTGTCGGCGCGGCTCGCCACGATCGAACGATATGCGCGCGCCGCGCCGCTCCTTGCCGAAATAAAACGCAAGGCAAGCAGGCTGGCTGAGCTGCCTGACATGCCGTCTCCTTCCCGGACCTGGAGTGGCAGCGTCGCGGAATTGATCGATCAGGATACCCGTTTGAGAACCCGCCTCCAGGCCAACGCCGATGAGATCGAGCGCGCGAAGGCAAAGATCGAAGCAATCGCTGTCGATGAAGCTGTGCTGGCGATCTCGGAGCAGGTGCGAGGACTTGCCGATCGCAAGGCGCGATATCTGTCCGCGGGCATGGATCTGCCGACCCGCAAGATGGAAGTCCAGATGCTCGACCAGGTCGTGGCGACTTGTCTCGCCGCGCTCGGAAGGTCGGCCGAACAGGATCCGTCCCGGCTCACTCTGCCTGCCTTTGTGGTAGGCACCCTCCGCAATATGGTCGAGCAACGCTCCGGGATCACGACGAGCCTGCAGATGGCCCGCGATGAAGCCGCTGCCGCGCTCGACCGGCTCAACGCTGCGCGAGGCCGAGTTGGCGAGGAGAGGGCAGTGCCCGAGCCCGCAAGAGCCAGACTGATGGCAGCCGTGTCGGGGGCGAAGCAGAGTAGTCACACACGCGAAATTCGAGAGGCGCGCGCCGTGGAGGCCGAGCGGCAAATAAGGCTGGCGGATGCGATGCGGCGCCTCCAGCCGTGGTCAGGAGATGTCGACCTACTTTCGAAGATGTCGGTCCCGCCGCCGACGCAGTTGGCTGCCTGGAAAACACTGGCCGCGCTTTCTCCTGAGTGTTCCGTCCGAGCCAAGCTATCCTATCGTGACGCCTGACGACATGCGCGAGGTGGCGCTTGCATCCTGGAATTCCAATCGCCGTGTGTGGACGGTCCCCTACCAGTCATATAGACCTGCGCCGGCATTGGAGCCGGATCGAGGAGGAGGCCAGGCGTAACGAACCGGAAGAGCGCAAGAGCGGCGATGCTCTAGCACCGGCGACAAAGCGCGGTCGTTCAGCTCACGCCCGATCTGTCGGGATGAGTCCCAGGCTATCTCCTGAGGATGAAGCTGAAACTAGACGAACATCATGACGATGATCGCGCCGATGACGATCAGGACAAGGCCGCCGATCAGCATCGGCAACAGACTGTTGTTAGGGTCGATACCAGCATCAAACTGTTTTGTTATCGGCATCGGCTTATCGTTCTTCTTTGGTTCAACCATGGCTCGTCTCCGTGCGAGAAAAATCGGCATGCGTCTGGTAAAGGACGACGCCTGCGTAGGTGACTGGGGCGTGTCTGCTCCGTCCTCAAACTGATCCGGCGACGAGATGGTGCGGTTCTCCTTCACGGCGAAACATTTTGTCTCCGATCGTAAAGAAACCTTGACCTTTACCCACCCCCTCGCGCCGCGCCGGAAGCTTGGGGTGGTGAGGGCCTTCCGAGGAAATGTTGAGGCATCAGCGCGACGTCGGCCAACGTGTAACGATCGAGGATGCTCTGGAAGGAGGCTATCGCTTCGCCAAACATGCTTGAAAGCTTGCAGGAGCCGGTGAGCACACATTGGTTTCCAGTGGCAAAGCACTCCACAATCGCGAAATCCGGCTCGGTCAGCCGTATGACATCGCCGATCCGGATCATCTCGGGCCGAAGCCCCAGAACAAGGCCGCCGGAACGGCCGCGGACCGCCTTCAGATAGCCGCCGCGCGTCAGGGTGTTGGCGACCTTGTTGAGGTGTGTCTTCGACACCTTGAAGGTGCGGGCAGTCTCCTCGATCGTGATCAGACGATCGCCAGCGGCGGCCGCATACATCAGCATCCTCAAGGCAAAGTCCGAGAAGTTGGTCAGCCTCATGGGCCGTTCCTCTCTTGGATTGACGCGCTGTTTTGCGAAACACTCACAAACCAATTCGGCATCACAGGTCTTTCTCGGCAATCGGTTCGATGCCAATCGTGGTCTCGCCACGATTGAAAGCGACCGCAAGACGAAAGCTGTGCGCGATCCGCAACGCGCGATCCATGAACAGCGCCGCAACCTCGGGCGGGCAGATGCGATGCACGGTGGCGCGAAACAACTTCAACCAACGCCGGAAATGCACCTCGCCAAGGCCGGCTATCGCTAGATGCGGTGGCAGGGGCCGCCCTTCATATCGGGCCGTTCGCAGCAGTGTCGCGGACCAGAAGTCACACATCTTTCCCAGATGACGCGGCCACTCGTCGGGCGGTATCCTCTGGTGGAAGATGGGACCAAGAAGCTCATCGCGGCGAATTTCATCATAGAAACCGTGAACCACGCCGCGGATCATGGTCTCGTCCAGCAGGTCAAGCACGTCAGGCAACGGAACGCCGTCGACGATGATCGTTCTCTTGTTCCGACTAGGCTCGCTCATGTGCGCGCTCCCATCTCCGCAACGCCAAGGCAGCCTTTGGGCATCGTCGCCCCGCACATCCAGGCTGCCGATTGTACTGGCTCCTTGAGCGTGCTGGTCGACAGCCGACGCGAATGGATTGCCTCGTACGCAGCATCGAAAGTGCGCAAGCTTGCAGCCGCGTTTCGCGATGAGGATCGATGGCTCGCATTCTCATGGTGCCTTGGCTTGGACTCGAGCAAGCATCCGAGTTAAAACGTACATTGTCAATATATGTTTTAGGAAAGGCGATCAAGACGTGGGGACGCGATGCATTGATAGGCTTTCTGTTGAACCGAACTCAGCCGAGGAGGGCGAGGTTTATTGGGAGTGCCTCATGGCCGAAGCGTCGGCGGGTTGGGCATTCCGGGGCGCAGCAACTCGGCCGCCTAGGCGTGACGATGCCAAGCCCGGCCTGTCAAGTGTGCGAATTGGCCGAAATGGCGGACGCGGGTCGGTATCGAGTATCGCTATCACCTCGCTGGCTGACTGCGCCTGCCGCAGCCCCTCTCGAGTCCGAGGCGCCCGAAGCACCCGGCACACCTGTGAAAGAGTGGGAAGGAAGGCGGAAACGTCAGAACGTGGCCAGAACAACGTGTAAACGATATCGACGGGATCGTCGTCCGGTCCGTCGAAGTCGATAGGCGGAGCCAGTCGTGTGAAAGATGCGACAGGTGAAGAGATCATGTCGAACAAAGCGTGTGGGATCGCCACGCCACGGCCGATGCCCGTCGAACCGAGGCACTCGCGGTGCCACAGGCTGCGGAGAACCGTCTGCTCGTCCAGCCCCGATCTCCGTGCAATCCTGACGGCGATTCTCGACAAGGCCGAATGCTTTCCCTTTGTCGCGAGGTCAAGCGAAATGTCTGCTTCCGACAAGATGTTGGGGATCATTACAGTCGCCTCCAAGCCGATCCAAACGAGATTGCGGACGAGCGTTCAGCCACATTGCCTGCGCGAGGCAACGTTTACCTTGGGCTGAATTGGGATCCTGGCTGTCCCGAACGCAAAGCCAGGGTCTTTTCGCGTCCGGGCTAGAGGCCTGCTTTGAGGCGCTGCGGCTCTCGCCGAAGAATTAGCATGAAAATATTCATAGCGATTCAAATGTAGTGAAAGGTTTTTCGGAATCAAGTGGTGTCAGGGCTGCGATCGCGTCGCGGTATTTCCGTATTGCGGGATGTAGCTCCCGCTCGACCATTAGTGCGTCTCGGCTTTGGTTCGCGACCTGTCGGGCACGATCTTGGCGTCATGGCAACGCGAATTCCGAAATCTTCGCAGTCGAATGCGGCAAGAGGATTGATCGATCGCAAACCGGATCCAAAGATACCAAACAAAGCGCAAGGGCATGCAGAAATAATGCACTGAAATCTCATTTAATTTCGTTTGACGAACAGAACCGTCTTCTGCTTGCTGGCTGGATGCCAACAGGTCGTGCCAGCAACAAGATCGGATTTTGGCGATCTTCCAGATTTTCGGCCATCGCGGTTCTGGTTCAGCAAGGAGTTACCATGATGAAAAGGCTTGCCCTCGCAGTTGTCATGACAATGGCCAGCCCACTTTGCGCTGTGGCGGCGGCTGAGGTCGCCAAATCGCCACCGGCAGCGCCTTACCAACAGGTCAGCAAGCTGGTGAAGCTGCCCGACTTCTTACCGGGTATGGGCCAACTTTTCGTTGACCCGACTGCATTGCCGACGGGTCCATTCCTTGCCTATGACCACGACGGCAAGCTCGTCAGCACCATCTACATGCTGCCGATCAAGGATCTTAATCCGGACAAACGCTTTGACAACCTCGCAGCGCCCGGCGGCAATGTCGACCATGTCGACGTCTACTACAATGCCGGCCATCCTGGGGTTGAAGAGCCGCATGTCCACGTCGTGCTGTGGCATGTCTCTGTAGCTGACGAGGCGCGGGTCGCCAAGTGACACTCACGCGTCGTGAGATGCTGGGCGCGGGCGGCGGGCTTGCCGCCGCCCTTTCCCTATTCCCGTTGACCGCATGGGCCAGTGAGGTGGTGGACATAAAAATGCAAGGGCGCGGCGACGGTTCCCAAGTCTGGTTCGATCCGATCGGCATTCTGATCAAACCAGGTCAGACGGTGCGCTGGACCAATCTCAATCCTGGCAATTCGCACACAACGACGGCGTACAACCCGACAAATTTCGGGCGGCCGCTTCGCATGCCCAAGGCAGCAAGATCGTGGGATTCCGACTACCTCCTGCCCAACGAGAGCTTTTCGGTTACCTTCACCGAGCAGGGGGTCTATGACTATTTTTGCATTCCGCATGAGCATGCTGGAATGGTCGGCCGCATCATTGTCGGCGAACCTGCGACGCACGGCTGGGCTGAATTGACCGGCGCGAATGACGACCTTCCAGAGGAGGCCCTCAAGGCGTTTCCAATGGTCGAAGACATCATGACGAAAGGGATCGTCCGGCGCGTTTAGGCGATGTGCATGCACGACACGGATATCAGCAAGAAGGAGGACCGAATACGGCGAAGCGAGCGGGAGCGCGGGTTTTCTAGCTGTAGTCAGTGATCGGTAAGGGCGCGTGGATGGCAGACGATATTTTTCCGTACGAAACTCAGTCACGATCTCAGGCGGAGCGCGACGAGAGCGCACATATATCGAACATGGCTCTCGAAGTCCGAACCGCCCAACAACGTGAGCGTGCGACACGTCGGCTTGCCGCCCTAGGCGAGATGACTGGCGGTATTGCCCATGATTTCAGAAATCTTCTGGCAGTCATCGAATCCGGCCTAAGGCTTGCGGAGAAACGAGCCGATGAGCCCGAAAGTGTGCGGGCCTATATCGCGGCAGCGCGGGAAGGAATCGATCGAGGGATCGAATTAACGTCGCAGCTGCTCGCCTTCGCAAAGCATCAGGAACTCGATGCCCACGCTGGCGACTTGAATGAGTTTCTCAGGTCTTTCGAGCCTTTCCTCAGGTATGGCGCCGGACCCGACATCAGCGTGAAGCTCGAACTTGGTCCCGGTATCCCGCGCTGCCTGATCGATCCCGCATTTTTCGACGCTGCGGTGCTAAATCTCGTTATCAACGCGCGGGATGCCATGCCAAATGGCGGCGAGATCCAGGTCACTACCGGGCGATTGGTGCAGACGAACGCATCACCTGATCCGCCCGGGCCGGGAACCTACGCGTGCGTTCGCGTCAAGGATCACGGTTGCGGCATGCCTCCGGAGGTCTTGCAAAAGGCATTCGATCCCTTCTTCACGACAAAGGGCGAGAAGGGCACAGGGATAGGACTGTCGCACGTGCAGGCATTGGCGCAGATGGTTGGTGGCCGGATCCGGGTTGCGAGTGAGCAAGGCGTCGGCACGACAGTCGATCTCCTATTCCCATCAATCGAACAGGCTACTTAGCGTCGAAAAGGAATCCTGCGATTTGATGTCGCTTGCAACGGAGTGCAGTCCTGCCAGGGCAGGGCCAACTATGCTCTCGTCGGCATTTGCGGACTGGACTGCATAGACTGGATAAGAGAGCTGGGGCATTTCGGGCACAAGGTGCAGCCGCCCGGCCGCTATGTGGGCCTGCACTGAGCTCATTCTGAAATATCCGGAGCCGCCGGTTGCGAGAACATAGTTCAGGGCGAGCGGACCAAGATCGAAAGAAAGATCCGGCGCAACACTCGGGAAATTCATCCCGTGGTGAAGTCCAAAATCCGGCCCCCAATCCATATAGATATAATCGGATTCATCCAGGACGCGTGCTTCGGGTTTGGTCGTCACGAGAACGAGCTTTTCCTCAAGAAGCAGATCGATCTTCAAACCCGGTCTGTGCGGAGGCGCGTACATGATAGCCAAGTCGACCATTCCTGACGCGACCTGATTGATCAAATCCTGCGGCACATCGACGTGTACCCGAAGTGCAATATCCTGAAGCGAGCGGCGCATCCATCGGACCCAATCGAGCAGAAAAGGTTGCGCAAGGCTGACTTCGCCACCGACCGTCAGAACAGCTCGGCGTCCCGGGGGCACTGCAACCTGGTGAAGGGTGCGTTGCCATAGTTGGACGAACATTGGTGCGTGGCGCAGAAATTGCTCACCGGCCGGGGTGAGAGACGCTCCACCTTTGTGACGGACAAAAAGCGGTCGGCCCAATTGCTGCTCGAGGTTGCGGATTCGGGCACTCACGGTCGTCTGGGCGACATTCAAACGCTCGGAGGCTCGAATAAAGCTCCCTGTCGAAACGATCTCGATAAAAGTGCGCGCAAGCTCGATGTCCATATCGCGTATAGCATAAAAATTGCGCTTAAATGTCAATGAATTTCGTTTGCTACATAGTAAGCGCGGGCGCTAGGCTTCGAAATCCACCAAGCCTAGCGCTGGATGCTGCGCAGCGCCGGTTGGAGCGAGCGCAAGCTCTCTCCATCCTCCCCATCGTTTTGCCTGCAGCGTCACAGGAGAAATCATGTCGACGAGAGAAAAGAGCCAAGGCGATGTGGGGCGGCGCGACTTTCTGAAGCTGTTCGGCGCGGCCGGAGCTGCCGGAGCGGCGGCGAGCACTCTGCCGCTTGGCGGATCCGCATCAGCGGACGAAATCATGGCTGCGGCCGCCGCGGATACAAAACATCACCACCTGACCGCCGCCACCGAGCCTCATGTTGGGCGCTCTGGCTATGAATTCTTCAATGTGGACGAATCCGCCTTTATCGAAGCGGCGGTCGATACGCTCCTTCCAAGCGATTCAACTGGCCCCGGCGCAAAGGAACTCGGCGTTGCGACCTACATCGACCGGCAGATGGCCGGTGGATACGGCAAGGGTGACCGCCTGTATCTGGAAGGGCCATTTGGCGAGGGTACGCCCGAGCAAGGCTATCAATTGCCCATGACGCCGTCGGAACTGATCCGGGCCGGCATCGCCGACGTCAATGCCTTCGTGCAGAAGAACCACAAGAGCACCTTCGATGGCCTTTCGGCAAAAGATCGTGCCGAGGTGCTGGCCGATCTCGAGAGCGAGAAGGTCGAGCTTCCAACCGTGCCCACCGCGACCTTCTTCGGGCTGCTGCTTCAACTGACGATCGAGGGCTATTTCGCGGACCCGATGTATGGCGGGAACAAGGACAGGGCGGCTTGGAAGATGATCGGGTTCCCAGGTGCCGACGCCATGTACATGGACAAGATCGAACCCTTCCGGAACAGGCCCTACAAGGCTGAACCCAAGGGCATCCAGGACCTCATCTAGCCGACGGAAAAGGAGACTATAGCATGACCACCAAACTCAACGCTGTCGATGTCCTGATTGTCGGCCTTGGATGGACAGGCGGCATCATCGCCAAGGAGCTCGCGTCGACCAAGCTGAAAATCGTAGCCCTTGAGCGGGGAGGCCCGCGTGACACCAATCCGGACTTCATCGACCCGGAGATCCACGACGAACTGCGCTACGCCGCCCGCCACGATCTCATGCAGAACGTGCGGCGGGAAACCATCACCTTCCGCAACAGTGAATCGCAAACAGCGCTGCCGATGCGTCAACTCGGCTCGTTCCTGCCCGGCCAAGGCGTTGGTGGCGCCGGCGTGCACTGGAACGGCGTCACCTGGCGCTGGCTCGAATGGGACCACCAGGCGCGCACCAGGACGGTCGACAAATATGGCGAAAAGATCATCCCTTCGGATATGCACCTGCAGGACTGGCCGATCACCTATGACGATCTCGAACCTTACTACGACAAGTTCGAAAAAACCTGCGGCACCTCCGGCAAGGCGGGCAATATCAACGGCCGGAAGATCGATGGTGGCAACATCTTCGAGGGATCGCGAAAGGAGGAGTACCCCAATCCGCCAATGATTGCCGCGCAGAGCATGGTGATGTTCGAGAAGGCAGCCCGCAATCTCGGCTACCACCCTTTCCCCAACCCGTCGTCAAACGCGTCGCGGGATTACGTCAATCCTGATGGTGTGGCCTTCGGCCAGTGTCACTATTGCGGGTTCTGCGAACGTTTCGGCTGCGAGGCGAACGCCAAGGCGAGCCCGCATTTCACCGTCATCCCGCTGGCGTTGGCGAACCCGAATTTCGAGCTACGCACCAACTCGATCGTGCTGAAGGTCAATCTCGACTCGACCCGCAAGAAGGCAGTCAGCGTCACCTATCTCGACGCACGAGGGCGGGAGTTCGAGCAGCCCGCCGACCTCATCATCCTCTCGGCCTATGCGCTCGGCAACGTCAACCTGCTGCTGCATTCGGGGATCGGCGTGCCTTATGACCCGGCAACGGGAAAAGGCGTGGTCGGTCGCAACTATGCCTATCAGTGCGGTGGCGGCGCTACGGCCTTCTTCGACAAGGAAACCATCCTGAATCGCTTCATGGGAGCGGGCGCGCTCGGCACGACCATGGACGATTTCAACGGCGACAATTACGATTTCGTGAAGGCTGGCTACATCGGCGGCGGCGGCATCAGCTGCAGCAACTCGGGCGCGCGGCCCATCCAGTCGCATCCAACTCCGCACGGCACGCCGCGTTGGGGCTCCGACTGGAAAAAGGCAGTGGTCGACAATTATGACCACGCGGCCAGCGTTGGCAATCAAGGCGCCGTGATGGCCTACCGACAGAATTATCTCAGCCTCGATCCGACCTACACCGACGTCTTTGGGCGTCCACTGTTGCGGATGACGTTCGACTTCCAGGACAACGAGGTAAAGCAGATGAACGGTCAGGCCGACATCTGCGTGGAGATCGCCAAGGAGATGGGTGCGACCAAGGTCGATCGGAGCATTCCCCCCGTGCCGTATTCGATCGTGCCTTATCAGAGCACGCACAACACAGGCGGGGCAGTCTTCGGAGCCGACCCGAACACCAGCGTTCTGAACAAATATCTTCAGGTCTGGGATGTCCCGAACGTGTTCGTCACGGGCGCTTGCGTGTTTCCGCAGAACGCCGGGAAAAACCCGACCGGACCGGTAGGCGCTCTTGCCTACTGGGCGGTGGACGCGATCAAGAACCAATATCTGAAGAACCCCGGCCCACTGGTTCTCTCCTAAGCAACGTCTGCCGGATCCGGATCCGCGGGTCCGGCAGACTGGGTGTGTTTCGAACCGAATATATTGCTCGGGGCCGGTTCGGCCGGACCCCGTAGCTCATTGAAAGCAGCAGACATGAGATCGACCATGCTTGGATTGATGACCGCAATTCTCACTGCAGTCGGCTCGGCCCATGCGCAAGACTCGTCCCCCGGTAATGCCGAAGCCGGCGCCGTCGTCTTCAGGAGGTGCATGGCCTGCCACCAGGTCGGTCCCGACGCAAAGAACGGAGTAGGTCCGGTTTTGAACGGGGTCGTCGGCCGAGCGGCCGGTGTGTATCCGGATTATAGTTATTCCGCGGCGAACAAGAATTCGGGCCTGACCTGGGATGAACCGACGCTGAAGACCTATCTGCACGCGCCGCGCAAACTGGTGCCCGGCACAAAGATGACATTCGCCGGTCTCAACAAGGACCAGGAGATAGCCGATGTAATCGCCTATCTGAAGCAGTTCAACGCTCAGGGCCAGAAGGTCGGCCCCTGAGTCAGACGAGCGACCTGTCCCGGCCGCAAAGCACAACCTTTATGAAATTCCTCCTGCATCAGGGTCTGGGGTATTCCACGGTCCATCAGATCGGTGACTACCTGCGCAGCCATGGCACCGGCCATCACTGGATCGAGCGATATCGCGGCGACATCTTCGTTTTCGCGTTGGATGCTGCCGACCAGGCAATCCTTAGAAAAGAATTCTCAAACCTTCTGGACGTTGTCGACGCCCCGGAGACGGACGGGACATGACCTCTTTATCGATGTGTCAGCAAAATCTCCCTGAGAACGACGGCATCGTTGTGCGTCTCGTCGTGAGCCGAGTAGACGAGCGTGACTGTGCCTTCCCGCATCAGGCCGCGCATCCGGTCGAGTTCATTGCGATGCTCCTGGATTTCCGCAGCGTATCGGCGTCGGAATTCCTCCCAGCGAGCTGGATCGTGTCCAAACCATTTTCGAAGCTCGGTGCTTGGCGCAAGTTCCTTCATCCAATGGTCGATCGCTGCTTCGGTCTTCTTGACCCCGCGCGGCCAAAGCCGGTCAACCAACACGCGTATGCCGTCGTCGGCAGCCGGGCCTTCATATGCCCGTTTCAATCTCACTCTCTCGTCGGAGATTTTTTCACTCATGACGACGCTCCTCACTATCCATTGCCTTCAAGTACATAGGGCGTGCGATCACAACTGCGAGAGCGAAATCATCTTTCCCGAAACCAAACTAAAGAAAATTAGTCAAATCATTGATGGACGTATTCACGTTGAGGAGAAAGACAATGAAGTTCTTTATCGATACAGCCGATATTTCTGAAATTCGCGAGCTCGCTGCCGCCGGCCTTCTCGACGGGGTGACCACGAACCCGTCCCTTATCGCAAAGACCGGCCGACCGATCAGGGATGTGGTCAAGGAGATTTGCCAGACAATCCAGGGCCCGGTTTCTGCCGAAGTCACCTCGATCCACTTCGACGGCATGATCGCCGAGGGAGTGCGTTTGGCCGACATTGCCGCCAATGTGGCCGTCAAGGTACCATCCACCTGGGATGGATTCAGGGCTTGCCGGGCACTCAGTCAGCTCGGACACAAGGTCAATGTCACGCTGTGCTTTTCAGCCAATCAGGCGTTGCTCGCAGCCAAGGCAGGAGCGACCTTCATTTCGCCGTTCGTCGGCAGGCTAGACGATCTTGGTCTGGACGGCATGGAGGTGGTCCGGGAAATCCGCAAGATCTACGACAACGACAAATCCTTCACGACGGAAATCCTCGCGTCTTCAATTCGCACCCCTCTCCATGTCAAACAGGCCGCGATCGCAGGCGCCGATATTGCGACCGTACCACCAGCAGTGCTCAGAAATCTCGCCAAACACCCACTCACCGACCGGGGACTTGAGTCCTTTCTCGCCGACTGGGGTAAAACAGGGCAAGCGATCCTGTAGTCGTCCGCAGCGGGCTTCCCCGGGAGACGCCACGCCTTGTCGTCCGCCAGCACGTCATCGCACATGCAGGCCTCGCGAGGACTTGGACTGGGCGTCATGGGCCGAGGTGCTGATCGTCAGTTGCCAGCACCAAGGATATTGGACACGCCATTGTCCTTGGATTCTTTCGTGGCCAGCCGATCGACGATGCCCGCTTCGATGCCATCTACCATCGCCTGAAGCCCGGGCCGCATGGATTCTATGGCTTGTTTTTCAGCTGGCATGTCTACAAACAGCCGGTTCGCGGTAAGGCGCGAACTGACGTCATCAAAAATGATGCCGGGCGTGAAGCTTTCATACATGGAAGTAGCCGACCAATGTGTGGGGTCAGAATTATCGACGTCTATTAAGCATCGATGTGACTGATCCATATGTGACATCTGGTTCTGGACCTCGTCGCGTACGCTGCAGCTGAAGTTGACAACGTATCTCCGTTCCGCTGCTTCGTACTCACCGTCCATGAAGCGAGACCATCGAAAGTCCAGAAGTCCTGGCTGTCCCTGTCTGGTGTAGCCATATGAGTTCCGGGCCTTGATTGACTGGTAGAGTATGGTGTCGAAATCCTCTTCCTTCAGGTCAACTCCGTCGCATCGCGCGTACACAAACGTTGCGTCCATCGCCAGAACCGAGTGAGCCTTCTCCTCCCGTGACTCGCATCGGTCAAACACAAGTTCGATCCGGAACATGCGATTCAGGAAAGAATACACAGTCGCTGTAGCCTCTCTCCCTATCGAACAGACGGATTTCTCGATCCCTTGCGCAACATATCGCCGGTCTGGATTTCGATCTACGCGCGGATTCTCTTTGCCAACTACGGACACCAATGACATGAAGTCGTGCACTGCAACCGGCGAGAAAAGGTCAGCCTCGATTGTGGTCCCTAAATCGACCACCTTCACCGGCACAGAGTGCTGTCGGTGCATTTTGCGTTCGCCCCGAGAGCAGCTTCAAGTCGGAGGGCGACCTCTGCAATTGTTGGTACCAGACGAATGCCTGAGCGGAGGCCAAAGATGGCATCAGGATGAGAGCCGCTACGGCCAGTCTGATTGCGTGCATAGGTATCCCCCTAGATCCGTGGGGCTTGCGTATCTACTGCATGCTCAACCTGCAAGAATCGGTGGCCTTTTCCTACACATCGGCGGCTTCACACCCTTCAGGGTTTCCTGGACGGCGGCGAGAGCGACCGAGAAGCTCGTCTTCAACATCGCGCCGGACCACCATTGAGGCGCGAACGATGGCCTAAGGCACAACGTCGCGATGGTGGTGGCCGGCGTCGACGAGGAAGGCAAAGCGAAGACCTCAATCTGCTCCGCAATGAAGGTGCTTTGCAACGGCCGCCCGCGGGAGCCTTAGTTTAACACATCATAAAAATTGCACACAATTGCCGATTAAATTCGTTTGCACGATACCTAAGAAGGCGGGAGACTACACTGTGTATGCAGCTCGGTCGCGCCGAGTGAGTTGGTCTGGGCCTTTGGCAGTCCTGAAAATCTGACGACGCGCTAGCCAGGCAAAGAATATTGCGATGCTGGTGGGCTTGGGATTTCCCGCTTCACCGCGCATGGGATCGCCAAAGGAGAAGAAAATGGCTGAAGGCCATAACGAACTGAGCGGACCGGATCTGGTCCAGGGGATCGCGTTCTCCGATCTTCCCGATGGCGGAAAGCTTGTCGGTCATAGTGGCGGTGAACAGGTGTTGCTGGTGCGTCGCGGAACCGAGGTGTTCGCGGTCAGCGCGACATGCACGCATTACGGCGGGCCGCTCGTCGACGGTCTTTTGGTGGAAGATACCGTTCGATGTCCCTGGCATCACGCGTGCTTTGATTTGCGCACAGGCGAAGCGTTGCGCGCTCCTGCCTTCAATCCTCTCGCCTGCTGGGCCGTCGAACAGCGGGATGGCCGGATATTCGTTGGCGACAACCTCAAACGAACGCTTTCGAAACCGCGCTCCGGACGCTCCGGTCACGCCCCCAAGAAGATCGTCATTGTCGGCGGCGGCGCAGCGGGTTTCGCGGCGGCCGAAATGCTGCGGCGCGAGCAGTACCAGGGCAGCATCGTCATGATCAGCGACGACCATGCGCCACCCGTCGACCGGCCCAACCTCTCCAAGGACTACCTCGCCGGAAAGGCCCCTGAGGATTGGATCCCGCTCCGCGGCGAGAAGTTCTATTCAAAAAACAATATTGACCTGCGTCTCAATACGAAGGCCGTTGACATCGATCTGCGTTCCCGCGAGGTCGTCCTCGCTGATGAAGGAAGGATTCCTTACCACAGGCTGCTGCTTGCAACCGGAGCCGAACCCGTCCGCCTGACCATCCCAGGCGCCGACCAACCACACGTTCACACGCTGCGCTCGCTCGCAGACTGCAAGGCGATCATCGAGCAGGCCACCACGGCATGCCGCGCGATCGTGCTTGGAGCCAGTTTCATCGGGCTCGAGGTTGCCGCGGCCCTGCGGGCGCGGGATATCGAGGTTCATGTCGTCGCGCTGGAAAAACGGCCCATGGAACGGGTCCTGGGGCCCCAAATGGGCGACTTCATCCGCGCCCTCCATGAAGAGCATGGCGTGGTATTCCATCTCGAGAGCACGGTAAAAAGCATCGACGGCAGGAAGGTGAAACTTAGCAGTGGCGGTACGTTGGCGGCGGATCTCGTGGTCGCCGGCATCGGCGTGCGGCCGCGGATCGGACTTGCCGAGGCGGCAGGGCTCGTTGTTGACCGCGGCGTTGTTGTGGACGCCTTTCTGGAAACGAGCGAGCCAGGGATATTCGCGGCCGGCGACATTGCGAGATGGCCAGATCCTCACAGCGGCAAGAACATTCGCGTCGAGCATTGGGTGGTTGCCGAGAGACAGGGGCAGACCGCGGCGCTCAATATGCTCGGACATCGCGAGAAATTCGTCGCAGTCCCGTTCTTCTGGAGCCAGCATTACGACGTCCCGATCAGCTATGTCGGCCACGCCGAACAGTGGGATGAGATCGCGGTCAGCGGCGACATCGTCGCCAAAGACTGTCTGCTGCGTTTCAGGCGTGAAGGGAGCACACTGGCTGTCGCTTCTATCTTCCGCGACGTCGCAAGTCTGGAGGCTGAAGCGAAAATGGAGCGCCAAATGGCAACCTAGCAGGCGCTCTTGGGCACCGCGACCCGGAGAGAGCGCAACCAGCATGGCAGAGCGGTGTGTCGTCGTGACCGAAAGGAGTTCGACTTATGGCTACAATCCAACAGGAACCGAGCACCACCAGCCGTTTGGGCACGGTTCAGCATCATTCAAAGATCGTCCAGTTCGCTAAGGAGGCGGCCAGGGAAGCGTCCGATGAGACGTCAACCTCCGTTGAAATCTTCTCAGACGGCGGCAACTGGTACTGCCGGGTCCGTCGCGGCGATGAAAAGACCCGGCCGATGGGCCCCTATACCAAACAACAGGCTGAGCGGATCCAGGAGGCTCGGAGAATGTTGATCGCCAAAAGAGGTACCGCTCGGATCATCTTCGAGTAGGGCGGGCACCGCCACGATCACGCCGGCCAGCGCACTTCTCGCTATAACGATCGTTCGTCATCAGTTAGTTGAAACGTTACGTGGAAGGCCTCCGGCTTTTGAGGGTTGCCGCATTGTGAAGCTGCGTTTCGCGGCAGGACGTCTGTTGACGTTCCCCCTTTGCCCAGCCGGCATCATCTCCAACCCAATGGAAGGAAAGCTCAATGGGCTACAGGTCAATCGTTCTCAATCTCGACATCGACGGTATGGTCGCTCCTGTAATCAAGCTTGGTGTCGATCTGGCCCAGCGCTTCGATGCGCGCCTGATAGGTCTCTCGGCGGCTGACGTTCCGCCGCCTGTCGTGATGGAAGGAGGAGTGGCCTTGAAGGCGAGAGCATGATGCACCAGCGGAAGAACATCGAGCGACGAATTGAGGACCTCCGCGCGGAGTTCGAAGGCCTTGCTGGCGCAACGGTTGGTACGGAATGGCGTGGGGCTGTGGGCAATCCGACCCGCTTGCTGATCGAGACGGCGCTCGTGGCCGATCTCATCGTCACAGCGTCGCCCGAGGGCGCCTCCTCTGGTAACGTTCATCGTTCCACCGACCTCGGCAACCTGATCCTTCAGGCAGGACGGCCTGTATTTGTCGCCTCGACCAACCAGGAAAATTTCCGCATCAACAAAGTTCTTGTCGGATGGAAGGACACGCGTGAAGCCAGGCGTGCGGTTACTGATGCCATGCCCTTTTTGCAAATGGCTCGGGAGGTTCGTGTCATTACGATCGATAGTGATGCAACCGACGAAACCTGGAACAGCCTGGACGATGTTGTTGCCTTACTTTCTGACCACGGCGTAAAGGCACGGGCGGAAGTTTTTCCAGAAAGATCCGATGGCGGAACGATCGCCGATGTGGCCGACGCGATGCATGCGGATCTGATCATATCCGGCGCCTACGGCCACAGCAGATTCAGGGAGTGGATTTTCGGCGGTGCTACCCGCTCGCTGCTTGAAAATGATAGACTGAACAGGGTCATGACGAATTGATCGCAAAACAGCAATAGTGGATGCGAATTGTCAAAAGCTGACAGACCCGCGCATGCCGCCCAGTTCTCGGGTAGTGCCTCAGTTTGGATTTCGGCGGGTGGGGTAGTGTCTCAGTTTGAAATTTTTGCGACCTCAGAGCGACCATTCAGCCAAGCCTCGCGATGTGCTATGATTCGTCTTATGGGCAAGAAGCAGAAGACCAAGCAGGCGATTGATGCGCCGTTCGAAGGCGGATTTGAAGCGGAAGCCGCCTACTATGCCCGCAAGGTTGGCATAACCAGAGATGAAGCCGCCAAGATCATCCGGGAAGCCCACGGGCCGAAGCTCTCGATAGTCCGCAAGGACGGCGTGAAGGGCAGGTAACGGCTTAGGCGACCTTCTTTTTGTACGGACCGCGCTTGCCCGGCTTCGGCGCTACAGCGTCCATCTTCTCGCAAGATCGCCCATCGACCAAGCGTCTGCGACACGCCAGCCGCAATTTGCCGGAAACGTTCTTCACATTCGCGTCGACAACGACCAGATTTCTTCGCACTGGACGCGCTTGGAAACCACGTTGCGGACTTCGCGGTCGTGGAAATCGACGCAGAATTTGCTGACACCGACAGGCAGCTTCGAAACCGTGGTGAGCGACACATCGGCAACGCGGGAGATCGCCCGCATGGACGATCCCTCGCAGAACATGGTCTCGGCTGCAGGCTTATCGGACGAGAGAACATAATTGTTATCGCCTTCCGTGGCGATCAACATCCAATTCCGCTTGGTTGACTGGGTTTGACAGGCGAACGTCCACGTATCGATCACCTCGACAACCTGCCGGGGATCGCCGGCGACGATCGCATCGTTGGCCGAGCGTGTAACGCTGACCACATCGGAAACGTACCGAACAACAACCTCGGCGGTACCGTCCTCCTCGAGAGTATCGACGACCTTCGCTTCGCTGGTGCCGATGAAGGTAAGATGCAGCGTCTCGTCGCGATCGCGGCGTCCAGCTATGGCTCGCTCGAAGGTGTCAAGCACTTCCGGCTCGACAAGGCGCTTCAACGTCTGGATGTCACTGTCCGCATAGGCCCGCAGGATAGTTTCGTAGGCTGTCTTGGCGCCAGCCAGAAACGCGGCGACGTCGAAATCCGGGTCGATCTTTCGAATCCCCTCCAAGGAAGCGTCGGCGGAGGAGGTGCGTTCATCACTGCCGGTCCGATGGTCCGTCGGCGCATCGTCCCGCTTGGCCTTGTCGTCGCCGGAGCGCGGCAGAAGTTGACCCCAACTGCCCAGTAATGCCCAAGCCCAATAGAAGGCGATGATCGCCACGAGCAGTATCTGGTTGTTTGGATCTGTGGTCTCGTTCATGTCGTTCTCCCGACAAAATGTCGAAGTGACAGCAGCACCGATTTGGAACAGGAGGCGAAGCTAGAGAATGCGCGGCAGCTTCTCCCACTGATGGAAGGGCGGCGGCGATGGCAGTTGCCATTCGAGCGTAGTCGCCCCTTCGCCCCATGGATTGGCGCCAGCCTGGCGTCTGCGGCTGAAAGCTTCCGCCACCGTGATGAAGAAGACGACAAGTCCGGCCGTTGAAATGTAGGACCCGATCGACGAGATGAAGTTCCAGCCGGCAAAAGCGTCGGGGTAATCGGCATAGCGTCGCGGCATGCCGGCCATTCCCAGAAAATGCTGAGGGAAGAAGACGAGGTTGACGCCGATGAACATCAGCCAGAAATGCAGCTTGCCTATCTTTTCATTGTACATGTAGCCGGTCATCTTCGGGAACCAGTAGTAGAAGCCTGCGAAGATGGCGAAGACGGCTCCCAAGGACAGCACATAGTGGAAGTGGGCGATCACAAAATAGGTGTCGTGCAACGAGCGGTCGATGCCAGGGCTGGCGACCATTATCCCGGTGACGCCGCCGATGGTGAAGAGCAGGACGAAGCCGATAGCCCAGAGCATCGGCGTCTTGAACTCGATCGACCCGCCCCACATCGTGGCCAGCCACGAGAACACCTTCACGCCTGTCGGAACGGCGATAACCATCGAGGCGAAGGCGAAGTAGCGCTGGGTGTCGACGGAGATACCGGTCGTATACATGTGGTGCGCCCAGACGACGAAACCGATCGCGCCGATCGCTACCATCGCATAGGCCATGCCGATATAGCCGAAGATCGGCTTTTTGGCGAAGGTCGAGATGACATGGCTGATGATGCCGAAGCCGGGAAGGATCATGATGTAGACTTCGGGGTGACCGAAGAACCAGAACAGATGCTGGTAGAGGATCGGATCCCCGCCGCCTTCGGGGGCAAAGAAAGTCGTACCGAAGTTGCGGTCCGTAAGCAGCATCGTGATCGCGCCGGCAAGCACGGGCAGCGACATGAGAAGCATGAAGGCGGTGACCAGCATCGACCAGGCAAACAGAGGCATCTTGTGCATCGTCATGCCGGGTGCGCGCATGTTGAAAATGGTCGTAATGAAGTTGATCGCACCGAGGATCGATGACGCTCCTGCAAGGTGGATCGAAAGGATGACGAGGTCGACGGCAGGGCCGGGTTGGCCTGAGGTCGACAGTGGCGGATAGAGCGTCCAGCCGCCGCCATGGCCGAGCGTGCCGGGCGCTCCTGGAACGAACATCGAGGTGATGAAGAGGACAAACGCCATCACCAGGAGCCAGAAGGAAATGTTGTTCATGCGTGGAAAAGCCATATCGGGCGCGCCGATCATGATCGGCACCATCCAGTTGCCGAACCCCCCTATCAGCGCCGGCATGAGGACGAAGAAGATCATGACCAGCCCATGGGAACTGACGACGACATTGTAGGCCATCGGATTGCTGAATATCTGCAGGCCGGGCTCCTGCAACTCCATGCGGATCAACACGGAAAGCGCCGTGCCAAAGACCCCCGTCATGATCGAGAACAGCAGGTAAAGCGTCCCGATATCCTTGTGGTTCGTGGACCACAGCCATCTGACGAGAAAACGGGGCTTGCGGTCATCCAAGACTGTGGCTGGATTAGACATGATGTGCTTCCTGCTCTTCACTGATTGCAGGCAATACGGACTCAACGGTGGACGGCATCTGCGATCCGCCGTCACACGGGAATCAGGCCTTGCCCGCACTCATTCAATCATCCGTGACGATCACATCCATCGGAATGTCGTGTGGCTGGGGATAGATCGTCTGGATCCTGCTGCCGGCGTAACCGACGCCGACGACGAGCGGCCGCTTCGGCGCGGCGGCCAGGGTCCGGTCGAAGAAGCCGCCGCCATAACCCAGGCGATAGTTTGCCTGGTCGAAACCGACGACGGGCGCGATGACCACATCCGGCTGGACCGATGGCCCGTGTGACGGGACAAGAATGTTCCAGACGCCGCGTTCGAGCGGGTCTCCCGGCCCCCAGATACGAAACTCCAGCGGCCAGCCTTTTTTGATGACGACCGGCAGCGCGATTCGTCCGCCGCGCTCGATCACCCGGATCGCCCAGTTGCGGAGATCGGGCTCGCCGCGGAATGGCCAATAGCCGCTGACGATCCGCCCGCTCACCCGACCGACAGCCAGATCGAGAGCGGAAGCGATGCGCAAAGACCTCGCATTGCGTTCCTCGGCGTCTACCGCGAGACGCTCATCGATCAGACGCTTGCGTTCCGCCTTGCGCCATCGGCAGACATCGGGCCATGCGTCCTGGACGATCGGCTCGGCGCCGTATCCGGGGACAAGTTCGTGCATGAAGCATGGCGGAGAGGCGTATTCTCTCGTCTCCGGGTAAGCATCCTCCTGATCAGGCATCGCACACTCCATATTCGTTGCAGCGGAAACCCGCATCGCCTGACCTGGACGTTGCGCCGCATGAAACAGGAAGGCAAACGGAATTAAATGCTGTATTGATGCAAGATTATTGCACTGAACTGGGAGCTGTGATGGATATCGACCGCGCGCGCACGTTTTTGGAAATCGTCCATTCCGGCAGCTTTCTGAGAGCTGCCGACCGACTCCATGTCACCCAGACAACTGTCAGCGCGCGGATACGCACGCTCGAAGAAGAGCTCGGGCGTCAGCTCTTTATCCGCAACCGCAATGGCGCGCAGTTGACGCCATCGGGTCGGGAGTTCGAGCGGTTCGCCCAGTCATTCGTGCAAATCTGGGAACGGGCACGGCACCAGCTTGCCATCCCATCGGGACGGACAAGCGTCGTTGCCTTGGGCGGAGAGCTCAGTCTATGGAACCCGCTGCTGCTCGACTGGCTGGTCTGGATGAAGAAGGCCAGGCCGGAAATTGCCATCCAAGCCCAGGTCGGCGTGCCGGACCAACTCCTCGAGCAACTGAGGACTGGCGTTCTGGACATTGCGGTGCTCTATGCGCCGAAGCTGCTACCGGGTTTCAGGGTAGAGCTTCTCGTGGAGGAGCAGCTCGTCCTGGTTCGGACCACGGACAAAGACGGGGAACCTGCCGGCTCCAAGGACTATGTCTATGTCGATTGGGGGCCGCTGTTTGCGGCCCAGCATGGTGCCAGTTGCTCTGCCTTCGGCGAGCCGGGACTGATGGTCGGCCTTGGTCCGCTTGGGCTGAGCTACATCCTGCGCGCCGGCGGAATGGGTTATTTCCGCAGGGGCGCCGCGGCTCCCCATATCGAGGCGGGACAGTTGGAGGTCGTGGAAGGCGCGCCGGAATTCACCTATCCGGCCTATGCCGTATATCCGGACGCAAACGAGGCGCGAGCCGACGTGCAGGAGGCACTGCGCGGCCTGAAGCAAGTTGTGAAATGACCGCTCCTCCAGGCGCGAAACCACGGCCCGCGTGACTGGAAGGATGGATCGCCAAGGATTCAGCGAACATGCCTTTTCCGTTCTACACCATCGGCCATTCGACACGGTCGATTGCCGAATTCGTTGCCCTGCTGCGGGTTGGAGAGATCGCCCTGGCGGTCGACATAAGGACCATCCGGCGGTCGCGGGCGAACCCGCAGTTCAACAGCGAGGTGCTTCCGGAAAGCCTGGCGGTGTTCGGGATCGGCTATGAATACATTGCCGAGCTTGGTGGCCTGCGCGGCAAGGCGCGCGACATCTCACCGACACTCAATGCATTCTGGATCAACCAGAGCTTTCACAACTACGCCGATTACGCGCTGTCGGCAGAATTTCTTGACGGCCTGAACCGGCTTGTGTCCCTCGGCAGGCGGCAGCGATGCGCCATCGTGTGCTCGGAAACGCTCTGGTGGCGCTGTCACAGAAGAATCGTCTCAGACTACCTGATCAGCCGCGGCGAGTCCGTTTTTCATCTGATGGGCCGTGACAAGGTCGAGCCGGCGAACCTCACGGACGGTGTGAAGGCAAGGCCCGACGGAACGCTTGTCTACCCGCCTTCACAGCCTTCGGGATAGTCGAGCCCTCAGGCGGCCGACGGACCCGGGTCGTCGAACCCGGTGTCGAAAGCCGCCATGACTTTGTTCTCCGCTTTGTCCTGCAACTCATCGGAATGATGGACGACGCGCAGAACTGGTCCGCCCGCTCGCCACGAGCCCGGTGCGGCACCCCCCGCCAGCTTCAATCTCTCGCGCCTTGCGGCTTCCGGCTGATAGACCACTTCATGCACGGTCAGCGTTTCAAGGCCGCCGTCCACAGTCGGAATGGACATGGACTGACCTTCTGCCAGACCGAGCAGCGCCAGGCCGCGCGGATTGGTGATAGGCAAAAGCATGCCAATCAGACCTCGCATCTCGTCATGTGCGACGATGCGGGTTTCGGCAGGGCCGTCGTTTACCCGATAAGCCACGCGGCTGCTGAGCGTCACGACGGTTGCCGGAATGTCCTCCCGAAACACTACAACCGCGCTCGAAATCTTCCGTTGAAGGATAGCCGAGAGGGTTTCGTCGCGAGCCGGATGGCGCTCCTGCATCGCTTCAAGAATGGTGTAGTCCTTGATGGTCAGTTGGCAGCTATCGATAGTGGGCATGGCACGTCTCCTGCCGGGCCCGTGAAAAGGGGATCCGGCGTCAAGCATTTGATCGGGTGTGGAAAGCTACCCCTGTGCCGGACCAGGGCAGGCCGGCGCAGGGGTCAGACTCCTGCGATCAGGCTGCCTGCGTGATTGAGGAGACGGATGGAAACGCCCATGTCTAGACGTCCGCCGCAATCGCCGAAGACGCTGGTGTGCGCCGATCGGCTGCATCGCCTTCTGGAGCGTGCTGGTTCACGGCAAGCACCGACAGTTCGTGCCGGCGCCCATCGCGCGCGGTCCACATGATCGACTGCCCGGCCGAGAGGCCGATCAGGGCTGTGCCAATCGGAGTGAGGATTGAAACCTTGCCTTCAGAGATATCCGCATCGCCTGGGAAAACCAGCGTGACTGTTTTGGCGTCGCCCGTGTCGGGCTTGAATGTCACCGCTGAGCCCATCTGAACGATGTCGGCGGAGACCCAGCCATCGGCGACGATGCGCGCGCGCTCGAGTTCGGCGAGCAGTTCATCGGACGCGTCCGGATTTCGTGCCGCCACAGTGCTCGCAAGCACTGATAGACGCGCGTGGTCCGACTGCGAGATTCGGATGTTCGGCTTGCGCCGGGTTTTCGTATTGTCTTGCATTTGAATACTCGTACTTCTGCTCGGACCAGCCGCCCACCGAGGGTGCCGGAACCGAGCCAATTCGTGAAAACTTGATGGAACGCCGATGCTCCGGAGGCTTGAGGCCCTGCGGGACCATCCCATGTGAGTAAACGCACCGCCCCTCGGCTCGGGGCGCGCATGGCAGCCGAGCCGGGGGTTACAGACCCGCGATGGGGCAAACCCGGAAAAGAAAATCGCGACGAATTTTGACGGCGGCGTTCATAAGACCATAGTTGGTGAAGCAATCCGGGAAGTCAAGACAGCCACCTCGGTGAAATTTAGCGGGCGTCAATTCTGAACTAGTCAGAGCGAGCACCAAGCAACGTTCTTATCACCAGCTCTCTTCCGGTCCTGTTTATCCCGGTCCCGCTCGGTCTTTCTTCCGCCAGTCCGAGGAAAACAAGGCGTTCGGCCAAGATTTTCGATAGAGATGGGTAAGGTCCGCGGTTCATTCGCTTGAGTGTCGTTTGCTCCTCTTCGGTGAGATCGTCCCAGATAACCGTCATTGAGGGCCACCCTCCTTGTTTGCACTGTCAACCCGATGCCGATTCTGGATTGTCCAGCGATGGGCTGCGACCGTGAATTCATTGAGCCCCGAAGATCTCGATCCTATGGAACGGCATCTATACCGACAATGCCGCCTTCATTCTCCAGAACGCCGATCCGCTTGACTTCCGAGCGGTTGAGTTTCAGGCGAACGCCGATACCGCCGCCGTTCTCGGCGATAAAAACGGCGCCGGCACTTTCAAGCGCGGTTTGCAGCATGTCGCAGATATCCTGGTCGGGAAGGTTGATCCGGCGCTCGAATTCTTCGATGACCAACGCATCCACCCCTGAATTGCCGGCGAGCTTATCACGGGTCCATTCGACCAGCGCGCGAGCGGCACGGCATTGAGCACCAGTGATCATCATAAAATCTCCTGCTACCGTTTTCGGGCCCGAAATCACCGCTTGCTGAAAGCCAGGACACTCCGGGTGCGCAGCTTCATCCAATCAAAAGTGCATATCGAAACCGAAAAGGGAAGGGCCGCGCCACTCACCGCAATCGAAATCTTGATACAAAATAATTGTGCTAAAGCGGCAATAAATTTCGTTTGTCTTGCGGACAAGGATAAGGGATGCTCCGCCGTAGCGAAATTGATAGGATCGGGTGCCAGCAGGTCTCAGCGCCAGAGGGAACTCTTGGCGATATCGCGCGAAGGGCACCTTGGGCTCGGCGATGATGATAATGGACAGGCTTGAACACGATTTCGGCAGAATACTTTCCGGCCCGGACATTCGGCGTCATGTGGTCGGTCGAATGGTATCTGCCAATCGCCTTGACGCAGACGACGACATCCCAATCGCACCTGCGGATGACAACGCTCTCAAAACGCGGCTGCGCGAGGAACTGCTCCTGCAAGCACAGACCCGGCTGCCGATCACCTATGCAAGACTGGCCGAGAGCATGACTGGTTCGGAAGCAACAGGCCTGATCCGGGGTGCACTCGAACAACTGATGGACGACGATGCGGACGAAGGCCTGCCATTGCTTGCGGCTGTTGCCGTGAAGACGCTCGATCCCGGTTTGCCCGCTCCCTGGTTCTTCCGGAAAGCCGAGGGTATGGGGCTGTTCGCTGGCGATCCGGCCGATCTGGAAGCGTACGCTTTCCATGCAAGGGAGTTTTATCGCGCGATCCATCGCCATGCTGGCAACGGGCAAGGCTCTGGAACGACCTTGCCGCCGGTACTGCCGCCTGCAGACCGGTGAAGGAGAACGAAATGCTGATCGCCAAGGACGTCATGACGTCACCGGTCATCGCGGTTGGGCCGCACAGTACGGTTGATGAGGTTGCCGATGTCCTTCTGTCGCACGGGATCAGCGCCGTGCCGGTGATTGATCGCGGTGCGCTGCTGGGCATCGTTAGTGAAGGAGACCTGATCCGCCGGGCAGAGATCGGCACCGCCCCGCAACATCGTTCCTGGTGGCTTCGGCTTTTCGCCAACAACGCCGCTCTTGCAGAAGGCTATGTCAAGTCTCATTCCGAGCATGTGACCGACGTCATGACAAAGCAGGTTGCGACTGTGGTCGAGAGTACGCCAGTCGTCGAGATCGCAACCCTGCTTGAACACAATCAGATCAAGCGTGTCCCCGTGCTTCGCGACGGACAGGTGGTGGGAATCACCAGTCGCGCCAATCTAGTGCGAGCTTTGGTCGTTGCCAGGAAAGGTTGGCGCGCTCCGGTCTCGCATGACGACAGCAGTATCAGGCTGGAGATTGTTGACGCCTTGCGATCCGAATCGTGGCCTTCGACCGGAAGTTCGGACGTGACCGTGACCAACGGCGTGGTTACGTTCTGGGGAGCTTACCTGTCGGAACAGGAGCGGAAAGCTTCGCTCATCCTGGCTGAAAACACCGCTGGCGTGCGGGCTATCGATGATCACCGCATTCCCCTCGATATGACCTATGTCGTGGTCTGAAGGGGCGGATAGCGCTGGACCAGAGTATGCCCTTGATGCAGACAGTCCCGATTTCCGAAGAGCAGATTCGACAACTAGTCGACTCCATCTACGGCAAGATCCGCGCCGACGCGGATCTCGAGCCGATTTTCGAGCGCGTCGTTGCCGGCGATTGGGAAACGCATCTGGCGAAGATGTACGATTTCTGGTCCTCAGTCATGCTGACGACCGGGTACTACAAGGGAAGTCTCGTCGCGGTCCGCAAGCACATGGGTGGGTTGGAGATCGGTCTGCTCGACCGGTGGCTCGCCTTGTTTGGCGACAGTTGCGACGAATTGCTGGACAGCGAGACTGCTGGACTCTGTTGGCTGAAGGCCGCCCACATAGCTGAAAGTCTGAAGCTGTTCTTGTTCTATCGCCCTGAACGGCCATGCATGAGAAACGCCGCATGACGTTCGTGGTCACTGACAATTTCATCAGATGCAAATACATGGACTGCGTGGAAGTCTGTCCCGTGGACTGTTTCTATGAAGGCGAGAACATGCTCGTCATCCATCCCGATGAATGCATCGATTGCGGCGTCTGCGAACCCGAATGCCGCGCGAAGGCCATTTTTCCCGGCACCGCGCCTGGTCTCGACGATTGGCTCGCGTTGAATACCGAGTACGCGTCTGTGTGGCCTAATATTGCGATCAAGCGCGATCCGCCCACCGACGCCAAGGCGTTCGACGGCGAAGCGAACAAACTCGCGAAATATTTCTCGTCGGAACCTGGGCTGGGCGACTGATCAAATGAACGCATATGCGCACCCGCCGTCGCCTCTTTATCTGGGCATCGACACCGGCGGCACGTACACCGATGCCGTGCTATGGTCGGAATCTACAGGCATCGTGGCCAAGGCCAAATCGCTGACCACGCGACACGATCTTGCCGAGGGCATCGCCGGCGCCGTCGACGCTGTTTTATCCGAGGCTGCCATCGAACCCGGAGCGATCAAACTCGTCTCGATGTCGACCACGCTCGCAACCAACGCCCTCGTCGAAGGGCAGGGCGGACGGGTCGCGCTGGTGATGATCGGTTTCGCTGAAGCCGATCTTGCCCGGAACGGATTGTCAAAAGCCCTCGGCTCCGATCCCGTGATCTTCTGCCCGGGCGGGCACGACGTCCACGGCGATCCGCGTTCGCTGGTGCTGGACGCTCTCGCGGCCGCATTGCCGTCTCTCGCCGAAACGGTCTCAGGCGTCGCCGTGGCCTCCTATTTTGCGGTTCGCAATCCCGAACATGAGATCGCAGTACGTCACGTCATCCGCGAGCGTACCGGGCTTCCGGTGACCTGTTCACACGAACTGTCGTCGAAACTCGGCGGCCCGCGTCGGGCGCTGACCACGCTTCTCAACGCCCGGTTGATCTCAATGATCGATCGCCTTGTCAATGCCACCGAGGGCTTTCTGGCAAGACGCGCGATCGTAGCTCCGCTGATGGTCGTGCGCGGCGACGGCGCGCTCATAACCGCAGAATTCGCCCGCGCCCGGCCGATCGAGACCATCCTGTCAGGACCAGCGGCAAGCCTGGTGGGCGCGCGGTACATGACCGGCATCGATGACGCGGTGGTGTCCGACATCGGCGGCACCACCACCGACATCGCCGTTCTGGACGGCGGCCGACTGCGGCTCGATCCGGAAGGCGCCACCGTCGGCGGAATGCGAACCATGGTGGAAGCCGTCGCCATGCGCACCTTTGGCCTCGGCGGGGATTCGGAAGTCTCGCTTCATGAGCGGTCGCTGACTTCGACGATCGTGCTTGGGCCCCGTCGGCTCGTGCCGCTGGCGCTGGCCGCGGTGAAGCATGACGATGCCATATACAAAGGCCTCAAGCGGCAATTGCTCAGCCCTAACACCAGCCGGCTGGACGGCCGCTTCGCATTGCGCACGGGAGTGCCCGAGCGTCTCGCTGCCGGCCTGACAGTTACCGAGGCGCGGCTTTATGCTGACATTTCGGCAATTCCCGCCGCGCTTGATCGGCTGCTCGTATCGACGTCACAGGTCGCAACGCTCAATCGCCTGGTCGCGCGCGGTCTTGTGCATATCGCGGGCTTGACGCCATCCGATGCAGCCCATGTGCTCGGCCGGCAAGGGAATTGGGATCCTGTCGCGGCTCGACTGGGCGCCGAATTGTTCGCACGCAAGCGCGACGGCCAGGGGCATCGTGTCGCCAACGGCGCAGAAGCATTCTCCGAGATGGTTCTCACCGCCGTCACCAGGCGTTCGGCCGAAGCCATTCTTGAAACGGTCTTTGCCGAGGACGGGCTGGATGGCGGCGTCTCCGTTGCCAATCCGCTGGTTCAGCGGGCGGTTGGCCGCCGAGGCGGCATGGCGCGGCTTTCGATCGCGCTCGACCGGCCGGTGATCGGCCTAGGGGCCTCTGCAGCGCTCCATTATGTCGGTCTCCCGCAGTTGATCGGCAATGACTGCAGCATCGCCGAACACGCCGACGTCGCAAATGCGCTGGGTGCCGTCGTTGGGCAGGTGCGGATGTCAGCGCAAGCGCGCGTCAGCCAGCCGGAGACCGGGCTTTTCCGTCTGAATTCGGGCGAGCGGCTGGACGACTATGACACCGAGGACGAAGCAATGGCTGCCGCCGAAGCCCACATTCGTGTCTTGGCGGCAGGCCTTGCCGAGCGCGCGGGGACCGATCAGGCGCGGATCGAGATCGCACGGGACATAAGGGTTGCTACAATCGAAGGCGAGCGCAGTTTCGTCGAAGCCATTGTCGTCGCGACAGCCACCGGGCGGCCGCGCATCGCGTCCTGACCTAGATCGGCCGCCCCGGTGGACATGGCCGGCACGTCACGCACGCTGGAGCGCTTCGCCGATCCGAAGGCCGATGCAGGCCTGGTGCCGGTCAGTGCTCCGCACGCCAGCGGTACTTCGCAGTGGATACATGTGCCGTCGACCGCCAGCATATCGTCGCCGACGCGTACCAGGACCACCAGCTAACCCGGCGGCATTGGCATTATCGCAATTGCCACGATGAACACACTAGCCGCTAGGTCGGGGTCGGTTTCCACTGGCTGTTGCGATGCCATCTCGGTTCTCCTTCACGGCCCTGACGGCGTACGTTGATCATGCGCCGGACATGAAATTGGATGCAGCGCCTTTGGAAAAGTTCCCATGGTTCGTCATAGTTGGGAACCTTCGTCCCCGTGTCGTGCCGGTCGGGAACCAATCTTCGCTGGGCGCGTCCAATGGTTCGAACGTGGAACTGGAGAGACAGATGGACCTGCATTCGCAAATTCTGGACGGCACCGAAGACGGCGTGCCAGCCGCCCAGGGAAACTCAGCGGGAAACGGCATGCCCAGGACAGTCGTACGCGCTCGTCCGACGCGCTTCGATGCAGAGGCCGCGGTCAGGACGCTGATCTCCTGGGCCGGCGACGATCCGGCCCGGCCCGGGCTTGTCGATACTCCTGCGCGTGTCGTGCGTGCCTACGAAGAGTGGTTTGCCGGCTATCAACAAGATCCTGCGGGGCTGCTCGAACGGACGTTCGATGAGATCGGCGGTTATGACCAGGCAGTCGAGTTGCACGACATCGCGTTTCACTCTTTCTGCGAACACCACATGGCAGCAATCCGCGGCAAAGCGTACATCGCCTACATGCCCGTCAACCGCGTGGTGGGTATCTCCAAATTGGCAAGGGTTGTCGAAGCCTGCGCCCGCCGCCTGCAGATACAGGAGCGGCTCACCGAGGACATCGCTCGCGCCATCGAGGATGCCCTGCAGCCTGGTGGAGTGGCTGTCGTGCTTGTCGCCGAGCATGGCTGCATGACATCGCGCGGCGTCCACGCGCACGGCACGCGCATGGTCACCAAACGCATGCTTGGCGTTTTCGACACGAACGTCGATCTCAGGCGTGAATTCCTGTCGTCGATCCCTGTATGACGAATTTCCGGGAACCCTTGTTGTCGAGACCTATCTATTGAAGCGCAAGGAGACTGCTTATGTCGTACGTTCGACGAGACGCGACCGAAATCATCGCTGCCTCTGGCGACCTGGAATTGGCACAGCGCGCCATGGCGCGCGACGGCGCCGCCTTCCGGACCGTCATCAAGACGCATAACCAGCGGCTTTACCGCATCGCGCGCGGCGTGGTGCGCAACGACGCCGAGGCCGAGGACATTGTCCAGGAGGCCTATGTCAGGGCCTTCCCCCATCTCGAGAGTTTTCGCGGCGATGCCTCACTCGGCACATGGCTGTCGCGCATCGTCATCAACGAAGCGCTGGGCCGCCTGCGCAAAAGACGGCGAACGGTGGCGATGCCCGAAAACCCGCAGGCCGAGATTATCCAGTTCCCTCTCAACCCCAGCGACGATCCGGAGCGGACCATGGCGCAACGGCAGATCCTCCAACTCGTGGAACGGGCAACCGACAGCCTTCCCGATGTCTACCGGATGGTGTTCATGGCGCGGGTGATCGAGGGCCTGAGCATTGAAGAGACTTCAGAACTGCTCGGCGTGCGGCCACAAACCGTGAAGACAAGACTGCACCGCGCCCGCGCCCTTCTGCGCAAGGCGCTGGATGACCAGATCGGGCCAGTGTTGCTCGAGGCCTTCCCCTTCGCTGGTCGGCGCTGCGAACGGCTGACAGCTGCCGTGATGAAGCGGCTCGGGCTGGAAGACTGACCCTCGTCAGATTCAGCAGATTTTAGCGGGAACGTTTGCCGCCGCCCCGCATCCAATAACCGTCAACCGAAAAAAACTGGCCGGCGCGCTTCCCGCGTCCGGAGAAGGAGATTTCATGCTTATTCGTCACACAGCCACCCTGGCCGCGCTGCTTCTGCTCGGCACTGCCCCGCTCGCACAAGCTGCCGACAAACCGACCGACCCGCAGATCGCCCACATCGCCTACACAGCCGGCGTGATCGATGTCGAGGCGGCCAAGCAAGCACTGAAGAAATCGAAGAACAAGGAGGTGCTCGCCTTCGCCAAGGACATGGTACGCGACCATGAGGCGGTGAATATGCAGGCGCTCGATCTGGTCAAGAAACTCAAGGTGACGCCCGAAGACAACGCCACCAGCAAGGCGTTGACGAAAGCCGCGGCAGAAGAGCGAGCAAAGCTCGCCAAACTCAAAGGTGCGGCCTTCGACAAGGCTTACGTCGACAATGAAGTTGCCTATCACAAACAGGTCGACAGTGCTCTCGAAACGCTGCTCATCCCGTCGGCCAGCAATGCCGAGTTGAAAAGCCTGCTGGAGACCGGGCTGAAGATCTTCCAGGGCCATGAGCAGCATGCCGAACATGTCGCCAGTATGCTGAAATGAGGCCGGCGCTGATGGTACCGAAACGCCATCTTTGGATTGCACTGGCGCTGACAGTCATTGCCGCGCCGGTGAAGGCCGAAACCATCCAGGTCACCATTGACAAGCTGGTGTTCTCGCCGGCGACGGTCGAAGCGAAGGTTGGCGACACGATCGAGTGGGTGAACAAGGACATGTTCGCCCACACGGCCACCGTCAAGGGCGGCTGGGAGGTGATGATCCCACCAAAGAAGTCCGCAAGCCTGACATTGAAGGCTGCGGGAGCGGTCGACTATTTCTGCCGCTTCCACCCCAACATGAAGGGCCACATCGCGGTGGCGCCGTAGCTGAAGCATGGGATCGCGGCAGACGCCGCGATCCCACAATTTGGGAGATACGTCGTGCCCAAGGAGGTTGCACAAGCAAAGACCGCGTTTGTCCTTGCGGGCGGCGGCAGCTTCGGCGCCATTCAGGTTGGCATGCTGCGTTCGCTCGCGCGCCGCGGCATTGCGGCTGATATGGTTGTCGGTTCGAGCGTTGGCGCACTGAACGGGGCCTACTATGCCGGCGATCCCACGATTGAAGGAATCCGGCGGCTGGAGACGATCGGGCGCGGATTGCGCCGGAGCGACGTCTTTCCGTTGACATTGAAAACCATGATCGGGTTCATGTACCGCCGCGATTTTCTGGTGACGTCGGACGGGCTGCGCCAACTCGTCGATCGGAACGTGCCTTACCTCAACCTGGAAGACGCGCCGATCCCCATACATATCGTGACGACTGATATTCTGACAGGTCGAACAGTCGTGTTGTCGAAAGGCTCGGCCGCGCAGGCCATCATCGCCAGCGCAGCTATTCCGGCGGCCTTCGCCCCGGTGCAGCATGGCGATCTCTATCTTGCCGATGGCGCCGTATCGAGCAACACGCCAGTCAAGGTGGCGGTAGCACAAGGTGCACAGCGCCTGATCGTTCTGTCCACCGGCTACGCCTGTGCCCTCGACAAGCCTCCTGCGGGAGCGGTCGCGAACGCGCTGCACGCCTTGACGCTGCTTGTCGCGCGGCAATTGTGGAGCGAACTGGAGGGACTGGACGGCAGCATCGATTTTTTCGTCCTGCCGCCGCTCTGCCCGCTGGTCGGGTCGCCCCATGACTTCTCCCAGACAAGCGATCTGATCGAGAGGGCCGCGAGCAGCACCGAGGCTTGGATCGCCGCGGGCGGTCTCGACCGACCGGGTGTCCTTGCGCAGCTAGGCACGCACAAACACGCAAGTTAAGGCGTGCGCCATCTCAACACAGCAAAAAACTGGAATCGGTCAGACGCATTTTTCGACCACGGAAGGCATCGTTTTTAGAAGGAACGATACGTGATCGAAAGAAACCACAGGATGGGCGTTTCAACAGTTATTTGCAGCAAAATTCTTGCATCAAACTAACAATATCATTCGTTTGTCTTGGCCAAAACTCAGATGCAATGGTCGCGCCTGGCAGCCGGCAGAGCTTTCGGATGCGAGTTCCGCCACGCTCCCTAATCAGGCAAAAAGCACAGCCGGGACTGTGCCAAAGGAAGTGATCAGATGACGGCATTCGAGTTTCCGGGCCCAGGCTTTACGGCCGAGCAATGGGAACGGATTAACGCCCTGACGATCTCGCTGAAGCCCGGACAGGGGCTCTGGATCAGCGGCTACTTCGCCGGGATCGATCACGGCGCGCGCTCACTGCTCGCAGACATTGCTTCTCCATCACCATCTGACCACTCTGTGTCGGTCGCGCCACTAGCGATTTCCTCGCGATCGCTGACGATCCTGTTCGGCAGCGAGACCGGCAACAGTTCCGCTCTCGCCAGGACACTTGGCGAAGTCGTCCGCAGGCAAGGACTTGAGCCAATCCTGGTTGACATGGCTGACTACAAGCCGCGCAAGCTCAAGGACGAGCAGGACATCCTGATCGTCACCAGCACCCATGGCGAGGGCGATCCACCGCTTTCAGGCATGGGCTTCTTCGAATTCGTCGAGAGCCGCAAGGCGCCGCGCCTCGAAGGCGTGCGCTATGGCGTGCTTGCACTTGGCGATTCCACCTATGAACACTATTGCGAAGCGGGCAAGCGACTCGATCGGCGACTGGCCGAACTTGGCGCGTTGCGACTGCAGGACCGGGTCGATTGCGACGTTGATTATGAAGACGAGGCCGCTGGCTGGATCGCGACTGCGGTCGCCAATCTCGCGCCAGCCGCTTCCGGACCAGCTTTGCAAAAAAGGGCGGCTGGTCCTGCAAGCGCTTCTTCCGTGGCAGTAGTTGAAGCCCCGACATTCGACAAGCGCACGCCATTCCCAGCAGCCATCATCGACAATCTTGTACTCACCGGACGTGGATCGTCCAAGGAAACCCGGCATATCGAACTGTCGTTGGCAGGCTCGGGACTCTCTTTCGAACCGGGTGACGCACTTGGTGTGATGGCACGCAACGATCCAGCCCTAGTCGAAACGCTGTTGGATAAGCTGTCCCTTGGCGCCGATGCAAGCTTGTCCGTCAAGGGGCTCACGACCACGCTCGTTGTCGCGCTGACCGAGCACCTGGAAATCACCGCTGCCACGCCGCGCTTCCTCGACCAATGGGCAGAACTCACAGGCGCAAGCAAGCTTCAGGAATTGCGTGGCGAGCACCAATTTCAGGCTCGCGCCGCGTTTCTGCGTAACCACCACGTCATCGACATCGTCCGCGAGTTCCCGGTTCCGGGCATCGATGCGCAAACCTTTGCCGCAGGACTGCGGCCTTTGCAGCCGCGGCTCTATTCGATCGCATCGAGTCCTTCCGCCGTGCCCGATGAAGCGCACCTGACGATCGCCACCGTGCGCTATGATCTGCATGGCCAGCCGCGCGCCGGCGTCGCTTCTGGCCACTTCGCCGAACGTGGCGCACCGGACGCGACAATACCGGTCTATGTCCAGGCCAACCCGCATTTCCGTCTGCCGGACGGTCATGTTCCCATCATCATGATCGGTGCAGGCACCGGGGTCGCGCCTTACCGTGCATTCCTGCAGGAACGCGAAGCGCAAGGAGCCGCGGGCAAATCCTGGCTGTTTTTCGGCGAGCGCAATTTCAACAGTGATTTTCTCTACCAGACCGAATGGCAGCGCTTCCTGAAGGATGGCGTGCTCAGCCGCATGAACGTTGCGTTCTCTCGCGACGGCGTGGCGAAAACCTATGTCCAGCACCGTATGCTCGACCATGCACGCGAAGTCTACGCCTGGCTGGAGGAGGGCGCGCATGTTTATGTCTGCGGGGACGGCACGCATCTCGCTCCGGACGTGCATGCCGCCTTGGCTGGCGTGGTGCAGCAGCAGCGGGCATGCGGCAAGGCCGAGGCCGCAGACTATCTTGGCGCCTTGCAGCGCGACCACCGCTACCAGATCGATGTCTATTGAGGCTCGCATGACAGTGCACCAGTCAAATACGGACCGTAGCCGGGACCTTTCGCAGCCGCTGGAAAAACTCGGGGCCGACGAGAGGATGAAGGCGAATAGCGATCAGTTGCGTGGCACCATAGCGGCGGGCCTCGTCGAAGAGCTTACTGCCGCCGTGCCCGGTGACGACATCAAGCTGATGAAGTTCCACGGCCTCTACCAGCAGGACGACCGCGACATCCGCGACGAACGCCGTCGGCAAAAGCTTGAGCCGGCCTATACCTTCATGGCCCGGATCCGCCTGCCAGGCGGTGTCTGCAGTCCCAGCCAATGGCTGAAGCTGGACGAGCTCGGGCGCGCATACGCAGGCGAGACGCTGCGGTTGACAACGCGTCAAACGTTCCAGCTGCATCGGGTCAAGAAGCAGAATTTGCGCGCGACCATGCAAGGTCTGCGCGACGTGCTTCTGGACACCAAGGCAGCCTGCGGCGACGATTCCCGCGGTGTCATGTGCTCGGTCAATCCTCGGCTCTCCTCATTGCACGCCGAGATCTACGCGCTGGCCAAGCGCGCCAGCGATCATGCGATTCCCAAGACCGGCGCCTATCGCGAGATATGGTATTGCGAGGAGCGCACGGAGGTTTCAGGGCCGGAAGAACCGCTCTATGGTCGCACCTACATGCCGCGAAAATTCAAGATCGGCTTCGTCATTCCGCCGATCAACGACATTGACGTCTATGCGCAGGATCTGGGCTTCATCGCCATTGCCGCCAACGGCAAGCTTGAGGGCTTCAACATCGCCATTGGCGGCGGCATGGGCCGCACCGATCAGGCGCCCAAAACCTATCCTAGACTGGCCGACGTGATCGGTTTCGTCGGCGTCGACAAGGTGCTGCAGACTTGTGACGCGGTCATGCAGGTGCAGCGCGACTATGGCGACCGGGTCGATCGTGGCCGCGCGCGCTTCAAATACACCATCGACGACAAGGGCCTCGACTGGATCAAGGCCGAGATCGAGGCAAGGCTCGGTTTTTCGCTAGCGGCCGCCCGGTCGCATGAGTTCACTTCGAATGGTGACCCGATTGGATGGACGCGTGGAGAGGACGGGCGCGAGCACTGCACCCTCTTCATCGAGAACGGCCGTGTCATCGGCACTGTCATGGATGGCCTGCGTGCAATCGCCCGTATCCACGAGGGCACGTTCCGCATCACGCCGAACCAGAACCTGATCATCGCCGATATCGCGCCTGAGGCCCGGCCTGGCATCGAACGTCTGATGAAGGAATTCGGGCTCGACCGTCTAAACGGGGGAAGCGGCTTGCGCCTGAATTCGATGGCTTGCGTTGCGCTGCCGACCTGCGGTCTCGCCATGGCTGAAAGCGAGCGCTATCTGCCCGACCTCATCGACCGGATCGATGCCATCCTGGCCACACATGGCCTGACGGACGAGCCGATCACCATTCGCATGACCGGCTGCCCCAATGGCTGCGCGCGTCCCTACATCGCTGAGATCGCCCTGACCGGCCGCGCGCCCGGCAAGTACAACCTCTATCTCGGTGGCGGCTTCCACGGCCAGCGGCTCAACAAAATGGTTCTCGAAAACGTCGGTGAGGCCGCCATTCTGGACATGCTCGGGAAGGTGATCGGGCACTTTGCTCGGGATCGGCGGCCGGGCGAGCGCTTCGGCGATTTCGCCATCCGCACTGGGTATGTCGCGCAGGTGACGGAAGGCCGGCATTTCAACGACTGACGCTTCAAGATCAAAACAGGAAGGACAAATCATGTCATTGCAACTTGGCCAGACCGCCCCAGATTTCGAGCAACAAAGCACCCAGGGGAAAATCCGCTTCCACGAATGGCTCGGCAATTCGTGGGGCATCTTCTTCAGCCATCCGAGGAATTTCACCCCGGTCTGCACCACCGAACTGGCGGAGGTCGCCCGTCTCAAGCCGGAATGGGAAAGGCGCGGCGTCAAACCGCTCGGCCTCTCGGTCGACGACGTCAAGGCGCACAATCTTTGGGAAAAGGATATCGAGGAGACGCAGGGGCAGGCGCTCAACTTTCCGATGCTTGCCGATACCGACAAGAAGGTCGCCAACCTCTACGCCATGATCCACGCCGAGACGGATCCTAATGTGACGGTGCGCGCTGTTTACATCATCGATCCGAACAAGAAGATCCGCCTCAGCCTGACCTATCCGCCGAGCGCGGGCCGCAATTTTTCCGAAATCCTGCGCGCCATCGACAGCCTGCAACTGACCGACAATCAGAAGGTTTCAACACCGGTGAACTGGGAGCCGGGCCAGCCGGTCATCATCTCGCCAAGCCTCACCAATGAGCAGGCAAATGAGCGGTTCCCCCAAGGCTGGAAGGAGCTTCGACCCTATCTGCGCATGGTCCAATTGCAGGGCTGATTTCCGGCCAAAAGCCGCTCCTGAAGTGCGAGGTCGCCACCATGACAAAGCCCAGAGATCCGCGGACCATAGCGGCGGCGAACGGTATCGCCGCCGACCGTGGCTTCGGCGCGGTAACGCCTCCGGTCTATCTTTCGAGCACTTTCGTTTTCCAGGGCTATGAGCAGGCGGGGCGTTACGAATATACGCGGGCCGGCAATCCGAGCCGCGACATGCTGGCCGATACATTGGCGAGGCTGGAAGGCGGCGCCGGCGCGGTCGTCACATCCTCCGGCATGGCGGCGGTCGATCTGGTGCTGGGGCAGTTGAGACGAGACGATCTCGTCGTTGCGCCGCATGATTGCTACGGGGGCACCTACCGGCTGCTTTCAATTCGCCGTGACAAAGGGCATTTCGATGTAATCTTCGTTGATCAGGGCAATGCCGCGGCTTTGTCGGCCGTGTTGCTGAGGAAGCCGGCCCTCGTCTTAATCGAGACACCCAGCAACCCGCTGATGCGCGTCGTCGACATCCGCTCGATCGCTTCTCAGGCGAAGGCCGTCGGCGCGAAGGTTGCCGTGGACAACACCTTCCTGTCGCCTGCTCTTCAGCGGCCGATCGCGCTCGGTGCGGATTTTGTCGTCCATTCGACCACAAAATATCTGAATGGCCATTCCGATGTGGTAGGTGGCGCCGTCGTCGCGACGCAAGAGAGCGATGCGTACGCTCTCGCCGAATGGGCCAAGATCACCGGCGTGGTAGGTGCGCCGTTCGATGCCTACCTGACAATCAGGGGCCTCCGCACGCTGTTCCCGCGTATCGAGCGGCAGCAAGCAAGCGCGGCGGCAGTGGCCGTTTTCCTGCAAAAGCAGCCGCAAGTCAGCGCCGTCCACTATCCGGGTCTCGAATCCCATCCCGGCCATGCAATCGCCAAGGCTCAGCAAGCCGGGTTCGGAGCGATGCTGAGCTTCGAACTGGCAGGAGGCGTGGAGGCGGTTCGGCGCTTCGTCGAAGCGGTCGAGGTTATCACGCTAGCCGAGTCTCTCGGCGGCGTCGAAAGCCTCGTTGCCCATCCGGCTACCATGACCCATGCCGGAATGGGCGCCGAGGCCCGAAAGGTCGCCGGAATAAGCGACAGCCTTCTGAGGCTATCGGTCGGCCTCGAAGCGGAGACTGATCTGATCGCCGACCTTGAGCTAGCGCTTTCCAAAGCCGCTGCCTGGGAGGGCCGATCTACTGGGAGAAGACGAGGTTAAGAAACGGCGCTATCGACACCGTCGCTAGTTGCTATAGCTTGACGATGGCCCGAAGACGAGCCCTGTCCACTGTCGTGGCTACGGCGCAGTTGGATGCATGAGGCCAGCTCGTTTTCGTTTAGAGAGACGAGTGATGGACTTCGATCCGGTATTCCTGTCGCGCCTGCAATTCGCCTGGGTCATCGGCTGGCACATCCTGTTGCCGGCCATCACCGTGGGATTGGCCGCGTTCATCGCGATGCTGGAAGGGCTCAATTTTTTCACCGGGAAGGACATCTATCTCCGCATCTCGACGTTCTGGATCAAGATATTCTCGATTGCTTTCGGCATGGGCGTCGTCACCGGGGTCGTCATGCCTTTCCAGTTCGGTACGAACTGGAGCCGCTTTTCCGACGCGACCGCAAATGTGCTTTCCCCGCTTTTCGCCTATGAGGGCCTGACGGCGTTTTTCCTGGAGGCGGCCTTCCTCGGCGTCCTTCTTTTCGGACGGCAACTGGTGCCGCGCTGGGCGCATTTCATTGCAGCGCTAATGGTGGCGCTCGGCACTTTGCTGTCTTCCTTCTGGATCCTGTCTGCCAACAGCTGGATGCAGACGCCGGCCGGCTATGAGATCATCGATGGCCGTTTCTTCCCGACGGACTGGTTCAAGGTGGTCTTCAATCCTTCCTTTCCCTATCGGCTGGCGCATACCGTCGTCGCCTTCTTCGTCACGACAGGCTTCGTCGTCATGGGCGTCGGCGCCTATTTGATGCGTCGCTGGCGGTCCGTTGAGGAAGGCCGAACGATGCTGTCGATGACGCTCTGGCTGCTGACCGTGCTGGTCCCGCTGCAGATGTTCATCGGCGACCAGCACGGTCTGAACACGCGCGACCACCAACCGGCCAAGCTCGCCGCGATTGAAGCGCGCTGGGAAACTGCCCGACAAGTGCCGCTTACCCTTTTCGCCATCCCGGACGACAAAGCCGAGCGCAACCTCTTTGCCATAGATCTTCCATGGCTTGGCAGCCTCGTTCTCACCCATGAGCTTGACGGCGAGGTCAAGGGCCTAAAGGATTTTCCGGCCGATCAGCGTCCCCCCGTCGCGATCCCCTTCTTCGCCTTCCGGATCATGGTCGGCTGCGGCATTCTGATGCTTGGCCTCGTCCTTGTCGGCGGATGGCTTCGCTGGCGCGGCCGTCTGGACGCGTCGCCGGCCTTTCTCACGGTTACTCAGATCGCGGCGCCCATCGGTTTCGTGGCGGTCATCGCAGGCTGGATCACCACCGAGGTCGGACGTCAACCCTGGACCGTCTACGGCCTTCTGCGCACGGCGGAGTCGGTGACACCTTCATTGACGAGCTTCGACGTGATGCTCTCGCTGATTGGCTACATAGCCGTCTATCTCATCATCTACCCCGTGGGCCTCTTCCTGATGCTGCGCATCGTGCGCAAAGGTCCGGCAAATGTTGCCGAGATAGATGCGGAGATCGAGGGAGGACGGCCCGGGGCGCCGGTCCGTGCCGGAGCCGTCGAACTTCGAGAGGGAGAAGTGCGATGAGCCAGGTCCTCGATTTCGTGCCAATATGGACGCTGATCCTCGGCATGGCGGTGTTCTTCTACGTGCTGCTGGATGGCTTCGATCTTGGCGTCGGCATGCTTTACGGCTTCGCGCCCGACACTGCGTCCCGCAACACGATCATGAACTCGATCGCGCCGATCTGGGACGGCAACGAGACCTGGCTGGTGCTGGGCGGCCTCGGGCTTCTGGCGGCGTTTCCGCTTGCCTTCGCCATCATCATCCCGGCGGTGTATTTTCCGGTCCTGGTCATGCTGCTGGCGCTGGTGTTCCGCGGCGTGGCGTTCGAGTTCCGGTTCCGCGACGCTGAGCACAAGACCTTCTGGGATCATGGTTTCTGCTATGGCTCGGCTGTCGCCACCTTTGCTCAAGGGGTCGTGCTTGGCGCCTTCATCCAGGGTTTTGAGGTCACGGGCAGACAGTTTTCCGGCGGTTCCTTCGATTTTCTGACGCCATTCTCGCTTTTGACAGGTTTCGCCCTTTTGTTCGGCTATAGCCTTCTGGGCGCCGGCTGGCTGATCCTCAAGACCGAGGGGGAGGTGCAGGCGGCGGCGCGCCGCCACGGCCGCATGTGTCTTGTCGGCGTCCTCGTCGGTATTGGCGTGGTCAGCATCTGGACCCCGTTCATGAGCCAGGCCATCGCCGCGCGCTGGTTCGCCTGGCCCAACATTCTGTATTTGGCACCGGTACCTGTCGCGACAGCGACCGTCGCCTTCTTCACCTGGCGGGTACTGGGCAGTGCAAGTGAGACGAAGCCTTTCGTCGGCGCCATCGGCCTCTTTGTGCTTTCCTATGTCGGGATCGCCATCAGCCTCTTCCCGATGATCGTTCCCTACCATTTCACGCTTTGGGAATCGGCCTCTTCAGAACGTACCCAGGCTTTCCTGCTCGTCGGCACTCTTGTGTTGTTGCCCGTGATCCTGATGTACACTGGCTGGTCGTATTGGGTGTTCCGCGGCAAAGTTCGCGCTGACGTTGGTTACCATTGAATAGGATTTCGAACGCTGACCGACACAGTTGCTCTCATATTTACATGGTATCTAGCTGGCTCTTGCAAGAAGCTGCGTGTCGCGACGAGCCAATGCCAATGAAGTCGACCTGTTCGGATCATTCGTCGCCACGACGCAGCAAGCGTCTCAGCATCGGTTCTATCCGCGAAAGCTCGTCGAGATGCGCAACCGAAAGGTCGGCCAGGTGGTCGTCGGCACGCATCGTTAACTGCAGCAGAACACGACGGTGGTCGTCCTTGTCCTGATCCCGTGCGACCAGCCCTGCCTCGCCAAGACGATTGACCAATTCGACGGCGCTGTGGTGGCGGATGCGCAGGCGCTCCGCGAGGTCGCCGACCGTCACCGGTCCACCACCCGGATATCCCTTGATCGCAAGCAGCGCCTGATGCTGGCGTGGGGTCAGCCCGGCATCATGTGCCTGGACCTGGCTGAATTCGAGGAAGCGGCGGATCAGGTAACGAAACTCCGACAGCCGCTGGTAGTCGGCCTGGCTGATGGCGGGGCGTGGTTTTTGCGGATGCGTCATTTTTGACACTTGTTCTATTCCGATCGGTTTTAGCAAGAACGGCCTTGTCTATTTATATCGTATTACGATACATAGCGAACCGACAAGCATGCCGTGTCCGCCGACACAGTGACCCGGCACATGCTATGCGTCCCCAGAATGAGAGCAGCAATGAAACCTGATCACGCCAGCCCCGACCATCTCCGAGATTTCACGACCGATGCAAGGGTGCTGCTGGTTGCCGCGATAGCGGTGGTGGTAGCGACGGCGGGACTGTTTGCCGGCATCGCGCTTTTGAAGCTGATCCGGCTGGCCACCAACATTGCCTATTTTGGCCAGTTCACGCTCGCCGACCTGAAGCTCGAGGACACTCCGCTTGGGCTTGCCGCAGTGATTGTTCCAGTGATCGGCGCGCTGATCATCGGCCTTATGGCGCGCTTCGGCAGCGAGAAGATTCGCGGCCACGGCATTCCCGAGGCCATCGAGGCGATCCTCCTTGGCCGGTCGCGGCTGGATGCCAAGGTTGCGATCCTGAAGCCGCTGTCGTCGGCGATCTCGATCGGCTCCGGCGGACCATTCGGCGCCGAAGGGCCGATCATCATGACCGGCGGCGCCATCGGATCGCTGATCGCGCAGATGCTGCCGGTCAGCGACAATGAACGCAAGACGTTGCTGGTGGCAGGCGCGGCGGCCGGCATGACCACCGTGTTCGGAACACCGATCGCCGCCATCATGCTGGCGGTGGAACTGCTGCTGTTCGAGTGGACGCCGCGCAGCTTCATTCCCGTAGCCGTCGCCGCGATCATTGCCGAAGTCGAACGCACCATGCTGCATCTACCCGGACCAATCTTTCCGTTTCAGGGCGGCATGGATGTTTCCTTTGTCGGCCTTGGCGGCTGGGTCGCGATCGGCATTTGTGCGGGGCTGTTGTCGGGGCTGCTGACGCAGATGGTCTATGCCTGCGAGGACGGTTTCCAGAAATTGCCCATTCACTGGATGTGGTGGCCGATGATTGGCGGTCTGATGGTCGGGATCGGCGGCCTGATCGAGCCGCGGGCGCTCGGCGTCGGCTATGACAACATCGCCGATATGCTGGACGGCCGCACAATCGCCACGGCAGCACTCATCCTGCTGGTGGTAAAGGCCATCATCTGGTCGGTGGCGCTCGGTTCAGGAACATCAGGCGGCGTGCTGGCGCCGCTTTTGATCATGGGCGGAGCGATGGGAGCCGTGCTCGCCGGTATCCTGCCGGCGGCGGATCCGGGCTTCTGGGCGCTGCTGGCCATGGCCGCGACCATGGGTGGCACGATGCGCGCGCCGCTGACCGCTACCTTCTTTGCCGTCGAACTGACGGGGAATACGCATATGCTGGTGCCGCTGATCGCGGCATGTGCTTCGGCGCATGCGGTCACTGTGCTGCTGATGAAGCGTTCGATCCTGACCGAGAAGATTGCCAGAAGGGGACACCACCTGGTCCGCGAATATCGCGTCGATCCCTTCGCCTTGACCAGGGTGCGCGAGGTCATGACCTCAGAGGTCGAGAGCGTGCCGGCGACGATGACGCTGCATGGCGCGGCGGCGTTCCTGACGGCGCCGGAAACACGGCATCCGAGCTTTCCGGTGGTCGATGAAAACAGGCAGGTGCTCGGCCTCATCGATCCGCCGGCGATATTGCGCTGGCGCCGTGCCGGCACCCATCGCACCACGACGCTTGGCGCGCTGCTGGCCGGCAGCAAGGTGACGCTCGCTTATCCGGATGAGTATCTCGAAGGCCTTTCCGACAAGCTGTTGATAGCCAATGTCTCCCATCTGCCCGTCGTCACCCGTCAAGACTCGCAGTTGGTCGGCTATGTCGGCTGGAAGGATATGATGCGCGTGCGGTCGAAGAAACAATCCGAGGAACGCGACCGTTCGGCATTGCTGGGCTTCGGCACACGCCGTAGAAAACAGGATGGCGCTGAACAAGACCGCGTTGGTTGAACGCGCACTACATGCGAGCTTTCTCGAAACGCGGTCGATCTACCTCGCCAGCAATTACGCGGCTCCAATCGCGATACGGTTTTGTGGATGCTTGAGGGACTTTCAAACGGCCGACTGACCGGGTTCCCGCCGACGAATGGAGGACCTTGGAGGCCGAACGAGGAATCCGGCGCGCAAACTGTGATCTCATTCAACCAAAATATGCGCCTCTCGGGCGGCTTCGACAAAAACTTCTCGTGCAACATCGGCGGAAACGCCGCCGTTTATGGCCTGTCGGCAAGCTCTCAACGCGGACCGATGTTTTTGACTTCCTGCATCGCGCCAATTGCCTCCAAGCAAATCCACCGCTTGTTGAGCATTCAAAAGGTTGCGAATGTCTCCGCCAATGCCGGTGGTGACTGACACCGGCTTGGAAAACCACGCTTCGTACATGATGGAACCTCAGATAAATCGTACTGAACAAAACGCACGTGTCGACGAACGGTTTCGTAGAACAGCTATCACCGTTGTGTGAGTAGGTGTGAACGGGATCGCCCCAGACAAATTGTATTGTCTACTGAACGTGCCACGCCAAACATCTCGGAATCATACCAAACGGCGATCTCCGCTGCCCTTCCTAAATCGCGCTAACGTGGCGTTGGCGCAGGTCTATCCCGGAAAAGGCCTGATGGCGGGTTTCGCAGTCGCCATCTTGGCAGTTGTGCAAAACGCCTTGTTGGAGGTTTGGCCGAGCAGCGGCTGGCGGTGCAACCCACGAGCATCGCATCAAGATGAAATAAACGACAGCGCTTGATCAAACTGCGGCGGCATCGAATGGGCATGGTCTTCGAGAATTATGCGTTATTGGCGCATAGAACTGTTCTCGAGAATGTTGCTTTGCCGCTCAAGGTTCGCGTGAAGCCCGAGCAAAGCGAGAAAAGCGTGCCCGCCCGATGATTGACCTCGTTGGTTTGAAGGATCGGACCGATCATTTGCCGACACAACTCTCAGGTGGAAAGCACAGCATGTAGGAATCGCGCGTTCACGGCCATCGGGAGAGTTCCAAAGGAAGAGGGACTGACTCCCCTCCGCTTTCTGAGGGTGCGTTTGTAAAGATGACGCTTCGAGCTTGAGAAAAACGTTCTTCTGACCGCCTGTTGATTTCCCACCGAGAATGCCCGGTGAAACAGGATATTTCCATCCGAAATTGACCCATGGCGACGATGGATGAGAGCAGCCCCCATTTTTCAGCCTCGACCTCGTGGCCCGCAAACAGGGCAGTTTTTCTGATCAAGCATACGGGGCGGACGGCGTTTTTGACGGGGTTGGTGTCAAGTTAGAGCCGAGCCGTCGTCGAGGAAGCGGGTGAGCCTCTCCCGGTAAGCGAGCTCATAGCGGATGTCTTCGGCTAGCCTAGAGCCGGAGGAGATCATCGACAGTTGATTTTCTAACCAGGGGAGGGAGAAATGGTCGCACGCCGGGCAACAGAGGAAACAGTCATGCCGGGTTGCATGGCTTCTTCAACAAGGCGGACCTTCTCGGCCACCGACCAGCGGCGCCGGCGTTGCACTTAGGTAATGACTTCGACCCGGCCGGGCGCATACTAAATGGTGACCGACGTCGGTGTCCCGAATTCTCGCCTTGCGGAATGCGTGCAGATCACTAAAGACGACCTTGTCGCAAACGGGATCTGTGGAGCCTCAACAGGTTGTCCTCGGTTTGAGCGAGGCGACTGATTGGCGGCTTTGAGGCTAGGCTGCCATGCGGTCTGTGCCAATTGTACATGTGGGTCCAGACCGGGAGATCCTGGGCTCGTCGATCTGAGGTTTCATAGGCGCGTGCGTAAGCCCATTCCCTAAGGGCGCTCTGGATGAAGCGCTCGGCCTTTCCGTTGGTCTTTGGCGTGTATGGTCTGGTGCGGATGTGTTTGAGACCAAGCTCGCGGCAAGTGTCGCGGAAGGCGAAGGCTTTGTAGCAGGGGCCATTGTCGGTCATGACGCGCGAGACCGTGACGCCGAGGGCGGCATAGTAGGCGACAGCGGCCTTGAGGAAGGCGACCGCGCTGGCGGCCGTCTGATCAGGCATGATGTCGGTGAAGGCGATGCGGGAGGCATCGTCGATGCAGACATGGACATGTTCCCATCCCGCGCCCCACCCGTTGCCTCGTCTTGAACTTTGCCTGGTTCTGTCGCCGGTGATGCGGTGACCGACCGCTTCGAAACGGCCGAGCGTCTTGATATCGAGATGAATGAGTTCGCCCGGGTGCGCCCGCTCGTAGCGGCGCACCGGCTCGGCCGGCTCAAGGTCCTTGATGCGCGACAAGCCCGCTCGCTTCAAGACCCGGCTGACCGTTGCCGGCGAGACGCTGACGGCAACCGCGATGTGCTGGCCGGTGAGCCGCTGCCGCCGCAGCGCGACAATGCGCTCGACGGTGGTTGCCTCGGTTGGACGATAAAGCTTCCTGGGGCGCGAAGAACGATCGGCCATACCTGCGCGGCCGTCAGCCTTGAACCGCTCCACCCACCGCGCCACGATCTTGGCCGACACACCATAGACCCGCGCCGCAAGGGCTTGGGAAAGACGGCCCCCGATGACCGAAAGAGCCATCTCCTCTCGACGCAACGGTGTCAAACGGGCATTCTTGTGGATGTTCATTCGGACCCTCCGGTGAGTGCTGAAGCTTGGTAACTCCAGTCTCCTCGGTTCGGTCCGAATGGACAACCTATCGACAGCTCACATCTAGTCGTCAGCTTGGTGGGTCGGAGCCGTCAGATGTTTCTCAGCGTATTCGACATCTTCAAGATCGGCATCGGTCCATCGTCCTCGCACACAATGGGGCCAATGACGGCGGCTGTCCGGTTCCTGCAGATCCTGCATGATCGCGGCGAGGACGTTCAGGCCGCAAGCCTGCGAGTAACGCTTTATGGGTCATTGGCCTTCACGGGCAAGGGCCATGCGACGGACCGAGCAGTGGCGCTCGGACTCCTCGGCTATGCGCCGGCCGACCTCGAGGTCGATGTGGCCGAACAGCGCTTGCTCGGGCTTCGTCGGACCAAAACGCTTCAGTCCATCGGCTTGCCGCCGCTGGCTTTCGATCCGGACAGCGACGTGGTCTTCGACTACGGTCCGTCTCTGCCCGGCCACGCCAACGGTCTGATATTCGAGGCGTTCGATGCCGGCGCCAAGGTTTGCCTCGCTGAGACCTTCTATTCGATTGGCGGTGGGTTCGTCGTCACGGCTGCAGAGCGTGAGGCGCCAGAAGCGGCAACAGGTGGTGAGGCAGCAGCCTGGCCTTATCCATTCGACACCGCCGCTTCGATGCTGCGCATGGCCAAGGAAAGCGGCAAGTCGATCGCGATGATGAAACTGGCGAACGAGTTGGCTGCACGACAGCCGGAGGCATTTGAGCAGGGTATCACGCGGGTCTGGACGACGATGAGTGGCTGCATCGACCGTGGGCTTGCGCTCGACGGCGAACTGCCGGGCGGTCTTCGCGTCAAGCGGCGCGCCAAGAAAATCTTTCAGCAACTTGAGCAGGAACGCGGCTCAAACCGAGCTCAGCCGCATGTCGCTTCCGATTGGCTCAGTGTCTATGCCATGGCGGTCAATGAGGAGAATGCGGCAGGCGGCAAGGTGGTCACCGCGCCGACCAATGGCGCCGCCGGGGTCGTGCCAGCCGTGCTGCGTTACTATCTCGACCACTGCGTCGGCGCCGACCCGGCCAGCGTTTCGGAGTTTCTGCTCACCGCCGCCGCCATCGGCGGGCTGATCAAGCACAACGCCTCGATCTCGGGCGCGGAAGCGGGCTGCCAAGGCGAGGTCGGCTCTGCCGCAGCTATGGCCGCTGCGGGGCTCTGCGCGGTTCTCGGCGGCACACCGGACCAAGTGGAGAACGCAGCCGAAATCGCGCTCGAACACCACCTCGGCATGACTTGCGATCCGGTCGCAGGGCTTGTCCAGGTGCCCTGTATCGAACGCAACGGCATTGGTGCCACCAAGGCGGTGGCGGCCGCTTCGCTCGCGCTGCGCGGAGACGGCTCGCACTTCATGCCACTTGACAACTGCATCGAGGCGATGCGCCAGACGGGCGCGGAAATGAGCGCGAAGTTCAAGGAGACCAGCCTCGGAGGCCTCGCCGTTAACCTGCCGGAATGCTGAGCAACGCAGCCGCACCCCAGCCGCGCGCAGGAAGGTTTTTCGCGACTTCGACAAATGCCGGACCGCCTTTGCACGGTTGGTTCGCCAGGATCGTCTGGATACGGAAATTCGGGTGCCTGTTCGGCCGCACCTCGACGCCCCAGGCCCGCCGCCACCAGACTCAGCAGTGCTGGTTAGGAAGGGACGGAATGATGCAGGCGGCAGCTGAAAACAGCTTTCGGTTTTGGTCCACAGCGAAGTGGTCGCGACCATTTCCTCAACAGCCTCGAAGCAAGGCTCATCAGGCGAGGCGGCGCATGTTACCGGCGGTGGTACCTGGCGCGTGCAGTTCGGCCTGTGACGATGGATAGCGTTCGACGGCGTTCTCGTCGAGATTTCTTCCGAAGAAAAGGCGATCGCGAACTGATTGGATCGCATGTCTGGTGAGATACGGATACTCTGACAGTCCTTCGCTCTCAATGTTCTACGCGGACGTGACACCGATCACGCCCGCGCCCATAGCAATATGTCGTTGGCCTGCTAAGTAATCGACGGTCCAGGATCGTCGAATCCGCTTGGATGCGGCATGAACATCGCCTTGGCTGCTCTCAAGAGAATGTTTCCTGAGCCACGCGGGACGCCCAGAGCAGGCTGGTGCGGCGATTGCCCGGTTGCCGCTGCCTCACTGAGCTTGGCCTTTTCTCGAAGGGAGGCCTCGGGCTGATAAACCACATTTTCTACCCATATCGTTTCTTCGCGTCCGTCCGCCCTCGAGAACGTCATCCGCTCGCCTTCGGCCAAGCCTAGAAGAGCGAGTCCGCGTGGATTGGTGATCGACAGAACCGACCCGACTAGGCCGCGCATCTCGTCATGGGTAACGATGCGCGTTTCTGCCGGAGCATCGTTCACCCTGTAAGTGACCCGGCTGCTAAGTGTCACAACGTTTGCCGGGATATCCTCTCGGAACGTCACGATGGCGGCCGACAGCTTGCGCTGGAGGATCGGGACCAAAGGATCGTCACGCCCAAGGCGGCGGTCGAGCATGACTTCGAGGATGGTGTAGTCTTTTGTAGTGAGGCGAAAGATCTGATCGTTGGACATGGCATATCTCCATGTCGGCCGCTGGGGCCGACGAAAAAGCGTTCTCCGTTCTGTGATTTGTTTACGAGTTGCCCCTGATCCATGCACCGCAAGCGGCCACAGGAGGGGCTACTCTCCCGCGATCGGGCTGCCCGCCTGGTTCAGCCGATTAAAGAGACTCGGAAGTGTTACGTCGACTTTACCGACTGAGCTTCGTCTGCCGTCGCCGCTTTGCGTTGGCCGCTGGCTTCGCCGGCGCTGCGAGGCAACGCTAATGACGAGCCTTGGCTTGCTCTTGGATTCGATTTTTTTGGCCATTTCAAACTCGCTAAAAGCCGGGCCGTGCGTCCCTCTGGAAGCAGGCACTCAGGTCGATGCCGGGATCTCGTGGCATTAATCTCGACAGGCGAAGCCGACCGGATTTGGTGGAGAAGAACGCTCGCCCCTCGACTCAAGAAAAGCCGAGCCGAGGTCAGGATCCCGCCATGGGGCAATCCCGGAAGTAAAAGAGCAATTTCGCAGCGGCATTCATGGTTGCGTCTTCCCAGGCTTCTGACGAAAGTCAAGAGGTATTTCAGCAAAAATGACAGAGCCTTCTTTGCGAGAGCATAAATGGCCCAGTTTCCATATAGGGCATATCTTGACGAACGCCCTATATGGATAGCGAAATTAGAGTTATTTCTTTCCTAGGCGCTGCCCGACTCTGATAGATTGTTGAGAAATCGCGGATATCTCCGCTGGCTGTTCCCTTATCTTCTTCGGCTTGCGTATTTCTCGATTACCATTTTTCTTTGACATTGGATTCCTGCCTTGAAGCCAAGATCACATCAACCTCCTCCCGCCCGGTCTCGCTCGGGAACAAGCCGTGTGACATTCGCAATCAGATTCCGTCTGAACGTGTTGCGGTCAGCGAAACCAGTTGGGTTGTTGAAAGGAAGAACTCCCTGGCCCACTTGTCGCTTCGGCGACAATCCGGACCAGGGCTAATGGCCTACGAGAAGGCCCAACCGAAAAGTCGGCAAATAGGGGAGCAAACTTTGCATGCCTCCATCTTGGTCATGGAATGGTCAAAGTCAAATGCGGTTTTGCAAAGAACACTTTTTGTCGCAGGGCAGTTTCTGCCCTTGCTTTGGTCGCCTTAATGTCTAGATTCGATGGCATGTGCATGGAAACATTCATCATGATTTCGAGGCTCGCCGGGGATGCATATGCTTTCTCCCGGGGCAGCTTGATGATGAACTGACAGCCGCACAGTACTCCGCTCCGGGAACACTCACCAAAATCATCGCGGTGCAGTTCTATTTGCGTATCGCTTGGCGAGCGCCCCTCGGAGCCCATCATGTTCACCCCGTTTTTGGCCATCATGTGCCAGACCTGTCAACGTAGCCTGCCGAAGGCCGCACGCCGCTGTCCATGGTGTGCCAGCCGGGGCCTTGTTCAATACAGCTTCTATACACGCCCTCAGAAGGGTTTTCGGCGGCGTCGATGCGTCGCTCTCGAAAAGACCGGGTTGTAGGCCGTGTCAGCGATTGAAAAAGCTGTCGTCTCCGGAAAGCGAGTGTCGTTCCAGGGGGCAGGCATTCGCCGTCAGTACGGTGCCATCGCATGGCGCCGGTCCAGGAGTGGTGAGCTCAAGGTTCTCCTGATCACTTCGCGAGAGAGAGGTCGATGGATCGTGCCCAAAGGCTGGCCCATCAAAGGCGAGACCCCGGCAAAGGTCGCCGCACTGGAGGCATTCGAAGAAGGAGGAGTATTTGGAGATGCTCGTTCGGAACCGATCGGGGCCTACGACTACCTGAAAATCCTTCGCGACGGTTCGACAGCCTTATGCCGTGTCGTTCTGTTCGGCATCGAAGTCCGGGGCACGCTCGTCAACTGGCCCGAGCGGTCTCAACGCAAGCGGAGTTGGTTCACGGTCTCCGAGGCGGGACGGACCGTTTCGGACTACCAACTCGCGCAGGTTCTAAGGTCCTTGGAGACGAGTTGCACTGTTTGCGTCGAGGATTGCAAATGCGGACGTCTCCTTTGGCCGACGCCATCCGCGAAAAAGAAGACGGTCTCCGTAAATCAAAACCGTGAATCCTTTGCAGTCACGTCTGCCACGTCACGCCAACCATCATGGACAAGCATATGAAAACCGAATCCTGGCCTGTGCACGCACGAATTTCCGGTCCCATCGTAATGATTGGCTTCGGCTCCATCGGCAAAGGAATGCTGCCGTTGATCGAGCGCCATTTTGAGTTTGACCGGGCTCGCCTTGTGGTTGTCGATCCCGAGGACACGGATCGCCACCTCCTCGATGAGCGAGGGATCAGATTTGTCCATGCGGCGGTCACACCAGATGGCTATCGCGAGCTTCTCACGCCTCTGCTGACAGCCGGTGGTCAAGGATTCTGCGTCAACGTCTCTGTCGATATATCGTCGCGGGACATCATGGAGCTCTGCAGGGAGATCGGTGCGCTCTATATCGACACCGTCGCTGAACCTTGGGCGGGCTTCTACTTCGATAACAGCGTCGGGCCTGAGGCCCGCACCAACTACGCGTTGCGCGAGTTCATCCTCGACGCCCAGCGCCGCAATCCCGGTGGCACAACCGCCGTGTCCTGCTGTGGCGCCAATCCCGGAATGGTCTCGTGGCTTGTGAAGCAAGCCTTGCTCACCCTCGCCAGCGACATAGGTATCGAACATGAACAGCCGAAATCTCGGGAGGAATGGGCGCAGCGCGTTGGTGTCACGGGCGTGCATATTGCCGAGCGGGACACGCAGCGCGCCGTATCCGCGAAACCCATAGGCGTGTTCGTCAACACCTGGTCCGTCGAAGGCTTCGTGTCCGAGGGCCTGCAACCCGCGGAACTTGGTTGGGGCACCCATGAAAAATGGATGCCGGCGAATGGCCGGACCCATGACAAAGGCTCCAAGGCGGCGATATATTTGCTTCAGCCCGGCGCCAACACGCGCGTCCGTTCTTGGACGCCTACAGCACAGGCGCAGCACGCCTTCCTTGTCACTCACAACGAGTCCATCACGATTGCCGACTACTTTACCGTTCACGATGATGACGGAAAGGTCGCCTACCGGCCGACCTGCCACTATGCCTACCATCCCTGCGACGACGCGGTGCTGTCCTTGCACGAGATGTTCGGCAAGGCCGGCAAGGCCCAGGACAAGTTCCACATCCTTGGGGAGGCCGAGATCGTCGATGGCATCGACGAACTTGGCGTGCTCCTCTACGGGCATTCAAGAAACGCGTTCTGGTATGGTTCGCAGCTCTCGATTGAAGAGACGCGTCAGCTTGTGCCCCATCACAATGCTACTGGGCTTCAGGTCACGTCAGCTGTGCTCGCAGGCATGGTCTGGGCGCTTGAAAATCCCGAGGCTGGCATCGTGGAGGTTGAAGACCTGGATTTCCGGCGCTGCCTGGAGATCCAGAAGCCCTATCTTGGCTCACTCGTGGGTGTCTATACGGACTGGACGCCTCTGGATGGCCGGCCTGGGCTCTTCCCGGAAGAGATCGACACATCCGATCCCTGGCAGTTCCGGAATGTGCTGGTTTCCTGACTGAATGGCGCCGGGCAGGGCAGCGGCGCACGGAGTTTCTGCTCCAGCAAAGCTGACGACCCGGGTTTTCTTCCGGCGCGGAAGCAATTCGTGTGGGCCGACGATTCCAAGCGGACGGTCTCTTCCAACTCGAGACGCCAGACATGGCAACAAGGAAATTGACCCGATGGATTTCACCACACGGCTCATAATTGCGATCGGGCTCGGCGCGCTTCTCATCGGCGCGTTCATCCTCATCTAGCCGATTTTCGGCGTTTCAGATCACGTCGGCAGTGATTACGAATTGGCTCAGAATCGACCCAGGGTGGCTTTCGTCGGATTTCGAGATGTTCCGATGAGCCCGGCGATTGCGCGCCGAACACGTCGAAATCGAATGCTTTGCGGGCGAGGTGACCGAAATTCTGCCGGCGATTGGCCGTGGCGACACGGTCGAGAATGCTGAAGCTGTCGGATTCATGTTGCGTTCGAACGCGAGCATGTCTTTCCGATGATCGCTATTATCGAGGCGGCCTAGAGCAATTTCAGGAAAAGTGTGGGCGGTTTTCCGTCCGGGATTGCGTCAAAACAACGATTTAGAGTGGTTCGCCGTTTCCTTGAAACGGTGAAACGCTCTAGCTACCCGAGCATCGCCTCAGCCGGGTCATGTCTAGGCGACGACGGCTGGCAAGTGGCGGACGCCGTGGCTCTTTCCCTCATTTCTCAACCTTGTTTGCGCTGTCGCAAAGTTCTCGGGCCGAGGACAGTCTAGAAATAGCGTGAACGTCATCGAGAATCTGAACAGGAAGGCAAGATCATGAGATGCGCAATTGCAATCGCCGTCCCACTCGCCGCATCGATGTTGGCAGGAGCGGCCCAGGCGGCCGATCACCAGATCCAGATGCTAGACAAGGGCGAGAAAGGTGTGATGGTCTTTCAGCCCGACTTTGTCCAGGCAGCGCCCGGCGACACAGTTACGTTCGTGCCAACCGACAAGGGGCATGATGCCGAAAGCATCTGGGGAATGATCCCGGAAGGAGCAAAGACTTTCAGGGGTAAGTCGAGCGAACAAATCACCGTTACATTGGACAAGGAAGGTGTGTACGGTGTGAAGTGCGCGCCTCATTATGGGATGGGCATGGTAGCGCTGATCGTGGTCGGCAAGCCGGTTAATCTGGTGCATGCAGCGACGGTCAAACAGTCGGGGAAAGCCAAGAAAGTGTTCGAGAGCCTGTTGGCTCAAGTTCAAGCCGCAAATTGAAGCGGAGCAAACATTGCTCTGAAAAATCAACAGGAACCTAAAGACGGGCATCAGTCCGCCATGGGTTTCTCTTTTCTGAAATGCAGTTTATGGCAATTCCCCGTACCCGATCAAGCGCTTATCCGGCGGTTCTGTCCTACGGTTTTCGGCCGTTCTTTTTGCTCGGCTCGCTATATGCCGGCGGGGCCATCCTATTCTGGCTGCCATTGTTTTACGGCGAGCTCAAAACCTTCAGCACCTTTCTGCCAGTAGACTGGCATGTGCACGAGATGCTGTTTGGCTATCTTGCTGCGATCGTCACAGGGTTCCTACTGACGGCAATCCCGAACTGGACCGGACGCCTGCCAGTGCAAGGGCTGCCTCTCCTGGCGCTCGTCCTCTTGTGGCTTGCTGGCCGACTCGCGGTTTTCTTTTCGATGGAGACCGGCTGGCTGGTCGGAGCCGCAGTCGACTGCGGCTTCCTTCTGGCGGTAGCGCTCGCCGCAGCGATCGAAATCATCGCAGGCCGAAATTGGCGAAACCTCAAAGTGCTCGTGCCGGTGGCGGTGCTTTTTGCTGCCAATGTGTTGTTTCATGTCGAAGCGCACTACCAAGGCGTCTCCGATATTAGCCGTCGGCTCGGCCTTGGGGCCGCCGTCGTGCTCATCATGATCATAGGGGGACGCATCGTTCCCAGTTTCACCCGAAATTGGTTGGCTCGCGAAAATCAGGGACGTCTGCCGTCCCCGTTCAGCCATTTCGACGCAACAACGATCGCACTGTCCGCGACCGCGTTGGCGGCATGGGCCTTCTTTCCGGAAAGCAACGCAACGGGCGCAATGCTGATCGCCGGAGCGGTCCTCAACGCCATGCGGATTGCGCGCTGGGCTGGTGATCGCACGCTCCGCGAGCCGCTGGTGCTGATCCTGCACGTAGCGTTCGTCTTTGTGCCGATCGGTTTTCTGCTGGCCGGACTTGCCGTCGTCCGACCGGAGACCGTTCCTTCCGCAGCGGGCATTCACGCGTTCAGCGTAGGTGCGGTGGCATGCATGACGCTTGCCGTCATGACCCGAGCCACCCTTGGTCATACGGGTCGCGAGTTACGGGCGAGCATTAGCACATGCGCGGTCTTTGTCGCGATCGTGCTCGCGGCTCTCCTGCGCATCGGAGCGGCGTTCGTCCCTATTGACGCAATACTCCTCCACATATCGGCGATGTTGTGGGTGGTAGCCTTCCTCGGATACGCGGCTCTGTTTGGCGGTATGTTAGTTCAACCCAAATTACGTGGGCGCCAGCCGAACAAAGCGCCTTCCTGAAGAGCGGATCAGGACCGGATCGTATCGACATCAGTCGGCAGAAGGGGATGTGGAGATAAAGCGAGACCGGCTCACCTCCAGGAAGCTTCATCATTCAGTCGGCATAGATGCCTGGACGGCGCTGCGCCTGACCACGCTTGCCGATGATCGCGGCACCAAAAGCGCTGCGCTAGTATGTCAGCTTTCTGGCCGGACAGTCCGAAATCGAGGGATGCCCATATCGAGACCAGCGCGTCGCGCTAGCCCGATGGGATCGCCCTTTCTGTCGAAGAGACAATGCTTTGCTCGCAAACAAGTTTGCGTTTGGACAAAGTGTATTGAGACAGACCAGTTAGATTTTGGGCCTGAGTGGCCTCCTGCAAGAGGAGTCCAGTAAGGATCCGTTGCTGGAAAGCCCCGGCGGAGTCTCGACGGTTTTGATGCGCTATCCGTGATGAAGGCGCTGCGAGGAAAAGGCTATGGTTGGCACTGCGCTATCGCGCTGGACAATGTCATATTTCGCCGTGGCGCTGGCCTTTCTTATCGGTGCCCAGATGTTGATGGTCGCCGGCTACGGCTTCCCTGCGGTGGCGGCGGAGGCGCCCGAGACGCTGGTCCTCGTGCACATGGTTACGATCGGCTGGCTCAGCATGCTGATGTGCGGCGCCCTGTTTCAGTTCGTGCCGGTGCTAATCGCGCAGCCTTTGCGCGGGGAACGGTTGGTGCTGCCCGCCTTGATATGTCTTTTGACCGGGCTCGCCTTTCTTCTGGCGGGTTTCCTGCAATTGGCCGGCGTCTTCGATGTCGGTATTCCTCTGCTCGCTCTGGCAGGCGCGCTTCTGCCGGCCGGATTTCTGCTCGTCGCCGGGGTGCTGGGCGCTACGCTCTGGCGCGCGAACTTGCAGCTCCCCGCGCGTTTCGTTGCCGTTGGCTTGGTATGTGTGCTCGTGACGGCCATCCTCGGCGGGCTCTTCGCGTTGTTGCTCTCGGGCTTTCTTCCTGCGCTTGCCGTGATCGACTTCCGGATGCAGGCGCTTCCCGTCCATATCGCCGTCGGGCTTGGCGGATGGCTGAGCTTCACGGCGATCGGCGTTTCCTACCGGCTTTTGCCCATGTTCATGCTGTCACCGGACCGGGAGCGCGCCACCAGTTGTGTGTCCTGGTGGAGCGGGGTCGTCGCACTGCTCCTGATCGCGCTGGCCTCGCCAATCGCCGCCTTTTTGGAAAAAGTGGGGCTTGCTGCCACAGCCAGCCCGGCGACGGGGCTGGCCGTGGCACTCGGGATGGCTGCCCTCGTCCTTTACGGCCTCGATCTTGCTTTCTTCTACCGCCACCGCAAGCGCCGTACCATCGAATTGAACAGCCGCGCGGCCCAAGGTGCCTTTCTGGCACTCGCTTTGTCAGCGATTCTGCTGCTTGCGCTGCTGGCGACCGGAACGCTCGAACGCCATATCGGCGCGCTGCTCTATCTCGTCGCCTTCGGCTGGCTAACTGGGCTGGGACTTTCGCAGCTCTACAAGATAGTCCCGTTCCTCACCTGGCTGGAATGCTATGGCCCGGTCATGGGCAGAAAGCCGACGCCGCGAGTACAGGACCTCGTCACGGAACGACGTGGCTGGATGTGGTTCGCGCTCTATTTCCTCGGCGTGCTGGCTGGCACGGTAACCTTGCTTGTCGAACAGCCTGGCTTGTTTCGCGCCGCAGCCGCCGCAACGCTGCTTGCAACGCTGGCCATTGTCGCCGAGCTCGTCCTCGCGCGCCGTCTCGCCAACATCCAGGACGATAAACGCCTGCCCGAAGGCGCGTCGCGGCCACGACTTTTCCTGCCTACCCCGCATTGACGGCGAAAGAACTGGAGATAGCGATGACTCTTCCTTACTACGATGTCGACGTCAGGCCGATCCTGCGCGAAGGCGGGGAACCTTTCAGTGCCATCATGGCGGCGCTCGAGGCGCTCGCACCCGGCCAGAGCCTGCGCCTGCTTGCAACCTTCAAGCCGATCCCGCTGTTTCATGTCCTGGGCAGTCGTGGCTTTGAACCGACGGCGCGGGAGGTCGGAAATGGCGACTGGGAGGTGATCTTCACGCCGGTCGGCCAGCAGCCGTACCCCGTGGCAGCACAACCAGCGCCAGCAGTTGATGGAAGCCTCACCGGTGAGACGTGGCCCGCACCCGTCGTCGAACTGGACAATCGCGATCTCGAGCCTCCTGAGCCGATGGTGCGGACGCTGGAAGGGGTCGAGGCGCTGTCGCCCGGGCAAACGCTTGCCGCACTGCTGCCGCGGGAGCCTCTATTTCTTTTCGAGGAACTGCAGGCGCGCGGCCATCTCTGGCGCGGAGCCGTCGAGCCCGACGGACACTATCGCGTCGTGATCCGGCGAGGCTGAGCGAATGACTTTGGCTCCACGCAGGAGTTTGTCGATGCGCAAAGAACTGCCGCCGTCCATTGCCTTAGGGTTGACCATCGGAAGTGGATACGATGCGATCCTTGATTGATGATGATATGACCATGGACCAGATCATGCGCAGATGGCCGCTGACCATCCGCGTGGTCATTCGCAGCGGCATGCTGTGCGTTGGTTGTCCAATTGCATCTTTCCACACGGTTTCTGACGCCGCCCGCGAGCACGAGTTGGATGAAGATTTGTTGCGCAGCGATCTGGAAGCCGCTGCATCCTCCGACGATTCGGCGGCGCCTATGTCTTCTGCGCCCGGCCTTCGGCCAGCATGAGCAGGCGATGCGGCTCCACGACAGTCACTTTCTGGCGGCCGCTTCTGACCAGTCCTTTTCCTTCCCAGGCGCTCATAAGGCGGCTAACCGTGTGCAGCGTCGTTCCCGTCATCTCGGCGATGTCCCGGCGTGAAATCGGAAAGTCAATCATCAGACCCTCCTGAGTCTTTCTTCCCGTCTGGTTCACCAGCTTGAGGAGGGCATGGGCCACTCTCTGGTCGACGTGCTCGGTCGACATTTCGACCACACGCGTGTGGGCATCCTGCAGCCTGTTGCCGACGGTCTGGTAGGTGCTGGCACCAAAGCTTGGATAGGCGGAGGCGAATTCCGACCACAGGCTGCTAGGCCACGCCAGCACTACACAGTCGACCGCGGCGATGGCGCTGGCTGGATAGGTCGTGCGGCCAAGAGCCGTGGCTATGCCCATCAGTTCGCCAGGACCGATGTAGCGTACAGTGACCTCGCCGCCCTCTGACGTACTTTTGACGACGCGGATATGGCCATCCAACAACAGGAAGAAGGAATGGGCATCCCCCTCCTGCTCGAAGACTGCCCGGTTCCTTGCGATGCGGAGCGAGCGCGCCTGGCTTACCATGCGATCGAGTTCAGCCGAGGTCAGGCCCTGGAACGCCGACAGGCTGGCGATCAGCGAGCGGTCAAGACGACTCATCTTTATTTTCCGGCCTGTGCAATGTTTTGGGCTCCAGCAACATGTCACGCGAAAGCCTTTTGCCGCAAGTCATTCCTGCTGCGGCCTAATACCCGGAACCGAGTTCGCCGCGATGTTGAGCGGGCACTCGGCCAGCCAGGATAGGGTAACGGCTAGGTGCCTCGTGCGCGGGATCGCAATCTTGCATTCCCCTAGGGGTGGCGACACGCACACAAAAGCCGCCGCCGATAAGCCGGCGGCGGCCAAACGCTGGCGGGTTCCGGCTCAGTTGCCTGCCGGGACCTTCGACAACAGATCGGCAAAAACGGTCTTGGCCTTGCCAGGCTGCTTGACGGCCTTGGCTTTTTCCAGGTTCACGGGCTTGCCGACGACGATCAGCGCCACCATGCCCATGCCGTAGTGTGGAACGCATTTGATGCCGTAAAGCCCTTCCTTGTCGACCGTGACAGTGATCGGCTTGCTGATCTCGCCCTTGAAGGGCTGCGCGCCATCTGGAATCATGCCGTCGATGCTCGCCGCGTCATGGCCTTTGTCGGTGGGCACGAAAGTCACCGTGTCGCCAGGGGCTGCTTCAATATAATTCGGCTGGAAGACCATGACGCCATGCTCGCCCTTGTTGAGCAGTTGCACCTGGTGGTCGGCGGCCTCGGCTGCGCTTGAGGCGAGAAGCGTCGCGAATGCTGCCGCGGCGATGGTTGCGTATCTCATGATCTGCTTTCCTTGTTCTTACGGGATGAATATGGGCTGATCCCTACCGTGGTCCAGGCGGGTCCACTTTGTTGCAGCGCAAACTGTCGCAAGATTGTCGATTTATTTTCGCTGGGCGGTCAAGGATGAACCCGAACGACGCGAGGACGCGTGGCGCCAACGGAAGCGGGCCCGTTCCAGGAGCGACTGTGGGGACTTCGGCTCCCCCGGGAAGCCGCCTGTTGGAGGCAAATGGTTGGCCGACATGGGCGACGACCCGAGGCAAACGGCTAGGTTCCCGTCTATTTCATTGCAAGGGCCCGCACGACAGCCAGGCGTTTGACGGCGATGGTGGCAAGGGCTTGCGCCCGGTCCCGGGCGGTCTGCGAGGGCAGGTGCTCGCCGGCGTCGATATAGTAATCAGCCAACCATTCGCAGAGCGCATCCAGGGATCTCGGCGGCGGCGGTCCAGCGTGCGGGGGATCCTGAAGAGGATCCGACGCGAGATCAAGTGAGAGCATGCGCGCCTCGAGGGCGAGATCACGGTATTCGCTTCGATCCTCGTTCCTGTCGGCATAGTCCTCAAGGCGCTGGCAGACCTCCATTTCCAGGCCGGGCAGATCGTAGGGTTCCGTGGCTGCCGGTCCCGGACGCCGATCTTTGAAGAAGGCTTTCCGCCGCTCGCGCCGCAGTGTTTTCGCGTGCTCAAGCTCTTCGCGCGCCATCTGCTCGGCGGCCTCGCGAATTTCCGGCGACGCGCCATGGGCTGCAATATAGGACCAGAAGGCGAAAGCGCGCTCCTCGTTTCGGACGGCGATCGCAAAAGAACTGTAGGCGTCCACAAGTTCGGGCGAGACAACCCCTATTGCCTCATCGTCAAACAGGTCCTGCGGCATGGCGTCGGCCGGCAGGACTTCTCGCGGCTGTCGGCTGATCTGGCGCGACCAACTCACAACCATATCGATATGCCGGGTCTCCTCGCGCACGAGGCGATCGAATACTTCGGCCAATTCCAGGCGGCCGACCGAGCGCATGCGCTCGGCAAGGGCTGCGTAGCGGTCGGCGGACTCCTTCTCCATCGCCAACGCAACGGCAAGAAGCTCGTCCATCGATTGGATTGACGTCGGTTCGGATGTCAGACGGGACATGGACGGCTTCTCGCGCTTAGGCGCTCAGTCCTACAGCCTTCCTCAGTGCATTTGTTTGCGTTTGATCAAAGAACGATCCGGCAAAACCCCCCACATGTGGTCCTGAGACCGGTTCCGCCCGAAGCGGCCGGGAGAGGACGCGCATGCCGACACCCACATTGATGGACAAGACCGACCGACCGGTATCACGCCAAGTCGGCGCCGGCGCGCGGCGCGCACTGGCGTTCGTGCTGGCTGCGTTCACGCTGCTCGCCCTTTCCGCGCCTCAGAGTCGTGCGGACGAAAGCCTGCAGCACTTTATGTCCGGCACGCAGCCGGGCGAGCTGATTCAAGGCGCGGACGCCTACGGCGACCTGACAGGAAGCCCACCATTGGCGCCGCTCCTGTCCGGCGGCAAACCCGTCGGCTACGCCTATCTCAACACCGACTTCTCCGGCGCGGTAGGCTATTCGGGCAAACCGATCCGCATCCTGGTTGGCATCGACCCCAAAGGCGTCATCCGTGGCATCAAGCTGGTCGAACACAAGGAACCCATCGTCCTCATCGGCATCCCGCAGGAAAAGGTGGTCGCCGCGCTCAATTCGCTGATCGGCAAGGATCTTGGCCGGGTCGCCGCAGGGCAGGAACAGCTGCCGCAGGTGGACATTGTCAGCGGTGCCACCGTCACGGTGCTGGTCATGAGCGACAGTGTCGTGCGCTCGGCCGTCAAGCTGATTCGCAGTGGCCGCCTGGCCGAAACCGGAGCCGTGGCCGCCGGCGCGCCAGTCACGCCTGCGAAAACCGTGGATACGTCCGTTTCTGAAGTCCACGACTGGAGCACCTTGCTCGGCGACGGCTCGGTGCGCAGCCTGCGCCTGACCGTGGGCGAGGTGACCAAGGCCTTCGCCGATTCCGGCCATCCAGAGGCCGCCGCGCGGCCGGAGACGGGCAATCCCGACGATCGTTTCATCGACCTCTATGTCGCGCCGGTCTCCGTGCCCAGCATCGGCCGCAGCCTCCTGGGCGACAGCGCCTATGAGCGTCTGCAGAAGTCGCTCAAACCCGGCCAACAGGCGATCGTGGTGGCCGGAGACGGGGCATATTCCTTCAAGGGCTCCGGCTATGTGCGCGGCGGCATCTTCGACCGCGTCGAGTTGTTGCAGGACGGGCAAGGTGTGCGCTTTCGCGACCGCAACCATACGCGTCTCGGCGACATCGCGACCAAGGGCGCGCCGCACCTGCGTGAGGTCGCGTTGTTTACGGTGCCGGACGAGTTCTCGCTCGATCTGTCCGAGCCGTGGGAGCTGCAACTGCTCGTCCAGCGCAGCTATGGCGCTCGCGACAAGGCGACCTTGCCCTTCGACCTCGGCTACACCTTGCCCGACCGCTACCTGAAGGCGACGGCGCCGACGCCGGCAACACAGCCCATTCAGGAACCGCAAGCAGCCGCGCCCGGATCGGCGGCTGTCGCGCAGGCGGCGGCCGAGACCGGACAGAGCTCCTCGAACGAAGAACCCCTGTGGGTGAAGATCTGGAAGCTGAACACCGTCAAGATCGGCATCACCGTCGTCGCCCTGCTGGTGCTCACCGCCATCTTCTTCTTCCAGAACTGGCTGGTGCGTCGGCCACGCCTGTTCGCCTGGGTGCGGCGCGGCTACCTTCTGTTTACGCTGGTCTGGCTCGGCTGGTACGCAAACGCCCAGCTTTCCGTCGTCAACGTGCTGACCTTCATCAATTCGCTGTTGACCGGCTTCCGCTGGGAGTTCTTCCTTACCGCGCCGCTCATCTTTGTCCTATGGGGGGCGGTGGCGACCGGCCTGCTGTTCTGGGGCAGGGGGCCTTTCTGCGGCTGGCTGTGCCCGTTCGGGGCGCTGCAAGAACTGACCAACAACCTCGCGCAATGGCTGAAAGTCCCGCAGGTCAAGCTGCCCTTCGGGCTGCACGAACGCCTGTGGCCGATCAAGTACATGATCTTCCTCGGCCTGTTCGGTCTGTCGCTTTATTCCGTGTCGCTGGCCGAGACCTACGCCGAGGTCGAGCCGTTCAAGACGGCGATCATCCTGAAGTTCGCACGCGGCTGGCCTTTCGTCGTCTTCGCGCTGGCGCTGCTGGGAGCCAGCCTCTTCATCGAGCGCTTCTACTGCCGGTACCTGTGCCCGCTGGGCGCGGCCCTCGCCATTCCTGGCCGAATTCGCATGTTCGAATGGCTGAAGCGCTATCCCGAATGCGGGTCGCCATGCCAGCGCTGCGCTAAGGAATGCCCCGTCCAGGCAATTCATCCCGAAGGCCAGATCAATGTCAACGAATGCATTTACTGCATGCACTGCCAGGAACTCTACCACGACGACCACCGCTGTCCGCACATGATCCAGGTGCGGCTGAAGCGGGAGAAGTTCGAGGCGTTGTCCTCGCCCACAACGCGAGCCCCCGCCAAGCCGGGCAAGGGGCCGGCAAGCCCGCCGGTCATCACGCACAAGGGATTGCCGATACAAGTTCCCGAAAACGACACAAATCCAACAGGCTGACAGGCCAACCAAAAGGAGAAGGACATGTCGCAGGAAGACCAGGACAGAAAGACGATCCTCAGCAGGCGCCAATTGCTGGGGACGACGGCCGCGCTCGCCGCGGCGGGGGCTGCCGGCGTCGGCGGCGGACTGGCGCTGAACGGAGGCGTGGTTGCACGGGCAGCGGCCAGTGAGAAGGGCGAGCAGGAATTCGAGGTCAAGCCCGGCGAGCTGGACGAGTACTACGTGTTCTTTTCCAGCGGCCAGACGGGCGAGGTCCGCATCATGGGCGCGCCCTCGATGCGCGAAATGATGCGCATCCCTGTTTTCAACCGCTGCAGCGCCACCGGCTGGGGTCTGACCAACGAGAGCCGCAAGATACTGACCGAGGGTCTGCTGCCGGAGACCGTCGAGTTCCTGAAGGACCGCGGCGGCATCTACCTCAACGGCGACCTGCATCACCCCCACCCCTCGCAAACGGACGGGACCTACGACGGCCGCTACTTGTTCGTGAACGACAAGGCCAACACGCGCGTCGCCCGCATCCGGCTCGATGTGATGAAGTGTGACAAGATCATCCAGCTGCCGAACCAGCATACGGTGCACGGCTTGCGCGTGCAGAAGTACCCCAAGACCGGCTACGTGTTCTGCAATGGCGAGGACCGTGTGCCGATCCCCAATGACGGCAAGATCCTGGACGACAGCAAGCAGTACCATTCCATTTTCAGTGCCGTGGACGGCGAGACGATGAAGGTCGCCTGGCAGGTGATGGTGGACGGCAACCTCGACAATGTCGACGCCGACTACAAGGGCAAGTACGCCTTCTCCACCTGCTACAATTCCGAGGAGGGCATCAACCTCGAGCAGTCGATGGCGAAGGAGCAGGACTGGATCGTGATCTTCAATCTGAAGCGCATCGAGGACGCGGTGAAGAGGGGGGACTACAAGGAAATGGGGGGCGTGCCGGTGATCGACGGCCGTCACGGCTCACCCTACACCCGCTACGTGCCGGTGCCCAACAGCCCGCACGGCATCAACACCGCGCCGGACGGCATCCATGTGGTGGCCAACGGCAAGCTGTCGCCGACAGTGACGGTGTTCGACGTGCGCAAGTTCGATGACCTTTTCGACGACAAGATCAAGCCGCGCGACACGGTGGTGGCCGAGCCGGAACTGGGGCTCGGGCCGTTGCACACGGCCTATGACGGTCGCGGCAACGCCTACACCACGCTGTTCATCGACAGCCAGATCTGCAAGTGGAACATCGAGGACGCCAAACGCTCCTTCGCCGGCGAGAAGGTCGACCCGATCCGCCAGAAGCTCGACGTTCACTATCAGCCCGGCCACAACCATTCCTCCATGGGCCAGACCAAGGAGGCGGACGGCAAGTGGCTGATCTCGCTGAACAAGTTCTCCAAGGACCGCTACCTCAACGTCGGCCCGCTGAAGCCGGAGAACGACCAGCTCATCGACATTTCCGGTGACCAGATGGTGCTGGTGCATGACAGCCCGAGCTTCGCCGAGCCGCACGACGCCACCCTCGTCCACCGTTCGAAGATCAACCCGATCAGCATCTGGGACCGGGCCGATCCGTTCTTCGAGGATGCGGTCAAGCAGGCGAAGGCCGACGGCATCGACCTGATGGTGGACAGCGAGGTGATCCGCGACGGCAACAAGGTGCGCGTTTACATGACGTCCTCGGCGCCGGCCTTCGGGTTGGAGAGCTTCAGCGTCAAGCAGGGCGACGAGGTCACGGTCTACGTTACCAACATCGACGAGGTGGAGGACCTCACCCATGGCTTCGCCATCATCAACTACGGCATCAACATGGAGGTGGCCCCCCACGCCACGGCGTCGGTGACGTTCAAGGCAAGCAAGCCCGGCGTCTACTGGTACTATTGCTCATGGTTCTGCCACGCCATGCATATGGAGATGCAGGGCCGCATGTTCGTAGAGCCACAAGGCGTCTAGAACGTGTTCCGCGTCGTGCGCCTGGCAGTGACGGGAATGGTGGCGTTTTTCGCCACCATTTCCGACCACGCCGCCATCGCGGCCGAGATAGCCGTGCCGGCGGGTGCTGCGCCCATGCAGGCGGCGGTGGACGCCGCCGCGCCCGGCGACGTGCTGCGTCTTGCGCCGGGTGAGCATCGCGGGCCGGTCGTCATCGCCAAATCGCTGACGTTGCAGGGCGACCCGGGCGCGTCGCTGAAGGGCAACGGGCAGGGCAGCGTGGTGACGCTGCTGGCGCCCGATGCGGCTGTGCGTGGCCTTGAGATCGAAGGCTCCGGCATGGACCTCGACGCCATGGATGCGGGCGTGTTCGCCACCGAGACCGCGACGCGGGCGCAGATCGAGAACAATTCGGTGGTCGGCAACCTCTACGGCATCTATCTGCACGGGGCGCGCGACGCGGTAGCGCGCAACAATCGCATCGAGGGCCTGCGCGAGGGGCGCACCAGCCGGTCCGGCAGCGGCGTCTCGGTATGGAACGCGCCGGGGGCGAAGGTTATCGGAAACACCATCCGCTTCGGCCGCGACGGCATTTTCGCCAACGCCAGCAGGAACAACGAATTCAGAGGCAACGCCTTCGCCAACCTCCGTTTCGGCGTCCACTACATGTACACCAACGACAGCGTGATCGCCGACAACGTGTCGACCGGCAACATCGTCGGCTACGCAATCATGTATTCGAACGGCCTGAAGGTCACCGGCAATGTGTCCGACGGCGATCGCGACAACGGCCTCCTGTTCAATTACGCCAATGGTTCGGAGATCAGCGGCAACGTCGTGCGCGGCGGCCCGCAGCCGGCCGGCCGCTGGACCAGCAACGGGCAACGCTTCGTCGCGGATCAGGACCTGCCAGCCGCCGATAGCGCCGCACCAGTCGTCGCGGCGACTTCGGGCATGCGCATAGGCCCGGAAAAATGTGTCTTCATCTACAACGCCAACAAGAACCGCTTCAGTGGCAACCGCTTCGAGGGTTGCGAGATCGGCGTCCACTTTACGGCAGGTTCGGAGGGCAACACCATGACCGGCAACGCCTTCGTGCGCAACCGCAATCAGGTCAAGTATGTCGGCACCCGCTCGCTCGACTGGTCAAGCGGCGGTCGTGGCAACTACTGGAGCGACAACCCGGCCTTCGACCTTGACGGCGACGGCGTCGCTGACAAGCCTTACCGGCCGAACGACGTGATCGACAGGGTTCTGTGGCAGACGCCGGCGGCGAAGGTGCTGGTCAACAGCCCGGCCGTGCAGGTGATCCGCTGGGCGCAGGCGCGCTTCCCGGGGCTATTCCCCGGCGGCGTGATGGACAGCCATCCGCTCATGGAGCCCGACGGCATCGAGGGAAGGAAAAGACCATGAGCTTCAACATCGAGCTCGACGCAGTCGCACGGCACTATGGTTCAGTCAGGGCGGTCGACGGCGTCTCCTTTGCCGCCGACGCAGGCGAGGTCATCGCCCTCGTGGGCCACAATGGCGCTGGCAAGACCACGCTCATCAAGCTCATGCTCGGGCTTGCGCGGCCCACTTCGGGCTCGGTCCGCGTGCTCGGGCAGGACCCGGCCGCCGGAGACGTGACCGTTCGCAGGCGTCTCGGCTACCTTCCCGAGAATGTCTCCTTCAATCCGGCCCTTACGGGTCGCGAGACGCTGCGCTTCTATGTCCAGCTCAAGGGCGGCCAGCCAAAGGAGGCTGACGCGCTGCTGCAGCGGATCGGCCTTGCCCATGCCGCCAACCGACGCATTGGCACGTATTCCAAGGGAATGCGCCAGCGGCTGGGACTGGCGCAGGCAATGATCGGCAGCCCCGCGGTGCTTTTGCTGGATGAGCCGACCACCGGGCTCGACCCTGAACTGCGCCAGCAGTTCTATGGGATCGTCCGCGAGATGCAGGCGGCAGGGACGACCGTGCTTCTGTCTTCCCATGCGCTGAACGAGCTGGAAGGCAATGCCGGCCGTGTCGTCATCCTCAACGATGGCCGAAAGATCGCCGATGGCTCGCTGGACGAATTGCGCCGCATCGCACGACTGCCGACGAGAATCCGTCTCACGGCCGGCGAAGGTGGCGCGCGGCGCCTGAGGGAATGGATGGGAGGGCCGAAAGGCCTCAGGCAGATCAACGGTCACATCGTCGAGATCGACGCCTCGCCTGAGGACAAGGCCGCCTTCCTGCGCCGGGCCGCGGGCGAGGGCGCCCCCTTCGAGGATCTCGACATGGTGCCGCCCGGCCTTGATGAACTCTATGCACATTTCCTCGCGGGGAGGGCATCCAAATGAAGGCGATCCTACTGCTCTCGGCCAAGGAGGTGCGCGAAGGCCTGCGCAACCGCTGGGTGATCGCCGCCACGGGGCTTCTGGCAGCTCTGGCGCTGACGCTGGTCTTCCTCGGCAGCGCGCCTGCCGGCACCGTCGGCGCGGGCGCGCTGGATGTCGTGGTGATCAGTCTCGCCAGCCTGACCATCTTCGTCGTGCCGCTGATCGCCCTGCTGATTTCCCACGATGCCATCGTCGGTGAGATTGAGCGAGGCACCATGACGCTGCTGCTTTCCTATCCGGTCCGTCGCGGTCAGGTGCTGCTCGGCAAGTTCCTGGGCCATCTCGCGATATTGGCTTTCGCCACCTGCGTCGGCTACGGGCTTGCCGCACTGGCGCTGGTGGCGACGGACAAGGGGACTGGCGGGCAAAACTGGACGGCGTTCGCGACGATGACGGCGTCGTCGGTGCTGCTGGGCGCCGTCTTCGTGGCGATCGGTTATCTGGTCAGCGCGCTGGCGCGCGACCGTGGCACAGCCGCCGGCATCGCCATTGGCATATGGCTGGTCTTCGTGGTCATCTACGACATGGCTCTGCTGGGGATTCTGGTCGCCGACCAGGGTCACTATGTCAGCGGAGGCGCGCTGAATGCGTTGCTCCTGTTCAATCCTACCGATGCTTACCGCATCCTCAATCTCTCCGGCTCGACCGAGATCGCCGCTGCCTCGGGCATGGCGGGGAGCGTGCAGAGTGTCGCCTTGGCGCCCATGGCGCTGATCGCGACGCTCGGAGCATGGGTTGCCGGGCCGATGGCGCTTGCCGCACTCGCCTTCTCGCGGAGGGAACTGTGAAGCCACATCTGAAGATAGGCCTGCTCGCAAGCCTGCTCGCGATCGGCGCCTGTCAGCGCGCGCCGGAGCCGCCCCCCGCCCCCTTCGCCATGACGGAGGAGGCGATGGGCCGCTATTGCGGCATGAACATCCTCGAACATGCCGGGCCGAAGGGGCAAGTCATCCTCGCCAGATACGACGAGCCGATCTGGTTCTCCTCGGCGCGCGATACGATCGCCTTCACCATGTTGCCGGAGGAGCCCAAGGACATAAGGGCTATCTATGTTTCCGACATGGCCAAGGCGGCAAGCTGGGAGAAGCCCGGTGCGGACAACTGGGTTGACGCCCGCAAGGCCTTCTTCGTCGTCGGCAGCGATCGCAAAGGCGGCATGGGAGCGGCCGAAGCCGTGCCCTTCTCGTCGGAGGCGGCGGCGAGGGCCTTCGCCGGCGACCATGGCGGCAGGGTGGTCGGCTTCGACGCCGTTCCGCGCGACTACATATTGGACGAGCAGGCCAGCGGCGGCGAGACGTCGAAACAGTCCGCCAGGGAGGTCGATTGACATGATTTCTGCAACAATGACCAGACGTCGCATGATCGCCATCAGCGCCGCCGCGGCCGGCATGGCGCTCCTGCCACCGCATGGCAAGGCTGCCCAGGAAGGCGTGACCTGGCAGGGCGAGGCGATGGGTGCGCAGGCCTCGCTCGTCATCCATCATCCCGACCGCGCCATGGCACTGAAGCTGAGCCGCGACGTCGTCGCGGAGCTGCGCCGACTGGAGCGCATCTTCAGCCTCTACATGGACGATTCAGACCTGACGCGCCTTAACCATCAGCGCTTTCTCGTCGCGCCGCCGCGAGAGATGGTGGACATATTGCGACAGAGCCGAGACGTCTGGACGCTCACGGGGGGCGCCTTCGATCCCACGGTACAGCCGCTGTGGGACGCCTACCGCCGCCATTTCTCCACGCCCGGCGCCGCCGAAGAGGGGCCTTCGGCGCAGATTGTGCGCGAATGCGTTGGCCGCGTCGGCCTTGACCGGGTCGCCTGCTCAGGCAGCCGGATAGACCTGTCGGTGCCAGGCGCGGCACTGACGCTCAACGGCATCGCTCAGGGCTACGTCACCGACAGGGTGGTCGATCTGCTGAAGGCCGGCGGCGTCGAGCGCTCCATGGTAGACATGGGCGAAAGCCGAGCTATCGGTTCGGCGCCCGGCGACCGGCCGTGGCGCGTTGGCGTCTCCGATCCGCTCGACTCGGCCCGCCTCGTCGAGGTTCTCGAAGTGGAGGATCGCGCGGTTGCCACGTCGAGCCCGTTCGGCTTCCGCTTCGACGCGGAAGGCAGGTTCAGCCACATTATCGATCCACGCAGCGGCGCGACGCCCCAGCGCCATGCCAGCGTTACCGTGGTGGCCGGGCAGGCGGCACTGGCGGACGCTCTGTCAACCGCCTTCAATCTGATGGACGCGGCCGGGATCGCGGCCGCGGTCCGCGGCAACGCCGGCGTCGAGGTTCATATCCTGTCGCATGAAGGTGAATGGACTCGTATCAGGGCATGAGAAGGCCCATCGGAACGTAGCGGCCGGCACCGATGCGCTTGGCCTCCCTCACGCGCCATTCCTAGAAGCACGCAGGCCGCTCAACGGGCGACCGCGATTTGGGTCGGCCAGCGCCCGGGAATGCTTGCTGGCGCGGTCGTCATGCCTGAACGGTTAACCGCTCCAGGATCCGTGCCTTGATTGCCAACGCTCAGGCGGCCTGACTGTGGCCTCGGCTCGACCGAAGGAGATAAGCGTCGAAAGCAGCCGCGGCCGCGCGGACCAGGAATCGGTGATCGTGCGGTACCCGGATGATGCCTTCGGCGACGCCGATGATGCCCTCATCGGTGAGTTCGGCAAGCCTTCTATTGTCGGCAAGCAGCACGGCCGGATCAAATCCATGGCGCGCGCAAACCTCCCGCACGTCGACCGTGAAGTCGCACATCAGACGCTCGATGATCTCCGCGCGCAGGCGGTCCTCATCGGTCAGCCGGTAGCCCCTGGCGGTCGCCAGCCGCCCGGAAGCGACCGAAGCAGCATAGAAGCCGAGGCCAACCTGGTTCTGGACGTAACCGTCGCGGGTGTGGCCAATAGCGGAGGCGCCGAAGCCGACCAGCGTCTCACAATTGTCGGTGGTGTAGCCTTGGAAGTTGCGCCGCAGCTTTCCCCTAGCCTGCGACCACGTGAGATCGTCTTCGGGCAGCGCAAAATGATCCAGCCCGATCTGAACGTAGCCCGCGGCAACGAGCGTTTCGGCTATGGCCTGCGACTGCTCCATGCGAGCGACGCCATCCGGCAGGGTCGCTTCCTTGATCATGCGCTGGTGCTTCTTGAAGGACGGCACGTGGGCGTAGCCGAACACGGCAAGCCGGTCAGGCCGCATGGCGCCAGCGACTTTGGCCGTGTCGATACAGGATCGGACCGTCTGGTGAGGCAGGCCGTAGATCAGGTCGAAATTGATGTTGCTTACGCCGGACTGGCGCAGGCGGTCGACCGCTGCCAGTGTTGTCTCCTCGCTTTGGATTCGATTCACCGCTCTTTGGACCACCGGGTCGAAGCTCTGTACGCCCAGGCTGGCGCGCCCGGCGCCCGCGCCGCCCAAGGCGCCCGCCATCTCGATCGTGAGCGTGCGCGGATCGATCTCGACCGCAATTTCGGCGGTTTCGGCAAAAGCGAAGCGATCGCGAAGGAGATCCGTCAGTGCGACGAAATCCGCTGGCGCGATGATGGTGGGAGTACCGCCGCCGAAGTGGACCCTCTCGACCTGAAGCGGCTGCGCCGCCTCCACGGCGACCATCTGTATCTCACTGCGCAGCAAGTCCAGATATTCAGCAATCGGCCGATCTTTGGCGGTGGCGGTGGTGTGACAGCCGCAATACCAGCACATCGAGCGGCAGAAGGGTATATGCAGGTAGAGCGAAGCTGGAGCGCCTCGCGGCAGGTTCGACAGCCAGCTTGCATAGCTGTCCACGTCTACCGAAGGCGAGAACGCCGGCGACGGAGGGTAGCTGGTATAGCGCGGCAGACGCGCCTCACCATATTTCTGCAGAACAGACAGTTTCACGCCTTTGCTCGCCTCCGTTGAAGCATGGGACACTTGTCGATTTCCAGGCCGGCTTCTTTGCGCAATGGCAAATGTCTTGCATCTGGGAAGGCGTTGCTGCGGAGCGGTTGTGCGCGCATCGATGAGGGTGGCGGCGTCGAATTCGCAGCGAGTATAGAAATCGAAGCTGCGGGCCAGTCCGGCTGCGGCTGCCCGAGCGGTCGGCCGAGATTCACTTGCCGGCACCGTCGACGGCCATGATCGGTGAACACCGGATCAATCGCCCTCACCGGGTTTGCCGCTGAAATGGGCGTCGAATTTTCCGGGTACTCCGTCCCAGACGTTCGCGTCGGCGGGCGGTATCTTCTTGCGCGTTATATTGGGCCAGGACGACGCATATTCGCGATTGAGGTCGAGCCAGGCCGGGGTGGCGGAGGGGTCGGTATCCGGGAAGATTGCTTCCGCTGGACATTCAGGGACGCAGACGCCGCAGTCAATGCACTCGTCGGGATGGATGACGAGCATGTTCTCGCCTTCGTAGAAGCAGTCCACAGGACACACTTCGACGCAGTCCATGTATTTGCACTTGATGCAATTGTCCGTGACGACGTAGGTCATGCGAGATCCTCAGGCGGCAATCGGGCTCGGTCTAGCCGCACGCGCGGTTGCGTCGCGTGCGGCGGCAAGGGCCATCCAGTCGCGGTAGAGGCCTTGATCCTCCCTGGAAAAGGACATGCGGCGCTTCATGTCGTCGAATGTTGCACCAGTATGGCCGCGGTCATAATCCGCGCGAACCAAGGCTTCGAGACAAGCGCGCTCCGCTGTATCCGCGGGCTGACCGCAACGGTGCGAATTGCTCAGCATGGCAAATCTCCTTTCGGTTGGTTCAGCCATAGCCGCCGCGGATCTTCTTGCTCAAGCGCCCAGATTGCGCAGGGCGGGCAGTCGGCGCCACAGTGTTCAATCGCCGAGAAGATCAGGCCGAGCCGCTCCTGGCGTGACAGGCGGCAGGTGAGGGTCGAGCGGGTCAACGCTGGCAAGACTCCTCGAAGGGCACGCAACGTGTGACCGATGAAACAGGCTGGCAAGGTGATCACCATCAGCTGAGATAAAAGATACATTTTCAATGTATCTATTTTGACAGGACCCAGCAAGGGAAAACGGTGCGACCCGGTGAAGCGGCGAGCGTCGCCGGCCCTCAGGCCGCCGGCTGGATGCCGAAGTCCTCGGGACTGAGCAGAAGGTCAGCCAAGGTGTAGCGGTCAAGCGTGCCCGTGAAGGCGCCGAGAGCCTCCTTCAGCATGCCACGCAGGCGACAACGCGGGGTGATCAGACAGCGATTATCGCTTCTGAAGCACTCGACCAGCGCAAAATCGGGCTCGGTCGCGCGCAAGACGTCGCTCAATCGGATTTGCGCTGGCGGCCTGGCGAGCGCGAGGCCGCCAGAGCGACCGCGCACGGCCTTCAGGAAGCCGGCGCGGGTCAGCTGGTTGGCCACCTTCATGAGGTGGGCGCGGGAAATTCCATATACCTGAGCGGTTTCCTCGATAGTGACCAGCTGCCCGGCCCTGGCCGCAGCGTACATGAGCAATCGCAGCGAGTAGTCGGAGAAATCTGTCAGTCTCATCCAAAACCCTCTTGGGCCCGCCCATAGCACCATCTGGCGATCAACGCCCGGAAAATGCGGTGTGTGAGTATCTTTTGCAAGGCCGCCAACTCCCGGGGGTTCTGACTTAAACATATATTGACAATATATCTTTATGGGTCGATTATCGATGCCCATCGGTGCAGCGCAAGTTGCCTCGCCACGACGGTGGTCTGGGTCGAGATTGGATGTCCGCTGCTCGCCAAAACCAAAGGAACTGTTCAATGGCGTTGACGACGCAAGCAGAAACAAACCAAATCGATGTCCGCAACCTGGTGCCGATGCAGAGGCACCAGAAGATTTTCGAGCTTGTCGATCAGCTTGTGCCCGGCGGGAGGTTCATCCTCGTCAACGATCATGATCCAAAACCCCTCTACTACCAGCTGGAGGCAGAACATCCGCACCAGTTCTCCTGGACCTATCTCGAAAGGGGACCGGTCTGGCGCGTCGAGATCGGCCGCCTCTCGAAGGCGTGACCGGGCATCGCAACCAACAAGCCGCGCGCCGACTCTGCGTCTGGCGTATGCGGGGACCGTGACATGACGGCTGCAGCAGAATCGCCGCTGGACGACGCGAAGGTCAAGCAGGCGCTTCGCCTCGTGATCGATCCGGAACTCGGCTACAACATCGTCGACCTGGGGCTTGTCTACGCTGTCCTGGTCAACGACGGCGGTGTCGTCAACATCGTGATGACCACCACGACACGCGGTTGCCCCGCCACCAACTACATGAAGGAGGGGGCAAGCGACGCTGCATGGAGCGTTCCAGGCGTCCAATTCGTCGACGTCACGCTGACCTATGAACCGCCCTGGTCGCCGCAGAAGATGAGCATCGAGGCCAAACGCCACCTCCGCATCGCCGATGACGGCGAGTGGTGAGCGATGTCTGCATTTGCCGGGATCGTGTCTGGGCAAGCCAAGGTGGTGCGATGCCGACAGTCCGACGGGTCGATGGCTCGCCGGGCATCCGGTCGCCAGCCTCGAGTTGCTGGCAAAGCCGGCCATAGAGCATCCGAGCACGGAGGGAAGATCATGAAATACGCATTTGCAGTCGCGGCCTCACTCGCGGCATCGATGGTCGCAGGAGACGCGCAGGCGGCCGATCACCAAATCCAGATGCTCGACAAGGGCGAGAAAGCCGTCATGGTCTTTCAGCCTGACCTTGTCCGGGGAGCGCCGGGCGACACCGTGACGTTCGTGCCGACTGACAAGGGGCACAACGCTGAAAGCATCTGGGGTATGATCCCCGACGGGGCAAAGACCTTCAAAGGCAAGGCCGGCGAACAAATCACCGTTATGCTCGACAAGGAAGGTGTCTACGGCGTCAAGTGCGCGCCCCATTATGGAATGGGCATGGTGGCGCTGATCGTCGTCGGCAAACCGGTCAATCTGGCGCACGCGGCGACTGTCAAACAGGCGGGGAAGGCAAAGAAAGTGTTTGAAAGCCTGTAGACTCAGGTTCGAGCCGGCAATTGAGGCAGAGCGGTCCTATCAGCGGATGCATCGGATGGACATTTGTTCGGCTGGATTGTTTCTTTTGGGAGCTCGGGTGCCGCTGCTCTGCAGCGCGCTCGAAACTCAAAAAAATGATCCGGATCAAGGCTGGACCTGCATTTCCAATGCATGTTGAAAGCCATGTGGAATCCGATCCTGACAGCTCCGTACGATCTTGAGCTCGAACTGGCCGTCCTCGACGGGGAGGACGAACATGCGCTTGTATTTCCGTGCACGAAGCACTTTGGATACTGGAAAAACGCCTTGACCGGCGAGCGCATCGACATCGATCCAACACACTGGCGCCTTTGGCATCCTTCCCGTTCCCCCGATGGCGCCCCGGCTTGACGCGCGAAGCTGACGCAGGCTCTGTCCCCCGCGAGGGGGTGGTCCAAGGACGGGCGGCTTCCAGCACAGCGCAGCGTCTTGCCGATCCGGGCGCCACGCGCTATTTCACAGGTATGACCGACGCAATCAAAGTTCACCGCGATTTGGCAGCCGTGCTGGCCTTTGGCTTCGGTGCGATCGTGGTCGTGGTTAGTTTGACATCGTTGGCTTTGACGCTTCTTGCTATTTGCGGCATTCATATCTGACGGCAAAAGCCATCGATTGCGCTTGCCTTGCACCGGGCCAGTTTCCGCTCTTGCGACGGTGTCTGGGTCCGCCTTCAGTGCCCGGCGTCGCACACGGCTGAAATCCGGCCAGAACCAGTCGACCAAAATCCTTGGCATGAAGGCTAGCGTTCTCAAGTGTATATTATCACAAACTCATAGACAAAAGTGACAGGCTGGTCGCGACGCGGGAAAAGTGCGCAGAGTTGGCCATCGAGTTTCCCTGACTGCGGAACTTGGGGCATTGCTTGATACCGGTGATTTGAACTGCCATGGTGTGATCAAGAACAGGAATCGACTGGCACAGCCAAGCAGGAGGAATTGAATTGATCACCGAGCTGACCTCCAGCGAACGCCAATACGCGGCAGTGATCCTTGTTGTGATGGCGATGGTGGGCGTTGCCATGGCCGCCCTCGGCAGGTCTGATCCGTTCGGGGTGCACGGCGTGATCGTGCTGATTTACAGTGTCGGTCTGCTGTTTCTCGTATTGTCCTCGTTCTACGCGCCCGAGCCGCAGGCAGACCGGCAGGCCAGCTACTATGACGACCCCATCAAGGTCGGCATTGCGCTGTCGATGGCTTGGGCCGTATTTGGCATGTTCATGGGTGTTTGGATCGCCGCGCAACTTGCCTGGCCGAACCTCGCCTTCGATGCCGCTTGGTCGACCTTCGGACGACTGCGTCCGACCCATACCACCGGCGTCATTTTCGGCTTCGGTGGAAATGCCCTGATCGCCACCTCGTTCCACGTCGTGCAACGCACCTCGCGGGCCCGTCTGGCGGGCCAGATCAGCCCATGGTTCGTGCTGTTGGGTTTCAATCTTTTCTGCATTCTGGCCGTCACGGGCTACTTCATGGGCGTGACCCAGTCAAAGGAGTATGCAGAGGCCGAATGGTATGCCGACCTCTGGCTGGTGGTCGTGTGGGTAACGTATTTCGTTCTCTTCCTTCGCACCCTCGCGCGGCGCAAGGAGCCGCATATCTACGTGGCCAACTGGTACTACATGGCCTTTATCGTGGTCGTTGCGATCCTGCATATCGTCAACAACCTCGCCGTGCCCGTGTCGATTGGACATGCCAAGAGCTACACGATCTGGGCGGGGGTGCAGGATGCCATGGTGCAATGGTGGTACGGTCACAACGCCGTCGCCTTCTTCCTCACGTCGGGCTTTTTGGGCATGATGTACTACTACCTGCCGAAGCGGGCGGGACGGCCAATCTTTTCCTACAGATTGTCGATCCTCAGCTTCTGGGGGATTACCTTCTTCTATATGTGGGCAGGCTCACATCACCTCCACTACACGGCGCTGCCACACTGGGTGCAGAACCTCGGCATGACGTTTTCGGTGATGCTCCTGGTCCCGTCCTGGGCATCGGCAGGAAATGCGCTGCTGACGCTGAACGGCGCCTGGCACAAGGTGCGCGACGACGCCACGTTGCGCTTCATGATGGTAGCCGCCGTTTTCTACGGCCTGTCCACCTTCGAGGGCTCGTTCCTGGCAATTCGTCCAGTGAATTCGCTTTCGCACTACACAGACTGGACCATCGGCCATGTCCATGCCGGTGCGCTCGGCTGGGTGGCGTTCATCACCTTCGGCTCGCTCTACACCCTCGTTCCCGCGCTGTGGAGACGCGAGGCCATGCATTCGGCCACCCTTGTCGAGGTTCACTTCTGGCTCGCGCTCGCCGGAACACTCGTCTACGTCTTTGCGATGTGGAACTCCGGCATCATACAGGGGCTGATGTGGCGCACCTACACAGAAGATGGGACGCTGGCCTATTCCTTCGTCGATTCTCTGATCGCCATGTATCCCTATTACATCGCGCGCGCTTTTGGCGGCCTCCTGTTCCTGCTTGGGGCGCTCGTTGCCTGCTACAACATCTGGATGACCGCTCGAGCCACACCGCTCATCGCGGGCAGTCAGCTGGATCTGCCGGATCGGCGCCCCGCAACGGGCACGGCGCCGAGCCCCGCGGAGTAAGAACATGCCTGAACTCTTCCACCGAAAGATCGAACGCACGGCAATTGGCTTTGTCCTGGCTATCATCGCCGCTGCCAGCGTCGGCGGCCTTGTCGAGATCGCGCCGCTGTTCACCATCCACGAGACTGTCGAAGAGGCGCCCGACATGCGTCTCTACACGCCTTTGGAGCTCGCAGGCCGCAACATCTATGAACGAGAGGGCTGCTACGCCTGTCACAGCCAGATGATCCGCACCTTGCGTGACGATGTCGAGCGCTATGGGCCCTATTCGCTTGCGGTCGAATCCAAATACGATCACCCGATGCTTTGGGGCTCGAAGCGTACCGGCCCGGACCTGGCGCGCATTGGCGGCAAGTACTCTGATCTCTGGCAGGTGACGCACCTTATCAACCCGCGAGACGTGGTTCCGGAATCCAACATGCCGTCTTATCGGTTTCTCGCCCGCACTCCGCTGGAAACAGCCGATTTCGGCATGCAACTGGCGGCGATGCGTGAAGTCGGCGTACCCTATACCGACGATATGATCGCCAATGCGGCGAGGGATGCGCTTGGCCAGGCGACGCCCGACAGCGATTTCTCCGCGGGCGTCGTTGAACGCTATGGCGACAAGACCCAGGTGAGCGCCTTTGACGGCGTGACGACCGAACTCACCGAGATGGATGCGCTGGTGGCATATCTGCAAGTGCTCGGGCGCCTTACAGACGCTGCCTACAAGCAGACGGCCTCGGACCAAGCGCCGGGTTCATAGCAATGACGACGCAGAAGAGTACGCACGATGGACCACGATACGCTCGTCGCATTCTCTAAGAGTTGGGGCCTGTTTTACTTGATCGCATTTGCCATTGGCGTTTGCGTTTATGCGTTCTGGCCCTCAAACCGCAAGATGTTCGACGATGCCAAGAAGAAGATTCTCGATCGGGACGACACGCCATGGCAGTAGAGGAAATTGACGCCGCAAGCGGCCACGCGACCACGGGACACGAGTGGAACGGCATAAAGGAACTCGACATTCCGGTTCCGCGAGGCGTCCTGATGTTCCTCGTCGTCACGCACCTGTTCGCCGTGATCTGGTGGTTCGTGATGCCGACCTGGCCTTTGGGGACGACCTATACCAAAGGTCTGCTCAACACCGATCAGCGCAAGATCGTGGCGCAGAAGCTTGTCGAGGCGAACGCCGAGCGAGCATCATGGTCGGATGCTATAGCCAATTCGAGCTACGACGAAGTGCTGTCGAATCCGCGGTTGATGGACGTCGTAAGACAGACCGGCCACCGGCTCTTCGGCGACAATTGTGCGGCCTGCCATGGGCGGGATGGCAAAGGCGGCAAGAACTATCCCGACCTGACCGACCACGACTGGATCTGGGGCGGCGGCCCGGAAGCAATCGCACAGACGATCACGACGGGCGTCAATTCCAGCCATGCTGAAAGCCGGGTTTCGCAAATGCCGGCTTTTGGGCACGACGAGATGCTTGATCCCGCTCAGGTCAGGACCGTCGCGGCCTATGTCCATTCACTCAGCAATCCGGCTGACTCCACGCCCAAGACCATCGAAACGATCGAAGCGGGCAGGCAAGTCTTCCTGGCCACGTGCGTGGCCTGTCACGGCGAAAATGCCAAGGGCAATTCAGACCTTGGCGCGCCCAACCTGACCGACCAATCTTGGATATACGGCGGCGACCTTCAAAGCATTATCGCCACCATTCACGGCGGACGCCAGGGCCACATGCCAACTTGGGACAAGCGGCTTGGCCCCCTGCAAATCAAGATCCTTGCGCTCTATGTCTATTCGTTGGGGCTCGAGACTCCATGAAGAAAATGGCACTGGCGAAACCGAAACGATCACGCGGAAGTCCCCTCGTCTGGCTGCTTGTCCCAGCCGCAATGTTGCTTTTCGTCGGGGCGAACGCGCATCTGCTCTATGTTGCCTTCACTTCACAACCGGAATGCGTTTCGCATCTGAGGGCTCCCGACCCCTCGAGCGGCAGATTCAGAGCCGCCAATTCCGACTGTTGAAAAGACACGTGGGCCGCTCGCGAGGAAAGTATGATGACTGATGTCGACAAACGCTACGGCTTGCTGAACGAAGTCTCCAGCATCGAGGAAACCCGAAATCCACAGCGCCAGCGACATTTGCCGATGGGCGCCGCCTTCGGGTGGCTCGCGGCAGGCTGGCACGACCTCATGGTGAGGCCCGGCCCCAGCCTGGTCTACGGGTTCGCCGTCTTTGTCGTTTCGCTCGTCTTTATCTGGGCCATGTTCATGCTCGAATGGGATTACATTCTGTTTCCCGCCCTTGCCGGGTTCATGATTGTGGCGCCCGTTCTCGCCGTCGGACTCTATGAAAAGAGCCGAGCCATCGAAAACGGCGAGCAACCGACGCTTGGCGCGATGCTGCGGGTCAAGCCGCGGGCTGGTGCGCACATGTTTTTCACCGGTCTGCTGCTTTGCCTGCTGATGTTGTTGTGGATGCGGGCGGCGGTGCTCGTCTATGCCCTGTTTTTCGGCATCAGGCCGTTTCCCGGCCTTGATCACATCATCGGCGCACTTCTGACGAGCCCTATGGGATTGGCCATGATCGTCATCGGAACCTTGATCGGCGGGCTGTTCGCCGCCTTCGGTTTTGCGATCAGCGTCTTCTCCGTTCCGATGCTGCTGGACCAGCACACAGACGCGTTGACGGCCATGGCAACCAGCATGGCGATGGTCTGGAACAACCTTGTCCCCATGATCACGTGGGGAGCGATTGTGCTCGCCCTGTTTGCGGTGAGCGTCGGTACCGGTCTCGTCGCCCTGATCGTCGTCTTCCCGCTGTTGGGTCACGCCACCTGGCATGCCTATAAAGCCATTCGCTGAACCGGTCGGATCGCATGTCCTGCTGTTCACCAGCCGACGCCCGGCTCGAAGTTGAGACACTCCATTACGTAGTGACCGAGGAAATCCGGCTGGGCAGCCGGGACCTCGGCGACGGCACGCGTCAGACCGACCTTTCGGTTCCAGCCATGCACTGCGGAGCTTGCATGGCGGCGGTGGAAAAATCGCTCTCTTCGCTGGATGGGGTCATCAGCGCGCGCGTCAACCTCTCGATGAAACGTGCCGCCGTCCGCTGGCGCACGGCCGGAGATGCAGTTCCCGATCTGATCGGGGCGCTGGAGAGAATTGGGTACCGGGCGCACCTGTTTGCTCCCGGAGCCGAGGCGAAGGATGTCGAACTGCCCCGGCTTGTCAGGGCGATGGCGGTTGCTGGCTTCTGCAGCATGAACATCATGATGTTGTCGGTGTCCGTGTGGTTTGGCGCTGACGGACAAACGCGGCAAGCATTCCATATGGTTTCGGCCGCCTTGGCTCTTCCGGCAATCTTGTATTCCGGCCGCATTTTCTACCTGTCGGCGTGGGCGGCGTTGCGGCACCGTCGCACGAACATGGATGTTCCCATTTCGATCGGCGTGGCATTGGCATTTGGCCTGAGTCTTTACGACACCGCCCACAATGCGACGCACGCCTATTTCGACGCGGCAACGACCCTGCTGTTCTTTCTTCTGATCGGGCGCACGCTGGACCATATGATGCGTGAAAAGGCGCGTTCGGCGGTTTCCGGCCTGGCTCGGCTTTCGCCTCTCGGCGCAACACTCATCGATGCGGACGGCACTCGACGATACGTTCCAACGATGGCCGTCGAGCCCCCCGCGCTCCTGTTCATCGCTCCGGGCGACAGGATTCCGGTTGACGGCATCGTGGTGACGGGAAATTCTGAGCTAGACTCCTCGCTGGTTTCAGGAGAAAGCGCGCCCGTCCCTGCTGCGCCCGGCACGGCGGTGCAGGCCGGGCTCATGAACCTCACCGGCCCGCTCACTGTAAGTGCAACCGCACGCGCGCAAGACTCGTTTCTGGCACAGATGTTGAGGATGATGGAAGCCGCCGACGGGGGACGCGCGCGCTATCGCCGCATCGCCGACCGCGCTTCGGCATTGTACGCACCAATAGTCCACACTACCGCTGTGGCGTCTCTTCTTGGCTGGCTTTACGCGACTGGCGATTGGCACCTGTCGATATCCATTGCAATCTCCGTCCTCATCATAACCTGCCCTTGTGCGCTTGGACTTGCCGTTCCCATCGTTCAGGTTGTAGCCACGGGGCGCCTCTTCGAGCGGGGCATCATGGTCAAGGATGGCTCCGCGCTGGAACGTCTCGCCGAGGCGGATGCGGTCCTTTTCGATAAAACGGGAACGCTGACGCTGGGAACCCTGCGTCTGACCAATGTCGACGTGATCGCTCCGTCCGCCCTTGCCATTGGCGCTGCACTCGCGGCGGGATCACGCCATCCCGCGGCCAGGGCAATTATCGCGCAGGCCGCCGTTCGATCAATGCCCGCATTCTCCTTCGACGACCTCCAGGAGGTTCCCGGTCTTGGATTGGAAGGCTCTACGAAGGGCCATCGCTATCGTCTCGGCCGCGCCGGCTGGGCCCTTGGAAGGGAGTCGGAAGACGAAAAGTACTCGGCCATGGGCACCGTTTCTGTCCTGGCGAGGGACGGTCAGGGGCTAGCGACGTTCCTGTTTGAAGATCAGATACGCCCTGATGCGGCACAGACGGTCCGAGATTTGATGCGCGCCGGGATTGCCAGCGAGATCCTGTCAGGCGACCGTATTGCTGTCGCCAACGCTATCGCGAAACGCCTCGGTATCGATCGCGTTTCGGCTGAGCTCCTGCCCTTCGACAAAGTGGCGCGCGTCGCCGAGCTGGCTCGCCTCGGCAGAAAAGTCATGATGGTCGGCGACGGGCTGAATGACGCTCCAGCACTTGTCGCTGCCCATGTCTCGATGGCTCCGGCCACCGCTGCAGATGTCGGCCGCAGCGCCGCGGATTTCGTCTTCCTCAAGGAGAGCCTTTCAGCGGTCACCGAGGCACTGAGTGTCTCGCGCCGAGCCGGCTCGCTGATCCGGCAGAATTTTGCTCTCGCCATTGCCTACAACGCAATCGCGGTTCCGATAGCTGTTGCCGGCTCCGTAACCCCGTTCTTTGCTGCGCTGGCAATGTCGCTTTCCTCAATCTTGGTGATCGCCAACGCGACAAGATTAAGAGTCTCGCACGCTCCAGCGCCAGGACCTGAACATCCATCCTTCATGCGGTCATCGGTCCGGTTTGGCAACCGTCCATGAGCTACCTGGCCGTCCTCATTCCAGTTGCGATCCTGCTGGGTCTGGTCGGGCTTGGCGCATTCATGTGGACCTTGCGGTCGGGCCAGTATGACGATCTGGGCGGCGCAGCCGAACGGATCCTCTTCGATGACGATGACCGTCCCTAGAAAGCACGGCGAAACGCGCGTCCGGGCCGGCCGCACCAATGGAGGTGCCAGGATGGGATTGTCTAGTCTGGAGTAACGCCAGGGAGTCCAGATCGCCTGTGGCCCTGTCGGCGTACTCTTCCCAGATGGCGCGCCATGGCAAAAGTCTCGCTAGACTTCATGGCGATGGCATAAGGCTGCTTCTTCGCTTCTTCTTGCCCCACGTATCGAGTTTCTGCCATTCGAAATCGCCGTCAACCGGCACTAGGCAGCGGCGTAGGCCTTGCGAAACATGCCATTGGGGGCGATGGCCCCCACTTGGCCGACACGAACCCTGCCATGCTTGTCGAGACTTGGCGCACCGGAAAAGCCATTTCCCATGCGTTCGATATTACAGGCAAATTCGAACCGCCATTCGATTTGACGAAGACGCGTCCGCACATTTTAGACAAGGCTCACTCATCACGTCAGGGAGGCCAAAACGTGAACCCATTCGGGTAGTGCTTCGTGTTTAGCGAGTGCTAAATACGGGGAGCGGCATAACCCCCGATCAACAACGCCGACCGACGCGGCCAATGTTGTCTCACCGGCATCCGCGTCGGTCATTTTCTCTGGGCTGTCCCTGCTATTCCCCTGCACAGAGGCATCGCTATAGCCAAAGCGTCCTCTATCTATCACTTTGGCCGGTGCTTCCAGCCCCTCCATGACCTTGTGTAGCGCCATGGTGGCGGCTGCTAGGTGGTCCTCTAGCTTGCCGTTGTCGTTGGCAATGTCGGCTGGCACTGGCGGCTTCATGACGAGAGTATGCGGCTTGCAACTGGTTGGTGCTATAGCCGACTGACCGGGCCGGCGAACTACCCGGCGCGCCTGACCAAGTCCTAGCGGTACGACCGTATCTCAGCCAGCAACATTGCTTCGTCGATAATGTCGCGCTGCAATGCCATCACCACGTTAGAAGCAAGCATTTCGCCATCTTCCGGCCTGAGGAAAGAAAACCACGACATTGAAACCGTCCCATTGGGGCACCAATGACGATCTGAAATTTTAGCGCTGACTGGATTTCCAGCGGATTGTGAGACCGGATTTCGCCAAGGCTAAAAAGGAACGTAGGGAGAACGCGGCTACGGCGCCGGCTTTCTGGTGCCGCCTCGGTGTTTCGCGGGATCCGGCTCCATATCAGGTGCTTCGGCAGAAAGACATCAACTTTGGGCGGCTAGGCACGGCTTTCCGTTGCCGCAAACCGCGGGAACAGGATGTTGTTCTCCAGGTGGATGTGCTCCATCAGGTCCTCGGCAAGCTGGGCCGTGCCGACGTACAGCGCCTGCCAGGAGCGGCAGGCTCCGTCGGGCGTGGCGAAGTCGTCGGTGAGGCTTTCGAGGAGCCGAAGCAAGGTGCCCTGGTCATCGTGCTCGTGCCGCAGTTCCGAAATCGGGATATCGAACTTGCCTTTGGCCCACTGCCGCATTGCCGGAAACAGAATAGCCTCTTCCTTGGCCATGTGCCGCTCCAGGTCGCTCTGCATCTGCCGTAACGCATCGGAAAGGCCGACCGGCACCTTCGGATGCTCGCGATGCACCGCCTCAACCTTACGCGACAGGGCGATGAGCTCGGGCAGAGCGCGGCGGTGCGCCTCGTGGTAGCAGGCTTCGATGTGGTCGATCAGTTCATCGCTGTCCATCGCAGCTGGCGCGGTTGTGTCCCCGGCGCCGGTACCAAGCGCCTCCAACGCGCGCTCTAGCTCGTCGGGATCGACACCGCGCCGGTGCGCGGCGCCATCAAGGGTGAGATCGCCGTTGCAGCAGAAGTCGATCTTGAATTTGCGGAAAACGGCGGTGGCGCCAGGCAGCGTAGCGGCTATGTCGCCGACGCTGCGTTCCCATAAAGCTGGACCCAGGGGTTGGGTATTCATGACGAAGCTCCATGCATGTTCAACACAACGGCTTTGAAACTCAGAGCGGGCTCATTCGACGCAACGCACCGTCGCGAGGACGAAATGGTGTCAACCGTTAGACCATGAATTACCCAGATAAGGTCCGAAGTCTTTGCGCTGGAACAAAGAGGATCAAATGCCTTCCCTTGAAGGAGTAAAACCGCAGCGTCTTTCGGCGCGTTCCGGATGTCTCGCATTCCTGAGTGGCTGTTTGTCTGCCAATTGCCTGTCGAAGTAACGGAAGCACACGCAGGTGCACAGCTAGGGGACTATGTCGGGCTTTCACTGCGCAGTACCTTCAAAATCCTAAAGCAGATCAGCAAGCTGCCGGCATCATCCTCCCCGCGGGAAGCCTGAGTACGTGCGGCGCGGTTGAGTTCAGGGCATTTAGTTTCATGAATATGGCTATTTCCTCAAGTTCGAATACGTACGTGTCTCAAAGCTCAGACGGTTCCGACGCGTCGCAACTTACTTGAGATAACGGCCAGGAATCATCTCGCTGTCGTCACCCTAGCTGCTACGATCCTATGGATCAGATAACGGTCCACAACTCCAAATCTAAAGGCCATGTCGGCGCTACATCATTCAAACATCGCCGGGTCTGCAACAATCGGGCCGGCGCCGATCAGCTCGAGACAGTAAGGCACGGCAGGAAAAACGGCGTTCAGGCACACGTCGATCGAAGTCGGTTTACCGGGCAGGTTTATGATCAGCGAACGGCCGCGCACCCCAGCGGTCTGACGTGAAAGAATCGCAGTGCGGACCTGGCGCAAGCTGGCCTGCCGCATGAGTTCGCCAAAGCCGGGAAGCTCCTTGGTGATGACCTGCTGCATGGCCTCTGGGGTAAGGTCCCTCGGAGATGGACCGGTCCCTCCAGTCGTCAGGATCAGATCAACGCCGCATTGGTCGCAAAGCTCGATGAGCACATCCCGGACACTTTCCACGCCGTCAGCGACTAGGCGACGGATGACAACGCACGGCAATGCCACGACACGTCGAAGCCAGCGCTCGATTGCTGGACCGCCAAGATCCTCGTAGTCGCCGCGGCTTGCACGGTCTGACACCGTGACGATTGCAATCTGGGTCATTTTTCCGTTCCAGACCCGGCTTCAGATCGAAGGGGCTGCCTGCCAGCCGGGCTTGCCATGGGCGTATCCATCGACGAGCGTGCTGGGCAGATCGAGGCACGAGAGGATGAAGCGGGCGGCCTTGGGATCCTCTCTCCCATCGGCGAGCGCTCTATAGGTCTTCGCCACCTCGACCATGTCGCATGTGTGCGGAGACAGGCGGATACGCCGGACGCTTCTGGAGGTGAGATCCGCCGGTGCGGGGCAGAAGGCCTGCACCTGGTTGGAGAGCGTCTGCACGCCATTGATCGCGAGGAACTGCTGGTCGTCAAGCGTGTCCACGGCAAGACCATCCGGGTCTCGTTCGCAGGTAAACTGACAGGAATCCTTGTGCAGGCCGTGGAGGCGCGCGTGATAACATCGGCCGGAAAGCGCTAGCGGCAGCCGACCGAAGACGAAAATCTCGAATTCCGCCTCGGGACATGCGCCGGCCATGGCGCCGACCGCGGCGAGCGACAATTCCACGGGCGGGCATATCGTCGTGGCACCGCGCTGGATCAGGAACCGCGCGGAAGCCTCATTGTAGACGTTCATGAACGGACCGGTCACGAAGGGCTTGCCGGAGCGTGAGGGCAGGGCGGCGACATCGTTGATCTCGACCAGCCGCTCGTCGGTGCAGAGGTCCGCGATGCTTCTGCGTTCTCGAACGGTTGCCGGCGCCGCCAGCGTGGACAGCACCACTTCCTTTCCCGCACGCTCGAGGCGTTCGATGATCTCGGGCCATGCCGGGTCCGAAAACGGCATCCGCTTGCCACATACGACTTCGCCGACATGGACGCGGTCGATCGGAGCCTCGTCTGCTATCCTGCGGTAGAAGTCCAAGAGGCGGTCGGGCGACCAGTGGAAGAAAACCGGCCCAAGCGTCAACGCAATTGCGGACAAGGTGCTATCTCCACTTCTTGCTGTACGCTCCTGCCGTCTGCCGGGAACCTTCCGACTGGCCAGCAAGAATCCGATCGATCTCGATCGCGTCGCCACCTTGCTCGACGGCGTCAACGGCCTTCCGGAAGGCACGGACCACTTCCGTCACGTAACCTTTGCCACGCTGGCGTCCTTCGATCTTCAAGGCGGTTACGCCGGCGGCTTTCAATCCGGCAATCATCCCGCCGGCGTTCAGGCTGACGGGATCCTCGAACAAATAGGAGGTCTTGCCGACGGCCTTGAATTTGCCCTTGCACAATGTGGGGTAGCCCACTGGCTCGACAGGCTCGTAGCGGTCGATCGTGAACCCTGAAAGCCGCGCCGCCGTGCTGTTCGGCTCGTCGTCGTAACTCACCATTTCGGGTGGCGAACAGACGCCATTCAGATTTGGCGATTTTCCTGTCGCGTATGAAGAGAGATAGCAGCGGCCTTCGATCATCACGCAAAGGCCGCCGAACACGAATGCTTCCGTTTCCACGTCGATCGCACGGTTGAGCGCCGCGATCTCCTGAACCGAAAGCACCCTCGGCAGGACGACGCGACGGATGCCGAAACTGGTCGCGTAGAATCCGATTGCCTCCGGCGTCGCGGCCGCCGCCTGCACGGAGAGATGAAGACGAACTTGCTTATGGTTTTTCGCGACGTGATCGAGGACGGCGATGTCCGCCGCGATGATCGCGTTTGCACCGCATTCGGCCGCCGTGTCCGCGGCCTTCTTCCACAGGTCGACATCATTGACCCGCGCGAAGGTGTTGATAGCGACCAGAACCTTGCTGCCGTGGTCATGCGCGAAGCGGACGCCCTCGGCCAGTTCTTCCCCGGAGAAGTTGAGTCCCGGGAAATTCCGGGCATTCGTCTCGTCGCGAAATCCGCAATAGACTGCGTCCGCGCCTGCCTGGACGGCTGCCCTCAACGTGGCAGGGGTTCCGGCCGGGCAGACAAGTTCCATGGGTCCGCTTGTCATGCCTCTGGTGCCTTGCGTCTGGAGTTGCGATCGGCCATTTGGCGCGCGACATTCAGCGCACCGAGAACTCCCGTATCGACAAGACGAGCCAGTGCGCCGCGCAAGCCGAGCAGATCCGCCGGGCGAAGCTCGGCATCCTCGATCGTGTTCCTCAGCGCGAGCACCGCCTCCGTGCGGCCGCTGATCGAGATGATCCGGCTGAAGAAAAGCGCGTCGCCATCGAGCGTGCCGTCGAGCAGGCTCAACAGTGTCAGAATAGGTCCCCTGATCTGGACGCTTGATGTCGCGGCCTCACTTTTCCTAACGACACGAACGATCGAGCGCTCCGCGTCCGGCACGACGGTAAATGCGAAGGCGAGGTCGATCGGGTCGATGAAATAGCAAGCTGTTCGATGTTCGCCGAGGCGGTCGAACAATCGAGGCTGTCGCCCCGCCAAAGAGCGCAAGGACAGCGTGAGCAGCGGCCCGAGTGGCAAGCCGGCGAAGGCCGGGAAAAGATGGCGAGCAACCGCCGGCAATCTCGGTTCGGTGTTTCCCGTCACCATTCAGTGCATCCTGTCCATATGGGGGCGCTCAAGCGGATTTCGCGGCGGATTACGTGCTGCGTCCGTTCTCGAGCAGATCCGCGAAATTCTGGCTTTTCGGGCAGAAATCCTGATAGTGGCTTTCGAAATCGAAGGCGGCCAGGTGGTCATGACACTGGCGGCGATGCGGGCAGGTGATGCAGGTGCGTGCCATGAAACCGTGCGCTTGCAGCGATTGAAAACTGTCCGGATCGATGCCGGCTGAACGCATCGCCGAAGAAAGCAGGTCTTCCGAGGCGTATGGCAACCGCATGGCATCGTCGAATTCGCCTGGCGACAGACCGATGTCATTCAGAATGCCCGTGCACTCATCAATACCCATTGCCCAAAATTCTCTTGTCGCTGCCTTGCTCCGCCGGCGGTCCGCGAGAAGGGAAATTACGGACCGCCAAGCTTCGACAGTTTCGCTAATCAGATTGCCGGCCATGTGAAATCCCTTTGCCTCGATCGCCTTCCTCGGAAATGATGTGAGAAGGGAAAATAGAGGGGACGGATCGTTCGCTCTTTGCGCAAGCGCAAAGTTCTTCGTCAGCCCTGATGGCAAAATTAATCGCCGACGGACCGGTCGGGCCGGATTTCGCCATGCATCACCGCTGCCTTCCCTCGTTTTCAGATCTCGACTCATTCCTTTCGTTCCTCGATCGGAACGGGCAGCTTCGTGAGGTTGGCGTGCCTGTTTCGACAAGGCTCGAACTGACCGAGATACACAGGCGCGTGATTGCCTCGAAAGGTCCGGCGCTCCGCCTGACCACGCCCATCGACGACCACGGCGTCAGGTCAGCCTTTCCAGTCGTCGCAAATCTTTTCGGCACCCGGGAACGTGTAGCCTGGGGCCTTGGCACCGACCTTCCTGGGCTGGAAACCCTCGGCGCGCTTCTTGCGTGGATGAGATCGCCTCGGGCTCCACGGAACCTTCACCAGGCCCGACAGATGCTGCCGGTGGCGCGCGGAGCCTTCGCGGCGCGGCCGAAGATCGTTTCCCCGCCCGGAGAGTGGCGGGAGGCCGATCCGGATTTTTCGCTTCTTCCCGTCCAGACTTGTTGGCCAGGAGACGCCGGCCCCCTCATAACATGGCCCGTGGTTATCACTCGCCCACCTGGTGAGGACGATCCGAGCACATACAATCTGGGCGTATATCGCATGCAGGTGCTTGCTCGTGATCGTGCCATCATACGATGGCTGCCCATGCGAGGTGGCGCCGCCCACCATCGCATGTGGCAGGCGCGGGGCCTCGAGATGCCGGTGGCGGTTATCATCGGGCGGACCCCGCCACGTTGATCGCGTCAGTGATGCCGGCGCCCGAAGGCGTGTCCGAGCTGGCCCTGTCCGGGATGATCAACAATCGCCGAGTCGGATTGGCGCCCTGCAAGAGCATCATGCTTCATGCGCCAACCAGTGCGGAAATCGTGCTTGAAGGTGTCGTCTCTCCAACAGAAACGGCGTTGGAGGGGCCCTTCGGCGACCACACCGGATATTACAACGCGCCGGAACGATACCCCGTATTCAACCTCAAGCGCGTTCGCGTCCGTGACGGGGCAAATTACCTGACCACGTTCACCGGGCACGCGCCCGACGAGCCCTCGGTCCTCGGCGAGGCGCTGCTCGACGTTTACAAGCCGCTCCTGCGCCAACAAATACCGGAAATCCTCGACGTGTGGCTTCCGCCGGAAGCCTGCTCCTACAGGATTGCCGTTATCTCGATCGCCAAGAAATATGCCGGACAGGCCAGGCGCGTGATGATGGGGTTCTGGTCCCTGCTGCCGCAGTTCTCGATGACCAAGATGATCGTCGTGGTGGATGACGACATCGACATTCGATCATGGCCGGACGTGATGTGGGCGGTCGCCACCCGCATGGATCCCTCGCGCGATCTGATGCAGGTGGATCGGACCCCTATCGACCAGCTCGATTTCGCGTCACCGCTCGAGGGGCTTGGGGGAAAGATCGGTCTCGATGCGACGCGCAAGATTGGATCGGAGACCTCTCGCGAATGGGGAAAGGAGCTGACCATGTCAGCCGATATCGAGGAGCAGGTATCCCAACGATGGAACGAGTTTTTTTCGCAAGCGACCGCTCAGGGGCAAGAATGACCAAACGGCTGATAATCGGTGTCACCGGTGCATCCGGCTCCGTGCTCGCGCTGGAAACCATCCGTCAACTGGTCAGGGCCGGGGTGGAGACGCATCTCGTCGTTTCCAAGGGCGCGCGATTGACCGTCGCCCATGACCTCGGCGTCGACGGCCTTGCCCAACTGACGTCTGTCGCCAACCACGCATATTCCTATCACGACCTGGCCGCACCCATTGCCAGCGGCTCTTTCAGAACGGATGGCATGATCGTCGTTCCCTGTTCGATGCGGACCTTGGCGGCGATGGCGCATGGGTTGGGCGACAACCTTCTTACAAGGGCCGCGGATGTCGTCCTGAAGGAAAAGCGCCGGCTGGTAATCGTGCCGCGCGAGGCGCCACTCCACGAAGGGCACCTTGACGCGATGCTCAGGCTCGCCCGGATGGGGGCGATCATCGCGCCGCCAGTGCCGCCATTCTACGTCAAGCTTGCCTCGATCGAGGAAATGGTGGTCGAGATGGCTGCCCGGCTGGTTGGCTGGGCGGGCGTGGACCCTGGCGACAAGCTGACACGCTGGGGCGGAGATAAGGTCAGCGTCGGATAAGCTTCATGGATGCGCACTTTGAGCGCCCTCATTCCAGGATCGTAATGACCCGGTATCAGGCAGGCGAAGTCCAACTGGCCGGGGATTGGCTGCAGCCCTCACAAGTTCTTGCGGCCGACCGCCTAGGGCCCCGTCTGCAGCGGGGACAAACTGAGTTGCCGCATCGAAAATGCGCCTTCCTTTGCGGTGTTCGCGATGTCGTCGAACAGGAGCGCGACATCCAGGTAGACGCTACGGTCTCGTTCGGCAGCCCCCATTTCGTCAAGGTCCTGCAGGAAGAAGAGAATGGCTTCGATGCGTTCGCGTTGGCCGCGGGCATTGGCGAGATGTTCGCGGGCGATCCGTCGGATCTCCAGAGCCGCAAATCGTGCCAACGTCTCGTCGAGCCTGGAACGGCACTCACAATCCAGCTGGGCGTCGTTGATCAAGATTGCCAGCCGGCCGAAAAAGGCCATGTCGGCAAAGCGCCGGATGCCGTCGTCAATGCTATTCGATGGAACGTTCTGCTTCATATCTTGTTCGCTCCTATGCCGAGGCCAATCACAATCCTGCCGGCGCGTCCGATCGAGCTGTTGGCGCGGCGCGCGGGAAGACGTTTCGCGGCCGATTGCACAACGGATAGAGCGGCGCCGTCTTATCCACCGATCCGGTCTCGAAAACTGGTCTTGACTATAGTCACCCGTTTTGAAGCCTGTTTGCGTTTGAGCAAATACGGAGATCGATCACCCACGCTATTGCCTTCGGATCGGCTTTTTTCGATCGTCGTTCTTGCGAACGGCGAAGCAGAACGAGGATCTCGTGTCAGCCATCCCCGTGGAGGAATTGTTGCATGGCGACTGACGGGAGTGCGCTCGCTTTCGATGCGAAGCGGATGCCGGCGCCGTTTCGGCCATTTTTTCTTATCGCCGGGTTGGACGCGATCTTAGGCGCGGCGGTCTGGCTGCCCTCAGCGTTCGGAATACAGGCCATCAGTCCGACCGCGATTTCTCCCGGCGATTGGCATCGTGACGTGCTTCTGTTCGGGATGGTCCCAGCCATCCTGACTGGTTTTTTGTTGACGGCGCTGCCCCGATGGACAGGACGCGGGGCGGTGTCGCCGCTCACCACGCGTTTGCTGGTCGCTCTATGGCTATCCAGCCGGGGGACTTTCCTATTCCTGTCGCATTCGGCCGGACTTGCCCTCTCGGCGCTGTTGGTCCTGACACTCCTCTTGATCGCGGCGGGACATGTGATCGCCAGCCGGGACCGCCGCAACCTGAAGATAGTGTTTCTGCTGCTTATCTTCGGTGGCAGCAACGTGCTCACGGCAGCGTCCTACCAGGTAGAATTTGCACTGCGACTAGCCTTGGCTTCGATCATCGGCCTCCTCATGATCATCGGAGGACGGGTCGTGCCGGCTTTGACCATGGCGTACGTCGAAAGCGCCGGCGGCCGGATCTTCATCTACCGCTCCGCTGTTTTGGAGTACGCGGCAGCGGCCGTGGCAGCATGCGCCCTTGGTTCGTGGGTTGTCGCGCCGCAGGCGCAATTCACCGGCCTTGCCTGCGCCCTTGCCGCCTGCAGTCAGGTGATGCGGGTCGCCCAGTGGAAGGGATGGCGGATGGTGGCGTCGTCGTCAGTTCTCGCTCTTCATATCGGGTACGGCTGGATCACCGTCGGTTTCGGGCTTCTGGCGATCGACATTTTCGCGCCTGCAAGGCTTGGGCAGGCGGCTGCCGTTCATGCCTGGACGATCGGCGCCATCGGCACGATGGCTCTCGCCATCATGGCGAGCATGATCCGCAAGCACAGCCGTCGCGCCTTCGAGACATCGGTCCCGGCGACAGGTGCGTTCGTAGCGATGACAATTTGCTGCCTGTCGCGCCTCTTGGTCGAATTGCTGCCCGTCTACGGCATCGCTTTAACGAGCCTTGCGGGTACGTTGTGGGTCGTCGCCTTCGCCCTGTTCCTGGTGGCCTTCCGTCGAATGCTCATACTACGGGCGTGAGACGCCCGAGCTACCAGATCCGGAAGAGCAATCGGTCAGCAGCATCGCCTGGCGGGTAGGAAGAGGAGGGGGGGCGAGCAACTGGCGGCCTCGCTGTCGACCGCAGTCATCCCGCCAGCAGATGCTGTGAATCGGCTTGAATCGGCGCGCCAATTGAATGACAAACTATTGAATTACCACTGACAGGTGGGCGGCATATCAACCGCAGCAAAGCATATTAGGTGCTTCGACTCGCCGGCTGCCTGCCCAGAAGAAACATCGTGATGTTGTGGACAAATCCCACGAAGGCGAGGCACCAGGCCGCGCCAGCGACGAAGATGAAGTAGCGTGGGATTGATAGTAGGAAGCCGAGATCCAGCGCCTCAGCCATCTTGAAAGTGCAGAGAGTGTACATCCCCAGCGGGAACACCGCACCCCAATAGGAAGGATCGGAGCGTAACGGAAAGCGGCGGTAGATATGCCGCCAGACTCCGAGCACCAGTAGCATCGGAATCCACCATGTTCCGGTCGCCCAGAAAAATACCGTGAAACCCTTGATGAAGGGCAGCAGCGACTGCAGAAATGGCGCCCCTTTGGTGTTTTCGACGAGCGTGGCGCCTACCAGCACTGAAATCGCCATCGCTCCCATAAGTAAGGCGGAGACAAGTCACCCGGCGAAAACGCAAAAAATGTATAGCGATAAAAGATCAGTGATATCATCCAGATATAGAACATTCCGCCCCACAGCCACATCGACAGAGCCAGAAAGTTGAGTTCGATGCGGTAGGGCTGCGCCCAATGAGCCGCAATCAACGCGCTGAGCAGGGCTACCGACTGCGTGGCGACTATCGCGAGCAGCCAAGCGCCGGTTAGACCCTCCTCCAGAGACGGTTTCTTCTGTTTAACGGTGAGCGCCACGAAGATCGCATAGGTCAGGCCCAGCCAGAGCACCAGCCCGATCAACCAGAACGCGACTGCGACAGTCAGACTTTGGGCGATAATGAGACACTGGCTACCCAAAATGCAGGATGCGGCAACGAACGTAAAGAAGCCGGGGGCGTGGCGGTGCTCGATCAGATCGCTGACGAAATCGGACGGAAACCACGCCAATCGCATCAAGGTAAGCACGGTAATAATGAAATAGATAGCGATATTCAGTACAAACATGCCGACGCCAACAGCGGGCATGCCGAGAAGGCTGAGGCCGATCGACAAAACCCCCGTTGCCATCACCATGGCAAAATAAGCCGGAGACAGGTCTCTAACACCCGCCCGAAGCTCGATTGATAGGTTGATCGCCCTTCCCAGTACCATTCCTCCCCATCGGCGCGAGAAAAATCATCGGCAAGGCCCATTTCAGGTCTTGTGCTATCCCCTCCGGCATCGCGGGCCGATCAATACGCGGCCGATAAACCTCCAAGCGCCAGCAACGGAGTAATCGCTTAACGACGTCCTTAACGTCCAGATAGCTTGATCCAAGCATCGATGCTGCGGACGCCAATTTGTGGAGGTGGGCCCATCCTCAAGGTTCCCCTGAATTCTCATATTTGGCGCTTCAGGCTTTCGGCTTGACTGAATTCTGGCGAGGTTTCTCGTCCAAATACGTTTTGATCAGCGCACGGCGCTTTTTGCGTAACTTATGACGCGATTCGAACGAGGCGTACGCCAGCACAGCCAGGAAGGCAAAGACATCCAACACCAAGATAGTGATCGTCGAGCTGTCGGTTGGCACACCTGTTCTCCTTCCTCAACTGGTTGAGGTGACGGCAAGAGTGACGGACTAGCGTTGACTTGGATCAACCAACACCAAGGATCGCCGCGACTTCGGTCAATCAGACCACGAAGTCATCGGTCTCAGGCCCGTCGGTAACGGGGTCAAACCCGCATTCGGCGGCCAGCCGGGGAGCGTCATGAATCACGACAATTTGGCCATCGACTCGAATGCCTGAGTTGCTCAGGCTGGACAACGCACGCGAAAAGGATTCTCGAGTTATTCCAAGTTCGGAGGCGATCAGCATCTTCTCAAACGGTAGGACTGCTTTGTCTGGATTGCGCTGCCTCAGTGAGAGGGCCAAGAGGTAACATCCGACACGCTGGGTCGCGGTTCTCAACTTGAGGTTCTTGATTTGACGGACCATGCGCCGAAATTGCTGCGCGAGGCTTCCGATGACGGCATGCGCCAGCAAGGGGTCCGCGTCGACGGCTGCGCGAAACGCTGCCGCATGGATCAGCAGAAACCGCGAAGGCTCCGGCACCCGCGCCTGCATGTGGATCGTCCAAATGATTGCGCGGATCCTGCCAGCACTGCCAGCGGCGGATCCGGGCTTCTGGGCATTGCTGGCCATGGCCGCCACCATGGGCGGCACGATGCGTGCACCGCTGACGGCCACTTTCTTCGCGGTCGAACTGACCGGCAACACGCATGTGCTGGTGCCGCTGATCGCGGCCTGCGCGACGGCGCACGCGGTCACAGTGCTCCTGATGAAGCGTTCGATCCTGACCGAGATGCCAGAACGGGACACCATCTGGTTCGGGAGTATCGCGTCGATCCCTTCGCCTTGACCAGGGTGCGCGAGGTCATGACCTCAGAGGTCGAGAGCGTCCCGGCGACGATGACGCTGCATGGCGCGGCGGCCTTCCTGACCGCGCCGGAAACCCGGCATCCGAGCTTTCCGGTCATCGACGAGAACGGGCATGTGCTCGGCCTTATCGATCCGCCGGCCATCCTGCGCTGGCGCCGCGCCGGCAAGCACAGGACGACCACGCTCGGCGACCTGCTTGCCGGAAGCAAGGTGACGCTTGCCTATCCCGACGAATCTGGAAGGTCTGTCGGACAAGCTGTTGGTGGCCAATGTCTCGCATCTGCCGGTCGTCACCCGCGAGAGCCAGCAACTGGTGGGCTATGTCGGCTGGAAGGATCTGATGCGCGTGCGGTCGAGGAGACAAGCCGAGGAACGCGACCGTTCGGCATTGCTGGGCTTCGGCACCCGCCGTAGAAAACAAGATGGCGCTGAACAAGACCGCGTTGGTTGAACGCGCACTAGATGGGAGTTTTCTCGAAACGCGGTCGATCTACCTCGCCAGCAATTACGCGGCTCCAATCGCGATACGGTTTTGTGGATGCTTGAGGGACTTTCAAACGGCCGACTGACCGGGTTCCCGCCGACGAATGGAGGACCTTGGAGGCCGAACGAGGAATCCGGCGCGCAAACTGTGATCTCATTCAACCAAAATATGCGCCTCTCGGGCGGCTTCGACAAAAACTTCTCGTGCAACATCGGCGGAAACGCCGCCGTTTATGGCCTGTCGGCAAGCTCTCAACGCGGACCGATGTTTTTGACTTCCTGCATCGCGCCAATTGCCTCCAAGCAAATCCACCGCTTGTTGAGCATTCAAAAGGTTGCGAATGTCTCCGCCAATGCCGGTGGTGACTGACACCGGCTTCGAAAACCACGCTTCGTACATGATGGAACCTCAGATGGATCGTACTGAACAAAACGCACGTGTCGACGAACGGTTTCGTTGAACAGCTATCACCGTTGCGTGAGTAGGTATGAACGGGGTCGCCGCGACAATTGCATTGTCTACCGAACGTGTCACGCCGATCCTGCCGGGCCCCCTGCCAAAGGGCGATCTCGGCCGTTTGCCTAATGGTGTCAACGACGGTTGCTGTTTCATTCAGATAAACGCCAGGTCAAGCATTTCGGTCTCGATTCGCCACGCGGACGTGACACCGATCACGCCGCTAAGCAACCGACGGCCTGGGATCGTCGAATCGGTTTGAATTCTCCGCGAACATCGTCTTGGCTGCCGGTTGAAGAATATTTGCTGAACTACGCTTGCCTTTCAGATCTTCGACAAGCAGCAGGATGCGGTTCCATCCGCCGGGCACTGGACGGCGACCGTCCGGCATCGGCTGCGCTCCGGAACTTGGGTTGTAGTGGTGTTTCTCGGGCCTCGGTGATGTGACAATGGCCTTTGCATTGGAGCGTGCGCTGAATCGGGGCGTTGGCGACGCAGCCGCGAACATTTGGCCGCATTTCCCGTGAACCATAGATCCGGCAGCGTCGAGTGATGATCGCCGCCGTCGAAAGCGGAACGCCTTTGCCTCCCAGAAGGCCGAGCTTGCCCACCATCGGTTCGAGGCCAGTGCGATAGCGCGTCGTCGCGATCACGATTTCGGGGCCGACCAGATTGCCATTGGCCAGGGGCAAATCCCGCACCGCAGGAAGAGCGATGACTTTGCGGACCTTCAGGGGCTCGACTGAACCGTCGTCGGTCGCAATCGCCGTGTGCACCGACGCGAAGGCGGATCGAGCAGTGCCGACCGCAAAAAACCGAGCAAAACTGATGCGCAAGCCGAAGCCAGAAACCCGCCACTGTGAGGCTCGGTCGGGGTCTTATGGATGTGATTTTGATTGCATCCATCTTTTAGAAATCCATAATATAGGGCGCATTGAATTCGGCTTTCTTGGGGAGGAAGTGTCATGCCTAAGGTTTCGGATCTCTTTTTTAAGACAGCTATCGTGTGGCTCATTCTGGGGATTGGCGCCGGCCTACAAATGGCGATCTCGGGCGACCATGGTGCCTTTCCGGCACATGCACACATCAATCTGCTCGGCTGGGTCACATCTGCAATCTTTGGCGGCTACTACGCGCTTAACCGGGCAAAGGCGGCGCGGAGAATCGCGATGGTCCACTACGGCGTGTATAACGTCGGGCTGGTAATCATGCTGCCAGCGCTTTATCTGATGCTGCAAGGCAATACGGCACTTGAGCCGGTCGTCGCTGGCGGCTCGCTGATCGTCGCAGCCGCTGTGCTGCTTTTCGCACTCGTGGTTTTCTCGAGCGGAAGCGTGCGCTCGATGTCCGAGTTATCGCCCGCAACACGCTGACTTGACCGCGGAAGTCATTGCGCCGGTGCGTCAGCAAAAGCCGTGCCCGGCAGTAGCTTTCCGACTGGATGTAAGCCTAGCGGCCCCAGCCAGCGCGCATCACGTGGGCGATGCCAGCGCATCGGCCTTGTCGGTCTTGTTGCGCTGCGCCGACATCGAGACACGCACATGTTGAGTCTCCAGGCAGATGGCCGGTCCCTATCGGTAACCGACCCCCGATATGTAATCGCGGAGAAGTTTATCTTCGCTTTCAGATTCGCCTAATAATGCTTGCAGTGCATCTCGTGTGTAAATAATGCCGATTGGCCCTTGTGCCTCATCCAGGACCGGAATGCGCTGAAGACCGCGTTCATTCATCACCGTCCACACATCAAGAAGCCCCTCATTCTCCCGACAATAGGTAACATCGCGCGTCATGATGCTGTCTATACCGGCCGTACAACCGAATCCGAGGCACTGACTGATCTGGCCAACAATATCTGTCTCTGTAACGACGCCGACCATGTTCCCTCGCTCACACACCACAACGAGGTCGGTGTGCGGCTTGGACATCATCTTGGCCGCTTCTTTAATCTGAGCCTTTGCTTCGATTACCGCGAGCCGCTCGAACGCGCGTGGCAACATCTTCTCGACCAACATCGTTCGTACTCCTGTGAAATCGCTTTGGCGTGAAAATCCGTGGGCGCTCAGGATCGTCCGTAGGGTAACAGCGCCCCGTTATCATCGGCGATCAAATCGGCATACGATAGCCGTAGAACTCATGATCCTCATTGTAACCGCCCTGACCCGCGCCGAGGTCGGCGAAATCGCGCACGAACTCGATCGCTGCGACCCATTTGACCATCTTAAAGCCCAACTCGTTTTCGCACCTGAGCCGCAAGGGCGCGCCATGTAAAACGCTAAGCGGGGCGCCGTTCATCTCGTAGGCGAGGATCGTCAGGTCATGGCTCATGTTTTCGATCTTGTGGACGTCGTAGTAGCGACCACCATCGGCACCATCGGCCAGCGAGTAGAACACGGCGTAGAGGGCCGCTGGTGTCGGCTTCACCAGGTCCAGAATATCGCGCATGGGCATGCCACCCCATTCGGCAACGCCGGACCAACCCTGGATGCAGAAATGCGTAGTGATCTGTTCCTGCTTTCGCATTGCCCTTAGATCGGCCAGGGAGAAGTCGCGGGGTGCTTCGACGAGGCCGCCGACGTGGAGTCGGTAGCTGGCGAAATTCTCGGCCACGAGATCGTCGAATTCCTTGGAATTCGGCATCGTGCCGTTCGGCCAAAAATAGGGCGAGATATCCTTCTTCGTCAGTTGCGAGCGCGGATCCCAGCCTTCCGCCAGCCCCATCAGCCAGCCGATCATGAACGCGCCGGTGCGCTGCACCAATCGGGCGTGGCTGATGGTGAAGGGTGAGACGACTAGCCATGCTGCGAGGAGGATGGCCATCGCCACGAGGAACAGGGGGAAACCCGTCCATGAAGCGTCGTCGATGCCGGCGAACATATGGTTGGTATTCTGCCGGATGCCGGTGACGAAGACCATCGCGCCATGCGCCAGGATGAAGCCGACGAACCAGCCGAACGAGATGAAATGAACCGATCGCATGGCCTGCCGGTTGAATAATCGGCCAAACCATCCTGCCGCATTGGAAATCGCGGGGCTCTGCATCAGCCCTGTGACGATCGAGACAGGCGCAGCGATGAACACGGTGACGAAGTAGCTGAGTTGCTGGAGGCCGTTGTAGCGGGTCCAGCCCTCATCAACCGGGAAGTTCAGCGAGGCATACTGGATCGCCGTCGAGAGCGCGGCCGGGAAAACTTCCCAAGTCATGGGCACCAGCCTGCGCCACTGATCGGTTGAAAAGAGTAGAACGTAGAAGGCTACTCCGTTGATCAGCCATAAGAGATTGATTGAGAAATGCCACCAGCGCGATAGGCCGAGCGTGTGCCGGAGCCCAGGAATGCCAAGCCATGTCGGCAGCGTGACGGAATCATCCTTCGCCGTCCAGACGCGGTCCTTCGGCACCGGCACCTGGAAACGAAACCAATCGGTTCCCGGCGTGCAGTCTCGCCCCCAATACAGTCGTGGATGGTCGGCCAGGATTTGCAGGCCGGACCGCATGATGAACAACATGAAGAACATGTTCAGGAAATGCTGTAGCTGCAGCCACCAAGGGAAACCGGAGTCCACCAATGGTGTCGATTGAGCGATGCCGGGGTGGTTCTGGATGAACGCCTTAACCTCGGGAAGCTCGCGAAGGCTTTGCGCGAGCGCGATCAGGCATAGCAGCACCGCCGCTCCGATGGGGAGCGCCCATAGTGTATTGATCCACTTTCGCCCGATCCGTATGCGTGGAAAAATTCCTTGCTGTGGCGGCATCCAGTGATCGAGTCGGATGCGATCATCTGCATCGCTGAGCTTGGCGCGGAGCGGTTCGGACGAAGGAGGCTGCGAGTTGGTGGGCATAAGTCAACTACCTTCTTTCGATCGATCGGCGTTTGGCGAAAGCGTCAGCCGCGAAGTCTGGTGAGCGCCGAACCCCTGTGAAAGGCGATGTGCTCGGTCTTGCTGCTTTTGATTTCGTATTGCGGTGCTTCCGCACTTGCATGGTGCGTGTAGCCATGCACCTCGAAGTCGCGCGTGTGCAAACGGACGATCGTGCCGCTGACGCGCCCGGCTTCCGAATTCCAGCTCACGTGATCGCCGACTTTGAATCTATCCGCCATGAAGCTCGACCAGGGGTAACGTGGGTTCTCGCGGAACCTCGACGCCGTTTCGCACCTGGATGGCGCGGTTGCTCGGCGAGGATCTATAACTCAACCGTCGCGCTCGAATTCGGTTCCGGTGAATCGCTTCCCGATGGAGGCCTTTTCGATCTGGAGGATAAACCGGCTACGATCCGCACCGAGGGGCCGGTCGCCATGCGCCGCCAGATTGGAATCGAGACGAGTACCTTCTTCACCATAGGCCATTCCACGCGTACGATCGTCGAGTTCGGCGAACTGCTTGCGGAGTCTCGTGTCGATTTGGTTGTCGATGTGCGCTCGATGCCGCGTTCGCGCACCAATCCGCAGTTCAACGGCGAAAGCCTTCCGGGAGCGTTGGCGCCGTGGCGGATCGGCTATGAGCATATCGCTGCGCTTGGCGGCTTGCGGGGGAGGGCGCGTGGGGCGGAACCTTCCCCCAATAGCTATTGGCGCGTACGTGGTTTTCGCAACTACGCAGACTATGCGCTGACCGAGCCGTTCGCCGAAGGCTTGGCGCAACTGCGAGAGCTCGGCAGCCGGCATCGCTGCGCAATCATGTGCGCGGAAGCCGTCTGGTGGCGCTGCCACCGCCGAATCATTGCCGATTACCTGCTCGCAGAAGGCGAACGCGTCATGCATATCCTTGGGGCCGATCATGTCGAGGAGGCCAGCCTGACGCCAAGTGCTGTCGTGCGCGATGATGGAACGATTGTTTATTCCGGGGAGCATCTCCTCGGGAAATAGGTATCGATCACCGCCAGCGGCAAGCCGATTCAGTTTCCTTTGGTTGCCCCGAGCGCATGGTCGACGATCGTCTGTGCCTCGGAGAGGATGGCGCGCAGATGGTCCTGTCCGCGAAAACTCTCAGCGTAGATCTTGTAGATATCCTCGGTGCCTGACGGGCGCGCGGCGAACCAGCCGTTTTCCGTGGCCACCTTGACGCCGCCGATTTCGGCATTGTTGCCCGGCGCCCGGCTAAGCACCGACTTGATCGGTTCGCCAGCCAGGGTCTTCGACGTGATCTCATGCGGTGAAAGCTTCGACAGTTTCTCCTTTTGTGCTGGGGTTGCGGTAGCCTGGAGCCGGTCGGCGACGGGTTCACCCAACTCCTTCGTCAGGTCGCGATAGACCTCGCCGGGATCGCGACCCATCCTTGCCATGATCTCGGCCGACAGCAACGCCGGAACGATGCCGTCCTTGTCGGTCGTCCAGACGGCGCCGTTGCGGCGCATGAACGTCGCTCCAGCACTTTCCTCGCCGCAAAACCCCAGGGAACCGTCTTGAAGGCCCTCGGCGAACCATTTGAACCCGACCGGCACTTCATACAGTCTGCGCTTCAACCTCGCGCTGACGCGATCGATCATCTGGCTGCTCACCACCGTTTTTCCAACTGCGGCGTCCTTGCGCCATTCAGGGCGATGCTGGAACAGGTAGTCTATCGCAACCGACAAGTAATGATTGGGCGGCAGCAGTCCGGCACTGCGCGTGACGATGCCGTGCCGGTCGTGATCGGTGTCGCATGCAAAGGCGATGTCGAATTTGTCTTTCAGGCCGATCAAGCCATGCATGGCGTAGGATGAAGACGGGTCCATACGAATCTGGCCATCCCAATCGACCGTCATGAAACGAAAGGTAGGATCAATCTGCCGATTGACGGTGGTCAAATCGAGCTTGTAGCGGTCGGCAATGGCGGGCCAGTAGTGGACTCCCGCGCCGCCGAGCGGGTCGACGCCCATGCGGATATGCGCTCCGCGAATGGCATCCATGTCGATGACATCGCAGAGATCGTTCACGTAAGTGTTCAAGAAGTCGTGGGAATGGACTGTAGGCGCGTGGAGGGCCTTCTCGAACGGCATCCGCCGCACACCTTTCAGGCCGTTGCCAAGCAGATCATTGGCCTGTTTTTCGATCCAGCCGGTGACATCGGTGTCCGCCGGCCCGCCATTGGGCGGGTTGTACTTGAAGCCTCCGTCGCGGGGTGGATTGTGCGACGGCGTGATGACGATGCCATCGGCAAGCCCGGTCTTGCGGCCGTTGTTGTAGTTGAGGATTGCGTGGGAGATGGCCGGGGTGGGCGTATAGTCGCTACCGGTCGCCATCATCACCTCCGCTCCGTTCGCGGCCAGCACCTCAAGTGCGCTTACAAAGGCTGGCTCCGACAGCGCATGTGTATCGATGCCGACGAATATGGGACCGTCGATTGTCAGTCGCTTGCGGTAGAGGCAAATGGCCTGGCTGATTGCCAGCACATGCGCTTCGTTGAACGTGTTCTCAAACGCCGTGCCGCGATGCCCGGATGTCCCGAACGCCACCCGCTGCAAGGGGTTGGCAGGGTCGGGTGCCTGGCTGTAATAGGCGGTGACGAGCTTGGCGACGTTGACGAGCAGGTCTGCCGGGGCCGGCTTTCCGGCCAATGCACTGATTTTCATGGTCATACTCGTCGCCTCATTCGGTTCGGGCAATCCCGACCTGTTTGGTTGACGGGCGGCCCGCAATTTGCGCCTTGGCAGCCGCAACGACGTGTGCCGGTTCGAATCCGAAGTGTTGTGCGACGACCTTCGATGGAGCGGAAAGGCCGAAACTATGCAACGCGAGAATGGTGCCGTCGAAGCCCGTATAACGCTCCCATCCGAAACCGGACGCTTCCTCCACTGCCACGCGGGCGGTTATCGTTGGCGGCAGGACGGTGTCGCGATACTCCTTTGGTTGGCTTTCGAACAATTCCCATGACGGCATGCTGACGACGCGTGCGTTGATGCCCTCCACTTTTAGCTGTTCATAGGCGGTCACGCACAGCGCGACCTCACTGCCGGTCGCCAGCAGCAGGACGTCGGGTCTGCCGTTGGGAGCGTCGGCCAGTACATAGGCGCCCTGCGCCACGCCGCTTGCGCTTGCGTAGGTCGAGCGATCGAGCGTCGGCACCGCCTGTCGCGTCAGCACGAGGCTGACAGGCCTGTCCTTGAGATGAATGATGACCTTCCATGCCTCCATGACCTCATTCGCATCTGCCGGCCGTAGCATGACCATGCCGGGCATGGCGCGGAACGAGGCAAGTTGCTCGATGGGCTGGTGCGTTGGCCCGTCCTCGCCGAGGCTGATGGAATCATGGGTCCAGATGGAGATGAGCGGGAGTTCCATCATCGAACTCAGCCTCAGCGCCGCGCGGCAGTAGTCGGTGAAGATCAGGAAGCTGGAGACGAACGGCCGCAGCTTCGACAGGCTCATGCCGTTGCCGATGGCACACATGGCATGTTCGCGCAGGCCAAAGTGGAAATTCCGTCCGCGGTAGCTGACCGCCTGTTCACCCTCGGGGGCTTGAAAGTCGCCGGCAAAGTCAAAATCGAGGTTCGTCTTGGTTGACGGCGACAGGTCCGCCGCGCCACCCAGCAGCCATGGCAAATGTTCCGCAATAGCGTTCAACACCTGGCCGGACGAGTCGCGCGTCGCGAGGCCTTTCGCATCGGCTGAGAAGGCGGGCAACTTGGCATCCCACCCGGAGGGAGCCTCGCGTCGCTGCATCTGGTCGATCTGTTTGGCCAGGTCGGGATATTGCATCCGGTAAGCGGAAAACAATTTCCGCCAGGCGGCATGAGCGGCGTCCCCACGCTTGCCCATATGTGCGCGGAAATGCGCCACGACCCCTTCCGGAACCTTGAAATCGGCGTCCGGATCCCAGCCGTAGAATTCCTTAGTCAGCCGAACTTCTTCGGCGCCCAGTGGCTCGCCGTGGGCTTTGTTTGTGTCGTGCTTGTGCGGCGCGCCATAACCGATATGGCTTTGAACGATGATCAACGTGGGGCGGTCATGCGTATCGATGAACGTCTGATAAGCCTTGTCCAGCAACATCAGATCGTTTGCATCGCTTACCCGCTCGACATGCCATCCGTGCGCGAGGAAGCGGGTTGCCACGTCTTCGGTGAATGTCAGGCCAGTAGGCCCCTCGATGGTGATGTGATTGTCGTCATAAATCCAGCAGAGGTTCGACAATCTGAGGTGTCCGGCCAGCGATGCCGCCTCGTTGCTGAGCCCTTCCATCATGTCGCCGTCACTGCACAGCGCATAGACGTTGTGCGAGAACAGATCATAGTCGGGTCGATTGTAAGTGGCCGCCAGCCACCGTTCCGCAATTGCCATTCCGACGCTTGTTGCCGCACCTTGTCCGAGTGGCCCCGTGGTGGTTTCCACCCCCGACGTCCAGCCATATTCTGGATGCCCCGTGCAGTGGCTGCCTGCCTGACGAAAACTCTTGAGATCGTCCAGCGTCACGGCAAGCCGGTCGCCCGATGGATAGCTCGCGCCCTTTGCCTTGACGCCGCACAGGTGAAGCAGGCTGTAGAGCAGGGCGCAGGCATGGCCGGCCGACAGCACGAAGCGGTCGCGGTTCGGCCAATCGGGGTCGGCAGGGTCGTAGCGAAGGAAGCGTTGCCACAGGCAATAGGCCATCGGCGCGGCATCCAGCGGCGTTCCGGGATGACCGGATTTTGCTTTCTGGACCGCATCGATTGAAAGCATTCGCAGCGTGTTGATGCTGAGCTGGTCGAGTGGCACCTGTTTCATGGGGATCCTTTGATCGGATGTAGGCAACCCGATCGTCCAAGTGCTGGCTGGGTTGCGCCGCAGTATGTTGGTCGGGGCCGCAGGGGCGGCCGGGCTTAGCGCCCTTTACTTCTTTCGTTTTCGGAACCGGCGATAGCGCTCGATCAAAGCGTTGGTCGAGCTGTCATGTTGGAGATTTGGGGCCTGGGAGGTTTCCAGTTCAGGGGTTGTTTTCTCGGCCAGGGCCTTGCCCAGCTCAACGCCCCATTGGTCAAAAGAGTCGATGTTCCAGATGACGCCTTGCGTGAAGACGCTGTGCTCGTAGAGCGCGACCAGGCTGCCCAGCGTCCTTGGGTTCAGGCGCTCGGCAAGCAAGGTATTGGTGGGGCGGTTGCCTTCGAAGGTGCGGTGCGGAACCAGCCAGTCCGGGGTCCCTTCGGCCCTGACCTCCTCTTCCGTCTTGCCGAAGGCCAGAGCCTCGGTCTGTGCGAACAGATTTGCCATCAGGAGATCGTGGTGGCGTCCAAGCGGGTTCAATGCCCGACAAAACCCAATGAAGTCGCATGGAACCAGTTTGGTGCCCTGGTGAATGAGTTGGTAGAAGGAATGCTGCCCGTTGGTGCCAGGTTCGCCCCAATAAATCGGCCCTGTCTGGTAATCGACTTTCGTGCCGTCAAGCGTGACGTGCTTGCCATTGCTTTCCATCGTCAGCTGCTGGAGGTAGGCGGGAAAACGCTTCAGATATTGCTCGTAGGGCAGCACCGCGACCGTCTGCGCTTCGAAGAAATTGGTGTACCAAACCGCGAGCAGGCCCATCAGGACCGGCAGGTTCTGATCGAACGGCGCGGTGCGGACGTGCTGGTCCATGTCGTGGAAACCCGACAGCATCGCGTGGAAATTCTCCGCGCCGATGGCGAGCATGGTGGACAGGCCAATGGCTGAATCCATGGAATAGCGGCCGCCGTCCCAATCCCACATGCCAAACATCTGATTGGTGTCGATGCCGAATTCAGCGACCCCTTCGGTATTGGTCGAGACGGCGACGAAATGCCGGGCCACCGCCTGCTCGTCGCCCAACTTTCGCAGGACCCATTCCCGTGCGGTGTGGGCGTTGGTCAGCGTTTCCAACGTCCTGAACGTCTTCGAGCAGATGATGAACAGCGTTTCTTCAGGATTCAAATCCCGCGTCGCCTCCACGAAGTCGGTACCGTCGACGTTCGAGATGAAGCGGAAAATCATGTCGCGCCGGCTGTAGTGGCGCAGCGCTTCATAGGCCATGACCGGCCCGAGGTCCGAGCCGCCGATGCCGATATTGATGATGTTGCGTATCGGCCGGCCTGAATGGCCGCGCCAGGCGCCTCTGTGAATCTTGTCCGTGAAGTCGGCCATCTTGCCGAGCACCGCGTGTACTTCCGGCACGACGTCGATACCGTCGACTAAAATTCGCTCGCCAATAGGCGCGCGCAGGGCCGTATGAAGCACCGCGCGCCGCTCCGTCACATTGATCTTCTGACCGCTGAACATCGCTTCGAGGCGCTCACGCAACCCGCAGGCCTCGGCAAGTTGAATGAGTAGCTGGACCGTCTCGGCCGTGATGCGGTTTTTCGAATAGTCGAGATAAAGTCCGCAGGCTTCGATGGCGAAACGCTTGCCACGCTGGGGATCATCGGCGAAGAGCTGTCGCAGATGCAAAGGGCGCACTTCCTGGCAATGGGCCAGCAACGCCTGCCGTACTGGAAGTTCCGAGAGCGGCAATGTCCTGGTCGCAAGCAGCGCGCTCATCATCCGCCGACCGAGACGGGGCTATGCAACTGCTCGCTCTTCGACGCAATCACCGCCATCAGATCGGCCCATGATTTGGTGAAGGATTGGGCGCCTTCCAACTGGAGATCCGCGGCAAGCGCTTGAATGTCGACGCCGGCTTTTGCGAAGTCGGCAAGCATGGTTTCGCTGTTGCCACCGTCCTCCCGCATGACGCCGTTCACCGCCCCATCTTTCGAATATGCAAGGAGCGTTTTCTCCGGAATGGTGTTGATGGTGTCCGGCGCGGCGAGCGCTTCGATGTAATAGGATTGCGGAAGCTGCGGATCCTTGGTGCCGGTGCTCGCCCATAGCAGACGCTGGGAAAGTGCGCCGGCATTGGCGAGCTTCCGCCATCCGGTAGAGGCAAGCCGCTCCCGGTAGGCTTTATAGACTTGCCCGGATATGGCGATGCCGAGACGGTTCCGCAGCATAGGGCTAACCTTATCCATGACCGCCTTGTCCCAGCGGCTGACGAAGATCGAGGCGACAGAGGCGATCTTCGGGTCGAGCCCGGCATCGATCCGGCGCTGAATGCCTCGGCAATACGCCTCGGCCGCCGCCACATACTGCTGGCACGAAAACAACAGGGTGACATTCACCGGGACGCCGGCGAAGATCGATTCTTCGATCGCTTCAACGCCCGCGGACGTACCAGGAATCTTGATGAACAGGTTGGAACACTGCGCCTGCGTGTGCAGCCGCTTGGCGGCTTCGACGGTAGCGCCGGCATCATTGGCCAGCAAAGGCGACACCTCCAGGGAAACCCAGCCATCGATACCGCCCGTCGCTTCATGGACCGGCCTGAACAGTGCTGCGGCCTGTGTCAGGTCTTCGAGTGCCAATTCGAAGAACAGCTGCTCACCCGCTTTCCCTTCTCTGGCTTTTCGATGGAGGGCCTCGTCGTAAGCTGTGCTGTTTCTGATAGCCTCATCGAAAATCGTAGGGTTCGACGTCAATCCTGTCACCGAAAAGTCGGTGCAATAGCGTTTAAGAGTGCCGCTGCTCAGCAGATCGCGGGTGATGTTGTCCAACCAGAGGCTCTGGCCGAGTTCATGCAATCGGGTTGTTGCGTTCATGGCGACCTCGCTGGTGGGCGAGAAAGTGATTCACCTCGCCAGTCTCATAATCGGTGCGCAGCTCACTCTACCAATATGCGCGCTTCCCGAGCTGCGTCGATGAAGGCGTCTCTCGCGACGTCAGCCGAAACACTGCCGTTCAAGGCCTGCTGGCATGCCCGTTTCGCGGATCGGTGCTTATCGCTACCTCCGTCACGCCAATGCTCGTTAAGCAGGTCAAAAGCTTGTCGAGCGTTGGTCAGGTTTCGGATGTCGCCGCTTATGCCGGTGGCAACGGATATTGGCTTGGAAAACCACGCATCATACATGGGGCGACCCGCCTCGAACTTGCTGAACTCTCACAACGCGGCTCGCCGCATGAAGTTTCATAGTCAGGCATCACCCTTGCGTGAATAGCAGCGGCGCGCGTGACAGCGGTTGCGCCGGAAAAGGCAGCAAGTAGGCGCTGTCCAGTAGAGCCGAGCAAATGCACTCATTTTCTTGCGACTCTGATCGGGAAGGAGTCAGCTGCGGAAGACAACGCAGTGTGTTAATTGATGGAAGCGCCGAGCAATGTTGAGGGCCAGATTGCCGTCGAGGTGATATTCCCGCGACTGACTGTCTGTTGCCTTCCAGATGCAAACGGCGAACGCTGCCGCACTTACCGTGGGTCCCGAACGTCCTTAGGCGCAGTTGGCCGCGCAGCGCTGAACTTCGGCCGTCGCGGTGCATGCAATGGCCGATTGCGAAAAACCGAGTGCATAGGAAAGGAGCCACCCATGTCCCAAGCACCGAACCAAGAGAGACGCCACCAAAAGTCTATATGCGGTCCCGCCTGCTCGGAACCATTCAAAGATATCAAGTTCACGAGTAAGGCGGCCAAGGGTGAGCCTGCCGAGGGAGACAGCTCGGTGGAAATCTCTGCGACAATGGCAGATGGTATTGTCAGGTTTGTCGAGGAGGTGAGAAGACCCGACCGATGGGTCCGTATACAAAACACCATGCCGAACAGATCCAGGATGCGCGCTCGAAGTTGATAGCGAAAATGGGGTCCGCTAGGCTGATCTTCGAGGCGATACGGAAAGGTTAGGGCCGCCAACTTTTCGCACGTCGCTGCAAGCAAGCGCAAAGCCTAGCCGGACTTAATGATGATTGAAGACCTTTTTATCCGCAACAAAATGTGGTCAGACGAACGTAAAGCCGAAAGGGTTGATTATTTTCAACGTCTTTCGAGATTGCAAAACCCCAAATATCTCTGGATCGGCTGCTCTGATAGTCGCGTACCAGCTAATGTCATTGCCGGGTTGGAACCCGGCGAGGTTTTTGTGCATCGCAACGTCGCCAACCTCATCCATCCAACCGATCTGAATATGCTCTCAGTCGTCGAATATGCTGTAAATCAACTCGGCGTGCGGCACATCATCGTTTGCGGGCATTATGGCTGCGGTGGCATCCGTGCCGCTGTAAGCGGCCAACGTCTGGGGCTCATCGATCATTGGCTGCAGCCAATCAGAGATGTTGCCGAGGCCGAATTCGAATGCCGGGAGTCGGGTACTTGGAGCGACACGGATCTTGACCGGCTCTGCGAGTGCTCAGTCGCGTCCCAAGTGAAACGTCTTGCGCGCACGCCGATCCTGCATGCGGCATGGAGGTCAAATAAGAACGTATCGATCCATGGTTGGATATATGGATTGAAGGACGGTTTGCTCTATGACCTGAACTGTACCATAACCCGCAACCAGGATATCTGAATTCGTTAAGCTAGGGCACGTACCGTTTCCGGGCCGCGATCTTAGCAGGCAGACAGCGCGAACTTCAAAACCAGCGGCAACCTGAGACCTAGTTGGCTTCTCCCCAGATCTCCTTCATGACGGACTGATCCTTGTTGTCAAAGCGCGTTTGGCAGTGCGTAAGCGATGATGGAATCGCCGGCCTCTGTTCCCGTCGACCCATGACCGCCGGCAACCACGACGAGGTACTGCCGCCCATCCGCGCCCTTGTAGGTGGAGGGCGTCGCTTGTCCGCCCGCTGGCAGCCGATCACGCCAGATTTCCGAGCCGGTCTTCAAGTCATAGCTGCGGATATAATAGTCGAGTGTGCCGCTGAGAAAGGCCACGCCGCCCTTGGTGATGATCGGCCCGCCGATACCGGGCACTCCCATTTTGAACGGCAGAGGGATCGGCGACAGGTCGCGCACGGTGCCATTGACGTGCTTGTAGACGACTTTGCCGGTGGTCAGGTCGACGCCGACGACATAGCCCCATGGCGGCGACTGGCAGGGCAGGCCTAGGGGTGACAGGAAGGCGCCCATCTTGGCTGCATAGGGCGCGCCAAAATTCTCGTTGAACACGTCCTGTCCATCCTTGCTGATGACCCGAGCAAAGGCATCGGGACGTGGCACGAGCTTGGACGTGAAGGCGAGATACACCGGCATGGCGAACATCACTTGTCGGTCCGGGTCTACGGCCACCCCGCCCCAGTTGAACGTGCCGAAATTTCCGGTATAGATGATCGAGCCTTTTGTCGTGGGTGGCGTGTAGCGCCCATCGTAGTTGAGGCCGCGGAAGGCTATACGGCAGGCAAGCTGGTCGAGTGGGGTCGCCCCCCACATATCCTTTTCGGTGAGCGGTACGGGTTTGAAGGAAATGGTCGACACGGGCTGGGTTGGCGCGGTGGTATCGCCTTTGACAGCACCGCTCGGTGCCGGCTCCTCGGTGACCGGCAGAACCGGCTCGCCGGTCTTCCGGTTCAGCACATAGACTTCGCCTTGCTTGGTCGGAGCCACCAGCGCTGGCACCTCCTTGCCGCCAATGGTGAGGTCGACAAGGCTTGGCTGTGCCGGCACGTCCATATCCCATAAATCATGGTGCACGCCTTGGAAGACCCAGGCCACCTTGCCAGTTTTCACGTCGAGCGCGAGGATCGAGGATGAGAATTTCTCGACTGCTGCGCTGCGATTGGCGCCGTACTGGTCAGGCGACTGGTTGCCCATCGGGAGATAGATCAAGCCGAGCTTCGCATCGTAGCTGGACACACTCCAGGAATTCGGCGCGTTTTCGGAGTACGTCTGGCCATTAGGGATCGGCGATGTTGCATCCGGCTTCTTGGAGTCAAAATTCCATACAAGCGCTCCCGTGTAGATGTCGAAGGCGCGAATGACGCCAGATGGCGAGGTCGTCGAAACGTTGTCATTTACCGCCCCGCCTACGATTACCAGATGCTCGGTCACGACGGGAGGCGAGGTTGAATAGACCGAGCCCGGGGTTATGTTCGGCATGTTGGCCCACAAATTGATGGTGCCGTCGTTGCCCCCAAAGCCGGGGCAGATCTTACCAGTCTCGGCACTGAGCGAGATCAGCCGACCATCGGATGTCGGAGCGAGAAGCCGCTTCACGCAGGAAGGATCGATCGAAGCGGTGACCGTTGGGTCCTTGCGGTCGACTTCGGGGTTGGGTGCGCCCCGTTTGGCCTGGCCGGTCACCACATTTTGCGGCACACCTGCAGCTTGCGTCGTCACTTCGGCCACGCTTGCCGTGAGGCGCTGCTCTTCCGTCGACGCCGTCTGAGGCGACCCGCTTACCGCGTTTGCTGCAGCCAAGGCGGGCTGCGTTGCGCTGCTGGGCCTGGGGCTCGAAGCCGAGCCATCGAAATAAGAAACACCGCGGCATGTAAGGTGCTGAGTGGTCTGCTTCACCGTCTGCTGAAGATGCGGATCGAAGCGCCACTTCTCCTTGCCTGAAACCGCGTCGAGGGCAATCACAAGATTGTGCGGTGTACAGACGTACACGGTGTTGTCGACCATGAGCGGCGTGACCTCATAGGTCGCTTCGCCGGGATCATTTGGGCCCCGGATGTCCCCGGTGTGATAGGTCCAGGCCACTGCCAGTTTTCCCACGTTCTGCGGGGTGATCTGCGTCAGGGGCGAGTAACGGTCGCCGGCAGCGGTTCGGCCATAAGCTTGCCATTCCCCGTCAGGGACGACGGTTTCTACAGCCCGCGAGGCCGACATTCGGTTATCGGCGAAGCTGCCGCCGATATCATGGGGGGACTGCAACATCGCATAGATGCCGGCCAGCGCCGTGATGACGAGGGCGCCAGCAAGGCTTCCGCTGTAGCCATCATAGCGCGCCCGACCAGTGCCAGGCCTGTGCAGTGAGCGAACCATCGGCGGCAGGAGCAAAAGTGCGCCGAGCACGATGAGCAGGCTGCCGCGCGCCGAAAGCGCCCACCAGTCGAAACCCACTTCCCACAGCGACCAGCCAAGCGTCACCAGCAGGCTTGCGCCATAGAGTGCGAGGCCCACGGGATTGCGGCGGTAAGTCAGCACCGCCGAAAACACAAGGGCAATTCCGAGGCCTATGTAAAACCATGAACCGCCAAGCGACGCGAGCCAGATCCCCCCGGCGAGTAAAACAGCCCCTATGACAAATATGATGGCAGAAAGAATTGTCCGATACATGATGTTACCGCGCGTTTTTGCCGCATGGTTCTTTCACCAAGAGCTAAGGAAAAGACGTCTTCGCTACGACGCCATGCCTGCCAGGCACCAATCACGCGGGAGGTTATGCCCCCAAACGGACAGCTCGTGATAACGTTCCCGATGCGCACGTTAACAATACGTCATAATTAAGAGTCGGGGCCGCACGGAGGATAAAAAGTGACCTGGCCAAAACTGGCGCAAGGGCTTGAGGTACAGGCATTGATTCCGAACCTTCGAAAGGAGGTCTGGACATAAGCCACCTCACAAAGCCTTGTGCTTGGTCCCCCGCTGGACATCCGGTGACATGCTCGGCCAATGCCCCGTGGCGAAGAGGGTGGGAGCTTCACTTTTCTAGGAAATGAAGAGGCCAGCTCATGCCGGTGCGGCCGGGTTTCTTGCCAGTACGGGTTTCCAGCCAAGGAGCGCGTGCCGGAAGGCAAGCAAACATATATTCGTGACAGAAGCTGCCGGCCCGGTTTCGGCCCGAAAGCTGTCGGGCAGGAATGCGCCTATTGCCGCCGTAGCGACCATAACGCGGACCTCCGGAAAGCTGACATCGTCGGCGAGCAGCGCGACGGCTGCGACGGCTGCGACGGCTGCGACGGCTGCGACGGCTGCGACGGCTGCGACGGCTGCGACGGCCCAAGGTTCCACATTCACGAGCGCGTCGTCAACGTCGACAGCTGGTCGGTGTCGTAGCGGTTCCGGAGGTCGGCGAGCGCCTTCGGATCTGGCGCCCCATGCGCCGCCAGCTCGGCCAGCTCCTCGAAATAGTGCTCGTGGCCGGGCGGAGAGACGGTCATCAGCACGCGCGCAGGCTTCTCGCTGACATTGGTGATGTTGTGCGGCACCCCGGGCGGGATGAACAGGAAGGTTCCCGGCGTTGCATGGATCGTCCTGTCGCCGACATGCCATTCACACTCGCCTTCGAGCAGGTAGAAGGTCTCCTCCTGCACCCGGTGAACATGCCGCCCGGTGGCGAATTCCGGCGGGATCGTCCAGTCGAACATGCTCGTATGCCTGGTATTTTCGTCGGTGGCGAGGAAAGCCATCGGATAGCCACGCAACATGACGCCCTTCTTCTCGTCGGGCATGCGGATGACGGCATCAGCGCTCATATGATCCTCCTCTGACAGGCGCTTAGTCTGGCAAGCGTTCACGCAACATCGGCCGCTCACGCGAGAAAGTCGTGAATTCGTTGCCAAAAATTTGCTAAAAGACTCCAATGACAGTCAGGGGCGACGTCTACCGCTTTGGGTCTTTTCACCTCGATCCGGAGGTGGGCATTCTCTTTTACGGAGATGAGCCGACTATGCTTGGGCAGCGCGCCGTCGCGCTGCTGCGACTGCTGATCCAGAACGCTGGCCAACCGGTGTCCAAAGACGCGCTGATCGACGCCGGCTGGGGCGGATCGGCGGTTGCGGATAACAATCTGACGGTTCAGATCGCTGCCTTGCGCCGGACATTGGCCGACGCGGCGAATGTCGCGAACTGGATCGAAACATTGCCGCGCCGTGGCTATCGCTATGTCGGACCCGCCGTCGTCACCAACGGTCCCGATACCTCGGCCGCCACCGGCGCCACGTCGGGACCGAGCTTGCCGGAGAAGCCATCCGTCGCCGTCCTGCCGTTCTCGAATTTGAGCGGCGACCCCCAACAGGAATATTTTGCCGATGGGATGGTGGACGACATTATCACGGGCCTGGCGCGGATCAAATGGCTTTTCGTCATAGCGCGAAACTCGACCCTTTCCTACAAAGGTCGCGCCGTCGACGTGAAGCAGATTGGCCGCGAGCTGGGCGTTCGCTATGTGCTCGAAGGCAGTGTGCGCAAGGCTGGCGGTAGCGTGCGGGTTACCGCCCAGATGATCGATGCCTCGACCGGCGCCCATGTCTGGGCCGAGCGCTATGACCGCAGTTCCGACGACATCTTCGCGCTCCAAGACGAGATCGCGCTGGCAGCAGTGGGCGCGATTGCGCCAAGCGTGCGGAAGGCCGAAATCGAACGTGTCAGGCGCAAACGCCCCGATAGCCTCGATGCCTACGATCTCGTGCTGCAGGCCCAGCCAGATGTCGATTCAGGCATGCCGGAGCAAGTGACCAGAGCGCTGGCACTTCTCGATCGCGCGATCTCGCTCGAACCAACCTATGCGCTGGCGCATGGCAACGCCGCGATGTGCCATCACTGCCTGTTCCTTCGCGCCGGCCTGCAGGAGATCAACCGTGCGTCTTCGATCCGCCACGCACGGTCGGCAATCGTCCACGGACAGGATGATGCGCTCGCCCTGACATGGGCTGGCTTTTCCATTGGAATGGATGCGCATGATCGCGCCGCTGCGTTCGCGGCATTGGAAGCCGCCCTCGCTATCAGCCCGTCATCGGCCCTGACTTACATCCTTGGCAGCGTCGTTCTCGGATGGAGCGGCGAAGCGGAGCGAGCGATAGAATGGAGCAAGCAAGGCTTGCGGCTGAGCCCATTCGATTCGTGGGCCTGGGCCGCTTTTGACGCACAGGCGATGAGCCATTTGCTGCGCGGCCATTACGAAGAGGCTTGTCGTGCTGCCTACAAGTCCGTCCAAGCCAATCCCGCGCATAGCATCACCTATGTGCAATTGGCGGCCGCGCTGGCCAAGCTTGGCCGGTTGGACGAAGCGAAGGCAGCCGCCGCTCGCGTGATCGAGCTCCAGCCGGCCTTTCGCTACAGCCGCCAGTTTGCCGGTGTTAATTGCGCGCCCGCGCTCGCGGAGGCTCTTGGCAGTGCGCTACGGACAGCCGGGTTGCCGGAGTAGCTTAATACCGCAAGAGCTTGTTGGGCGATTCGAGGGGAAGCTCGATATGTCCTTAATCCTATGATGTCGGCGCGACGCCTAAGGTCCAGGGACAACCAGGGGTGGCCCGGTAATCTCCATGTCGAACTGGGCCGCGATCGCTTTTATTTCGGCGAGATCGCGCGGAATCTCCAGTCCCTGCGCGGCAACCGCCGGAAAGAAGCCTTCGAGACCACCAGGTGACAAGATGGCGATCCATCGCGCACGCTCGATGACTACGAACGTGTGCTCGACGCCAGCAGGAATGTAGATCATGCTTCCGGCGTTGCGTTCGAAAGTATCCCCAGCGCGCCAGAAACGCAGCCGCCCTTGGAGTATGACGAAGACTTCGTCCGCCTCTAGATGACGGTGGCGCGGCGGTCCATCGCCCGGACCGGCATCGGATGCAAATGCCCCGAGCTTGCCACCGGTCTCGCACGCAGTCAGAAGCGTTTCATAGTGTGTACTGTTCCAATCGGTTTTGGTAGGTGCTGCCCTTGTTTGCATCTTCGCCACATGTGGTTGGAGTGAAGCTTAATGGCGTCACGATAGCTACACTCTGGCCTCGGGCGGTCGCCTCCTATGAACATATGAGATGCGGCGGGGAATGGTTGTCAGTAAAGCCGGCTTCCGGCAAACTGCAAATTCCTTCAGGCGAGGGCGCGGTGAAATCCGGCGCGCATGCACGACTTCGAGGGCATGGTCGGACAAATATATACGATGCGGCGGTCGAACCCGGCCGCTGGGCGCAGGTTCTTGAGACGCTGTCGGATTTCCTCGAAGGCGCCGCCACCAAGCTGACGTTCCAGAACGCAAGGACGTTGCGCAGCGAAGCGAGGTCCGTCCGCATGCCACCGGAGGCGGATCTCACATACGCGAACTACTACTACAAGACCAATGTGTTCCTGCCGCGTATTGCCAGGCTGAGCGCAGGCACGCTGATCCCGATCTGGGATCTCCTGCCACGCGAGGTTTACAGGCGCTCCGAGTTCTACAATGACTTCTGCCGGCCCGGCGACATGTGCCACTCGATTGGAGTCGTTCTGGACAACGAACCGAACATGCGCGTGGTGTTCACCTGCGGACGCGCCGAGGCGACAGGCGAGTTCGAGCCCGAGCACCTCGATCGGCTGCGCCGCATCGGGCCGCATCTGGTCCGGGCGGCGAGCGTGGGACTGCGCCTTTCAAGTTCCGACATCGCCAGGAGCGCCAATGTCGAGGCGCTCGACCGCGTCGCCCAGGGCGTGCTGATCGTGGCGGCAAACGGCGAGATCCTGTTTGCCAACCGGGCGGCCGAAGCTCTGCTCACCGAAGGCGACGGGATCAGGATGGAGAAATCTGCCCTGCGTGCAACCAGGCACGGGGATGCCGCACAATTCCAGCGATTGATTGCCGCGGAACGGTCGGGCGCCGCGGCGGCGTCATGGCGCTCGCGCGGCCGGTGCCGCGCCGGCCGCTGAGCGCGCTGGTGGTGCCGCTGAAGATCGAGTTGACGTGGTTCGTGACCGGCCGGCCCGCCGCGATCGTGTTTGTGGCCGATCCGGACAGCGCGCCGCGGACCGCGCCGGACCAGTTGCGCAATCTCTATCGGCTGACCCCGGCCGAGGCGGCCGTGGCCATAGCGATCGCCCGCGGCGGAGGGCTGCAGGCGGTCGCTGACGAACTCGGCATCAGCCTGACCACGGCGCGCACTCACCTGCAGCACGTGTTCGAAAAGACGGAGACGCGACGACAGGCAGAGCTGGTGCGCCTCATTGCGGCGAGTGGCATCTACGAGCGACTGTAGCAGCATCGCAGCGAGGCTCGCCCAATCAGGTCGAAAGAGCCTCTGAACGCCGTCGCATGCACGCGGATGCAGTGGTCTGATCCTCACTATCCGCTCCGCAAAACTGCTGGCCCGCTTGCGCCCGCAAAGCACTACGTTTTTCCACCGGAGGCGGTTGAACTTCGAACGCAGGTTATCACCGCCTTCGGGCAATAATCTCGACCGGCGCAATTAGGCCGGCTGCAATACTTTCGCTCATGTTTCGGACCATCTGGGGGCGCCGCGCTCCCATCAGTGTCTGGACGCCCAGTGCTGCCGACCCCGTGGCTGCCTGGGCGCGCTGCCGTGCGAAATAGTCGAGCGCAACATCGCGCCGCTGGCGTTCCGACAAAATCTCGAACCCTGCCGCGGAGAGGGCGTCGCGGTACTGCTCCGGCGCGGCGATCGTGTTCGTATCTGCCGTACCCGCCCATGGCAGCGGATAAGACAGCTCGACCGCTCCTGTGCGCATGACGTCGTAGACTCCGAAACGCGCACCCGCGTGCAGCACGCGCGCAACCTCCGAAAAGAGTGAGCTCTTGTCGGCGATGTTCATGCCAACGTGCAACATATAGGGGTCGGAACAAGAGCAGTTCGAAATCGTACGCTAAGGTCGAACGGAGCAGGAACGTTATGCGGCAAGCCTTAGCCCAGCCGGGAGGCGAAGCGACCTGAAGCCTTCCGGGAGATGTTGCTCACTGTCCCAGGTGTAGATACCTGTCAGGTTGATGTGCTCCCAACTCAGCGGCGAGATATGCTTCAACAGCTTATCTGGGATGTTCCTTCCCGCTCGTTTGAGCTCTGTCACCGCGCGGTCGAGATAGACCGTGTTCCAGTGGACGATCGCGCTGACGACAAGATTGAGGCCCGATGCGCGGAATGCCTGACTTTCGAACGACCGGTCGCGGAGTTCCCCACGCTCATGGAAGAAGACTGCGCGTTTGAGTTTGTGCGCTGCCTCGCCCTTGTTGAGGCCGGCTTGGCAACGCCGGCGCAATGTCGAGCTCGAGTACCATTCGATCATGAAAAGCGAGCGCTCAATGCGGCCGAGTTCCCGAAGAGCCTTGGCCAGTTGGCTTTCCTTCGGTGACGCCGAGAGCTTCTTCAAGATCGTCGAGGGCACAACGGCACGGGTGGTTATCGATGCCGCCAGATGAAGCAGATCATCCCAGTGATCGAGGATCGGGGTGGTGTTGATCGGCGCCCCGATGTGGTTTGACAGCGCCGGGTATGCATCGCCTTTCTCGAACGTGTGGAACTTCCGATCTTTGAGATTGCGCAGTCGCGGTGCGAACCGCTTGCCGATCAGAGCGAATAGGCCAAAGACGTGATCGCTCGCGCCGCCGGTGTCGGTGAAGTGTTCCTGGATGTCGAGGGCCGTATCCTGATCGAATAGCCCATCGAGCACATAGGCCGCCTCGCTTTCGGTCGGGCTGATGGGCAGAATGCTGAAGTAGCCGTACTGATCTGACAGATGGCTGTAGAACTTCGATCCGGGCTCACTGCCGTAATGTAGATTGATATCTCCGCGCTTTGCGGCGCGGTCGCTTGCTCGGAAGAATTGGCCATCAGATGACGACGTCGTGCCATTGCCCCAAAGGCGGGAATGCGGATGGCGGGTGTGTGCGTCCGTCACGCAGGCCTGGGCTGCTCGGTAGGTCTCCGACCGGGCGTGGAAAGTACGCATCCAACTGATCTGGTGAGCGCTGATGCCTTTGGATGCACTGGCCATCCGTTTCGGACCGAGGTTGGTTGCATCGGCCAGTACGCCAGCCAGCATGGCCGAGACATTCCTCGGAGTGTCACCCGTGCGAACATGGGTGAAGCAATCCGCAAACCCGGTCCATTCATGCACCTCCCTCAAGAGATCTGGCACCTCGATCAACGGATAGCGCTCGCTGAGCTCGGCATTCAGATCCTCGGCTGCTGCGGGAACTTCGCCCGCTGTTGGTGTGACGATAAGCGTTCCACCTTCGAGACGAACACCGTCGAGCTTCCCGGATCGTGCCCTATGTGCCAGGCGCTTCAGGTTGAAGTCGAGCATCTGCCGCGCTTCGGCAAGCCACGCCGCGCCGTCACCTTGGACACCAAGTCCGAGGCGACCTTCATCTTTCAGGATTGTGAACGTTGACCGCGGCATCAGGTGCTCGTCGATCGGTCGGAAGGATCGGCTGCCATCGACCCAAATGTCCGCGGATCTAAGCCGGTCTCGCAAAGCCGCGAGCGTTGCAATCTCATAGAGACGGCGATCGGGCTTGTCCTGCCCGAGAATTAGCCGTCGATCACCTCGGCTGAGGTGGGTGACCGGGACGCGATCCGGAAGGGTGCGCCGCTTCTCGGCATAGAGCCGTTTCAGCAGCGAAATCGCCGCAAGAACGGGATCGTGGCGGCGCGCTGAGCGGAATGTGAACGCTTCCAGGAACGCACCGGCGTACTTGTTGACGGTCGCATATTGCTCGGCCGCTAAGGTCAAAGGCGACGCCTCGTTGTCCTCGACCATCGACTCAAGCTCAGGCTTCATCCGAAGCAACCGGTGCCATCCAACTTCCTGATCGAGAACCTCCAATGCGTTCCGGCCATAGTCGTTCGCGGACTGAAGGGCTGTGATCGTGTCCAGGAACATGCGTAGCGCTTTGGCGGTATCCGGCCTGCAGTCCATGTGTCGCTGCTTCTTGCGGTTGTTGGCTTGCGAGAACAGCCGGCCTGTCAGCTTGATGAACATCGCCACTGCATCGTCCGTGAGCTTCTGGCCGAGCTTGATAATCTGCGCCACGATCAGCGCGTGTCGACGGCTGGCATTGAAGTCGTTGGCCAGCCATGCCGGTGTGGCGTTGCCCTCACGGATCATCTGATCCCACCGTCCAGACGATATGCGCATCTGCAATTTCGGTTCGATTTCTAGCTTGCGCAGGAAGGCGATCCGTTCGGTCAGCCCGACCAGGTTTGACGCACCTGGCGCATCCGGCGCTGATCGCAGCCAATGAAAGCGCGTCTGGCCGATGGCCGGGTCAACTTCCAACAGCTTATCCAATGATTGAAGCGTATCGACCGAAATTTCTTCGATCAGCGTTCTCTCCGCCCGCCGACGGGCAATGGCGCGGGCGGCAAGACCGATCCGTTCGATCGTGTCGATTGACGGCAGAAGAGATCCGTGGTCACGAAACATGGCGACAGTAGCACTCGCTATCGCCCCACCGTCGTCGGACATCGTGGCCGCCTGAATTGCAGCCAACAGCGCAGCTCTACGATCTTGCCCCGTCGCGCTCCGCGCGGCCAGATAAACCATCAAGCGAGCAATGTGATCGCGACGCGTTTCTTCACGGCGTGCATAGAGCGCAAACTTTCCACCGTCGGCGCCAATCTGCTCAGCAACGTACTTTAGCATTGCACGAGGCGGAGTTTCATCGGTCGCCAACACCCTGCCTGGATATCGCATCAGGCAGAGCTGAACAGCGAATCCGAGCTGATTGTGTTCTCGTCTGCGAAGTCCAATCTCAAGCCTGTCCGTCGACGACAACGAATAGTGTCGGATGAGGCCGTCCTCATCGGTTGGTATATCGAAAAGTCTCTGTCGATCCCGAACCTTGAGAAGCCTCCGTTTACCCATCGCGCAACTCCATCCACGACTAATCTGCCGGGAGCGTTGTCGAGTCGGACGGGCGACGAAATCAAAATTGGTGCCCTGCGATGGCAATCCACAGGGATCGGATGCTGCACAGCCGGACTACAGTAGAGTTCATGATCCGTTCGCCCTTAGCGCACGATTTCGCACTGCTCTTGTTCCGACCCCTATTTTGCCTTGAGAGGCTGATTGAATCGGGTGGCGACGAGGGCGGGCATGTAGAGTGCCTGCCTGAGCATTTGCCGGCCGCCCTGGATGAAGCTCTTGCCCTTCCACTGGCCGGACTGGCGGTCGACGGGGGCAAGGCCGGCCAAGCTTGCGGCTTGCTTGTTTTCGAGTGCACCCAGTTCGGGCATGTCAGCGACGATGGCGAAGGCGCTCGCCTCTCCAAGCCCCGGAATGCTGGTGAGAATATCGAAGCGGCGTCTGAGGCCGGGTTCGCTGGCGATATGAGTTCGGCATTCGGTGTCGATCGCTGTGATCTGGGCAGCGATTTGTTTCAACCGTTGCTCGGCCTGGCGCTTCAACAGCGGGATGGTCAAAGACTTCTGTCGGTTCAATGTGGCGGTGCGGTCCTTGATCAGCGCTCGTCGGGCGGCGACCAGTTCGCAAAGCGCATCAAGGGCATCGCTGCGGATCGGCCGGATCTGCGGCGCCATCAGCGCGCCAAAGTGGGCGAGCATGGCGGCATCGATCCGATCGGTCTTGGACAAGCGGCCGGCGGCCTTTGCGAAGGCACGCGTGCGCTGTGGGTTCATCTTGACCAGCGGCAGGCCCTTGGCACCCAACGTGCGCTCGAGCAACCGATGGTAGGCGCCCGTCGCCTCGTAGACGATGCGGGCAGGCGCAAGAGGCGCCAGCCAGCGGATCAGTTCGCGTAGACCGATGGCGTCGTTGGCGTATTGCCGCTCCGTCCCTTCCGGTAGGAGATGGACGTCGAGGCGATCTTTCGAGATGTCGATTCCGAGTGTGCGTGGTATGATTGCGGTCATCTTTTCCGTGTCCCGTGCTTGTCATCCGGGTCTAGAAACCCGGCTATCCGTTCAGGCCTCATGGAAAAGAGAGGGGCGATCATACTCTAGCTCGGTCCATCACGACCGGCGATTTCGATCCCACCCCCTCCCGGCGCCTGCGGGTGGTAAACGCCCGCAGGCGGCAACCCACTTTGGCCTCGAAACGACGGAAAGTCATAAGACAAGCATTATTACGGCAAAAGCTGTTTCGAGATGTTTGATATGTTCGCTGGCACAAGCACCGGCTCGATCATCGCGTCCATGCTGGCGTCGGGTTACCCCCTGAAGACGATCATCTCGCTCTATGCGGAGCCTGGTGTGAGGAAATCGTTGTTCAGAGACAACCGTGCCGGCCAGCATCACGCGTTTCGTTATTTTGATTTGCGAACGCTTGGGCCCGACTCGATTGCCAACCTGGATGACGCGAAGTACGCCAACAAAATTCTGGATGCGGTTGAGAGCTATGTGGGGGTCGTCAAACGCATAATCCACGACGCCGCGGAGCAGATCATGGCTCCGCGTTTTCGCAAGACGGGCATGAAGGAGCTTTTGTATCAGTTCCTGTCCAAGCGCAGCGAGGCTGGGCTCGTGCCCTATGCCTTAAAAGACTGCGGGAAGGACGGGACCTACAAAGACATCCTCGTCACGGCGCGAGACCTCGATAGGTGCGAGACCACCTTCTTCACGGCCTTCCACATTCCGTACGAGTCTACGGATCCGCGGGAGGACGAGGTCCTTTTGCTGAGGTTAGGTCCCGGCTGGGAGCAGACTTATCCTGGGCGCAAAGTCGACGTTGTCACTGGAACCTACCGTGACGTCCTCCTTAAAGATGCGGTTGAAGCGAGCGCCTCGGCACCAATCTACTTCTCGCCCAGGGGGCAGTTCTCCGACGGCGGTCTCGGTGCACACAATAATCCAGCCTTCATGGCCGTGATAGAGGCTCTCCTCTATAGTCATATCGACACGAACCCGCATCCACTCCCGCTAAAGTAACGGCTAACCAGTTCGACCTCATGGATGGCGTTGCCCAGCAATTCGCCTTGTTCGCGCGGAACGCCGACTTTGGCTTTGGCCAAGGCGGGTATCAAATGACGGGGCGTGGAAATGTTTCCATCGACACCTACGCTGCGCTAGTCAGACAAAACTTCCGACGTTTCGAGTAGTAGGGCGACAGACGAATTTAGCATCGATTACCTGATGCAGACTGGTGCGACCCAGTCGTGCCGTGGCCCTGAGCCTATCGGGCGAATAGGCGAGAGCAGCGATATCGAGGAACCTTCAGCGCAGAATTTTGTCGCAGCAGTTGTTCGTCTGGTGGTTCGCTTCTGGCATTTCAGCACATAGCTTCGCCAAACCAAAGTCTGCTTTCCGGTGGCCGCTAAGCTGCGCTCTGTGGCCGACATACGGCGCATGGCCGTCGACATCGCAGTAGAGGGCGCAAGCTTCGCGTGCGCTACGTCGTGGAGGGCAGTGATCGCGCATGCGAGCAACGCAATGTGTAGCTCGACCGGAGCCTATTGATCGGGACCATTGCAGGCTCTGCAGCCTTCTTCTCTCCGAGTGACTGACTGAGAGGCTTCACTGAGCGGTCCGTCCATGTCCACCGCGTCGCCTAACGGGGGCGGTCACGCCATCGCCGACATCAGCCGCAAACTAAAATCCCCATAGCCATCAACTGTGGCCCGCGGGTTCCTGCATGAGAGGCTTTCGTACGCCTCACGGCACCCGAAACCCTTTAGCATTTCGGCCATCGGGATCACATGTAACCTTGCCCGAAAGCGGTCACTGTGCGCTCGAGTTCTTGATCGACTTCGCTGATTCCAAGCCCGAATGGGCCGCCGACGGCGCCTGCAACTTCGACGAGAGCATCCGGTCCGGGACTACTCCGTTAGAGTGCCGGAGATTCGGATCGTAGCTGGGCTGAGGTCCCGTCCGGAATACCCAACCGGATCAAATGGTGCACTGTATCCTCCCGCAGTTTTCGCCAGAGTTGATACCAGGCGGGTGAGCGCCAGAACACTTCCTTGCTATGCTGCAGACGCCTCCTCTGCGAGAAGCGGCGTGGCAACGAGTTAGATCCGGAGCCCCGTCATCGGATTGCCGACATATATCTCAAAAACTTCACAATCCTTGAAGTAATCGCGTTTTTCAGATTGATGACTAGCCGCTAGCACTGTTTCGAGACGACGGGCGTCTATTACGTGGAGCGAAGCGTGACATTGCCAGTGCAGCCTGCGCAACCGCAGTCTTCGTCGCTGCTGCAGCGATCGGAGCTCGCCGTACCTGCGACATCGCTCAACTTTTTCGCAAACGCAGCGGCAGGGCAGGCAGACGCGGTCTTTCTCGACCTTGAAGATTCAGTCGCACCGCCGCGGAAGCTGGAAGCGCGCGCCAACGCCATCCGCGCGCTGACGGAGTTCGATTGGGGCAGCAAGATGATGGCGGTCAGGGTCAATGCCCTGGATACACCTTGGGCATTGCGTGACATTCTCGATCTCGCGACAAAAGCGCCGCGCCTTGATCTCATTCTCCTCCCCAAGGCAGGTACGGCCGCCGACGTTGTTTTCGTCGATCGCATTCTGTCGTTTGCAGAGGCAGAGGTGTCTCGGGCCAAACCGCTAGGGATCGAAGTCCTTATCGAGACCGCGATGGGGGTCGCTCATGCCGAAGAAATCGCCGCGTCGTCGCCGCGCTTGCAGTCAATGATATTTGGTGTTGGCGACTACACGGTCGACATGCGAACGAACGATCGCGTGTTTGGGAAAGTGAACCCCGAATATGCGATGCATACGGCGAACCCGAACGGGACGCTTTCATCGCATGTCAATGACCAGTGGCATTTCGCACTTGCGCGGATCGCAAATGCCTGTCGCGCCTACGGAATCAGGCCGATCGACGGGCCTTATACAGACTTCGGAGATCCTGACGGGTTTCGTGCAAGTGCCGAGCGCGCCAGAGCTCTCGGGTTTGAAGGCAAATGGGCCATTCATCCATCCCAGATCGATATGGCAAACGAGATTTTTTCCCCTTCAGAGAGCGATCAACAATGGGCGCAGCAGATCGTTACAGCCCTTGATGAGTCCACTCGCAAAGGCAATGGCGCCGTCGGCGTCGGCGGTGTTTTGGTTGACATGGCGCACTACAAGGTTGCGACCCGAATCCTCGAAAAAGCGGAACGAGTCGCTGCGTATTCCTCGCGTGGAGTTTAAGTTTTGACCGTGCGGCCTCTGGACGGCATTCGGGTCTTGGATGTGGCAACGTTCCTTGCCGCCCCGTTCTGCGGCGTGATTCTGGCTGACTTTGGTGCCGAAGTGATCAAGGTGGAACAGCCCGGTGAAGGGGACCCGCTGCGTAAGTTCGGCACTCCGACCGAATGCGGTGACACCCTGGTCTGGCTTAGCGAGGCAAGGAACAAGAAATACATCACGCTCGATTTGCGCACTATCGAGGGTGCCAATCTGCTGCGCGAGTTGGTTGCGCAATCGGACGTGGTGCTCGAGAACTTTCGACCAGGCACCATGGAGAAATGGGGCCTCGGGTACGAGGCGCTGCGTGAGATCAACCCGCGAATCGTCATGCTAAGCATAAGCGCCTATGGTCAGGACGGCCCTTACAAGGACAAGCCCGGCTTTGCGCGCATAGCGCATGCATTCAGTGGACTGAGTTACCTTGCCGGTGAAAGTGGAAGAGCTCCAGTTGTACCCGGCTCGACGTCCATCGGAGACTATGTGTCGGGCATGTGGGGGGCGATTGGCGTCCTGCTTGCCATGCGCACGGTCGAGAAGACCGGTAAGGGCCAGGTGGTGGATATCGGTCTTTATGAAAGTGTCTTCCGCCTGATGGACGAATTGGTGCCCGCCTATCACAAATACGGGGTTGTACGCGAAAGGCTAGGCCCCGATGTTGCGTTCGTGGTGCCGCATGGACACTGGGCGTGCGCGGACGGTAAATGGATAGCTATCGCGTGCTCGTCGGAACGAATGTTCGAGCGATTTGCCGCAGCGATGGGTCAGCCTGGTTTGGCGGTTTGCTCGGATTTCTCGAGCAATGCCGCTCGCATGGTAAATCGAGATAAGATCAACGATATAATTTCTGCTTGGGCGGCCGGAATTTCCCGTGAGGAGGCGCTGGCGGCATGTGATCGCGAGCAGGTCGCCTGCGGCCCATTGCTCAGCATCGATGAGATCGTATGCAACCCGCAATACCTGGCGAGGAAGGATTTCGAAGTGATGCAGAATGATCGGGTCAGCAATTTGATGTTGCCGACTCAGCCACTGCGGCTTTCGGAGACCCCGGCCCAGTTTCACAACGTCGGAGGTCCCCTCGGTCAGCACACCGAGGAAATATTGGGAAAACTTCTTGGGGTCTCGATCGAGCAGATTGCTGAGCTGCGGGCCAACGGTGTCATTTAATCGATTTGGAAGCTAGTTCGGATGGCGAGTGACACGTTCGACTATGTGATCGTTGGTGCTGGGGCTGCGGGTTGTCTGCTTGCCAACCGACTGACCGCAGATGGCAAAACAACGGTCTGCATTCTGGAAGCGGGTCCACGCGACAACAGTATCTACCTCCATATACCAGGCGGCTTCATCAAGGCTGTCTCCGATCCCCGCTACACATGGCAGTTCCAGACGGAGGGCGGACCGGGTACGGCTGGCCGCCGTATCAATACGCTCCAGGGGCGGACGCTCGGGGGCTCCAGTTCCATTAACGGCCTCAACTATAACCGCGGTCAGCACGCCGATTTTGACGGTTGGGCCCGGCGCGGGAACAGAGGCTGGAGCTTCGATGAGGTCTTGCCCTATTTCAAGCGCACCGAACGGCGTATTGGACCGGGAGACAATATCTATCGGGGGCGGGACGGTGAACTGCCGATAACAGATTGCGATTGGCGGCATCCGCTATGCGATGCCTTCATCGCGGCGGCCCAGGAGACCGGATTTCCCACCAATGCCGATTACAATGGAGCGCGCCAGACCGGCGTGGGCTACTATCAGCGATGGATTCACAAAGGCTGGCGCTACAGCGCGGCGCGAGCCTTCCTTCGACCGGCCGAACGCCGGCAAAATCTGACCGTCCGCGTGAACGCCCAGGCGATGTCCGTCATCTTGGAGGGCAAGAAAGCGTCGGGGATTCGCTACGCCGCTGCGCGTGGGGCCCCGCAAAAAGAAGTGCGTGCGTCGCGCGAGGTGATCCTGTGCGCGGGCGCGGCCAACACCCCCAAGCTGCTGCAACTATCCGGTATCGGAGCTCCCGATCTGCTGGCGGCGATCGGCGTGACGGTTGCGCGCGCACTCCCTGGCGTGGGTGAGAACCTCAAGGACCACTACCTCGTTCGGATGGTGTCTCGCGTCTCTGGCCTTGAAACGATCAACGATGCCGTGCGCGGATTGAAACTGTGGCGCGAAATTGCCCGTTGGGCAATTGGTCGTCCAAGCGTCCTGGCCATCAGTCCGTCGGTCGTCGGCGCCTTCGGCAATGCGCGGGACATGCATGAGGAGCCGAATCTGCAGTTCGTTTTCACGCCGGGCAGCTACCAAAAGAGCGTCAGTGGCAAACTAGACAGTTTTCCTGGCGCCACGCTCGGCGTGTATCAGATGCGGCCGGAGAGTGCCGGCTATGTGCGCGCGCGGTCGGCCGATCCATTCGACGATCCGGCGATCCAGCCGAACTATCTTGCCCATCCAATTGATCAGGATGCAATCCTGGGCGGTATTCGCATGGTGCGCCAGCTTTTTGATGCGCCGTCGCTGGCGCGCTACTGCGTCGAGGAAGTTGCCCCGGCGCGAAACGCAAAAAGTGACGAGGATCTGCTTCAATTTGCAAGAACCGAAGGCAATACGGCATACCATCTGATCGGGACATGCAGAATGGGTCCAAGCGACCGTTCGGATTCCGTGGTCGACAACAATCTTCGTGTGATTGGGCTGGACCGGTTGCGCATTGTCGATGCGTCGATCATGCCATCGATGCCATCCGCCAACACCGCAGCGGCCGTTTTCATGATTGCTGAGAAAGCCGCGGACATGATCTTAGAGCGCAAACAGGCCTAGGCTGCCGAAGCCCAGCCAGATCCGGAAAAGGACGATGACAATGCTTGAGTTGGATCATCTATCGCAGTCGATGGCCTTCTCCAATCATGTGGACGGAGCCGAGCAGCCGGCCATCGGAGGTCGCACCTTCACGTCAGTCAATCCGACCACAGGGCTCGAATGGGGACAGTTTGCGCTGTCGTCAAAGGATGACGTGGACGCTGCCGTCCGTGCCGCGGACCGAGCGTTTCGTGACGGTCCCTGGGCTCGCCTTTCGCCAACGCGGCGGGGCCGCTTGATGATGCAATGGGGCGAGAAGATTGCCGCAAATGCCGAACAGATCGCCCGCATCGAGACGCTTCAGAACGGCAAGCTGCTTGCGGAAATGCGGGCCCAGGCGCTAGCCGCCAGGGAGTGGCTCTACTATTTCGGCGGCCTCGCTGACAAGGTGGAGGGGGCGGTTATCCCCCTCGACCGCACCTCAGTCCTTAACTACACGCTGCGCGAACCGATCGGCGTCGTTGGCGTAATTGTGCCGTGGAATTCGCCGACGTTCATCACCATGATGGCAGTATGTCCCGCGCTCGCGGCGGGAAACACGATCGTCATCAAACCGTCGGAAGTCACACCGGCCTCGGCTATCCTGCTCGCCCGTCTGGCAGACGAAGCCGGAATACCGCCTGGCGTGATCAACGTGGTGACTGGCGAACGCGATGCCGGCGAAGCGCTGGTGGACCACGAACTGGTTCGAAAGATAAATTTCACCGGGAGCGAGACGGGAGGCCGTGACGTTGGTGCGCGCGCTGCGCGCCGTCTGGCAGGAAGCGTACTCGAACTCGGCGGCAAAAGTCCCAACATCGTGTTTGCCGATGCCGACCTTGCCCGCGCCGAGGCCGGCGTTCTTGCGGGTATATTCGCGGCGGCTGGACAAACTTGCGTGGCCGGCTCGCGGGTTTTTGTTGAGCGCCCGATCTACGATCAGTTCCTGCAGCGGCTGATCGAGCGAACCCGCCACATTGTCGTGGGCGATCCGCTTCTGGCTTCGACGCAAATGGGTCCCGTGGCGTCGCGCCGTCAACTCGATCGCGACCTTAGCATGATTGCAACGGCGGTAGCGGACGGTGGAGAAGTCCTCTTCGGCGGCAACCGAATGTCCCTCGCTTCCCATCCCGGCGGGTTTTTTCTGGCACCCACAATCCTGCACAATTGCGCGATGGACAACTCGATATCGCAAAACGAGGTTTTCGGCCCTGTTGTCACAGTCACGCCTTTTTCCGGCGAAGACGAGGTCGTCGATTTTGCAAACGGCACCGCCTACGGCCTTGCCGCGGGCCTTTGGACTGAGTCCCTTAGCAGGGCACACCGCATGGCCAAACGGCTCCAGGCGGGCACTGTCTGGATCAATACCTATCGCGCCTTGGCATTCAACACACCCTTTGGTGGCTACAAAGCGAGCGGTCTCGGCCGCCAGAACGGCATCGAGGCGATTGGTCAATACCTTCAGTCGAAAAGCGTATGGTGCGAACTCAGTGAGGAGATCCAGGATCCTTTCGTCCTGAAGACTTAAGCGGAGATGGATTCCGCAAGCCCATTGGAAGCTTTGCTTTGCGTCTTCATCGCTTGAAACAATGGCAACAAACGCGAGACCGCCGGCGACGGAAGATGTCCTCGTAGAGTGATAATCGCCAATTGGCGGCTAAGCGGCGGGTCGACGATGCGCAGGGCACGAAGCCCCTTAGGCATTTTACTCGGCAACGAGATTTTGGGCAGAATGGCGACGCCGAGTCCGTGCTCCGCCATCGAAATCAGCGTCTGTGCCTGAGTGAATTGGTAGCGCGTATTCAAGCTAAGGCCATGTTGAGCGGCAATTTCGTCGACTGAAGCTCGAAGCGCGGTTGAGCGATCGAGAAGCAACAGTGGCTTGTTGGCGAGCTCCCCAAGGGAGATAGTCCGCTTGGTTCCATCGGTTGTATCCAGACGGGTCGGAATGAGCGCAAAATAAGGATCCTCCATGACCGGCAGGAATTGAAGGTCCTTCGCTTCAAGGACCGGGCCTACCCCGAAGTCGACGGTTCTCTGGCGGACGCCTTCAAGGATCGCCGCCGCACTGGCTTCCTGAACGTGGACCTCGATCTCCGGATACGAGGTCTCGAATTCGGCCAAAATCGGAGCCAAGTGACGCGACGCAATGGTGGGAGAACATGCAAGCGATACGCGACCCCGCTTCACATCCACAGATTCCCGTATCGACTTAAGGCCGAGTTCGACCTCATTTATGCCGCGCTGTGCCGCCGCCAGAAGTTGTTCGCCTTCCGAAGTCAAAGTTACTCGTCGCGTAGTGCGATGAAAGAGCGAAACCCCCAGTTGGTCTTCAAGCCGTTTGATTTGCGCACTTATAGCAGACTGTGATAGGCCGCTCAAAGTCGCAGCCTGTCTGAAGCTATATTGTTCCGCAACCAATATGAATCCCTGGATCAATTTCAGATTGATCTTGGTGATAGGCTTTAGCGTGACGGTCACGAGGCGGCATCCCCAATCATTTATCAATCCGCTACATTGTGCATCAAAGGTGGTCAAACGAAACTTGCGAACAGCTGACGAATCCCTGACTCTGTTCGGTTGCGTTAGCCAGTCATATCGCATTGATCAGCATTTACGCACAATCCACGACATTAACTAACTTGCTGAAAGTCATCTGATTCTGGAAATGTCGAGGATGCAGATCCGGACGGGTTTAGGGAGGTAGGACTTGGCGCGTCACGCACAATTCAGCCAGGAGAAGATCGTGTTGTCGATCTTCCTTGTCGTGTTCGTTTGCTTCTGCGCACTTCTCAACGGGTTTCTGAGCGTTGGAAATCTGCTCAATCTCCTGCGCAGCGTGGCCGTTCTGGGAATACTGAGCATCGGCATGGCATTTGTGGTCATCGGGCGCGGTATCGATTTGTCGATAATCGCCAACCTGGTGATTTCCATGGGGTATGCGATGTTCCTTGCCAACAATGGCCATTCGCTGCCTCTGGCGTTGGCGATTGGCTTTGGCATCTGCCTGATATTCGGCCTGATCAATGGCATCCTGGTCGCATATGTCGAGATCCCCGCACTCTTCGCGACACTTGCATTCGGCACCGCGATCTACGGCTTCGGGCGGGCATACCTCATTCCCACTGACGTCGTGTACCTGCCCCAGGGGACCGGATGGTTCGAATTTCTGGGCAAGGGCAGCATCGCGACGGTGCCAATGCCGATCATCAACTTCCTGGTCCTCGCGGTTGTCGTCTATGCGGTTTTGAAATTCACCAAATTTGGCTGGTACATCTATGGCATCGGTGAAAACCTGTTGTGCGCCAGGATAACCGGCATTCCCATCAGAATCGTGATGGTGCTCCAGTATGTCGTCTCGGCCGGCATAACGTTCCTGGGCGCCGCAATCTTTGCCGCCTCTGTGTCGAGCATCAATACGCGTCTCTTCAACTCGACGATGATTTATGACGTCATTCTTGTCGTCGTGCTGGGTGGCATCGCGCTGAGTGGGGGTAAGGGTGGGGTCCGCAACGTGGTTGTCGGCGCGCTTTTGGTCGGCACATTGCTGAACGGCATGACGATCATGGACATGCCGCTCACGTTGCAGAACCTGACCAAAGGGGTCCTGCTCGTGGTCGCGATCGTCATCGATGCGGTGCTCAATCCAAGAGACGAACAAGTTTCACAACAGGGCGATATTTGACGCTCGCCTGATCAACGGGAGGAACCTATGAAACGACTAAAATACCTGCTGGGAGTGATGATCTCGGCAATGGCGTTGACAACGACCGTTTCGGCTGAGGGCATTGAAGACCAGTTCCGGGCACCCTATCAGGATGTGTTCAAGGGCAAGAAGGTCGCCTACATACCGCTTTCCATGGGCATCGACGTCGCACAGGGCTGGGGTGCCCTCTGGCAACGCCAGGCAGACCAACTCGGTTATGAGTTCATCGTGCGCGACCCTAACTGGGATACGTCGGTGGGAGCTCAGGCATTGACCCAGCTCATCGCCGAAAAGCCGGATGTCATCATTGTGCAGAACCCCGACCTGCAATCCTACTCGCGCCTCACCCGCCAAGCCGAAGAGGCCGGCATCTACGTTCTCCAGATTCAGCAGAGTTCCGCGACCCAGACCGAAGGATTCGTCGGGCCGGACTGGGTTGATCTCGGTTCGTTGCTGGTCGAGTCAATCCACAAGCGCTGCGGCGAGGGCACCAATACGTCCCACAAGATCGCAGTCCTGCAAGGTCAGCTGACCGCCGCAGCGAGCCTGTACCAGATCAAGGGTGTAAACGACGCACTGGCGAAGTACCCCGAATTGAAGGTGGTTTCGAACCAGGCCGCGGATTGGGATGCAAGCAAAGCCAACGCAGTCACCAAGACGGTGCTTCAGCAGAACCCTGATCTGTGCGGCATTGTCGGCTTCTGGGACGGCCAGGACGTCGGCGCGGCGGCGGCTGTCGAGGAAGCTGGCATGAAGGACAAGGTATACATCGCAACATCGGGCTCCGGCGAATCCGCCATGTGCAAGAATGTCACGGACGGAAAGTTCAGCGACGTGGTCAACATGGACATCCCCGGCGGCGGGCGCGATATCAATACGCTGATCCGGTTCCTGCTGCAGAGCAAGCCAGCGCCGGGGACGCTGAAGGCTCAGCTCTACGTGCCGCTGAAGGTGGTCTCCAAGGAGACGGTCAAGCCGTCCGACTGCTACCTGTTGGAAGATCTCAAGAAATAGCCGGTGACAAGGCATGGATGGGTGGCGCAGGACATGGTTCACCGTGTCCCGCGCCACGCCGACAAAACCAGGCGGCATGTAAGAGCAGCGTTGCACTGCTTGGCGCGAGACAGCGGGTTCGCCATGTGCGGACCCGTTCGTGAACCTAGAAAAGGCTTCGACGAAAGATATGCGTGAGGATAACCAGTCGAAAGAAGGGTCTGCTGCACTCGTACCAATAAGTGTGTTCAAGCCTGCCCCTGCCGGGTTGGCCGAGCAGTTGACCAAGCTGCGGTACAAGGTCGTTCCCGACAGGCTTTTCGGTGAACTCCTCTCCAAGCGCTGGATCGACAACGCAGTCGGTTTTGCATTTCTACTTCTGATTATCGCTACTTTCGGCTTCCTCATTCCTGGCTTCTTCGCGCCAGCAAACGTATCCAATCTTGCGCGACAGCTGGGGGAATTTTCCCTGGTCGCGCTCGGCTTGATGATCGTCATGGTTGGTGGTGGAATCGATCTCAGCGTCGGATCGAACTTTGCCCTCGGCAACATTCTGACCCTGGTCTACGTCAACGTCTTTGGTTTCGATTTCGGCCTGGCTCTGCTGGCTGTCGTGGTCAGCTGTGGACTGGTCGGACTCGTGAATGGTTTGCTGATCGGATACGTAAGGCTGCGTGCCTTTCTCACCACTCTCGCAACGTTGATCATCGTGCGTGAGTTGTTCAACCTGATATTGCTCAAGTTTCCCGGAGAAACAGGCGTCGGCCTGCCCATGTCCGGCATTTGGGACTTTGCCGGTTTGGGATCGATTGCCGGAATTCCGGTGTCGGCTGCCGTTTTGGGTGTGGTGGCGATCGGCCTGCATCTCGTTATCAGTCGAACTCGGGTCGGCTGGCATCTGCTGGCTGTTGGTGGTTCGCGCCGGTCCGCCCACAATGTCGGCATCAATGTGCGCAGGACGGTCTGCGCCAGCTATGTGGTCTGCGGGATGCTCTGCGGCATTTCCGGGTTCCTTTACACAACGAGGCTTGGCAGCGCTGGTGCGAACTCGGGTGTCGGGCTTGAAGTCGCGGTACTGACAGCGGTGGTCCTGGGAGGAAACAGTCTTGGCGGCGGGCGTGGCTCCGTGGCCAAGGCGCTGATCGGTGCGATCAGCGTCATTATCATAACCAATGGCGTGGTGCGCCTTGGCTTCGTCAGCGGCGCTGGATCTTTGTTACTCGGCCTTGTCCTGTTGCTGGCCGTTGCCGTCGACATTCGCTGGGTCAAGCACAAGGATAAGATCCTTGCCAAGTCGTACGTATCGCCGACCTACCGGGCTCTGCCACCGCCGCCGGACATGCAAGCCGGTTCCGGCACGGCCTACGCCATGAACAACAAGCTGGCCGGTGTCCAGTTGATCGGGCTGGGAGAGGTAGAAGGCCCCGAAGACATCATCTTCGACCGGAATGACAATCTGTACACTGGGGAAAGACACGGGTCGATTATTCGATTCCTCGCGCCCGACTACGAGAAATGGGAAGTCTTCGCCCATATCGGCGGTCATCCACTCGGCATGGCCTTTGACAAAAATGACAATCTCTATTCCTGCGTTGGCGGGATGGGACTCTATCGGGTGACGCCAGACGGCAAGGTAGAACTGGCAACGGACGAAACCAATCGAACGCCGTTCTCGATCATAGACGATTCACGCCTGCGGCTCGCCGATGACTGCGACATCGCGCCGGATGGCAAGGTTTATTTCAGCGAAGCCACCGTGCGCTATGAACTGCATGCGTGGGCAGTGGACTGTCTTGAAAGCAGGGGTAATGGGCGTATCATTTGCTACGACCCGGTGCGCAACAAGACCCAGACCATCCTGCGCGACTTGGTGTTTCCAAACGGTGTGTGTGTAGCCCACGACGGCATGTCGATTATCTTCGCCGAAAGCTGGGGCCCGCGACTAAGGCGCTACTGGATCGACGGGCCGAACAAGGGCCGGCTCGACATCCTGATCGACAACATGCCGGGCTATCCCGACAACATCAATCGCGCTTCGGACGGCAACTACTGGTGCGCACTGATGGGTGTGCGGACACCCGTGCTCGACATCTCGTTGCGCATGCCTGGGTTCCGGCGGCGGATGGCGCGCCGGCTGCCTCAGGACGAATGGCTGTTCCCGAATATCAATACGGGTTGCGTCATCAAGTTCAACGACCAAGGCGAGGTTCTGGACGTGCTTTGGGACGAGTTTGCAGTCAATCATCCAATGATCACCTCGATGCGTGAGAACAAGGGCCACCTGTATCTTGGCGGCGTCTCCAACAATCGCATCGGCGTCATCAAAATCGACAGCTCGAATCCAAACTGGAGCGGCCCGGAATCTTATTGGGGTAAGCGGTGATTACCGGTTTCATAAAAGAGATGTTCGATCGGATCGCGGGCCGGGGAAGTTCGGCCGTGACGATTCCGGCCATGGACGGCGCTTTGCGGCCAAACACCCGATTGGACGGTTCCGAGCGTGTCGTTGATGTCACCTCGCCGGACAACATCGCGGCCGGCGGCAGCGGAATCTACTTTTCATCGGGTCGCGACCTCTTCCTCCTTGATCCCGTGACGCTAACCAAAACGCTACGTCTGTCGTTCGAAACGACGATCAGCGCGCTTGCCGTTGCGGCAAATGGAACCGTAGCGGTTGGATTGAACGACGGGAGGATCGTCTTCGCAGAGGCGCCTTACGGTCAGCGCTTGCCGATAACGCAACTGGGCAACGCTGCCTTGAAGTGTCCCACGGCGCTCGCTTTTATCGGCGTCGATGCGCTGATCGTTTGCATCGGCTCAAATCGATACGCCCCCGACGCCTGGCAACGCAGTCTGATGGACCACGACTTCTCCGGTTCGGTATGGCACGTTACCCTATCCAGTGGCAAAGCCGAGCGGATGGCGGACAAGCTTGGCTATCCATACGGAGTCTTGGTTGGCGAGAGCGACGACTTCGTGGTTTCGGAATCCTGGCGACATCGGCTCATCCGTCTCGCGGGTGCGAGCAAACCACAAGTGGTCTTGGAAAACCTTCCCGGGTATCCCGCCCGCCTTTCTCATGCGTTAGATGGCGGCAGTTGGCTGTCGGTCGTCGGTCCGCGGAGCCAACTGATCGAGTTTGTCTTGCGTGAGCCAGGATTTCGTGGACGCATGATGCGCGAAATCGATGATCCGAACATGTGGATCGCCCCTGCGCTCCATAGCAGGCGGAATTTCTTGGAACCAATGCAGGGCGGAGCACTGAAGCAGATGGGGATTCTCAAGCCGTGGGCTCCCACCCGATCCTACGGACTTGTCATCAAACTCGATCGCGATTTCCTGCCTGTCGAGAGCCTGCACAGCAGATCCGACGGGACCCATCATGGCATACGAAGTTGCCTCGAGACTGACGGATGTCTGCTTTCGGCAAGCGGCGGCGGTGACGCCATCCTGAAAACCCGACTTTGAGGTGCAACGTGCAACCGATCATTTCCGTCAAGGATGCCACCAAGGAATACCACGGCGTCGCCGTGGTGCAGAACGTCTCATTTGACCTGTACTCGCATGAAGTACACGCACTGTTGGGGGAGAATGGGGCGGGCAAATCCACGCTCAGCAAGATTATTGCCGGCGTCGTCGAGCCGACGCGGGGGGAGATTACCTTCAACGGCAAGCCGATTTCATTTTCCGGTCCGCACCAAGCCCTGGAAGCAGGCATCGCAATGGTTTTCCAAGAAACCAGCCTTGTGCCATCCCTGACCGTTGCACAGAATCTCTATCTGGGTAGCGAAAAGGCGTTCAACCGCCTTGGCGGACTCTACATTGCGGCGCAGCAGTTCCTGCAGAGTCTGAAATTTCAGGTCGATCCAACAATGACCGCCGGCCAACTGGGTGCTGCGCAAAAGCAGATGGTCGAGATAGCGCGGGCCGTGTTGAAAAAGGCCAAGGTCATCATCTTCGATGAGCCAACAGCCACGCTAACGCCTGAAGAGAAGCAGCATTTCTTTGCGCTCGTGAAGCGATTGAGGGCCAATGGAACATCGATAATATTCATTTCGCACGCGCTGGAGGAAGCCCTTGCCATCAGCGATCGAATCACGGTGCTGCGGGATGGTCGCCACGTCGTCACCGGCGAAACCAAGAACTTCGACCGCGACAGCATCATCCGGGCGATGGTCGGACGGACACTCAGCAACGAAATCTACAATCGTGACATGGGTGACCGACCGGCCCGATTGCGAGGGAGAAAAGTTCTCAGTGTCGAAAACCTTTCGATGGGCTCGATGGTCAAGAACAATTCGTTCTCTGTCTATTCTGGCCAGGTTACTGGGATATTCGGCCTGGTCGGTTCTGGCAGAACGGAGACTGCGAAGATTGTCGCTGGAATTGTAAAGCGTAATCTTTTCCATGGCGGCGAAATCTACCTTGAGGGGAAGTCGGTTCGCTACAGGCTGCCGCAGGCCGCCATGAAGGATGGGATCGTTTATGTAACCGAGGACCGGAAGGCGGAAGGTTTCTTTGAGCAGAAGTCGATTGGCGAGAACATCACTTTTGGAGCCCTTCCGGCGACTTCGAAAGGATGGATCGTTCGACTTGACGATGTTCGCACACTGGCCAATGAATGGATCAAGAAGCTGAATGTCAAATCGGTCAAGGGCGAGAACGCCAAGGTGGTCGAGCTGTCCGGTGGCAATCAGCAGAAGGTGGTTATCGCAAAATCGCTGGTCCAGAATCCCAAGATCATCATTTTTGACGAGCCGACGCGCGGCGTCGATGTGGGAGCCATCGTCGAGATCCATCAGCTGATTAACGAGCTTGCAGATGACGGTCTCGCGGTTGTGGTAATCTCTTCATACCTGCCTGAGGTGATGAACCTCTCAGATCGCATTCTCATCATGCGGCAAGGCCGGATCGTCGAGGAATTTTCGCCGGACACGGCGACCCAGGAGCGTATTTTGTATGCGTCGATTCACTGATCCTTCTAGTACCACCGCGCTGCAACGCGCTCGTATGCCTGAAGGCTCGCGATCCGCAAACCGGCGCTGCGAGGCCCGGTTCAAATCTTTCTGGGACCATGGCAACGAAGCATCTTTTTCTGCTCGCCGGCATCGGCTCTGATATGCGCCACTGGATCGGCGCCAAGCTTAAGGCGCATGGATTTCACGGAACCGGAGGTGGCGTAGGGGTGCCTGTCCAGAAGCGCGAGAAACAAGCGCCGCTCTGAAATTCTTAGTCTACCTTGAGAGCAGAGACAGTGGCGGCGGCCAATAGTCGCCTGCGACGCAATGACCGCATGACGACGGCTAAACCTGCCGTCGATGGCGACCGCCAGCGCGTCGATGATCCTCTTCACAGTGTCGTTCTCGATGTCCAGCATGCCTTGCCACCCGTTGTCGCTGTCGTCGCCGCCGGCGAGTCTCGATGTAACACAACATGGAGGCGTCCCGAATGCTGACCTTCTCCGCAAGGTCTGGCTGCATTGGTGAGCGTGCGCTCTATCGCCTCTGTTCCAGGAGCTGCCGGTCAGCAAGCGGCCCCGTTTGAGCCGTCTGCGGACAGACTGGAACGCGCTCCAACTGTGGTCAGTCGAGCTCTATTTGCTCGATCTCGAAAGCTGCCAGGACCGCCAGATCCGCGCGACAAGAGGCAAGAAGGCGTGGTAACCTTGAGCGGGGCGGTCACTCGTCCATTCATCATCCTAGATTTTAGATTCGACACTGAAACAATATAAGTTCATCCAAAATGGCGCTTTCCAGCCAGTGATCGGACAGGGCTTGCGTGAGGAAGGCGTGCATCTGTGGCAATTCTTGATCCGCGCCTGCTCGAGCTGATCGAGACATTAGTGGCCGCGCGGCTCGACTGGCTGGCGTTCGAGCTGATCGAAGGTGTCAAGCCCGGCCGGCCGCCTGAAGAGTCCGAAGAAGCGCTCGCCGCGGCGCGGGAGTCGATCCGCGGCAATGCGCAGCCGAAAGCGCGCGGCGAGCCGCAGGCGATTGGCGTGGAGGCAAGGCCGATCCCACCGCACGAGAGGTCGAATGGGCCGCCGCCTATGTCGAGGAGCGGCTCGGCGAAGCGCTCGAGCAGCTCCAGGCGTCGATCGACACGCTCGACTTCGTCGTCGAGGGGACAGCCGAGCGGCCGGACGAGGCTGGAGCCGTGGCACAGCCAACCGACGCGTCGGAGCCAAGGACAGTCGTGGTGCTGCTGGATCTCGAAGGCGGCCGAGAGAGCGGCCGCGACGACGTCGCCGGCGCGCGCGAGAGCTTCCCCACCCTGCGCACCGCGCTGGCCGAATGGACCGCGCAATCGCGCGGCCAGGCGACGACGTGATGATTCCCAATGTCCAATCCGCCCTCGACACGATCGACGGCCGCATCACTACGCTCGAACATGCGTCGGGCGCTGGGCGCATCTTCGAGCTATTCGTCATGACCAGCCTCGCGCGCGGCTTGCGCAATGCCGGGTTCAGCGTCTGGCTGCAGCGCTCGGACGGGACCATTATTCAGCCCGGTGACGCGGACCGCCGCTTCATCCAGCGCGGCGGCGCGCCTACCGGCGTCCCCGCGGCCTCGGCCAGTGCCGACAATGCTAGCGTCATCGGGTTCCGAAGGGGCCGCCGGCAGAAATGGGAGATCTGGAATGGCATTCAGTTCGCGGGCCGCAGCTCGGCGACGCACGAAATCGACATCTCGATTGTCCCCGGCAGCGTCGGGACTGCGATCCGTGCGACCGGCGGTATCCCGGTGGGGCGGCCGCGCGTCGCGATCGAATGCAAAGGATGTCGGCACCGCAGGCAGCCTCGACGAGATGCGCGCCTTCATCGCCCGGCTCTACGATGTGACCTTGCTCCATGCGCATCATCGCCATATGCACTTCCCGCACGCCCGGGCGCTCCATCCGGGCAGCCCCAACGAGCCGAAGCACCGCGCGATCGTGAGCTATTGGCAGGAGAATCGGCGCACCAAGAACATCATCGCGCGGCGGACCGGTTTCACCGGCGGGACCGCGCCGCTCGGCGACTATCACCGGATCGAACCGCATCGCGACATCAGCGTCGGCAGCAGTACCGTCGACGACCTAGTCTGGTCGGTGGTCAACTGGGCGATCCGCAATGCCTGAACCCGACAAGTCACCCGGCAGCAGAGCGAGGAGGCGATCCGACTTTACACCGCTTATCGCTACGCGCTCGACCATAGCGAAGGGAACCGCCGGTTCATGCCCTATCGCTGGTGGACGCTCCCTGACCCGATCAGCGGCGCCTGGATGCCCTATGTCAGCATGCTGGATGATTATGCGTCCGAACTGGCGAACATCATCAACGACCTGACGCATGACGTGCAGCGGCTGCGCGCCTGGGCGCGCGTGACCACGTCACTCACAGACGAGGAAAAGCTCGCCGTCTCACATGAGTTCATCGACACGCTCGGTACGGTTGCGCTCGGGCGGCCCTATGCGATCAAGTCGCGCTTCGCGTTCGCAGCGGGCCATCTTTACCACCAAGCCAATATGGCGAAGGAGATGGCTAATTGGCGCGACGAGTTTCCCAACGAGCGGGCGTTCTATCTCAACCATATCGAGCCGCTCTGCACCAACTGGCGGAAGTACCGTGCATTCAAGCGCCGCGTCGAGCCGATTGCGGGCACGGCGTTCAAGGACGCCACAGAGGACTTTCGCAACGCCTACAACCACCGCTTCTCGGCGCGCTTCCTCATCGGGATGAGCGCGATGGTAACGCGCATCGTCCGTGATGATGGCCGTATCTGCTACGGTATCGGCGGCAGCGAACCGCTCAATCTCGACCAGGTCGCAGACTTGATCGCAACCGAGCGGGACCATTGGTACCGGGCGTTCGAGGCCTTTCAGGCGCTGGTCAAAGAGCAGTGCTTGGCGATCGCTGCGTTCGAAGAGCAGCATCGCGGCTAACGTCCAATTTAAGCCGTATCCAGCGCATCTCGTTTACACCGAGAGGGTCGAGGGTTCGAACGTCCGCTCTGGCCCTGTTCCTGTCGCGAAGCTGCCGAACAGCAAACGTGAAGAGTTTCGGGCGCCGGCAGGCGTACGAAAGTCCCCGAGGAAGGAACCCGCGGGCCACAGGCGATGGCTATGGGGATTTCGATTTGCGGCTGGTGTCGGCGATGGCACGACCGCCGCCGGGAAGCGGCGGGTTTGATGCGGCCGGACCGCTTCGCCTTTCAGCCATGCGGTATTGTCGGCTCGTCGCGCGGCCGGACGCGACCTGTTCGGCGTCGATGATCACGATGGACACGCGTGGGTCCATCGCCGGAGGCTGAGTGCCTGCGGCTGAAGGCTGGAGCATGCCATGCCGGGTCATGGAGAGTTCTCCCGGTTCGTCGCCGTTCTGTCCGGCGGTCCACGCGGTTGCTTCCACCGTTCGAACACCTCGATGACGATCATGCGTCCGCCACAGCAGGGGCATGGCGGCCGGAAGTCCTCCGGTTCGTCTTGTGTGCCGTCATCGGACGGGGCAGCGACATCCAGCAGTTCGCGGGCGCGTGCGAGGCTGGCCTTGTGGGCGGCCCCGGCGAGCAGGCCGTAGTGACGGATGCGATGGAAGCCACGTGGCAGGACGTGGATCAGGAAACGGCGGATGAACTCATCGGTTGCGAGCGTCATGACCTGCTGCCGATCGGCGCCGTCGCGGCGGTAGTCTTTGTAGCGGAAGGTGACGCCGCTCTTGTCGAAGGCGATCAGCCGGCTGTTTGAGATCGCGACCCGGTGGGTATAGCGGGACAGATAGGCGAGCACCGCCTCCGGCCCGGCGAACGGCGCCTTGGCGTACACCACCCAGCGCTTCTTGCGGACCGGCGACAGGTGCCGCACGAATGCCTGCCGCGCGGACAGGCGCGCCATAGATCCGAAGAAGGCGAGCCGTCCTGCGTCGTGCAGCGCGACCAGCCGGGTGAGGAAGAGCCGTCGGAACAGCTTGCCGAGTACGCGTACCGGAAGCAGGAAGGCCGACCGAGAAGATATCCAGCGGCTTCCGTCCGGCGCGATGCCGCCGCCCGGCACGATCATATGCAGGTGCGGATGGTGCGTCATCGCCGATCCCTAGGTGTGGAGCACCGCGGTGATGCCGATGCGCCCGCCGAGGTGTCTTGGGTCGGCGGCGATAGTCAGCATCGTCTCCGCTGCCGCCTTGAACAGCAGGTCGTAGACGAGCGCCTTGTTCTGGAACGCGATGTCGGCGACCTCGGCGGGCAGCGTGAACACGACATGGAAGTAGCCGACCGGCAGCAGGTCGGCCTCGCGCTCGGCCAACCACGTCCGCGCCGCCGCGCCCTGGCACTTCGGGCAGTGCCGGTTGCGGCAGGAGTTGTAGGCGACCCGCCATTGGCCACAGTCCTCGCAGGCTTCGACGTGACCGCCAAGGGCTGCGGTGCGGCAATACTCGATCGCCGACATGACCTTGAGCTGGACGAGGCTCAGGTGACCTGCATGGGCGGCCCGATAGGCGGGTCCGGCAGCACGGAAGATGTCGGCGACCTCGATCGAGGCGCGCACGGCTCAGATGTCGGACGAGATCTCTCCCGGCTTGAACAGCCCGAGCTTGTCGAGCGGGCTCGTCACGGCACGCACCGTCCGGGTCGCCACCTTCGCGTAGAGTGCGGTGTTGTTGAGCTTGGCATGCCCGAGCAGGACCTGGATGATCCGGATGTCGGTGCCGTCCTCCAGCAGGTGGGTGGCGAAGCTGTGACGCAGCGTGTGCGGCCCGACCCGCTTGGCGATGTCGGCGACCTGGGCCGCCTCGACGACGATGCGATAGAGCTGCCTCGTGCTGATCGGCTTCATCGCGTGCTGTCCGGGGAACAGCCAGCCGTCGCGGTGCATCACGCCCTGCTGACGTCCGACCTTCCACCACTCACGCAGAAGCGTGAGCAGGTCCTCCGAGAGCATGGCGTTGCGATAGCGCCCGCCCTTGCCACGCTCGACGCGCAGCAGCATGCGCTCGCTGTCGACGTCGGCAACCTTCAGCATCGACACCTCGGCGACACGCAGGCCCCGCGCCATAGGCAACCGACAGTGCTGCCTGGTGCTTGAGGCAGGTGGTGGCGTTGAGCAGCCGGGCCACCTCGTCGCGACTGAGCACCACGGGCAGGTTGCGCGGATGCGCCAGCCGGACAAGCCTGCGCGCCAGGTCCGGGCGGTCGAGCGTTTGGGTGAAGAAGAAGCGCAGCGCCGACACGATGCTGTTCATCGTTGGCACGGGAACGCCGTCCTCCTGCTGCTCGATCTGGAACCGGCGCAGGTCGTCGGCGGTAGCGGTGTCTGGTGAACGCCCGAGGAATGTCGCCAGGCGTCCGATGTCGCGGAGATAGTTGCGCTGCGTCTCGCGTGAGAAGCGCCGCATGTTCATGTCGTCGATCAGCCGCTGGCGCAGCGGGCTGACGGGTGCATCGAGAACGGGATGGTGCATGGTCAGGCTCCTTGTTGAAGAAGCCCGCCATGCTCTGCCCAAGCCGAACGACGCTCAACGCGAGCGCGACGACCGGTTCTTGATCTCTACCTCAACCGCAGGCACCCCTCCCGCGCAGCGGGTCGTCTAATCGCTCGACCGTCAAGGGGGTGAGTGCAAGGCCGTCGTCCTTTCTGTCGATTCTCGTTCGTCCGCATGCCGGGTACAGGGTCGTCTACGCGGTCGACGCGATGATCGCCGCAGGATGAGTTTCGCAGGTGAGATCTTCCTATGTTCGTTACGCAATCTGCTTACCGAGGCAGTTGCTTCCCGCTTCGCGGAATGATCTCAGCCACGTCCCGGCAGGGACAGCTTGATGCGTCTGTAAGAACGCTGTTGGTGGAACGGTATGGCGGAATCGTCGCAGGCGAGCGACCGGGGTATCAGACAGCGGCTTGCGTTCTTCCGTGCGGATCGAACAGCTCGCCCGTCCGAAGCATCGCATGCATGATGACCGCCAGCTTGCGCGCCAACGCTACGGCCGCTCGCTTGAAGCCAAGCCGTTCTTTAAGCTCCAACGCCCAGGTTCGCAGGGTGCTGGTATCCGTCGACCGGTTCAGGATGACAGCGGCCGCCTCGTATAGCAGTCCGCGCAACTGATTGTCGCCACGGCGCGAGATATGGCCTTCATGATCGACCTCGCCGGACTGGTAGCGCCTCGGGGTCAGGCCCACCCATGCGCCCACGGAGCGAGAGTTCCTGAAGTTCGCCGGATCCTCCACGGCTGCTGCAAAGGCAGTGGCTGTGACAGTGCCTACACCGGGCACTGACATCAGCAGTCGGCAGTGCTGGTCGTTACGCGCCATCGCGGCCAGCTGCTTGCTCAGCTCTGCTGTCTGGTGTCGGATATCACTCCAGGCCCGAAGCATTGGCACGACGATGCGCGCCAGCTTTTCCTCGCCCTGAAGAAGGTCGCGAACGTTGCGCTCGAACACGCTGCCGGCGCCTTTGGTCACGAGGAGGCCGAACGTCTTCATCAATCCGCGGATCTGGTTGGATATCTGCAAACGCATCTTGAGAAGCTGGCGCCGCGCGGTGATCAGCGTGCGAATCAACATGCTGTCAAAACCTTTGACCCGAACCTCTCGGTAGAAGCCGACCTCGGCCAGATGTGCCAGGCCATCGGCATCGTTCGCATCGGTCTTGTTCGCGGCCATGTCCAGCGCGGCCTTGGCATGCCGCGCGTCGATGCAGATCGCGGGCAGTCTCTCTGCCGTCAGCGCATGGTAGAACCACACCGACAGCGGCCCCGTCTCGAATACCACCCGCCGGGCATACGGTGCGCGCTTGCGGATCAGCGCCGCGAGCAGTTGCGGGTCGGACGCGCACTTGCCCCGCCACATCCTTTTGCCGTCCTGACGGATCGAAATCGCCGTCTCTTTCGTGGACACGTCGAGACCGATATACTGTTCCATGGCTGTCCTCCGTTCGATGCCTGGGCCCGGTGTCAATCGTGAGCCCGTTCTTCATCCTATCGGGGGACAGCCAGCCGGCTAGAGGTTCGAACATCGCCGCCACGTCTCAGGTGGCCACCGCTCCCGCGATTACGTCATGTTCGTTCTTCGGCCCAATTTCGGCCATTAAGTGTTGGATGCAAGTAAGGCCGTGATTGGACATTTCTGACATTCAGTCAGATCATCCTTGAATCGCTTCCGGTCCGGCGCCGCAGATGACGGCACAGACGCGCTCGCCTGATCTGAACCGCACTTGACCCTCTGCAATCGCTGCAATCGCAGCAGCACCGCTGAGGTCGGCAGCAAGGCCCATTTCGAACCAAAGGCTTTTGGCGGCGCGCAACATCTCTGAATCGTCGACAAGCACGATCTCATCAACCTTGTCACGGACAATGTCGAAGATGCGGTCGTCGGTCCTGGCGCAGGCCATGGTCGCCACCGAGGTCGTCACTTTGTCCAGCGCCACATTGCGGCCGGCTTCGAGGGCGCGCAGCAGCACCGGCGAGCCCGTCGCCTCGATGCCGACGACGCGCACATGCGGCGCCAGCGCCTTGATCGCGGTCGCCACGCCGCTGACCAGGCCCCCGCCACCCATGGCGACGAGCACCGTGGTGACATCGGGCATCTGGTCGAGGATTTCGAGGCCGACCGTGCCTTGTCCGGCGACCACCGCCGGGTCGGCGAAGGGATGGAAGTAGACGGCACCCGTTTCGCTGACAAAGGCCTGCGCCGCCTCGTTGGATTCGTGCCAAGCCGATCCGACGATGCGGGTGGCTGCACCCCAAGCCCGCAGCTTCTCGATCTTGGCCCGGGAGGCATTGGTCGGCAGGAAGATGGTTGTGGGCACGCCGGCCATGAAGCCCGCGCGTGCGGTGGCGATGCCATGGTTTCCACCCGACGCGGTGACGATGCCGCCGGCCAGCTTAGCGCGGTCGAGCGACAGGAGCTTGTTGGTGGCGCCCCGTGCCTTGAACGATCCGGTGACCTGCAACAGTTCCAGCTTGAGCATCAGTTCGACGCCACCGGCCAGGGGCGTCTTCAGATTGCTGGCGGCGATCATCGGCGTGTGCCTGACATTGCCCTCGATGCGGGCGGAGGCGGCGCGAATGTCCTCGAGCGAGATCACGCCAGCTCTCCTTCATAGCGGGTGGCGACGGTGACGCAGCAATTGCCCGCCACGACGCGGCCGGGCTGGCGGCGACCATAGACGATGCCGTCCGACAGATAGCGCACGGTTTCCGGCGTGCGGCCGGGATCGGCCAAATTGTGGATGCGACCAGCGTCCTCGCCGGCATGGACCTTGGCGCCCAGCGCATGAAACGGCTCGAACACGCCGTCCGTGGTCGCCAGCACGTAGCCGTCATGGCCGGGAATGCGCAGGATGTTTTCGGGCCGCGCGGCCGGCGGCTTGCCGGTTGGCGGAAGCACGCCGAGATGGCTGAGCACATTGCGCACGCCTTTGCGGCAGATGCCGAGCGCGTCGAGTGAAACCGTGCCCGCGCCGGCCATCTCGGTGCCGACCGTGGTCAGTCCGGCCCGCACCGACGTGGCCGTGGAGGTGCGCGGTTCGCCGAGATTGTCGATGACGACGGTGAGCGGTGCGTCGAAGGCCAGTACCGCTTCCATGTTGCGCTTTCGGTGAGCGGCGTCGGGCGCCGGCTCGATGATGGCGCTAGGCAGGATGTTGAGCGAAGAGCCCCCGGAGTGCAGATCCACATAGGCGTGGCCGAGTGGCATGACGATATCGCTGACATAGGCCGAGATCTGCTGGGTGATGGTGCCGGTGGGGTCGCCCGGAAAGGTGCGGTTGAGGTTGAGCCCGTCGACCGGCGAGGTGCGGCGGCCGGCCAGCACGGCGGGCAGGTTGATCGCTGGCAGGAGGATGATGCGGCCGCTGACCATGCCCGGATCGAGTTCGCGTATGAGTTCGCCGAGCGTGATCGGCCCCTCATATTCGTCGCCATGGTTGCCCGCCTGAAGGATCACGGTCGGACCGTTGCCATTGCTGATCACGGCAAGCGGGATGCGGGTCGCGCCCCAGGCGTCGTCATGCGGCGAATGCGGGATGTCGACGAAGCCGATCTGCTTGCCGGAGCGGTCGAAGTCGACGGTGGTGCGGGCGGTGGACATGTGGGCCATGTTTCTCTTGGCAGGACTGTCGTCCTGAATGAAGGGCGATTGGCAATGAACGGCAGGCGGGTGGAGAGGGGGCGGCGGGAGTGATGCTCCCGCCGCGATTGGCGCTCAGATCGGCGGCAGGGCCGGCAGCGCGGTGCCGATCCATTTCTGCGACAGCGCGGAGAGCGAGCCGTCGAGCAGGCCCAGATGGATGTAGGTGTCGAGCCAACGCAGCAACTCGGGGCTGCCTTGCTGGATACCGATGTAACAGGGCGAGAACTGAATGATGAACTTCGGCTTCAGCTGAACCTTCGGGTCTTTGCCCATCAGGTCTTTCGCGACGACATCCGCTGTGGCCAGCAACTGCGCTTGGCCGGAAGTGAAGGCGGCTGCGGCGGTGGCGTCGTCGTCGAAGCGTACGATCTTGGCGTTGGGCGCGGCCTTGGTCAGCTCAAGGTCCTGCGTCGTGCCGCGGGCAACGGCGATGGTTTCGTCCTTCAGGTCGGCAGCGCTCTTTACTGCGATGCTGTCGGGCCCAAAGACTCCGATGGAAAGCGCTGCATAGGGCGAGGTGAAGGCGATCTGCAGAGCGCGTTCCGGCGTGGCGCCCATAGCGGCGATCACCATATCGAGGCGGTCGGTCACGAGGTAGGGCACGCGATTGGCCCCGGTGATCTGCTGCAGCTCAAGTTTGACGCCAAGCGCCTCGGCGATCTTCTTGGCCATGTCGACATCGAGGCCGACCGCCTCGTTCTTGGCATCCACCGAACCGAAAGGCGGCACGTCGATCGGCACACCGATGCGCACCGTCCCAGCGGACAGTATTTTCTGCAGGTCGGCCGCCTTGGCCGGCATCGCCGAGACTGCGCCGGCCAGGAGCACGGCTGTGACGATCCTAGTAAGATGCTTGAGCATGGAACTTCCCCTTTTTCTGGTTGAACTTTCTTTTCTTAGTGAAGGACGGCGTTCAGGAAGCTCCTGAGTTCGGCCGTACGAGGCTCGAGCAAGGTCTCACGCGCTGGCCCATCCTCATGGATGCGGCCCTCGTGCATGAAGATCACGCGGTCGGCGACGTTCTTTGCAAAGTTCATCTCGTGGGTGACGAGCATCATGGTCATGCCTTCGCTGGCGACACCCTCGAGCACGCGCAGCACCTCGCCCACCAGTTCGGGGTCGAGCGCCGAAGTGATCTCGTCGAACAACATCAGGGTCGGCTGCATGGCCAGCGAGCGGGCAATCGCCACGCGCTGCTGCTGGCCGCCCGACAATTCGTCGGGATAGGCAAGCAGCTTGTCGGCGAGGCCCACCTTGGTCACTACGGCCCGGGCGACTTCGCGGGCGGCCGATGTGTCGAGCTTGCGCACCAGCTTGAGGGCCAGCATTACGTTGCGCTCGACATTGAGATGCGGGAACAGATTGTAGCTTTGGAACACCATGCCGGCGCGCTGGCGCAGAAGGTTGAGGTCGGCCCTGGGCCCGGTGACGTCGATGCCGTCGACGACGATGCGGCCGGCCTGCACCTTCTCCAGCCCGTTGATGCAGCGCAGCATGGTCGACTTGCCCGAGCCCGAGCGGCCTATGACGGCGACGATCTCGCCCTTCTCCAGGGTGAGCGAGATGCCTTTCAGCACCTCCACGGCGCCGAACCGCTTGCGAATGTCGGCGAGCTCAACGAGCGACATGAAGTCTCCTTTCCAGCATGTGGGCGAGCTGGGAGAGGGAAAAGCAGATGACGAAATAAATGACGGCAGCGGTGAGGTAGACCGGCAGCGGGGCGAAGGTCGCGCCGCTGATGATCTGGCTGGCCCGCGTCAGTTCGACGAACCCGATCAGCGCAGTGAGCGAGGTGTTCTTCACCAGTTGGACCAGGAAGCCCACGGTCGGCGCGATGGAGATACGGATCGCCTGCGGCAGCACGACATGGCCAAGCCGCTGCGCATAGGTGAGGCCAAGGGCGGCACCGGCCTCCCATTGCCGCTGCGGGACGGATTGCAGGCTGCCGCGCCAGATTTCGCCGAAGAAGGCCGAGGCATAGAGCGAAAGCGATATGGCCGCCGCCGTCCAAGCGTCGACCGAGAGGCCGACCAGCGGCAGGCCGAAGAAGAAGACGAAGAGCTGGCCGAGCAGCGGCGTGCCCTGGATCAGGTTGATCCAGGCGATGGCCAGCCAGTTGAGCGGTCGGAACGGGATGACGCGCATTACGGCGACGACAATGCCGAGCAGCCCGCCGCCGACGGTGGCGGTGAGCGCGAGCAGCAGCGTCCAGCGTGCCGCCTCGATGAGGTAGACGATGTCGGCGCCGGCGAATTCGCGGATCATCGGCGCGGCCTCCTGACGAAGATCACCCAGTAAACGCCGGCGAAGAAGGCTCGGAAGCCGAGGGTGAGCACGAGATAGGAAATGGTGATCAGCGTGTAGGTCTCGAAGGAGCGGTAGGTGCGAGAGTCGATGAAGGCGGCCTGGTGGAACAGTTCGGTCGCGCCGATCGAGGAGACGACGCTGGTGGCCAGCATGACCAGCACGAACTGGCTGGCGAGCGCGGGGTAGATGGTCTTGACCGCCTGGAAAAGCACGACATGGCGAAAGGTCTGGCCGGCGGTGAGGCCGAGCGAGAGGCCGGCCTCGACCTGGCTCTGGCGCACGGATTCGAAGCCGGCGCGCAGGATCTCGGCGCCATAGGCGCCCATGTTGATCGACAGCGCGATCAGCGCGGCGGTGTTGGCGCCAAGCCTGATGCCGATCGAGGGCAGGCCGAAAAAGACGATGAACAGCTGCACCAGCAGCGGCGTGTTGCGCAGCGCCTCGACATAGACGCGGGCGCAGGCGCGCAGCGGCAGCAGCGGGCTGATCGAGGCCATGGCGACGATCAGGCCGATGGCGAGACCGCAAAGCATGGTGATGACCGAGAACTGCAAGGTGAGGAGCACGCCTTGCACGATCTCCGGGACATAGCGCAGCAGGACATCAAATTTAAAATTATAGCTCATGGAGGTAGAGCGTTCCCTATGCAACCACGCGCAGATCGTTATTTTCCGCGCGGATTTGCTGGACATCACGCTAGCGTCGCTTCATATGTGACGTCAAGCGTCATCTATGAAACGGATGCAGAATGACTGACGACAAGCTCAACTACAGTGCGCCGGCCCTCGAAAAGGGGCTGGATATCCTCGAATTGCTGGCCAATGCCGGCCAGACCATGGGCACGCGCCAGATCGCCGAAGAGCTAGGGCGGTCGAAGAACGAGATCTTTCGCATGGTCCATGTGCTGCTTGCGCGCGGCTACATCCAGCGCGACGAGAGCGGCGAGGGGCTGATGCTGTCGAACAAGCTGTTCGGACTGGGCATGCAGACGGCGCGCGCCCGCGACCTGGTCAGCACGGCAGCCCCCATCGTCGAGCGCTTCGCCGAGGAGGTGCACCAGGCGGCGCATCTGGTCGTCGCGCATCGCGGCGAAACGGTCATCATTGCCGCGGCATCAGGCGGGGCGGACATGAATTTTTCGCTCAAGCTCGGCTATCGCCGACCGCTGGCGGACGCCCATTCCGGCCTAGTGCTGATGGCGTTCCAGCCCAAGCCGGTACGCGACCGGATGATCGCCGAATGCCTGATGCTGATGCGCGAGCCGCCGGACCCGACGACGCTTGCCGCCGAGCTCGACGCCGTGCGCGAACGCGGCGCCATCATCCACGAAAGCCGCGACATCATCGGCGTGACCGATGTGGTCTGCCCGATCCTTGCCAGCGACGGGCGCGCGGTGGCCTGCGTGACGGTGGCGGCGGTCAGTAGGCGTAGTGCTGCGCCCAATTTCGAGGCCATGCTGGCGCGGCTGAAACTCGCCTGCGCCGAGATCGCGCATGAGCTGGGCGGGTAGGCCGCCTCAACCCGCGACGATGATGTCACGCGGTGTTTTCGTCAGGACCTCGGCGCCGGTCGCCGTCACCAGCACATTGTCGATGATGCGGGCGCCCAGCCCCTCGGCGCCGATGAAGACCGGCGGCTCGATGGTGACCACCATTCCGGCCTTCAGCACATGCGGGCTGCCGCCGATCATGTGCAGCGGCTCGGCCCAGCTCGGCGGAAAGCCCGGCCCCAGCGAATAGCCCGATGTGTGGACACGGTAGGGTTCGAGCCCGGCCTCGCCAATGACGGCGCGGGCCGCCTGGTGCGGCACGGTTGCCGGTACGCCGTCGCGGATCGCGGCGATCATGGCGTCGCTGGCGCGCAGCACGATGTCATGCAGCTGGGCCATGCGCGGCGTCGGCTTTCCAAGCGCGAAATTGCGGCCGATGGTGGCGGTGTAGCGGTTGAAGGTAGCGCCGAATTCAATGTTGCCGAAATCGCCCTCACGCAACAGGCGCGCGGTCGGCGCGCCATGGCTGTAGGCCGAGCGCGGACCGGAGACGAGGTTGATCGGGCTGGCGGCGATGCCGCTGCCGTTGCGCAGCAAGGTGTCGTGGATGTCGCCGGCCAGCGCCAGTTCCGACTGGCCTGCCGCGAGCTCGCCGGCGAAACGAGCCATGCCGAGGTCGGCAAGGGCGGCCGCGCGCCTGATATAGCCGATCTCCGCCGGTGACTTCACCAGCTTCAGTCCGGCGATCAATTCGGTCGCCTCGGTGACAAGAGCATCGCCGATGATGGCGCAAAGGCCGAGATAGTGATGCGGGTGAAGATAATAGGCGGGCACTTCGAGTCCGACGCGCCTGCCCAATACGCCATGGCGCCGCGCCACGGCGGCAAAAGCGGCGATCGGATCCTCGTTCTCGCCGCCGCCGAAGCCATGCACCTCGCCGGCAGCCGAGTCCGTCTCGAATTCATGCACCTCGCCCTGGCGTGTTAGCACGACGAGCGGCTCGTCGCGCGCGCCAACCAGCAGGCACTGGAATTCTTGGTAGCTCTTGGCGTCGCTGCCGGTCAGCCAATGGATGGAGGCGGGGTGGACGGCGACCAGCCAGTCGAGGTCATCAGCAGCCATGGCGGCGCGGACGCGCGCCAGCCGGCCAGCGAATTCGGCGGTGGTGAAATCGTGTTTCGACATCAGTCCCGTGTCACCGCCAGCGCCTCGATCTCGACCAGCAGGTTCTCGAAGGCGAAGCCGGCGACGCGGATCGCGGTCACCGCCGGACCGGGCTGCGGATAGAATTCGCGCTGCACGCGGGCGATTACCGCGCGGGTCGCCTCGATCTCCGCCCAACTGCCTTCGGCGTGGTAGTAGATATAGAGCTTGGCGACGTCGCTCTCGTCGAGCCCGCCTTCGGCCAACGTGCGGCGGATGAACTCGAAGACGTTGCGGGTCTGCGTCTCCATGTTGTCGCCGACGGCCTGTGCCTTGTTGTCGGCCGAGATCTGGCCCCCGATGAAGGCGAGCTTGCCGATCTTCCAGCCTTGCGTGAACTGGGTGTTGGGGATGCTCCAGTCCCAGTGGTTGGCCGGCTGAAGCCGCTGCTTGTCGTCGCCGAGCATACCGATGCCCTCGACCTGGATCAGTTCGTCGGCATTGCCCATGCCCTGTATGCGCAGGCCGGCACCCGCTGCCGAGGGCACCGACATGTAGCGGCGACGCACATTGGTCATCTTCTCCCAATAGTCGGTGACTTCGCGGCCTTCGCCGAAGAAGCGGAAATAGGTGTTCTGGCGCATCAGGCTGTTGCGGTCACCGCCACCCTGCCGCAGCATCGTGTCGAGGTTGCGGAAGGCCTCTTCAGTCTGCACCTCGATGTCGCCGAGCCCGAGCACCTTGCCGTCGGCATCGAGCGAGCGCTGGCCGCCGATGATCAGCAGGTCGCCGATCTTCCAGCCCTGAACGAAGGGCAGCTTCTTGCGCCAGCGCCAATGGCCGAGCGGGTCGAGCAGCTCGCGCTTGCCGCCGGTCACCACCCAGGCGTCGACCATCAGCCGCGCGCCCTCGCTGTCGAGACCGCAGCGGATTTCGGTGGTGGTCGGGCCGGGCGCGGTGAAATAGCCGGCGCGCACGGAATCGAGCTCGTCGAGGAAGGCGCCGACGGCATCGGCCTCGCAACTGAAATAGATGTTGTGCTTGACCACATCGCCCATGCCGGCGCCGGCATGGGCGAGAAGTGCCGCCAGCCGCTCGAAGATGACGCGCGCTTGGCCGGCAATGTCGGCGGCGACAATGTCGCCGTTCGCGTCCGTCGCCATTAGCCCGCCGACGAAGATCAGATCACCGGCGCGGACGGCCTGCGGCGCCGCACACTCGACATCCGTGAAACTCTGCATCTGCACCGGCTGTTCTCCTCCTTCGCTTTCAGACTTACTTACTTGCAAGTCAGTCCTCCGTCAAATGCTTGGGGACTCCATGAGCTTCGGCGTCCAAGTCGCGCGGATTTGGCTATGATGCCGGCATGGATGAGACGGATACGAGACAGGCGATCAAGCATACGGCGCTGGAGCTGCTGGTGCGCCATGGCTATCGTGGCACTAGCTTCGGTGACATCTCGGCGGCGCTTGGAACGACGCGCGCCAACATCCACTATCATTTCGGCAACAAGCAGGCCTTGGTCGATGAGGTGCTGGGCGACTACATGCAGGCGACGCTGAGCGCCCTGCGCGCTGTGTGGTCGCAGGAGGGGGCGAGCCTCGCCGAACAGGTCGAGGCGATGATCGCTTACAGCCGCGCCCGCTTCCGGCACTTCAACCCAGCCGGCACAGAAGGACACAACTGGAGCCTGATTTCGAGGCTGCGGCAGGATGCCGATCTGCTGGGGGACGATGGCCGGCGGATGCTCAACCACTTTGGCGTTGAGCTCTTGGCACTGTTCACCGAAGCGTTTTCATCGGCCGGCAGGCGCGGCGAGCTTGCACCCAATGTGGTGCCCGTCGACGCAGCGTTGCTGCTTGCGGCGATCGCCGATAACGCTGCCCCGATCGCTCTCGCCGAAGGCGGCTTTGAAGCGCTGGAAGAAACCTATCGCAGCCTGACGCGGATCATCAAATCCAGCTCCGAGTGACATACAGTTAAAATTGACGATGGGCCAATCTCAACACGTGCCGATGTGGAACCTCCCCGTCGGCTTGTCGTCTTTCATCCAGATCAGCGCTGAGTCATCGAGTCGACCTGGTCGTCATGCTTTCCGTGCGGGAACGCAAGCACCTCAAGCAGGAAGTCATCTCTCCAATGCACATCTTTAGGAAGATTGACGTTGCCGTTTTCGATCATCGCGGCAACGCGTGACAGCCGACTTTCCTTGTCGGTTCTGGCTTTTACCGGCGTGGTGCTGATGTCCTGGCTTTCCAAGTCGGCGATGAGGCTTGAGCCAGAGCCCGCATCTTCAATGAGGATGATGTCAGGGTCGTGCTCCAAAAGGGAGTTTTTGACGGCCTTGATGAGGTCTGGGTAAGCTGCCCTGACGCGGACGAGATCAAGGAGATAATAGTTGTTGTCGTCTTTGGCCCATGTCGTTCCGACGGAGTAATCGCTGGAGGGGTCGCCCTTAAGCGCGGTGTCCCAGCTTTGAACGATGGTCATCGACCGACGGTCGAACTGATATGGATCGTAGTCGCGAAACCACACCCTCTTGACCATGTTGCCGTCTGGCGGGCAGGGGATTGTTGTACTGCGCGGAAAAGGTGAGCGATCCCAAATCTCGCTTCAGTCTTTCCAGTTCGACGTGTCCGAGACGGGCCGGGTGCAGCAAGTCGCCAAACTTGCGATCGTACCAGCGATTGACGCCCGTCGGGACGCGCTCGTCCTGCACGGCAATCGCAGACAGGTTCAAATGCTCCCAGCCGCCAGTCTCCAGAAGCACGCCTGCTAGGTCATCGACATGCAATCGTTGCATGACAAGGACGACGGCACCGGCAGCGGGATTGTCGAAGCGCGACATCACGTTTTCGGTCGATAACGCTCGAGCTTGCTGAGCCGAGGCGCAATTCGGCGAAACACTGGGTCTGGCACCCCTGCGGTGGCGGAGCCGGCCAGCCACTGCAGATATTGCGTTAAGGCGTCGACCTGATCGTCGCTCGATCCATATGGAAAGGCAGTCAATTCATCCAGGAAGGCATCAAGGCCAGCTGTGCCTCCAACGATATGGACGTATTGCGCGGTGATCTTGCCCATGACGGCATCGAGGCGTTGGGTTTTCGACAGCGCTCCCGGGGTCACCTCCAAAACGTTAGCTCCCATTGCTCTCAGTTCGGCCGCTAAGGCAATCCCGGTCGACGTCATTTCGATGAGATGACGCATTGGCTGATATCGTTCGTTTAGAGCCGAGGCCTGAGCCTTCAGTGAGGGATAGTCCAAGCGAGCTCGACTGATATGTTTCAGGTAGCTCACTGCGCCATGCTTCTGGAAAACAAGGCACACAGAATAGGAAGAACCGGGATTCGTGCTTGACGCGCAGTCCCACGAAAAGATCGTCTCACCCCCACTTGGTGGTGTTGCCGCCACTGGAAAGTACGCGGCTTTCAGAACGCCGGATTCGCGCGCCGTCGGGCGTTGTTGATACTGCGTGGCGTACACATGCGGGGCCAGCGTGTCGATTTCTTTGGCGATGATCTCACGTGAGTATCGGCTCGGTTGCAAGACCTCGCCCTTTTCCCGACGAAACTGGATCTGGCCAGCAACGATGAATTCCGGTTCCCCTGCCCTGAACGGCAACTTCAGATGAGCGAAACCGCGGTCCAGCAAATAGCCTGGGAGATCACCGGTGTGGACCCGGTGCCCGATTGAAACCACCGACTTCCAGGCTGGATTGTTTGCACGGGTGGAGAACATGGAATCGAACGCGTTGATGACAGCTTCTCGGGAAGCCTGGGATTCCGCCTCTTGAGCCGATAGAGCGTCATCGATCAAAAGAAGGTCAGCGCCTCGCCCCGTCATTCTGGTCTCGAAGCTGCCCGCCAGCAGACCGCCGCCGGCTTTGGTGCGAAAGTCCATCGTGGCTTGTCTCTCCTCACTAATCTGCAATCCGGGGAAGATCTCCGCGTATGCCTTGTTCCGCATCATCGTTACGCATTTTGCGGCCAGGTCTCTCGAAAGGCCTTGAGAGTGGGTGACAAGCATGACTTCTCGGCTCGGAAATCTTCCCAGATACCAAGCCATCGTTGCAATCGCCGTAAAGGACTTGAGGTGGCGAGGTGGCAGGTTGATGACGAGAGTGCCATCCGTTCGCCGCAGCACGGTGTCCTCAATGCGCGCCGCCATAAGGTCGATATATGGGAAGGGCTCATAGCCTGGGACTGCAAGTGTCAGCATCCGGTCATTAAACGGCCATAGGTGCGTCCGGCACAGAGCAAGGAAGGCTTCTCGAGAGGCTTCAGTCATTGTTGTCCCTCTTATCTCCAGCCCCGGTAGGGCCGGCGTGGGGGCCTGCTTGCTCGCCTCGGCTCTGTTCAGTAGCAACGCTTCCTAGCCTTCTGGCAACAAAGCGCTCCAAGATCGCCGCCTCCTCACTAGAAACGTCTGGTGACGGACCGAGCTTGGCATTTTCAGGGATGCGGAATTGTTCAGGCACCAGGCTCATCAAGAGTTGGATCATCCTGACGTCTTTCTCCATGGCGCGGGAGACAATCGTTTTGGCTATCGCATCCCTTTTTGTGAGAATGTGCTCCTTTCCGTTCTCACGCACCGTGATGGGCCGTCCAAGCTCCGCTAGAATCGCAAGTCCAATGTTTTCGGTACGTTTGCGTCGCCCCTTCGGATTGCCCGACTGTCCCGGCTTGAACCGGGACTTTTTCGGCGGCTTGCCGTAACCGACCTTCTCGTCGCCGTCGTCATTGCTCATTGTGAGGCCTCCAGCGACATAGCTGAGGTCTCGGCCGAAACAGCAGTTTGGATCTCGTCGAACATTCGATCGTCAGACACCCGAACGGCCGATAAGCCAGTCTCAACCTGCCAGTGGCGTATGGCCAAATCTATGAAACGCGGCTCGATTTCCACCGCATAGCAAACTCGCTTTGACCGTTCGGCCGCGAGCAGCGTCGTCCCAGACCCCAAAAATGGGTCAAAGACTATGTCGCCTGGCTTGCTGGAATCACGCAGCGCGTCCGAAACCATAGCGGACGGCTTGACGGTCGGATGTTCACTCAGCAGGTGGCGTTCAGGCCCCATGACATTGACGCCGCGGTATTGCCAAACGTTCGAGCGCGATCTGCCGTGCTTGCCCAATTCCACGTTGTTGCGATGCTTTTCTCCGAGGCGTTTGAAGATCGCAATCAACTCATGCTGTGAGCGGAGAAATGAGCCCATGCCCGGGTTGGTCTTGACCCAAACAGCGAGGTTGACCAGCTCGAGGTTGAGGGCTTCTGTCGCTGTGATCAGGTCGGCAACGTGACGCCAATCCATACACACATACGCCAGTCCTCCGCTTGCCAGCCTGTCAAAGGTTGCTGTCAAAATTGCCTGCAGGAAACCCGCGAACTGCTCCTTCGACATTTCTCCCGAAGCCATCGCAAACTCTTGATGGCTGGCCTTACCGAGACCAGACACAAAGCCTTCTATGGGGACGTTGTAAGGCGGGTCAGTGAAGCAGAGTGACGCCGCCAGCCCGTCGAATAGGCGCTGCAGCAGGCCCTCGTCCCGACAATCCCCGCATGCCAAGCGATGCGTTGAAGCACCATTGCCAAGGCTCCAAATGTCGCCGGGCTTCGAGATTGGAACCTCGGCCAACAAACGGGCATCTAGCTGTTCGATGTCACCTGGGGCATTGCTATCCAACTCGAGCGTGTTTTCGATTTCCAGGATGTCGAAGCCTGTCAGGTCAAGTTCGTAGTCCGCCTCCATCAAGGCTCTGAACTCGCGTCCTAATGCCTTCTTGTTCCAGGTCCCATCTTCTCCAAGTCGGTTCAGTGAGAGCCTCAAGGCACGTCTGTCGATCTCGGAAAGATGAGAGACGTCAATTGCCGCCAAATGCGTTAGCCCGGCTTTTGCCGCCGCTTCCAGCCTTGCGTGGCCGTCAATCAAATAACCGCCGGCTTCGACAATGACCGGGACGACCTGCCCGTACCGGCTAATATGGTTCGCAAGTTTGCGGATTTTCCCGCTGCTGTGATTACGGACTGCATTCGGCGACACCTTCAAATCCGATATCGGAGTGAGTTGCATTTCGAGGTGGTTTTTCATTGGGCAACTCCCGACTTATGGTCAGAACGAGCCCAAGCTATGTGGAGCCTAACGGCTAACCGTTCTTGATAGGAATGTGCGCTTACATCGGCGGTCAGAATCTCCTTGCTGCCTGCATAGCGGGCTTGGAGCAACAGATCCGCACCATCCACTACGTGGATCTCGCCTTCGATTTCTTCGGTCATAATGATGCGGACCGGTCGGCCGCATTGTCTGATTTTTTCGAGCGAACTTCGTTGACCCGATGGCCGACGGATACGAAAACGTGCCCTCGGCAAAATATCTTCGAGGGCGACCATACGAATTGTTAGGGGTGGGACCACGGTTGAAGTCTCCTTGCCATCGCATGGAGAACTCCATGCAAAACGCTATAAGGAGTTTTCGGTCTGATGCTCACCTCAGAATCTATCAAAAACATCAGGGAAGACGTCAAATCCTATCAGCGGGCTATAAAACCGCCTAGATATTGCCAATATGATACAGTCTGAATGGCTGATCCAACAGATCTGCGCACCACCTTCCGGGAGATCTTCAACTCCCGGCAGATCGCCTTGATCGGCTTCCCCTGCACCAGCGACAGCCGGCGTATCTTCGCAATCGTCTCCACAATCAACATTCAAAACACAAGTGCCTCCGATCAAACCGGAGGCATCTTGATGACCCCATCGTTAAGGGGTCCCGTTTGGACGAAAATCACCCCTCAAACAGGGTCCTCATTCCATGAAAAATCACAATCTGGCGCTAGTTATTCGTCAGGCTTAGCCTTGTGTTCCCTCGGGTGCCGAGGCGAAGGCCTAGTTTCACGGTGTATCCAGCCGAATCCGGCGTTCGTGCCGCTCGCACACGAAATCTCGCGACGGCACGCAAGGTAAGTCGAATTCTTTGCCGGTGGGGTCATAGCCCTCTGGAATCAGCGGCCGGCCACGGTTTGCAGTGTGGCGCACCTTGCGCCGAGTCCCAATGCCACCAACCAAGCCAGATGCCGGCAGTTGCCGCATTTGTCACCCTCGTTCATTCCCACCTTCGTTTTGGTGTTCGGATTGTAGTTCTCTCTGTGATTTTTTGGGCGATACCGCGCTACGACAGGTGGCATTATGTCGGCAGACGCTGCGGCGCCCTCTAACATGTCCCGCCAAAGCCCTTGCTTTTCGAGGGAAGTCAAGGCCTGCACGGGAGGCGAGCTGAGCCGCGCAGTATCCCTTCGGTGAGTCTTCCGATTACCCACATCGTCGGCTTGATCCAATGGAGATGCCGAAGACGATGTCATGCAGCCGGGTCATGCCGCGCCAGACGACCATATTGCCGGGTGGCGGATCATGGTTGCGCGCGAGATAGCCGCCAAGCATGGCGATTTGCAGCAGGTAAGCGGCGAGCGTGGGTCGTTGGAGGCGCGGTCGCGTGCGGGACGCCTCGATCCGGTCGAGCGCAGTGATCTCGGCGAAGGTGAGAACGATGTCGGGCGCGGCGTCTGGCTTGGCGCGCGCCGACATAGTGATGAAGAATATGCGCCAGCTGACCACCGCGATGAGGGCGAGGAACTTCGCCAGCCTCTCGGCGGTCTCGAGCCTCGCCTCCTCGGCACGGCAGCCGGACTTCATGACCTTGTGGAACACCTCCGCCTTCCAGCGCAGGGCGTACCAGCCGAGTTTCTCGACCGCCGCGGAAAGATCTTCGACCGGCAAGTTGGTCACCAGCTTCCAGTCGATCGGCTCGCGACCGGACGGCGGATTTTCTTCGAGGGCGTGGATGTAAGTCAGAACCTGCGGACTGTAGCGCTTCTGCTTGCCCACCGGCGGCAAGGTATTGATGGCGGCGAACTTCACCTGCAGCCAGGTCGTCTCGTCCTGATCGACCGTAATGCGATGACGTCCCGCCCAAGGCGTCGCCGCAAGTTGGGAAAAGACGCGATGAGCAGGATCGTGTGGGGCAGCATCGGCAGGCCGCTCGGCCAGCCTGTTCGTCTGCACCCGCACGAGGAAGCGGGTACCAAGGTCCTGCGCGGTGCAATAGAGCTCGTAGATGTCGCTCTCCCGGTCACCCACATGCACGCAGCGTTCGGGCGCGCCAACGAGCGCGATGGACTGGCGCAGGTTCTCCAGCCAGCGATAGCTCTCCTTCGTCTCGATCGGTACGCGCGTGGGATTGATGTGCCGCTTGAGCGCGAGGGTTCCCTTGAACTTCGTTCGTGTCCAGAACTTCGCCGCCGTCAGACCGAGGGGAGTGCCGGTTAGGGTGACGGCCAGGCTTGAATGCATCAGCACCCCGCACAAGGTCAGCACGTTGGGCTGCCCGGCCTTGTAGCGCCCGGCGTTGATGGTTTTTTTTGCCCGGCTGCGCGCGGCTGTAGATAAATTCGGTCGTGTCCTGCAGGATAAGGATCGGACCTTCGACCGCCGCAACGCGCGCCGCGGTCGCAGCGAAATGGCCAGCGAGAACGCTGTGTTCGGTCACACGCGGGTTGTCAAAGAAGCGGTAGGCGGCCTTCGCCGCCGCCCAGTCGCCGCAGGCCGCCGGGATTGGCTTGCCCGGCGCAGCTGACATCTGATCCAGCAACCGTCGCAGCCGACGGGCCAGACGCTTATCGGGAAGGGCTGCAGCAGAAAGCTCTTCCTCCTGCCAAGCGGCTTCGCTGTTGCTGGTCTTGTCTCGCATCGGTGACGCCTCCGTGATTCGGCGTCACGGACAGAATCACGGCAGATTCATACGGGGCAATAGGCCCGCCGACGATGTGGGTAATCGGAAGTCGGTGAGTGCCGCCTTGTAGGCTGAGGGCGAACGTCAGAAGTCCTTCTGTAATGGGCCCTCGTTCGTCAAGTCCCCCTCTGAACGATATCTCATCGCCAGGATCATGCTTCTGTCCGTGGTCAGCGCGAAGGCCGCCACACCATGCCATCAGATCCAGAGCTGACAGGTCAATCTAGGAAGCGTGATTTGCCGAAGCATTCACAGCACTACACACGACCTTGCCAAGCCCTCGTCCCGGCGACGGGACCTCAGGAGAGCGCTGCCGTTTCGGCTCGCTCCGAACGCTCTATCTCCTATGCCATCGCTGCGGCCTTGCTCCAGCGGAAGTCGGTCGCATCCACCCACATGCGATGGAGCACGACGCCCAACTTGCGGGCAAGGGCCACCTTGGCGCGCTTCATGCCCCGACGTTTCGCCACGTCGAGCGCCCAGTGCTTCAGGCCCGAGAAGCGGGTCGCCCGCGTCAGCATGATGTGCGCCGCTTCAAAGAGCGCTGTTCGCACCATGGCGTCGCCGACCTTGCTGACACCACCGTCCCGATCGGTCTCACCGGACTGATATTTTTTGGGCGTAAGCCCGAAGTAGGCTCCGACCGTACTGGATTTTCCAAATCGCATCGGGTCGTCCACCGCCGAGCGATAGGTGAGCGCAAGGCCCCGACCCCAGGTGTGCTCATCAATCTGCGGCAAACCTTGTCAGCGCGCGCGATCTTCAGCATCTCGCGATGGAGCTTAGTGAACTCGCACCACAACGCCGTCCGCGCCGCTAGCATCGCACCAATCACCGTCTCCAAAGTGACGTGCCCTGCTGTCAGCTCCCGGATGCGCGCCTCAAACTTTCCACGACTGACTTCTCCGACCTTTAACCCATAGCCGCGCAAGATCCCGCGGATGCTCAGTTCAACGTCGAGAAGCTTGCCTTGCAGAAGCTTGCGTCCAACAAGAAGGGCTCGGCTATCCTTGCAAGTCACCGATTTGGCATGAACCGGGCGGTACCATCCCATCCGCAGCAGTTGAGCGATCCCGCGCGCATCTTTCCGGTCGGTCTTCACCGGCATCGCCGAGAGCGCCGCCTTCACGTGTCGCGTCTCGAGCAAAACCGCATCGCGTCCGGCGGCCACAAGCCCGGCATGCAGCCATTGCGACAATGGCCCGGCCTCGAGCCCAATGCGGCCGACGGACAATTCCAGTTCCTCGAAATAGCGGACCAGTGCCTCGGGCTCGCTGGCGATCTTGACCTCGCGCACGATCATTCCGGTCGCGTCCACAACGCACACGCTGCTCTCTTCCAGAGAGACATCGATTCCCACATAGTGTTCCATGGCTGTTCCTCTCATGATGCTTGGAGCCGATCGCTCGGACTCCGTTTCAACACCATCATTCTGAGGGACAGCCACCCAACCTGGCTATGCTCGCGAAGGCCGGCCCATTACGGCATCTAGGGATAATCCTAGGAGTAGTTCTATGACGATGCCGGGTGGAGGTGATCACGTCGATCGAAAGACGTCGACGCTGGCCGCGCGAGGAGAAGGAGCGCCTGGTCGCGGCGTCGCTTGAGCCTGGCGTGTCGGTGTCGGAGGTCGCGCGATCGGCAGGCATTCACGTCAGCCAGTTGTTCCGATGGCGCAAAGAGCTGTGCGATCCGGTCGATGCCGGTTCATCGCAGTTAGTCCCGGTCGAGATCGTTCCTGCTGTTGTGCCCTCTGCCGTTGAGGTGCCGGCGCCATCAGCGTCTCCCGGTCGACGTCGCCGCAAGAGCGGCATCATCGAGATCGAGCTTGGCAGCGGACGCCGCGTCCGCGTCGACCGCGATGTGGATGCCGAGGCGCTGCGTCGCGTTCTGGACGCGCTTGGATCCCGATGATCCCGGTTCCGAACGGCGTGCGGGTGTGGCTGGCAACCGGCCACACCGACATGAGAAAGGGCTTTCCAGGCCTTGCGCTGGTGGTGCAGGAGACGTTGAAGCGCGATCCGCACAGCGGTCACCTGTTCGTCTTCCGCGGTACCTGATCAAGGTTCTGTGGCACGACGGCCAGGGCGCCTGCGTATTCCGATGAAGCCGGCCACTGATTCCGATTTGAAGCCGGCCAGTCATTCCGATTTCATTCCGGCCGGCGTTCCGATTTGAAGGCGGCCATTTCTCGGACTGATCCTGGGTCTGGTTGATGTTTGGATCGGGTTTTGTTTGAGGTCAAGCTTCGGTGTTTTCGGGTGCGCTTGGCGGGCGCTGTTTTCGCATGCTTTCACCGGTGAGATCGATGCGATAGGCGTTGTGAACGAGGCGGTCCAAGATGGCATCGGCAAGCGTCGGATTTGCAATAATCTCCCACCAGCGATCCACGGGCGCCTGACTTGTGACGATGGTTGAGCGTCTTTCGTAGCGATCTTCAATGATCTCGAGGAGATCACGCCGCTGGTCATCGTTGAGTTTTTCCGGTCCCCAATCATCCAGAATAAGCAGATCGGTCTTGGCGAGGGATTTGAGGATCCTGCCGTATCGCCCGTCACCTCTTGCAAGTGCGAGCGTGGCGAACAGCCGGGGAACTCGGTGGTATGTGACGGAGAAATCCTCTCGGCAGGCCTTGTGGCCGAGCGCGCAGGCAAGCCAGCTTTTGCCGACGCCGGCTGGCCCGGTGACAAGAAGACCGTGATGCTTTCTGATCCAGTCGCAGCTGGCAAGCGCCATGAACAGATTGCGGTCGAGACCGCGTGCAGCACGAAAGTCGGCATTCTCGATCTGCGCGTCATGACGAAGTTTCGCAGCTCTGGCGCGGGCCTCGAAACGCTTCTGGCGGCGCATGGTCGCCTCGCGTTCGAGCAGCATGGCAAGCCATTCGCCGTGCTCGAGGCCGCGCGCTTCGGACTGTGCGTCGAGTTCCTGGAAAGCGGTTGCCATGCCGTAAAGGCCGAGCTCTCGCAGCATGTCGATGGTGGGATTGATCAGCATGGGTGTGTCTCCTCAATGAAAGTAATCAGGGCCACGCAGATTGGCGTGATCGACGATGGCGGTTGGTTCGGTGGAATGGCGTGCGGCTTTGTGGTTAGCGATGAGCGATGCAATGCTCTTGCAGTTCAGGCCACCGATCTCGACGGCGCGGGCTGATACGGCTTCAGCCCGATTGCGCTCGATGTCGCGAAACAGGCGCAGGATGCCCAGGCATGTTCGGAAGCCCTGTTCGGGGTGCGGACGGCTGGCGAGAATTGCGATGACCAGACCTTCGGTCTGCGGCCCGATCGACGTGGCCCAACGCCGAAAGCGCTCCGGTGTCCATTCGGCATAGCGCCGGTGGGAACTGGGCATGTGATCCGGATCGGTTCCATGGCGAGGACCTCCATAGCGGCGCTGATGCACCGCGACGCGCTTGCCGCGGTGGAAGATCTCGATGGTGCGCGCCGTTGCTCTCAGATCGACCTGCTGGCGAATGAGGCTGTGCGGCACGGAATAAAAGAAGGTCTTGAACTCGACGTGGTAATCCGTCGAGACGCGCGCCAAACGCCATTCGGCAAACTCGTAGTCTTCGCTCGGAAGGCTTGCGAGTGCGGCACGCTCGACACTCTCGAACAGTTGCCGGCGACTGACGCCCAGCCGGCGCATGACGTGGTTATCGATGCGATCGAGTGCCTGACGAATGGCCGCATTGGCTTCTGCCAGCGAGAAGAAGGTCTGATTGCGCATCCGCCCCAGAATGCATGATTGGGCGAAGCGGACGCCGTTCTCGACTTTGGATTTGTCCTTCGGTCGCCGCGGCCGTGCCGGCAGGACACCGACGCCATAGTGGGATGCCATCATGCCGTAGCTGCGGTTGATCTCGGGATCGTAGAAGCTGGCGCGGCTGACGCCCGACTTCAGATTGTCGGGAACGATCAGCCGGGGAACGCCTCCGAAGAAACGAAACATCCGGACATGCGAGCCGATCCAGTCGGGGAGCGTTTGCGTCCAAGTCGCCTCCGCATAGGTGAAGCTGGATGCGCCGAGCACCGCCACGAAGATCTCTGCCTCGCGGATCTCACCGGTCTTGCGATCAACAATCGGGATCTTCTTGCCGGAATAGTCGACGAAGACCTTGTCGCCGGCCGCATGCTCCTGGCGCATCGTCGGTGAAAGCCGCTGCTCGAAACCGCGAAAGAGTTCACAAAAGCGACTGTAGCCGTAACCGTCGGGATGCGACCCACGATACTCCTCCCACAGGATGAGCAAGGTGACGCCGGGCTTCTTGAGCTCGACGGTAAGATCGGCCCAGTTTGGTTCTGTGCGTCTTCTCGTGCCCTGTTTGACGCCGTTGCGAGTGAAGAGTTTGTTCTCGAGCGCATCGTCTGTCAGTTCGCCCGGCAACGGCCAGCTCAATCCAACCGCCGCTGCGCGCTGCAGATTATCCTGCACCGTACTGCGCGCTATTCCCAACACGACGGCAATCTCGCGGGAGCTCGTCCCGCTTCCGGCAAGCCGCAGCATTTGTCGTAACTGTCTCATGGTCAGCCTTCTCTTTGCCGGCATCAAAATCTCCCCGTTCATCGCGGGGCATTGATGCCAAAGTTGCTGACCCAGGAGGTAATGTTCAGTGCCGAAAACGGGCCGACTTTTGATTGGAATGGTGGCCGGCTTCAAATCGGAATGGTGGCCGGTCTTTGATCGGAATGGCGGCCGGCTTCACGTCGGAATCCGCAGCGCCTGCCTATTCTCGAAGAAGCTCGAGCGCGGCCGCTTCATTTGGCCGTCGCCGGCCGACGGCGTGATCACCATCACGCCGGCGCAACTCGGCTATCTGCTTGAAGGCATCGACTGGCGTATGCCGCAAAAGGCCTGGCGGCCGACGGCGACAGGTTGAGATTTTGGCCTTGCACAAAGTGGGGGATGTGATTCCATCGCCCGGTGTCCGCTGCTGAATCGCTCCCGTCCGCGCGGCGGCTGTCAGTTCCGGGACTGAGGCGCTGATTGCGCGACTGAGGCTGGAGATCGAGAAGCTCAGGCGGGAGCTCTATGGCAGCCGCTCGGAACGCAAGGCCCGTCTGCTCGAGCAAATGGAGCTTCAGCTTGAGGATCTGGAGGCCGACGCAACCGAGGACGAATTCGCTGCCGAGGCGGCGAGAGCTCAAACACAAACGGTTCGTTCGTTCGAGCGCCGCCGCCCGGCGCGCAAGCCATTCTCCGAACATTTGCCGCGCGAGCGCGTCGTAATCGCCGCACCCGAGAGCTGCCCTTGCTGCGGCTCGGTCAGGCTGTCGAAGCTGGGCGAAGACGTTACCGAGACGCTTGAGGTGATCCCGCGCCAGTGGAAGGTCATCCAGACGGTACGGGAGAAGTTCTCGTGCCGGCAGTGCGAGACGATCACCCAGCCGCCGGCACCCTTCCATGTGACACCGCGCGGCTCTGCCGGTCCGAACCTGCTTGCCATGGTGCTGTTCGAGAAGTTCGGCCAACACCAGCCGCTGAACCAGCAGAGCGAACGTTATGGCCGCGAAGGCGTCGATCTGAGCCTGTCGACGCTGGCCGATCAGGTCGGCGCGTGCGCGGCGGCGCTGCGTCCGCTGCATGGGCTGATCGAGGAGCATGTGCTCTCGGCAGAGCGTCTTCACGGCGACGACACCACGGTGCCGATCCTGGCGAAGGGCAAGACCGATACCGGCCGGGCCTGGGTCTATGTCCGCGACGAACGGCCCTTCGGCAGCACGGCGCCACCGGCGGTGCTGTTTTACGCTTCCCGCGACCGGTCGGGCAAACATCCGGAACGCCATCTGAGTCAGTTCACCGGCACTCTTCAGGCCGACGCCTATGCCGGCTACATGGGCTGTACCTCCCGGACCGGAAGCCCGGACCGGTGACGGAGGCGCTGTGCTGGAGCCATGCGCGGCGCAAGTTCTTCGTGCTGGCCGACATCGCCGCCAATACCCGTCGGGGAAAGAACGCGCCGCCGATCTCGCCGATTGCTTTCGAGGCTGTCAAACGCATCGATCTCCTGTTCGACATCGAACGCGATATCAGCGGGCTTGCCGCCGAACTGCGCCTTGCCGTGAGGGCCGAAAGGAGCTCGCCGCTCATCGCTGAACTCGAAGCATTGCCGTCACGTGCACCTGCTGCTCAAGCTTGACGCCTTCGAGGCCACCTACCTGACCGATGAAGCTTTCTATGCAGACGACCATATCTTCCTCGAAGTGTGCGTCGTAACCCCATTCCTCCCAATCTGCCTTGCAAACAACGGTCGGAAATTCATCGACGAATCCTACTCCGTGGATCATCATGGTGTAGCGATGAGGCACGTACTCATCGGGAACCGCCCAACAAATCTCGGAGAATTCCTGAAACGACAAGCCGGGCTTTATGATTTCGATGTTCGTCAGGATTCGTTCCTGCGCAATTTCATAAAGTTGGCCTGCGGTTAGAGGCTTTCTTTCCCGGGCAAACAAAACTGCGGGAGATATCCGCCAGATAACCAAACGGTCCCACCATATCTGTATCAAAGCCTATCAAATCTCAGCCTTGATTGTTCGGCCAGAGCTTTCCTGGAACCAGGGATTCGTTCGTTCCCCGGATGCCAAAAGCGATCTGGAAGATCGGCTACTACGACCTGAGCCGCCGTTGCCATTCCCCCGACCCGTCGGACCAAAACGTCACGTCGCGGGTGATGACGATCATGCGGGCTGACGAGTGCTGAGGCGCACTCGCTGCCACAATCATCCGCAGAACGACTAGCCGGAACGCCAGCTCGGCGCCCGTGGTTGGTGCTCCAACGAAATAATCGTCGGTTGAGCGGATGACGGGCCGCTATCGTCAGCGGCCTGCCCAGAGCGAACGTTCGGCTTTCGGAGTGTCAGCCGGCTTAGATAGGGCCGTTTCGCCTACGTCGAAGTTCACCACGCGTGAAACTTACTGCGGCAATGCGGCCTTGTTCGTTTCGGGAATCCGGTCGCCGCCCCGGACTTCTATTTGATTCTCAGCGCATCCTTGAGGAAAACACAAGGCGCCTCGAACTCGGCTGCCGCTTGCGGTCCGTGGAAGCGAGAGCGCAAATAGCCATGGATCATGCCCGGGGCCTTGCGCAATACCGAGCGGTTGCCCGCGTCGTTGAGGCGCTTTGCGTACTGGATGCTGTCATCCGCCAAGCAGTCAATCTCGGCGTAATGGACATGAGCCGGCGGAAGATCCGACAAATCAGCAGCTTTAAGGGGTGCAGCATAGGGGTTGTCGGTCGGTTGTTTCCCGCCAAGGTAACTTTCCCACGAATCCTCAACGGAAGCCGTCGTGATGGGCGCATCGGCGAATTTTTTAAACGAATCTGCAGTGATGTCATCGGTCAACGTTGCATAGTTTAGCGCCTGGCCGAGTATCTTCGGCCCACCCCGATCGCGGGCCATAAGGCAAACGACGGCCGCCAGGTTTCCACCCGCGCTGTCACCCCAGACGGCCAGCCGCGTTCCATCGATCCCAATCTCTTCACCTCTCTCCGACAAGTATTTTACTGCGGCATAGCAATCTTCTGCCGCAGCCGGGAAACGATGTTCCGGGGAAAGGCGATAGTCGACGCTAACCACGACGACGCCCATTTGGTCAGCAATCCCCCACGCGATCGTGTCGCCGCTGTCAAGACTGCCTTTCTTGAACGCGCCTCCGTGGAAATAAAGAACCGCCGGCGACAATGCCTTCGCGGCTGCGGGCCTGTAGACCCGGACCGCAATCTTCCCGTCTCTGCCGGCGCCGGGACAATCGATCTTCTTGTCGTGCACCTGCATATCCGATGGTCGGTCTCTCCAAAGCGCCGCCCCGTATGCATTCCAGCCCTGGCGCAACTTTTCCGGGTCAGTCGTGTCCGGGATTGCCGCCTTGGCGCTCAACAATGGCTCCATGTCCGGGTGAACTTTTACGCCACAAATTTCCATGTAGGCACCTCTGTAAAAACGGCTGAAAGAAATGTATTATCCGACGGTAGATTTGAGCTCTTCGAGATCTTTGTATCGATCACCGATGCGATGGTGTGGTCGTCCTCCGTTCGAGGCGCCGAGCGCGATGACAAGTTCGTCGGGACCGGGAGCGTCCGGTATCTGGAAGTGCACCGTAAGGTAATGTGACCGACGGCCTTCGTCCCTCTTGTCCATAAGCGGAATGGTAATTGCAGTCCCGGGACCGCCGCGCAGATTTGTGAAGGCGAGGTAGGTTGTGGCGTCCACCGCTCGCCGATAGTGGTTGCCGAAATGGAGTGTGTGAATGAGCGCCGAGGCATGCTCGATTTCTCCCGCAGTGCCGCAGATCGCCGCTTTGCCATACGCCTCAACGTTTTCAATGCCACCGATCGCTAGGCCAATCTGCTCAGTCAGAGCAGCGCCCAGCACCGGCGCGAAGGCTCGGATCTCGGGCGATAAATCGTCCGTGAAGCCACGGCCATGCCAGGGATTGGCGATGACGGCAGCGACGCCGCAAAGCAGCAGCGGACGCGGCGCAGTCTTCCCACCTTCAATAAAGGTGAGGTCGCTGTAGGTGACGATTTTGCGTATGGAAGGCTGCATGCGGACTCCAAGCCTCAACAGGTGGTAATTTTGGTTGGTTATTCAGACCTTGGTGTTGATCCAGATGGTCACCGACTTCGTGAATTCCTTCACCGCGTCGACGCCGCCTTCGCGGCCTTTGCCGCTATCGCCGAAACCGCCGATCGGGCCCATGGGAGCACCCATTCGGTAGCAGTTTACGAACTGGATCCCGGCACGCAGGCTGCCGGTCAGCCGGTGGACGCGGCCGACGTCTCGAGTGAACACACCCGCCGCTAAGCCGAAGCGCGTGTCGTTCGCCAGGCGCAGCGCCTCGCCTTCGTCGTCGAAGGGCAGTACGGCAAGCACCGGGCCAAACAGTTCGGTTTGCGCCAGTTCGTCCGAGTTGGACGGCAATTCGATAACAGTCGGCGAAAAGAACCAACCGGCGCGCTCTGCGAGCCGGTTGCCACCGGTGATCAGGCGTCCGCCGCGCTGCAAGGCAGCGGCCACAGCCCTCTCAATGCGAAGAAGTTGCTGCTCTGTAGCGAGCGGCCCGAGTTCGGCCTCCGGATCGAGCGGATCCCCCACCCGCAATTCTTCAGCGGCCTTGCCGATCCGCCGGATGAATTCGGGATAGATCGAGCGGTGGACGAGCGCTCTCGAAGCAGCGACGCAGCTCTGGCCAGCGGAACCTAGAAAAACGCCGCTGGTGATGCTGGCGACCGCGTTGTCGAGGTCGGCGTCTTCGAAGACCAAAGCCGGTGATTTGCCGCCCAGTTCGAGCGTGACTTCGGCGAGATTTTTTGCCGAATTGCGAACGATATGACGTGCGGTCTCTGGGCCTCCAGTAAACGCTATCTTCGTCACCAGTGGATGCGAAGTAAGCGCCCGGCCGCAAGGCTCTCCTGAACCGGTTACCAAATTTACAACGCCCTGGGGTATGTCGATGGCCTGCGTGACGCAACGCAAGAATTCAATCACCGGTGCCGCGCAAATTTCCGATGGCTTGATCACCAACGTATTACCCGCGGCAAGCGCCGGCCCGAGCTTCAGCGAGAGCAGCCAAAGGGGATTGTTCCAGGGTACGATGGCCGCAACAACACCGACCGGTACCCTTCTCGTCATGGCTACAATGCCGGGATGCGGGGGCACGAACGTATCACCGGTGATCTTGTCCGCCAATTCGCCGAAAAAGCGCAAATAGTCAGCACAGACCTGCACGAAGCGTCGTGTCTCGGAAATCACCTTGCCACAATCAATCGATTCGACCTCGGCAAGGGTGGTCGCGTTTTCGGCTACGACATCGGCGATCCGGCAAACCAGCTTGCCTCGCTCCTTGGGCGACATGGCCGGCCAGGCTCCGTAGGAGAACGCCCTGTGGGCGGCCTTCACCGCCTCGTCGACGTCCTCCTCGGCGCATTCGGGAATCGAATACCAAGGTTCGGCGGTCGCCGGATTGAATGAAACGATGCGGGGCCGCTGCGGTAGGTCGTGCCACTTGCCGTCGATGAACACCGGATAGCTGCGCATCGAGGTCGATACGTGCTGTGTGTCTTCTCTTATCTTGTCCATGGCATGCAGAATCCTAATACTAAGGCCTATTGCCTTGTCTTTTCCTGGTTGCCCGGGGCGACAGCAGCGACGTTCTCGATCAAATGTTGAGCCGAAGACGTACCGGGGATCGGCAGCATCACAGGTGATCGAGCCAGCAACCAGTTGATCGTTTCCTGGACAGGGCTTCGACGCTTGCCCGTTGCGTTCCCGGCGCTGGCGACCCGGCCCTGCGCCGCCTTGCCATCCTGGAGTGGGCTATAGGGCATGAATACGATTCCGCGATGCTCACATTCTGCGAGGATCGGCTCGGAGCTCAGGTCTTCGCGATTGAACCGGTTTTGAACTGAGGCGATCTGGGTCATGCCACAAGCCGCGACTAACTGCGCATGGTCAACGTTGGACACGCCGATCCTCTGGATCTTTCCCTGCGCCTGTAGGTCGATCAAGGCACCAATTGACTCCGCAAACGGAACGGCGGGATCGACAGCGTGCAGCTGATAGAGAGGATGTCGGTCGAGCTTGAGACGCCTCAGGCTTGCTTCGCACGCGGCCGCAAGGTGGGCCGGCCGGCCGTCTACTGTCCACCGGTCAGGACCGGGACGCTGATAGCCGCCCTTTGTGGTGATCACCAGTTCGTTGGGATAAGGGAACAGGGCTTCTGCGATGAGTTCCTCGGCAATCTCTGGACCGTAGGAATCAGCCGTGTCTATCAGTTGGATGCCGATTTCGACCGCCGTGCGCAGCACCCGCACCGCCTCGGTTCGACTTACAGGCGATCCCCAGATGCCAGGGCCCGTCAGGCGCATCGTGCCCAGCCCCAAGCGGCAAACGGCGCGGCCATCACCCAAAGTCACGAAGCCGGCGCCATGCGCCGCCAAAGCTATGTTGCTATTTTTCTGCATCATCCATTCCCGATGGGAAACACGTGCAGGTCGCTGGGTGCCAGCGTCATGGTAACCTCGGCGCCCGGCTCAAATTTCTCAAATGCGCCGCTGGAGTTAGTCCGCGATGATAATCGGTGGCCCGAACCGGTCTCGACCTCATAGTGGATGACGTCGCCGAGATAGGTGGCATCGGCAATTCTGCCGCGGATCGAGTTCTCCCCTTCGCCAGCAGTGGCACGTGACAGGGCGAGGCGCTCGGGTCTCACCATGACGCGCACGCCAGAGCCATTCTTCATCGTAGCCGTCGCGCGGTCAGAGACGAACGTCCTGCCTCCCGGGATCCGGATGGCAACGCGGCCGGATTCGGTCCCCGCCACTTCGCCATTGAGGAAATTCGAACTACCTATGAACCCCGCGACGAATTCTGAACCCGGGGATTCATACAGCTCTTCCCCAGCCCCAACTTGAACGATGCCGCCCCGGTCAAAGACGGCGATGCGATCGCTGAGGCGCAGCGCTTCCTCCTGATCGTGAGTTACGTAGACAATCGTCACATCGAGCTCATGGTGCAATTGGCGCAACTCGATTTGGATCTCCTCGCGCAGCTTCTTGTCGAGAGCGCTGAGCGGCTCGTCCATAAGAAGGATGCGAGGCTGGTAGACTAGTGCGCGGGCGAGTGCGACGCGTTGCTGCTGACCTCCGGATAGGTCGGCCGGACGGCGCGAGGCCAGGTCGCTGAGACGAACCATCGCCAAGGCTCGGCTAACGGCAGCCCGCGCGTCAATCTTGTTCATGCCGCGTACCGACAGCGGGAAAGCGACGTTCTCGGCCACGCTCATATGCGGGAAAAGCGTATAGCGTTGGAAAACCATTCCAATGTTACGCCTGTGAGGCGCAACGGAGGTGAGCGGCCGCCCCTCGACGAAGATTTCGCCTTCAGTCTGTTCCGTGAATCCGGCCAATATTGACAGCGTCGTGGTCTTGCCTGACCCGCTTGGCCCCAGGAAAGTAATAAATTCTCCACGCTCTATAGTGAGCGAAACTTTATGTATGGCGACAACGCTGCCATAGTGTTTGCTGAGCCTGTCGATGTGGACGTAATCCGCGTGCGCAGTCATCAAGCTCGGTCCTTCTGAAGCAACGCCATCGTGACAATGATCACTAGAGTGATCCCGATCAGGACCGTGGAAACGGCGGCAACGACCGGTGACAGATCTTGGTGGAGCGACGTCCAGATCATCACTGGAAGCGTCTTGAGCTCGGGGCTCGCTAAGAAAATGCTCATGACCACTTCATCCCAAGAAATCAGGAACGAGAATACCGCGCCCGCAAGCAATCCGGACCGGATGGACGGGATGGTCACCCGACGGATGGCTGTGAACGGAGTCGCGCCACAGATGATCGCCGCTCTCTCGATCGAATCATCGAAGCTTCGTAGCGAGTTGGTAATGCATATCACTGAGAACGGCAGGGCCAGTATAAGATGCCCGATCACGAAGCCGGCGAACGTGCCGTTGAGGCCGACGCGAAGGAATACGATGTAAAGGGACACTGCAGTGATGACTACGGGAACGATCATCGGCGTGATAAAAAGCGAGCTGAACACCGCGCGGCCGCGGAACGTTCCGCGCACCAGAGCGAGTGAAGCGAGAAGCCCCAGTGCCACCGACAGCACCGTCACCACCACTGCGATCCGAGCGCTGGTGACAAACGCATGCAGCCAGCGCGGGTCGGCGAGGAACTCCTCGTACCACCGCGTCGTCCAGGCCGGAGGCGGGAATTGCATCCACTGAGATGAACCGAAAGATAGGGCCGCTATTGCGACCATCGGAAGCGCCAGGAACAGCACTGTGACTATCCCGATCAAGTACAGGATGTAGCGTCCCCATCCCATTTGACTCAATGTGAGCAGCATGGGTTACCTCATCGCCTTGAGGCCGAAATACCGCAGGAAAATGGCATAGAGAACAAGCGTGATTGCTAGCAGCACAAAGGCAGCGGCGCTGCCCATGCCCCAGTTGAGCAGTGACAACATTTGCTCGGCAACCATTTCTGCCAACATCATGTTCGAGGTGCTGCCCAGCAAGGCGGGTGTCACGTAGTAGCCGAGCGACATGACGAACACCATCAGCCCTGCCGCTCCGATCCCCGGCAGCGACAGAGGCAGCAGGACACGGAAAAATACTTGCGACGGACGCGCGCCACAGATCGAGGCGGCCTGCATGATAGCGGGCTCGATCGACGACAGCGTGGCATGTATGGGCAACACCACGAACGGCAGCATTATGTAGGTCATGCCGATCGTGACGCCCACCAAGTTATTCATAAGCGGCAGCGGCGAGTCGATTATTCCAAGATACATCAGCCCGCGATTGATCACGCCCGTGCTCTGCAGCAGCACCATCCAGGCGTAGGTGCGAGCTAGCAGGTTCGTCCACATCGACAATAGAATTATGGACAGCAGCCACTTCTTCGCGCCGCGCGGCAGGATGGTTAGCAGCCACGCCACCGGATAGCCGATCACCATGGTGACCGCGACCACAAGCCCCGAAACGACGAAGGTGTTGCGCAGGATGCGATAAAAAGTGCTGTCTTGAAGGATCTCCTTGTAGTTGCCCATTCCAAACTCTGGCGTGCTAATGCTAATCCAGAGGAGAAGGGACAGCGGCAGCACGAAGAACAGGCCAAGCAGGATCGCCGCAGGAAGGGCGGTGATCCAGCTGTTCTGAAGTCCGCGTACCGACAATCTAGCATATCCTCTAGGCTTCGCTCGCCGGACCTTGGATGGCACGATATCTGCTGCGCTCATCCGGTTATAGCTCCTGCGACGCCCAGCGTGTAGGCTCGGTCGATAGGAGGGACACCTGTCCGCCAGCTTCGTCATGCACGTAGATGCCGAAACGCCCTTGCTTGCGCTCAGCAAAGTATCTCTGCAGGGCAATGCGCGTGTCGGCGCGATCAATCTGGTCCCAAGGCATATCCTGCTCGGCGAAAAGACCGATGCCCGGGCTAAGCGAGAGGGCGTTGTCGGCAAGCTCGCCGCGGTAAATAAGATGGGTTTGGCGCCGGTCCGACGTACGGTAGACCGAGTAGAGGAACGACAGTTCCACCTTGCCGCCATAGGGCGCGTAGCTGAGATTGACGGACTCGGCATGGCTCAGCGCCTCGGTCGTGGCTTGGAACCCCAATCCCCATCTGCCGGCAGAGCGAAATAGCACCACCTTGCCCTCCACCTCGACGATGGCGGCGACGCGCGTTTGCTCGCTGAGGCGCTGCATTTCCCTTTCCATCAGAGCGAAGGAAATGAAGTTGCCTTGGACGTAGGCCAACGGACGCATTTGCGGTTGGCGTTCGAAGGCCTCGACATGGCCTACGAGTATGATGTGATCGCCCATCTCAAGGACCTCATGGCGCGAGCAGTCGAGCCACGCCGCGGCCTCGGTGAGAATCGGCGAGCCCGTCGTGCGCCCGGTCCATTCGATGCCGAGGAACCTGTTATCCATGCGGCTCGCAAACCGCGTGGCAACGTCATTCTGCGCGTCAGCCAGTATATTGATGGCGAAGCCACTGGCGTCTCGGAAAGAGGCGCAGTTCGACGAACTATTCGCGATGCAGACCAACACGAGCGGCGGATCCAGCGAGACTGACGTGAAGGAGTTCGCCGTCATGCCACGCGGGTTTCCTGATTTGTCGATCGTTGTCACCACGGTCACGCCGGTGACGAATGTCCCGAGCGTGCGCTTCAGTTCTACCACGTCCCACCTGGGCGGGGCGTCAAACAGCGTGATCGAGTTGGTTTTCATCACGTTTGATCCCCCACAGTAATGCTATGCGGTCTGCCACGCATACCAGCGCTTGCTGATTTCCGGCAGTTCCTTGGCCCAGTAGTTGAAGTCTGGTGCGATCTGGCTGGACTGATGCTGGAAAGGCATGTGAGGCAGCATTGCCGGGTCAAGCAGTGAGTTGGCTTCGGGATTGATCGGCGAGTAGGCGGTGAGGTTGGCGAAATCCGCCTGCGGCTTGGCGGCCGATGCGAAGGCCAGGAACCGCATCGCGGCTTCTTTGTTCTTAGACCCCTTCGGCACAACAAGCATGTCCACGCCAGGTGTCGCCTGCGCCCAGACCATCTCGACCATATCGGCGCCTTCCTTCATCATGCTGTAGAGGCGCCCGTTCCAAAACATACCCATGGCTGCTTCGCCGGACGCAATCAACTGTTGGGATTGGGCCCCGGAACTCCACCACAGGATGTCTTTCTTGATGGTATCGAGCTTGGCGAACGCGCGATCAAAATCGAGCGGATACAGTTTGTCAGCGGGAATGCCGTCAGCCAGCAGCGCAATCTCGAAGGCCGCGGTGTTAACCCATTTATAGAAGGTCCTCTTGCCGGGGAACATCTTAGTGTCGAATAGATCGGCCCAGCCCAGCGGCTTGTGGTCACCGACCGCCGCCTTGTTGTAGCCAAGGACATAGGACGAGGAAAAACTGCCGACACCATAGTCAAAGCTGAATCGGGGATCGAGTTTGTCTCGCGGCACGACGGTGTAGTCGATCGGCTCGAGAAGACCTTCCGCCGCGAGCTGGTAAGCTGCGGTCGCCTGCACGTCGACGACGTCCCAAGTGACGTTGCCGCTCTCAACCATGGCGCGTAGTTTGCCATAATCAGTCGGCCCGTCCTGAATAACGGCAAGTCCGCTCGCTTTTACAAACGGATCGGTCCAGGCGGAGGTCTGCGCATCTTGGGTGCTACCTCCCCAACTGACGAATGTCAGGCCGCCTTTGGCAGCCGCTTTGCGCGTGCTGACGACAATCGCAAGAGCTGAGGCAAGCGGCAGGGCCGCCGTGCCTGCGCCCACGCTGAAGAAAAAATCTCGACGGTTCATGTTGTACCTCTGAAATCTCCCGTTGGGACGCCCGAGGCTAAGCCGATTGCCATGCGTACCAGCGCTCACTAATCTCATCGATGTGATCGGACCAATAATCGAGCCCAAGTGGCACCTCTTCGCCGGCATGCGTGAACGGCATGAAAGGAAGAATTTCCGGCTTCAGCAGCGGGATTGCCGCCTTATTGGTCGGAGCGTAGGCCGATAGGTTCGAGAAGGCGGCCTGACCCTCTGCACTCGCCGCAGTGGCGAGAAATTTCATAGCGGCTTCCTTGTTGGGCGCGCCTTTTGGCACAACGAGGATGTCGGGACCCGGAATGTTCTGCTTCCAGGAGACGACGATCGAGTCCATCCCCTGCTTTTGCATGACATAGATGCGTCCGTTCCAGAACATGCCGATCGGTGCTTCTCCGGACGCGATAAGCTGCTGCGACTGAGCTCCGGAGCCCCACCAGATGATATTGGCCTTGATTGTATCGAGCTTCGCGAAAGCGCGGTCGAGATTGAGCGGATACAGATCAGCTGGGGGAACGCCATCGGCAAGCAGTGCCATCTCCAAGGCGCCGATCCCTGCCCACTTATATACGGCGCGTTTTCCCGGAAATTTTTTCAGGTCGAACAAGTCGGCCCAGCTGGTCAGTTCGCCTTTGACGAAGTCCTTATTGTAGGCAAGCACATAGGAAGACATGAAGCTTCCGACGCCATGATCAAACGAGAGCCGAGGATCGAGGTCGCCCCGCTTCACGACGGAGAAGTCGATCGGCTCGAGAAGGCCGAGCTTGGCGAATTTGTAGGCGTAGTAGCCTTCGACATCGACCACGTCCCACATGACATTGCCGCTCTCGATCATGGCCTTCAGCTTGCCGTAGTCCGTCGGGCCATCCTGAACCACGGATACGTTGCTGGCGGCTGTGAAGGGCTTGGCCCAGGCCTCAGTCTGAGCGTCTTGGGTACTGCCGCCCCAACTTACGAAAGTCACTTTGTCATTTGCAGCAAGGGCCCCAGACCACGGCGCCATGCCCGCGGCAATGGCCACGCCGGCGCTGGCCTCTAGAAAGTGTCTGCGATTGATCATTTGAGGTTCCCCTTGTCTTGTTTGTTTAGAATTCTGCGAACTGTTACCGATTGGCTTTCCATTGCGGTGAGAACGACGTCGGCCTGAGAATCCGACACTCCATTTCCTCAATGAGGATCTGGATCTTGGGGGCAAATGCGATCCATTCAGGATCCTGAGCCAGGGATGCCCGCTTGCGATCGCGATCATCAAAGCTCTCGAATGCCCAGATATGAATGATCTGATTGAGTGGTCCGACGTCGCTTGTGAAGTAGCCGACCAGATTCTGCAGATGGCGCTTCTGAATGACTATCCCCTCGTCGCCAACATGCTTGAGGTAGGCCGCGGTAGCGCCGACCTTTAAACGGTAAGTGCGATGCTCGATGATCATGCCGTCTCAGCTACCGCCTGATGGGCGCGGGCAAATGCTGGCATGACTTCGCGGCCGAATAGTTCGAGCGACCGCTTCTGCTCAGCGTAGGGCAGGCCAAATCCGGCGTAGTAACAGAAGTTGTCGACGCCGAGGGCCTCCTCAACTTCTCGACCACTTCGTCCGGCTTCCCGAAGGCCAGGTTCTCGCGGAGGCTCGCATCGGAAAACTCGCCGCTATGCTGTAGGTTGAAGATGTTGATGTTTTCTGGGAAGCCGTTCTTGACGCCGCCGGCGTTGCGGAAAAGATTTTCGAACAGGCCGTTGCGCTTGATAACTGCGTCCACCGCGACGCGCCAGCCATCGTCTTTTTCGTAGACATGTGCATGGCGCATAGCCATGAAACGCGGCTTGCGCGGCTGCGGACTCATCGCGAGCGCATCATCGTAGCGCTGGCGATAGCTTTCGAGTTCGCTGAATGGGCGCGTAATTGGCCAGCAATGGATGTTAAGTCCGTTTGCGATCGCCCAGTTGTACGTTCCTGGGTCGCGCGCCGCAATCCAGATCGGAATTTCACTCTGTTTCGGCTTCGGAGTAGCCGTGGCTTCCGGGAACGACCAGTACTTACCACTATGGCTGGTGTCGCCCTTCCAGAGCGCCTTCATCACCGGAACTAACTCCTGCATGTAGGCAACGCCCTGCTGCTGTGGAATGCCGCCGGCCATACGGTCGAACTCATATTGGTACGCGCCCCGGCGGCGCTGTCACGTTGTTTGTAGCAATACAGCCTGAAGCGCCGGGAGCAGATATCAGGCGAGCGTTCCGGTTACGGCT